>JASLTG010000053.1 GCA_030743005.1 Acidimicrobiales bacterium | reverse complement strand
GTAACACAGCAACTGATAACTGGGATCTGCAGTTGTCGAAAATCTGATATTGCCGCAAAGACATCCCCCTTCCAGTGTATTTGAATCTGTCATCTATCTTGTGTCCTTGATTTTATAGTTGTGAGTTCGTGGCTACTTAGGTGAAAAACCTGGGGTCGCCCAAAGTACTTCGTTTGTCTCGGTCCTCATAACCGAAGCGGCGTTAGCGGTGTTTGTGGTGTTGCGAGCGCCAAATCCGGATACTGTCAACATGTGACCAATTTTTACCGTCCGCCGGTTAAATCCGGTTCTCATGAGTGCATTGATTCCCACTAGTTCGATGGCCCACCGCTGTTGGTTTCCTTCTTCGTCTGTTGTTTCGATATGCACCCATGCGTGGGGATTAGTCCACTCTATTTCCACGACTTTGCCGGTGAATTCGACAGGTCGGCCGACATCGAATTCAGCTGAAAAAGAATGGTGCGCTAGTGACTCAACTGAAGTAACAAGAAAGACTGCAGCCAGGCACGTCGCCCGCAAAGTTCGACTTAATCGTGTGCGCATGTCCTCCTCCTCCCTGTGTCGGCCTTCTTGGTTTGAGTTAGCTTAATACTATACACTTGAGCGATTCGGAGGTCTTCTGGATCCCAAGAGAGAATTAGCCTGCGCTATAGGAGCTGAATCTGAAAATGAGAAAGGAAAAGAAGCAAATGCGAAAGCTTGTAGCCTTAATTCTGGTAGTCTCGATGAGCTCATCTCTTCATGCACAGTGGTTTGATTGGGGGTTTCCGCTCGTGCCCCGCGCTGACGATGGCAGCCCCAATCTGACGGCTCCAGTGCCTAGGGTGGCCGATGACCGAGTGGATCTATCGGGATTGTGGGTCCCTGAAAAAGCAAGCGGTAGCCTATACGACTCATCTAGAATTAAGGGCTGGGCGCTCGACGCTATTGCCGAAGCCGAGCGAAACTTCCACTCAACTGCACCAAGATTTGATTGTCTGCCGAGTGGGCCAAGCACCTACCCAGCCGAAGTTTTAGCTGGTGGCATGCGCCGGATAGTGCAGCATCCCGAGATCATCGCGATTCTCAATTCCGATATGACCTATCGCCAGGTTTTTATGGATGGTCGGGGACTTGTGGAGGAGCCTCTTTTACCTAGCTGGATGGGCTACGCGGTCGGTCGTTGGGAGGGTGATACGCTCGTTGTGAAGAGCAACGGCTACAACGACAAGACCTGGCTGACTCAAGAAGGTCTGCCGCACACGGATCGGTTGCAGATTACGGAGCGCTACACGCGTCTCGATTATGGACGCATGAAACTCGAAATCACATACGAGGACGCCGGCACGTTTATCGAACCCGTTCAGGCAACGATTGATCTTGCGTTGAGACCGGAATCGGTGATGCTCGAGGTCATATGCAATGAATCCAAGACGAGTCGACGTCACTATGGTGGTGTTATGGATCAGTATGAAGAGCAAGTGGTGGTGGTCCCCGAAAAAATCCTCGAAGAATATGTCGGAACTTATCAAGGCTTGTGGGCCAACCGTCGGGTTACTGTAGAAATCGAGCTCAAAAAGGGTAAGCTTGTTCTCAAGCGTACGCCGCGCTACGTCAAAATAGGCGGGAACACAGACTTTGATATGGCCCACCTTGTAGCTCGATCTGAGACAGCGTTCGACAGTAGCCTTGGTCTTGGGTGGATCTTCAATCGTAATGCAGTGGGAGAGGTGGTGAGCGTCTCCGAGGTTCATGTCTCTGGTTCTTGGTCTTTCGAGCGCGTGAAGTAATCAGGTAAGGGTTTTCTGCGTTTGGCATCATTAAAGCCTTTATTAGAATGTAGCCTCGGTGTCTACCAACCTTAATGAGAGAGGGAGATTAATTACGCATGGGCGCGTTATCATCCCATCTAAAACCAATACCGCCTGACTGCCATACGCCCTCACCAAGCGGGCTTGGCGAGTTAATGTCTAGATGAATGGGTAAACCAAAATGAGGCTGGAGCACTTCAGTGGCCTGCGTGGTACTGCGGTGCATGATTCGCAGACCTTGTTCATCCACGGGCAGATGCGCCTGAGGGGCGGCGCGATGAGCTACCGCTAGATTATCGATAAATAGGCAGTCATTGGTTTCGTATTCGTATTCGATCGCATATCCCTCGTCCAGTCCTGCGTTTAATAATTTGTTGTATTGTAGACAGAGCAGCCTGAGTTCTTCTTCATCGAGTAGGCGAAACATATTTTCGTCTGGGTCCTTCAAGATCACCGCCCCGGTCATTCCAAGATGCAGCCATACGCTGCTCCGATTGGAGAGCGGGTGAGTATGAACGACAGGATGAATCACACCAGAAGTTGCGTTTACCGAGGACAAACGGCTCCAATACGCCTGTTTCTCAGGCGCTAGCGCATCAAAAGCCGCAGCTTGGTGAGCGAAGTAAGTACCACCGCCTTTTTCTGCCGCACGAATCATGTGGTAGCCCGCATGTGAAAACGTACCAGGATTGAAACTCCCGTCGTTATGCCACTGAGGCCCAACTCCCAAAATACCTTCTTGTATGTCGTTGGATAGCCGGAAAATATGGGGATTGTCATTGGGCGTGGCCGGATGGACACCATGGGTACTATGGAGTGCTTTGCCACCCCACCAGCAACTGGCTTGAAGAAAATGCTCTACGGCTAGTGGATGCTCGCTCTTGAAAACGATGAAGCCGCGATCGGCCATGGTTTGTTCTAGAGCCTGAACAACTGGGAGCGGAGGCGGGGTTGTCGCCGCTAGCTCTAGGCCTTGAACGACCGCACCCAAGGGCTCTAACTGTATTAAAGTTGCGCCAAAAGCTTCGACAGTTGATCTATGGTTAGAGTCTATGGGTAGAACCCTAGGCGCGTTTTTGCTCACTGCACTCTGTCCCCGTAGGCAACGCCGGAATTCGCGGGCGATTCTTTTTCGTCTCCGCCGAAGTAGGGTATTAACTGGAAGGCAGGCTCGGGACCCTCGTAGGGGTGGATCTTAGATTTCAACCACTTTTCGCGTTGCTCCGGCGAGTGCGTGCTTCGTGGCGACATAAAGCAACGGGGACCTACGTAGCGCAGAGCCATTGTTCGACGCCTCACACTTACTGGCGTAGCGCCCCCTCCGTGGAAGGTGGCCCAGTGGAAGGCGACGATATCGCCGACCTGGGTGTCGAAGGAGAGAATATTCGCTGCGGTCCCTTGTGTGCCCCGCATTCGTTCCTTGTCGGAACGCGCGGCCTCGACCTCAAGAGGGGCTAGCCCCCTATTGGGTCCATACGCGGAGTCGTAGACCATGTGGCTGATTTCGGTTCGTCCCTCCACAGTGCCGTCATCTGGCTGGATAAAATTACGGTGGCTACCTTTGACAAATTCCAGTGTCTGCGGAAAAGAGCTGTCCTCTTGTAGGGCGCGGGTCGTAGGCTCCAACGGGATCCAGAGAGTTGCTACGTCTAGGCCCGCCATGGGTAGATCTGCTGTGTCTGTATGCCAGGTGACCGGTGCGGCGTCGCCCTCCTTCATAAAGAGCTGCTCGCCGACGTAGTAGATCGAAGGTTTTTTGTTCGGCTGCGAAGAAATACCAGCCTTATTTGTGTTATAGCCCCACAGTGACTCCAGAAGCCGGAGTAACGCAGGGTGTGCGACGAGTTTGCTGTACTCTTCTTGTGCTTTCAAGTTGAGGTTGAGGTTCATCGAGAAGCTCCGACCGGTCCCGCTGTCG
>JASLTG010000052.1 GCA_030743005.1 Acidimicrobiales bacterium | reverse complement strand
CTGTTAGAAGCGTTGAAATTGCCCAAAACCTATTTCTGGATTTCTCGGTTTAAATCCAGGCTTTTTCGGTTATGCGTAGTGTGACCACATGTGGTCGAGTTGTTCGCAAATGTAGCCGATGTGGTCAGCGTTGAGACGGTGGTGGATAGGGAGAGTTAATGCTTTATCCATTGCGTGATCACAGTTGGGTAACCCGTTTTCTGGTTTTCTGTGAGTGATGTCTGAGAATCCGGGTTGGCGGAGAATGTTTCCGGTCCATACCATTCGAGTTGACACACCCCTTTCTAAAAGGAATTGCTGGACTTGTTCGCGTGTGAATGGGGCGTCTTCATTGATCGTGAAGCAGAACCGCATCCATGTGGTGTCAGTATCTGGTTGTGTTTGACCAACGGTTACTCCTTCTCGTGTTTGCATGAAGTCATTGAGTTTCTGCCAGTTCGCGTGACGTTGCCCATTGAATTCGTCGAGTTTTTCGAGTTGGACGACTCCATAGGCGGCGCTGATTTCATTGGGTTCGAAGTTGTATCCGATACTGTCAAAAACGAAGACCATGTCGTAAGGGGTTCCATCAGCGAGTTCACCGAAATGAGCGGTTTCATCTTTACGTGACCCGTACAGATAACTTTCCGATCTTCTACCCCATCGCCGCAATGATAGGCATAGGTCAAGGTCTTCTTCGGAATTGATGCCCACCATGCCACCGGTGCCTGCGGCGGTCATGGCGTGACTACGAGCGAAACTGGTGACACTGATATCTGATCGGGTTCCTGTTCGTTCTCCTCTTTGCCAACTGTCAAGAACGTCGCATGAGTCTTCAATAACTTTCAATCCGTGCTGGTCTGCAATGGAGCGGATGGAATCCCAGTCGGGGCAGTTTCCGCACAGGTTGGGTGTGAGTATCGCTTTGGTGCGTGGCCCGATCAGTTCCGGTATCTGCGTTGCGTCTATTTGATACGTGTCTGGTTCTATGTCGGCGAAAACGGGGATGATGCCGGATTGAACCATGGGTGCGATATCTGTTGAGAACGTGAGCGGGGAGGTGATGATTTCATCACCTGGTTCTAACCGAAGAAGGTCAATGGCGAGACGGAGCGACGATGATCCGGAATTGACCATTACTCCATGGTCTTTGGAGAGTAATTCCGCAACCCGTTTTTCTAATGTTTCAACGTTTTCGCCGATTTCTAAAGTTGGGTTGTTCTTCATGACGTCAAGAACAGCTTCGATTTCTCTTTCGTCGTGTGCAGCTCCTGCGGGAGGGAGTTTCATAGCTTATCTTCTGGTGAATGCCGGACTGGAATTATCCGGAATATCAGTTATTGGTTGCTGAAGTTCTTCCAATGTCGGGCCGTACTGGTCGGCTAATGGTGCTAATTTCTCCAAGTCCATTTGGTAGACGTGAGCAGCATTGTGACCGAGTACCGACCGGAGATCCTGTTCATCCCAACCAGCGAACGTATTCCTGAGAGCTTCTCTGGAGTGCGGGTATGTACCCTCGTCATGAGGGTAGTCACTGCCCCACATCACCCGATCTACACCAAGTTCTTTAATGGCGACTGCGTCAATGGGAGCTGGGAAACTAGACCCAATCCAACAGTTCTGTTGAAAATAGTCGGATGGTTTCTGAGGAAGCATCTGATCAGTAGTCATGCCTAGCTCACCCACTCTCCCCGTACTTGCCATCTGATTCCAAATGGCATCCATGCGGTCAAGTGCTGGTTTTACCCAACTGACGCCTTGTTCAGTCATGACGTATTTCAATTTTGGGAACCGTTCGAAGACGCCTGTCAGGATGAGGTGCCACATTGACTTTTGTGCGTAGAACGGAACTTCCATGAGAAGGAGGAATGGAGTAGCTGGATTTCCTTCGTAGTTGGGTACCCCGGTTCCGCCATGCTGAGTGATAACCACCCCCAAATCCTCGCAGACTTTCCACAGCGGATCGTAGGTGCCGGTGAAATAATGATCCAGGCCAGAGTCTGGTGGAACATGCGGGACCATGACACTCGTAAAACCGTTTTCGGCAGCCCAGCGAACATCGGCTATGGCTTCATCAACGTCGTTGAGAACGATTTGAGGGAGTCCGCACCGCTGATCTGGTAGTTCAGCACAGAAGTCTTTCAACCACCTTGCATGAGCTCGGAGGCCCGCCAGTCTTCTTTCGAAATTTTTTGGTGTTGGTTGCGGGGCGTTGAATTGTGCGGTTGGGAAAAACGGTGGAACGGTGTTAGGGAAAACGATTTCTGCGACTATGCCATCGTTATATTGTTCAGTTGTTCGACGATCTTTATCCCAGTTCCTGTCCCGTGAGCTTCCTTCCGGTGCGCTTTCCTGAAGGTCCCGAAAAGGGTTGCGGTACGTTGCTCGCCATTCTTCAAACTCGTCATGCCAACGTGATTCAAGGTAAGGCTTATAATCAAGGATTTTTCCACCCGCATGGGTGTCTGATGAAATGATCGTCACTCGGTTATTCATTAAATTCTCCCTTACCTCATCCTATTTATGTTTTCTATCTTATGGGGTCTAAGCTAACGTAGCGAACAAAGGACAGCAGGGAGGTTAGGATGCCAACGAAAGGTGCACTTTCCGATAGGAGAGTTCTTGTCATTGGGGCTTCATCGGGTTTGGGCGCTGCGTTTTCTCGAGCCGCGTCAGCGGAAGGCGCTGATGTCACTGTGTCAGCGCGGCGTGGCGACCGGTTAGATCAACTCGTTGAGCAAATGGGCACTGGTACTGCTGTTGCAGGGGATGCCACAGTTCCAGAAGATGCTGTTCGTGTCGCTCAGGTCGCTGCTGATGCAATGGACGGCATTGATCTCATGTTCTATGTCGCCGGATACGGGGTTCTGCAACGCATCGCCGATACCGACCCTGATGTGTGGGCGGACGTGTACCGAGTGAATGTGCTCGGAGCTAACCTGGCAGCATCGGCTGCTTTGGACCATATGGATCGTGATGGCATCTGTGCTTTCATGTCTTCACGAACCGTGGGCGACGCGAACGCGATGTTTGGTTCGTATTCGGCTTCGAAAGCAGCACTTGATCAATGTATTCGAACATGGCGGGTTGAACATCCCGACCGGCGGTTCATTCGCGTGACCATGGGGAATTCGCAACCAACGGAATTCGCGAATCAGATGGGCCTTGACCTGCTCGGTGACGCGTTGGAGGCGTGGCAGCAACAAGCTATTCCATCTGCTATGACTGAAGCGGACGATGTAGGCCTTTTGTTAGCCCAGTCATTTGGTGTGGCTCTTGACCATCCTGATATTGATAGCAGCGAACTGAAGCTTGATGCCCGCGAAGCCTAACCAGTTTCTTCTTGTTCGCTTTTCCATTCGTTTATAGCTTCTTCGCAATGGCCAAGCAGACTCGCTACGTTTGGATACCCGGCATATGGGGCGAGGATAATAAGCGTTTCCCGTAATTCATCAGCGGTGAGTTCCCCACGTTTTAACGCTGATTTGGCCTGAATTTTCCAAATGTCACCTTGTCCTTGTGATGCGATAACTCCCATGAGTAGAAGGCGCCGATCACGAATGGATAACACGTCGCGTTCCCATACTTCTCCGAATAATGTTCGAAGCATCACATCAATGAAAGGCATGGTGCCTTCGGGCATGACAACGACATCGCCGGCGTACACCTCGGTGAGGTTCTTAGCGCCTTTCTCGTACAGTGTTTCTTCTTCGCTCATTATTTTCTCCTATTGTGTTTCAACGGTGTAGGCGTTATAGACGTTTGGCATGGCATCGTGAATGCCTTTAAGAAATTCAAGCATCCCGTCTCTGGGCCAACCAATATCCATCGCTAGCGATAAATCTTTTTGGCTGATTCCGACCTGTGTCAACATTTTCTCTTTGAACTCTCCAGTGAAATGCTCATTAGGTATATCAAGCAGGAGGCTAAATTGTTCTGTGAGGGTTCCGAGTTGACCCATATGTTTCCACGCTTTAAATAACGCTTTCGGGTCTCCTCCAGTTGAGGTCATCAGGTCATGGGATGTGGTTGCTGCCGCGAATTGGGCGTAGGTCATGACATTCACAGCGATCTTTAACGCCGCCCCTGAACCAACAGGCCCCGCGGCAATGATTTCATCAGCGTAAATATTGATGAGACCGACGGCTTCCGCTGGGATTTCTTCCAATCCACCAACGAGG
>JASLTG010000051.1:273-4773 GCA_030743005.1 Acidimicrobiales bacterium | reverse complement strand
GTGTCTCCAGCATGAACTGGGAGGCGAATGGTGCGTCCCGTGTTTGCGATACCGCGTGTAATGGCTTGTCGAATCCACCACGTTGCATAGGTTGAGAATTTGAAACCTTTTCTCCAGTCAAACTTTTCGACTGCATGCATTAACCCGAGGTTTCCTTCTTGGATGAGGTCAAGAAGAGGTAATCCAGAGGCTTGATATTTTTTGGCTATAGAAACAACGAGTCGGAGATTTGAATTAGTGAACTCTGATGTGGCACGTTCACCTTTAATAAGTGCCCGGCGTAGTTCTCTTCTTTTTGCAGGTGTTAGGTCGGCTCCACTATTTTTATCAAGAGCTTCTCGAGCGGCAACGCCTTCTTCGATTTTCTTAGCTAAACGAACTTCATCTTCTTTATCTAAAAGTTCGTACTGACCAATGTCGGTGAGATAAAGACGGACAAGATCTTCTTCGTCTCTTTCAACCCGATTATTTGTCACCTGTCTTCTCCTTTAAAGGCGGTTTATTAACCAAAACTTTCTTGGTTTTGAACCGGCTCCCACGAAACGGTTATAAATCGTTTCATGGCGTCACCATACCCACGGTCACAGAGACAACAACGTTAAATGGTGACGTTTGTCACTATTTTTTATTTTTGTTAAATCACTTCAGATAAGAAAAATAAAATCTAGTTGCTTATTTGCCAATAAATTAATCAACCGTCATAGCGATTAACGACAGGAAGACGACGGTCACGTCCGAATCCTTTTGTTGTTACTCGGGGCCCTAAAGGTGTTTGCCGTCTTTTGTATTCTGCGAGATCAACCATTTTTACTACCCGGTCGACTAGTTCTCGATCAAACCCATCGTTGACGAGTTCTGCTCTAGTTCGGTCACCTTCTATGTAGGCCTCTAATAAGGGGTCAAGAACTTCGTATGGTGGGAGTCGTTGATCGTCGCGTTGATCTGGTCGTAATTCTGCTGATGGTGCTTTAGTCAATATGTTCTCTGGAATGACTGGCGTATCTTCTTGTTTATTTCGCCAATGACATAGTTCATATACTTGTGTCTTATATACGTCTCGTATGACGGCGTAAGCACCTGCAGTGTCACCATATAGGGTCGAGAATCCGACGGCTGATTCGCTTTTATTGCCAGTTGTAAGGACGAGCCATCCAAAAGCATTGGATAGTGCCATTAATAAGACTCCCCTAATTCTTGCTTGAAGATTTTCATCAGTAAACCCTGGAAAGTCATTTCCTAGTGAGGGGGACAATAGATTGTGGAAGCTTTGATGGGATTCTTCAATAGGTATTGTCTGTGCGTCAATTCCTTGACGTGCTAGTAAATCTTGGGCGTCTTTCAATGAATGGTCGCTGGAGTATCTTGAGGGCATTAACACGGGGTGTACATGATCTGCTCCTAGTGCATCGGTTGCAATAGTTGCTACTAGCGCAGAGTCAACTCCTCCGGAGAGTCCAAGACAGATGTCTGTGAAGCCGCTTTTTTGCACATAGTCTCGAGTAGCTACCACGAGTGCTGTATATAGCTCTGCTTCAGCGCTGAGTGGGGTAGTCAGTGAATGTTGATATTTATTGGTGCGATCTGTTGCCTCTGATACTTCTACGCACCAGTCATGACTTAGTTGAGTGGCAAACTCTGTTGTTGGGATGCTCGGAGTGTCTATGTCAACTAAACAAGTTTCTTCATAAAATCTTGTTGTTTGTGTCACGATCTTTCCGTGTGAGTCAGTGATCATTGATCCGCCGTCGAAAATTAATTCGTCCTGGCCTCCGACAAGATTTAGGTACACCACCGGGATTTGAGATGATGCGGCAATGTTTGTAATGAGTTTTTCTCGAGCAGCAGCTTTTATGTTGTCATAGGGGGAACCATTGACTGCTACAAGAAGTTCAGCTCCCATTTGGACAAATTCTTGTGCTGGTCCATCTGATACCCAGAGGTCTTCGCAGATAACGATGCCGACGTTTACACCATTAATTTTGTATAGCTGAAGAGGTTTATTTCCGGGTGAGAAATGTCGTGCTTCATCGAATACGTCGTAATTTGGTAATTCTCGTTTGTGGTATATGCCAGCTATTTGGCCTTGGTGGCAGATTGCTACAGCGTTATACACCTCACCATTTGGTCCTTCGTCTGCGAATCCGATTACGAGTGCGCATGATTTGCTGTCTTTGGCAATTTTTTCTACTGCCGCACGGCTATCAGATACAAATCCTGGTTTAAGGACTAAGTCTTCAAGTGGGTATCCAGTAATGGTCATTTCAGGGAAAATTGCTAGATCGCAGTCATCTAGGTTTGGTAAAACTTCTTGAATACTTCAACGTTGCCTTCAAGATCACCAACTACAGAGTTGAGTTGGGCAAGTACGACTCGTATATTTCCCATAACTTAAGGTTACCGAACCATTATTGAAGGCAGTTACTCAGGAGTCTTATGGGGAGTCCGAGTCATTTATCGGAGTGAACGAATTGGAGGCGTCGTTCCATTGCCGCCTGGAAATGCCGATCGATAGGCAGAAAGTGATGACCTTCATCAATCAGCACAAGCTCAGCACTCTTGAGGGACTCGCTCGCCCGTATAGCGAGTTCCACGGGGACTAAGCCGTCATTCAGCCCGTGAGTAATCATGGTCGAGCACGTGATTTCCGCGATCGGTAGCGGTGCCAAATCGTTATCATTGTCTCCGTCATTGTTGTACCCTGCCCGCCGTATCTTCCACGGCGCAATTAACGAAGTCAACATTCCTTGAAAAACCTTGAGCCGCTCCTGATCATCCAAGATCCACTCCACTGCTGCTCGCCTCTGAGCCTTATCAAGGCCCGTCGAGCTACTGTCAACAAGAACGGACGCTGCAACCTTCGGCCAACACTGACTTACCGTATGCCAGAACCATGCACCAAAAGATGAGAAGAGTAATGAGTAGAGTAATAGCCGCTCGACTAGGCCCGGAGAGAAGTTGTAGTGTTCTAGCACCGCCGAATCAAGGAGTAACGATCTAACCCGACCGGGGTGGTGGGCTGCGAAAAGTACCGCTGATGGACCGCCTGAAGAGTAGCCAAGCACTGTAACTTGATCGATCTCTAAGGCATCGAGCACGGCTGCGTACAGGTCGGCCTGCTCGGTTGGCGTTTGACCCGACGAAAGCGGTGTGCGCAGAAAACCAGGGCGAGACAAGGCAATGAGTTCGCATCCGTTATCACGAAGGTGGCGGCCGTACATCAACCCCTGATCGAAACCGCCGGGGCTGCCGTGAATCATCAACACAGGAATTCCATCGCCTTCTCGGGCAACCTCTACATCACCGCGTTCCGTTTTGATGACAGTAGAGCGGCGACTCAAGTCAGTCTCTATCCTCTCTGACCAGCGCATCTCGAACTCAGGTCTCGTGCTGGCGGATCACGCCATCGGCGATGAGAGTATCGATGGCGGAAGCGTCATAGCCAAGTTCGCCAAGCAAGTCACGAGAATGTTCACCGATCATCGGCACGGTTGAGCGAGGGCCCCAGACCTGATCGTTGATTCGGTAGCCGTTGGTGGTGACGTGGATTTCGCCGACCGGTGTGTTGAGCGGTTCGGTGACGCCACGGGCGTCGGGCTGACCTGAGGCAAATGTTTCGGCGAGTTCACGGACACCACCGCCGACCACACCAGTTTCAGCGAAGATTCGGTCCCATTCGTCGGTAGTCTTCTCTAGGAGACGAGCCTCAACGAGAGCTTGAATTTCGTCGCCGCGGGTAAAGAGGTCATCAAACTCAATGTCGGTAAATTCATCGAGTCCGATGGCGGCGGCGATGGACTGACAGTGGCGGGGTAAGTAGCCCGCAAGCATCACGTAGCCGTCGGCGGTCGCGAACCGTCCGAGCATCGGGGCTTCGATATCAGGATTCGGTTCGGAGACGCCACCGTGTTGAGAGGCAGCAGTGGTGTCGTAGTTGACGAGCAGCATGGTGACATCCTGCATCGCGACGTCCACTCGCTGGCGTTCACCGGTCCGGTCGCGCAGCAGTAACGCAGCCAGGATCGCTGAGGTCGCGTGCATGCCGGTTGCGTAGTCAAGCACTGGACCGCCGGTGCGGACCGGGCCATTGTCGCGCTTATTGGTGGCCATAAAACCAGATGTCGCCTGAACAACATCGTCGAACCCCGGACGGTGGCCGTGCGGCCCGGTCTGGCCGAACGCCGAAATCGAGGCATACACGACTGTGTCGTTCACCGCAGCGACGTCGTCGTAACCAAGACCGTGACGAGCTAGCGAACCGGGACGATAGTTCTCGAGAAACACGTCGGCGCCCGTAGCCAACTCAAGAACGAGGTCGCTTCCTTTGGGCTGGGTGATATCAACCGACAGGCTACGTTTGCCGGCATTCTGGGCCATGAACCCGGTGCCCATGCCGGACATGACCTGTTCCCGGGTACCCTTCCACGGACGGACGAGATCGCCAGAGAGAGGCTCAACTTTAATCACCTCAGCGCCGAGTAAGCCGAGCTGATACGAGCAGTA
>JASLTG010000051.1:0-263 GCA_030743005.1 Acidimicrobiales bacterium | reverse complement strand
GACGACACGGATGCCATCAAGCGGGCGAGAAGTCATAACGAGATCCTTTTTTAGGGCTGCCGGTCAGTTACATAGACAACTTGTACTCATAATACATCAACCACTTTTACCCACCAATCCCGCTCCATAAAGTTATATAGGTGGCGCAATGCGCCACCTATATAAAGCATTTTTAGTTACGAGAAGGTCTAACAACACGTCCCATGATTCTGGATCAATTGATATGAATCATTTACTTTAGACCGCATCGATTTCTAAGCAGA
>JASLTG010000050.1 GCA_030743005.1 Acidimicrobiales bacterium | reverse complement strand
TTGTCGTAACGACAAACCACATAGGTTGATGGTTTGGTTTGCCAAGCCAATTCTGATTTGCCGTCGAACGGCCTCAGACTTTGGGGGCGTAACTGCTGTGCCGCCCACGCGAAATCGTGTTCATCGTGTTCGTTATAAAACACTGCTTTCCCTAATTCGGGTTTAACGGTGATAGTTCCATCGTCATGAACTTCTAAACACTGATTTAGATCATCAGATCTGTAGGGGGTGGTGTCTTCATTCTCTAATCCAAGGAAAGCTGTGAGATAAACCAAGTGTCCCACTCGGTCATGTGTTCCGGCTTCGGTTATCACCGTGCCTCCTCGCGAGTGGCCAAGCAAGATCGCTTTGTCACTTCCGGGTAACCCATCAAGAGCATCTCTGACCGCGGCGTTGTCTTCGGTTTGGTTTGCTCCGGTAGAAGCAGCGGCGACGCTCGGTAGATCTGGTGCCACCCAGTGAATATTCGCTGCATCTAGGTAAGGGGTTACCCGCTCCCAACACCATGGCCCATGCCAGGCACCGTGAACGAGTACAACTGGTTTATTCATAACCACAACCTAACTGAAGACCCGCTGCATCATCGGAGTTCAAATCTCCGGGCCGGCTTGGCCTTGTTTGGTTCACGTGAGTGAAAGAATGTGCCTGAGTGGAGCTTGACCCGAGGAGGGCTGACACAGGGAGCTTGAATCGGTGCCTGATGTCAGGATTTTGGATTTATTGATGTGACCACAAGGGGGACGCTGTGAAGGAGTTGGCTGGAAAAACAGCTGTTGTGACAGGGGCCGGGAGCGGCATTGGTAGGGCAATGGCGAAGCGATGGGCTGAAGCGGGAATGAATGTCGTCATGGCAGACATCGATGAGGTGGCGCTCGACGACGCCGTCATTGAGGTTTCCCAAGTCGGACCCGCTGCGGGACTGGCTGTCGATGTCACCGCAGCTTCCGAAGTTGAAGACCTACTTGCATTCACTGTTGATCACTTCGGTCGCGCTCACCTTGTCTGCAACAATGCGGGCGTCGCGGGGCCTTCAGGCCAGGCGCCACACGAACTGACCGTCGAGGATTGGCAATGGGTGCTTGATGTTGATCTGTGGGGAGTCATTCACGGAGTTCGCACCTTCGTCCCTCATCTCCTTGCACATGGCGATGGTCACATCGTCAATACGGCCTCGCAATCCGGGCTCACCTCGGGAGCGGTCATCAGCGCCGCCTACTACGCGGCGAAGCATGCCGTTGTCGCTATATCTGAGTGCCAATTCCACGATTTCTCGCAACGGGACTCTGGTATCAGCGTCTCCGTCTTATGTCCCGGTCCCGTAGCGACAAACATCATGCATGACGAGGCGCACCGACCTGAACGTTTCCAAACAGTGCCAACCCCTGTCGCGACAGAACACTCCGAATCGGTCACCTCAGCTATGTCCGATGTCATCGCGTCGGGCCGTCCAGCTCACGAAGTGGCCGAAATTGTTCACAACGCGGTAATCAACGACGAGTTCTATATTTACACCGACCCCAACATCGTTGAATCGATCACGGCCCGACATCGGGCGATCGAACAGCGTGGTTTTCCCACTACCGGCCGCATGGACGCAGACATCACTGGCTAACCCCACCGAACTTCAGGTGTTTTCCAGGTCAATCCAGTACCAGCGAAGTATCTGGTGTGAAGGCTCGCTCCAATCTTCACGATGGAGAACACCGCCATGTTTTTCGATGGTGCCAATGGAGGCAACGTTGTCTGAACCGCAGGTCAACAGAGTCTGCTGTATTCCTAGTTCTCGACAATGGTCAAGCACGGCACCAAGCATTTTCGACGCTACGCCTTGACGTCGGAACGACCTGGCAACCGAGTAGCCGATATGTCCGCCTTCTTGTTCTAAGGCTGGCGTTAGTCGATGACGAAGATTGATGACTCCTTGCAGCCTGGTGTCGAATTCCCAGAACCACGTTGAGTTCTGGACCCAGTCCTGTGCGACAGGTTCACCCCGGACCGTGGTTTCGATGAGACGCTCTCCCTGACTCCAGGCATCCAGTAGGCCAACAGCCTGTTCAATCGGCGTGCTGCGACCACAAAAGTAGCCCTGCAGTTCATGTGGGTCCGCGTCGAACTCGCTAAGGAAGGCCTCGAGAGCGTCTCCGTGTTGTAGTCCCAAGGACACGAGTCGACCGGGTGTTGTCGTTGACTTGGTTTGTTTGTTAATGCCTGAGAACATAGCGAACAATTTTGATTCGATGATTAGCGGTCTCTGCTGCCACCGGGTCGCCCTATTTCAAGTTTGTGTAAGCAGTGGAAGTCGGTAGGCCCGAGCTGCCGTGTCGTGAAATAGATCTCGTTTCTCGTCGATAGAACAGCTGGCGGCGATGATTTTGAAGCTGTTCCATAACGGGACGTAACCAGCACCGCGTTTGTCGACAGGGAAATTGGATTCAAACATGCACCGATCTGCCCCGAAAACCTCGATCGCGTATTGGATTGGATTACTCCAGGCTTCGGCTAGTTCCACCGAACTTGCGGGCCGGTCGCGCTTGTCCCATCGAAAACCCATCATCGGCATTCCAATGCCACCGAGTTTCAAGAAGACATTGCTACAGGCCGCAATGTCAGCCATTTGGGCCTTCCAGTATTCAAGAATTTCTTGTCGTTGATCCTTGTAAGGACCGGTGCCCAAAATCCCGCCTAAATGGTCGAGAACGATGGGTGTATCGGGACATGAGCGAGCTACATCAACGAATTCAGATAACTGCGGGTGGTACACCATCGCGTCGTAGGTGTACCCCAGTTCACCAACACGACGAACCCCCTCAAGGTATGACGGGTCATCCATCACCGCGTTGGTGTACATCGCTAAAGGGGGGTGATCATCTTGAGCTGTGATGTAGCGAACACCGCGAAACCGTCCCCGACCAGCCGTTTCGTGGGCCTCGAGAACTTCCTCAACAGCGGCTCCTAAAGAAACATCAGCGTTGCCTTGGATCGCCTTGATCTCCGCGCCACCTGATGCAGCGCTTTCCTCAGCAAGATCGATGACGAACTCTGTCTCTCCCACCGGTCGAAGATGGGTTGGGCCATCTGTTCGGTACTCGGCGTGACATTCGAGAAAAACAGTGCCGACAACGTTATGACCACTCCCAGTGTCCTCCTGGAAATCATTGAGGGTGTACGGCCATCCGGTGTGACCCTTGTCGAGCCACAAGTGATGATGAGGATCCAAAATGGGAAGTTCAGGTTCTAAGACGTCTTCCACCACTGTCGAAATCCACTGAGCATGCGCTTTACCTGATCTGTCTTCCGCCACAGCACTACCTCCCCCTGCCTCAGTTAGGCCGATTCCAAACGACCCTGGCACCGGAAGCCGAAGCGTTCATACCTTAGAGGGTGGGCGCTCCAGCAAAGGCAAACGCTCCTCGACCCCGCGACACCTTGTGGCAAGCGTCTCTAATGATCATGTCCTTCGTGGTCAAGTTCTTCCTCGTCATGGTCGCTGTGGTCATGCTCGCTGTGGTCAAGTTCTTCCTCGTCATGCTCGCTGTGGCCATGCTGGCCATGATCATGTTCACCGTGGGTGTGTTTCAAAAGACCATTGGCGTTCAGCAGCAAAAGCGCCGCCGTAAATAGCGCCGCGCTTGCCACCACCATTCGAGCCGCGCGAGGGCCCGTTTCAGGGTTGTGAACCGAAGGCAATGTGTCCACAGTTGTCACATAGATAAAGGTTCCTGCAGAAAAAAGTAAAACCAAGCCAACGAGCGACTCATCAGCTCCGTCAAGTAACAGATTGGCGACGATCGCCCCCACCGGAGTGGCGAGTGCAAAGAGAGCGAACCCGCCGACGATAGACCGTCGGGTAGCTGCTTCATGAGAAGAGAAAACACCGAGGCTCAGCGCGGCAGGTACGCGGTGTACCAACACACCGAACGCTACAAGCAAAGAGATCGACGTTTCTCCAGATGCCGTAGCGGCTCCAATGGCCAGCCCGTCACCAATAGCGTGCATAGAGAGACCGATCGACATCACCGAACCTGAAGCCGGGTGATGGACATGACCATGGCCATGCCCTTCCTCATGACCATGATGTTCCTCATGAACTGCGTGACTAAGTCCCATACTTTCCAACACCAGCATGAACACAAACCCGGCTGCGACCGCGACCCCCAAAATGAGCGGACTGTAGGCGAAGCCATCCTCATCCATCACCATATGGAAGCCCTCAGGCAAGACCACCAGCAAAGCCGACCCCAGCAAAAGACCCGACGCCACAGAGGTAAGAGTCTGTAAACGCTTTTCAGTAAGTCGTTCCGCCGCAGCTAAGCCGCCAAAACTTGTTACCAATGAGATAACAACAATCACTACAGACAGCCAGAAAATAACCACGAACTACCTCCATCCGACATTTATATGAGAATGAGAATCATTATCATATACCTCACCAGTCAACTAGTGGCGATAAAAATGGAAAAATTAAGAATGGTAATTACTCTCAATGCCTAGCCTGAGTCCTGTGAACACAGCGATCAGCGCTTCGGGCCTTGATTACCACACGATTAACACGGGTCGGTGGGACTAGTGACCGATGCACAAGTCGATGAGAAAGTCGCTTCGCTGTTACACCAAACGGGGCATCGTTATTCTACGGTTCGCCGCCGCCTGGTGAGCGTCTTACGAACCGCTGGTAAACCTCTCACCAACAACCAAATTACCGAATCTGATAATTCACTTGTTCAATCGAGCGTCTACCGAAACCTCAACGTTCTAGAACAAGCCGGAGCTGTAACTCGCATAACTACGAACGAC
>JASLTG010000004.1 GCA_030743005.1 Acidimicrobiales bacterium | reverse complement strand
GCCGGTAACAACGATGTGTTTGTCACCAAACTCAACTCGTCTGGTGCCCATCAATGGACCACCACCTTGGGCGGCAACGGCGGCGACATCAGCCACGGGGTGGCGGTGGATGGTTCCGGCAACGTCTACAGCACCGGATACTTCGAAGGGACAGTTGATTTCGGGGCAGGTGACGTCACTTCTGCTGGCAACTACGACGGGTTTGTGGTGAAACTCAACAGTGCGGGTCAAGCAGTCGTCGCCCCCGGTGGCGGCGGTGGCGGCGGTGGCGGCGGTGGCGGCGGTGGCGGCGGTGGCGGCGGTACGCCTCCTCCCCCACCTCCTCCGTGTCCATGGCCAACCGCAACGTATGCAACCCAACCAGGGTGTGTTGAACCGTTGAAAGGTTGGATCAGTGTTGATGCCGATGGGACGTTGTTCACGGTCGGGAATCTTGATGTCACCGGTGTCACCATCGATTTAGAAGACGGTGAAACAGCAACAGACATCGAACTCGTGTCTGGCGCAACCACAACCGGATACGTGTTGACGTCGAAGCAGCGGATCATCGGGTTCGGCGACACCCCCGCCACAGATCCTGGGGGCACAGATTTGGTGACGTTGTGGCCTGGTGAAACCGTCACCCAGTTATCGAATAATCGCAACGGCACCTACTTCGCGACGTCACACGGTCGGGTGTTCGACACCAACGGCAACCCCTACGTTGATTTGTCGCGTTATGTGACCGGCAACAACATTGTGGATATCAAAACCACCGACACCGGGTCAGGGATTTTGATTGGTGCTGACGGTTCAGTGTTCAACTTCGGGGTTGATCTGTTCCAAGGGTCGCTTGGGGGGCAAGGTGTCACCGACATCATCGGCGGCCACATAGTCCCAGGCGGCTATTACTTGTTGTCCGCGACCGGAACCATTCACACCTTCGGTGATATCGCGATCGCACCCAACATCACCGCCCTCACCACCAAAATCTTTGACACCGAGACGTTGAACGGTCGGTTGATTGACGTCACACCGGCTGGGACAGGTTTGTGTGCGTTGGGTGCTGACGGTGGATTGTTCGACATGCTCGGCGCAACCCACAACACGGTGCTGAGAGCTCACACCAACCCCAACACCACCGCAATCGACACCACCGGCTAAGCCTCATTATTTGGGGCTTGCGTCGTTTAGCTGTGCTGATTGACCGTTGCGGGTTTGGAGAGGCATCTGGGGTGGGTACCCTCTGATAGCGTTCTAACTGGGCCAACGACGTCCCTGTATCGAGAACATCGAACCAAACGTTCCCTTATATCGGACGTCACCTATGCACGAAACAACAAAGAGCGAACTCGGTTTGCCCGCGACCCAAGGTCTGTACGACCCTCGGTTCGAGCATGATGCGTGCGGCGTTGCCTTTGTCGTTGACATGCACGGTCGCAGTTCCCATGACATGGTGCAACGCGGTTTGACGTGTTTGTATCAACTCGACCATCGTGGCGCTACCGGAGCGGAAGCAAACGTTGGTGACGGTGCAGGAATGCTGATTCAGCTACCTGACTCGTTTTTTCGAAAGGTCACAGATTTCGATCTACCCGATGCCGGTAGCTATGCCGCTGGTATGGCGTTCCTCCCATCTGAGGACCCCGATGGTGCGGCTCAAGCCATTGAATCGCTCGCTGAGCAGGAAGGTCTTCGAGTTCTTGGTTGGCGAGAGGTTCCAACTGTTAGCTCTTCGTTGGGAAGTTTCGCTACCGACGCTATGCCGGTCTTTCGGACCGTGTTCATCGCAGGCAAACAGGGCTCCCCCATAAGAGACTTGGATCTCGAACGGGCTGTGTTCATTCTCCGCAAAAGAATCGAACATGAAGTCCAACCCGCTGTTTATTTCCCGTCGTTGTCATGTCGCACCTTTGTGTACAAAGGAATGCTCACCTGCGACCAGTTACCTGAATTCTTTCCCGACTTGACTGACCAACGACTGGAAAGCGCCCTCGCGTTAGTCCATTCACGGTTCAGTACCAACACGTTTCCCTCCTGGCCCCTCGCCCACCCCTATCGCCTCATTGCTCACAACGGGGAAATCAACACTGTGATGGGGAACCGAAACTGGATGCACGCCCGCGAAGGCAAACTGTCAACCGAACTATTCGGCGACGCCCTCCAGCGGGCGCTACCGGTGATGACACAAGGGGCATCTGACACAGCCAGCTTCGATGAGGCGCTGGAGCTTCTTTACCTTGGCGGACGCACCCTGCCCCACGCGGTGTTGATGATGATTCCCGAAGCCTGGGAAAATCATGAACGTCTCCCCCAATGGAAACGCGACTTCTACGAATACCACGCCTCGCTGATAGAACCCTGGGACGGACCCGCTTCCATCGCATTCACCGACGGAACTGTCATTGGCGCAGTCCTGGACCGCAACGGCCTACGCCCATCACGATATTGGGTGACTGACGACGGACTGGTCGTGGTCGCTTCCGAGGTGGGTGTACTCGATCTCGATCAGAGCACCGTTGTACAAAAAGGGCGACTGCAACCGGGAAGGATGTTCTTGGTCGACACAGACCAAGGACGCATCATTGGTGACGAAGAAATCAAAAGCACGCTCGCTGAGGCAGCTCCCTACGGGGACTGGCTGCAAGACGGGTTGTTGCATCTCGACGACTTACCTGACCGTTTCCTGTTAACACCTCAGCATTCATCAGTGGTGAAACGACAGCGCACCTTTGGTTACACCGAAGAGGAACTCAAAATCTTGCTCTCACCCATGGCGCGCACTGGAGCGGAACCAATCGGCTCAATGGGCACCGACACCCCAATAGCGGTGCTGTCCCAACGGCCCAGATTAATCTTCGACTATTTTGCTCAACTTTTCGCTCAGGTCACCAACCCACCATTGGACGCCATCCGAGAAGAGTTGGTCACCTCAACATCTTCGGTGATAGGCCCAAAGGGGAATTTGCTGCAACCCGGCCCGGAATCTTGCCGGCAGATCGTTCTCCCCCACCCAGTGATCTCCAATGAAGATCTCGCCAAGGTCCTGTATCTAAACGAAAACGACGACCATTCCGAATTCAAGTCGTTCGCGATTGACGGCCTGTATCCCGTTGCCGACGGCGGCGCGGGAATACAAAAAGCAATAGAAGACATTCAAGCAAGGGTCTCTGACGCGATCACTGACGGCGCCAAAGTGATTGTTCTGTCCGACCGGTACAGCAACGCAGAGAACGCTCCGATTCCATCTCTCTTACTCACAGGCGCCGTCCACCATCATTTGGTGCGCAATCGCACCCGAACTGAAGTGGGACTCGTTGTCGAATGTGGTGACGCTCGAGAAGTGCATCACATGGCACTGCTCCTGGGATACGGCGCTGGGGCCATCAATCCGTATCTCGCTATCGAATCAATCGAAGACCTGATTGAGGAAGGCGCAATCACTGAAATCGATAGCAAAACAGCAGTTCGGAACTACATCAAAGCTTGCTCCAAGGGTGTCCTCAAAATCATGTCGAAGATGGGAATTTCCACCGTTGCCAGTTACACAGGCGCTCAGGTATTTGAATGCGTGGGCCTGTCTCACCAACTCATCAATAACTATTTCACAGGCACAAGTTCGAAACTGGGGGGCGTCGATCTTGATGTGATCGCCGAAGAGGTGGCGCTTCGGCACCGCTTCGCATATCTAGACAACCCCGAAGAAGTAGCTCATCGGGATCTGTGGGCAGGCGGCGAATACCAGTGGAGAAGAGAGGGTGAATTTCACTTATTCAACCCAGAGACGGTCTACAAGCTTCAACATTCCACCCGCACGGGTCAGTACGAACTTTTCAAGGAATACACCCAACTCGTAGACACCCAGTCAGAAGAGCTGGCCACACTTAGAGGGTTATTCACCCTGACCTCAAACGAACGAGGACCGATCCCCATAGACGAAGTCGAACCGGTGAGTGAAATCGTCAAGAGATTCTCGACTGGCGCGATGAGCTACGGATCCATCTCAGCTGAAGCACACGAAACGCTTGCCATCGCCATGAACCGCTTAGGGGCGAAATCCAACACAGGCGAAGGCGGAGAAGACCCCGAACGTTTCGTACCAGACACCAACGGTGATTCCCGACGCTCAGCCATCAAACAAGTGGCGTCGGGCCGGTTCGGGGTGACCTCAGAATATTTGGTCAACTCCGACGACATTCAGATCAAAATGGCTCAAGGAGCAAAACCTGGTGAAGGCGGCCAACTCCCGGGCCCCAAAGTGTGGCCATGGATAGCAAAGACCCGTCATTCCACTCCCGGAGTTGGTCTGATTTCTCCCCCACCCCACCACGACATCTACTCAATTGAGGACTTGAAACAACTCATTCATGATCTGAAGAACTCAAACCCTGATGCACGAATTCACGTCAAGCTGGTCGCGGAGGTCGGAGTTGGAACAGTGGCCGCGGGTGTCTCCAAAGCCAAAGCCGACGTGGTTCTCATCTCAGGCCATGACGGCGGCACGGGCGCTTCACCACTCACGTCACTCAAACATGCGGGCGGACCCTGGGAACTGGGTTTAGCCGAAACTCAACAAACGTTGTTGATAAACGGACTCCGCGACCGAATAGTGGTGCAAACCGATGGACAATTAAAGACCGGTCGAGACGTCATGGTCGCAGCCTTACTCGGCGCTGAAGAGTTCGGGTTTGCCACTGCACCGTTGGTGGTGTCTGGATGCGTCATGATGCGCGTCTGTCACCTCGATACCTGTCCGGTGGGTGTGGCGACTCAGAACAAAGAACTACGAGCCAGGTACACCGGCAAAGCGGAGTTCGTTGTCAATTTCTTCGAATATGTAGCTCAAGAGGTACGGGAATATTTAGCTGAGCTCGGTTTCCGCTCAATCGAAGAAGCAATAGGCAGAGTTGACTGTCTCGACGTTGACCGCGCTGTGGATCACTGGAAAGCTGCGGGGCTCGACCTGACCCCAATTCTTCACGTACCAACTTCTCCTTGGGAGCAAGATCGCTTCTGCTCGAAGAGTCAAGAGCATGGCTTGGACAGAGCATTGGACCAGGAACTCATCCGGCAAGCTCAACCGGCACTGGAAAACGGATCCCCGGTCCGGATCGAACTGCCTGTTTCGAACGTCAATCGCACTGTCGGGACGTTGCTTGGTCATCACCTCACAAAGACCTACGGAGGTGACGGACTGCCTCACAACACAATTGACGTCGAGTTGACGGGTTCAGCGGGTCAAAGTTTTGGTGCCTTCGTCCCACAAGGCATCACCCTACGTCTGTGCGGAGACGCGAATGACTACTTGGGGAAAGGGCTATCTGGCGGTCGAATTACCCTCCAACCGCCAAGAAACGCGTCCCCAGATTTCATTGCACAAGAAAACGTCATCGCGGGAAATGTCATCCTGTACGGCGCGACCGGAGGCGAGGCCTATATCCGAGGAATGGTGGGTGAACGTTTCTGCGTTCGCAACTCGGGGGCAACAGCGGTTGTCGAAGGCATCGGCGACCACGGTTGCGAGTATATGACCGGTGGCACCGTCGTCATTCTCGGCGCTACCGGCAGAAATTTCGGTGCGGGAATGTCCGGTGGGATGGCATTCATTTTCGACCCCGACGACGAGTTCCATCGCAATCTCAACACCGAAATGGTGGACCTAGAAAGTTCGTTGTCTGAAGAAGACGCCGACACTCTTCGAAACATCATTCGACGTCACCTTGATGAAACAAACTCGGCTGTTGCTTCCACAATTCTTGATCGTTGGCATCAACATGTCCGTTCTTTCAAGAAAGTCATGCCAAAGGATTATCGGCGAGTTCTGGACGCAATCGCCACGGCAGAAGAACACGGCCAGGACCTCGAAGAAGCTGTGATGGCAGCGGCGAAGGGGTGAATGGAAATGGCTGACATTCGTGGATTCCTGAAACATTCACGGCAAACGCCGACACGCCGACCGGTACCCGTTCGCCTGCTTGATTGGAAAGAGGTGTACGAGGATTTCGATCAAGCGGATCTGAAAGATCAAGCGAGCAGGTGCATGGACTGCGGAATTCCCTTCTGTAACGACGGGTGCCCTCTGGGAAACATCATCCCTGACTGGAACGACCTTGTTTACAAAGACCGCTGGAAAGAAGCAATCGACCGGCTGCACGCAACAAACAACTTTCCGGAATTCACGGGCCGTCTCTGCCCCGCCCCATGCGAAGGGGCATGTGTCCTGGGAATCAACCAGGACCCGGTCGCCATCAAACAAGTCGAGGTGACCATCATCGACCACGCATTCGAGATGGGATGGGTCACTCCCGTAACTCCAAGTGTTCGTTCCGGTAAGTCCGTTGCGGTGGTTGGTAGCGGTCCGGCCGGCCTCGCAGCCGCCCAACAGCTGACACGGGCCGGACATTCTGTCGTCGTATTTGAACGCGCCGACCGAATCGGTGGCCTACTGAGATACGGCATCCCTGAATTCAAAATGGAGAAACGACACATAGACCGCCGCATCGAACAGATGGAACTTGAGGGCACAGAGTTTCGAACAGGAATCGAAGTAGGCGTAGATGTCACCAGTAGCGAACTGCAGCAGCAGTTCGATGCGGTTGTATTAGCCGGCGGCGCCACACAATGGCGCGACCTTCCAATAGAAGGCAGAGAATTAAACGGCATTTATCAGGCGATGGAGTACCTCCCTTGGGCTAATCGAGCCCAACAAGGAGACATCGGTGTTGAAGAGGTCCCCATCTCGGCCGCAGGCAAGAATGTGGTCATTATTGGAGGTGGCGACACCGGAGCCGACTGCTTAGGTACCGCCCACAGGCAAGGCGCAACATCAATTCATCAGTTCGAAATAATGGCGCGTCCCCCTGAGGAACGTTCAGATGGGAATCCCTGGCCAACGTTCCCCATGACCTTCAAGACCACCTCAGCCCACGAAGAAGGCGGGGAACGAATCTATTCGGTCAATACTGAAAAATTTGTGGGAGATGACGACGGAAACGTTCAGGCGCTCGCTGCACACGAAGTCGAATTCAAAGACGGTCGTTTCGAGAAGGTCCCTGGATCAGATTTCGAACTACAAGCAGATGTGGTGTTTCTAGCGATGGGCTTTACCGGGCCAGAAAAAGATGACCTGTTAACTCAATTGGGAGTCGATCTTGACGAGAGATCGAATGTCGCTCGCGACAGTTCCTTCTCCACAAATGTTGATGGTGTTTGGGTTTGCGGCGATATGGGACGCGGTCAGAGCCTCATCGTGTGGGCCATCGCCGAGGGTCGTTCTTGCGCTGCTTCAGTGGACGCCTTCCTGACCGGCTCCACAGCTCTTATGTCCCCGGTGACGCCCACTGACCGGCCTTTGATCTGAGACCGCCGATAAGCAACGGGTCGTTCTATCCGCCTGCCCTGCGGCCCTCTTTCAGGTACTGATCTAATTTGCCTAATGCGACTGGGGTGGCTTCCATTATCCGCGCCACAAGATCTTTTTGTTTCTCCCCTCGACCACCTTCTCTCCTCGCTCGACTAAAGCCATCCAACCGAGCATGTGACAGCCACTCTTTAAGGTCCGGATCAGAATTCCATCGAATCGAGTTGAGCGCGTTGTCCATCGTTGTTCGCACCCAGTCCAAGGTGTCATTGGGGTGTGGGACAACCTTGCATATCTCGTTTTTGGTTTCATCATCAGCGTAAGTTGCCTCAACGTGGGCAATGAACGCAGCGCTAAACACCTGTTGACAAGTTCTCACGGTCTGTAACGTCAGATGGTCAGGTTCGAAGATGGGGCGCACCGGTCGGTTCGCTAACCCATCAGCTGTGCAATCGACATGAATCGTTTCTCGACTCGTCGGAATTTGCCCGTCGTCAAGGTCGATGTGATCTAACCCTATGTTTTGAACCCGCCCCATACGAACCACATTGTGAATCCGACGCAGTTCGTTTAACTCGGCGACCGTGACGGTGCAGCATCGGTACATCGTTGGACGAACAGAAGGGTCAAATTGAAGCAACGCTCCCCTTTGCACCAATTCATCAAACATCTGATCTACAGAAACTGAGGCAGCGACGATCTCCATCGTTTCGACCTGACGAAGCAGGGCCTGAACTGCGAATTCCTCTCCCGGTTGGATGGACGCTCGATCCAACATCCACTGATCTCGCGGGACGATCCACCTAATCGCATCCGGGTTGACACCGTTGCCGAGCAGCCACAGACACGAGTCAATCGCGGTCTTTCCCCCACCTACGACTACATAGTCTCCCGGGGTCTCACCAATTTCAGGGAGCCCGTTAGGAGGAATGCATGTAATTCCTTCCGACACCTTGTAACTCGGGGTGGTGACCGATGGAACCGTCACATTCATGTATGTCGCATCAACGGTCTTTTTGGCTTCAAGGTGTGTTTCGACCCCAGATACCAGATTCTTAACGGTTCCATTCCCAATGTATTCACACATGGGGAGGTACTTCACTCTTCCCGTTGGCAACAACTGTTGGTTCATGACCTGATCGAAATACGTGACTACCTCGCTACCGGAGGCCAATTCGTACAACCCAGCATTCAAACCGACAGAATCCTTCTGGTTCGTCCCCAACGCTCGCGAATTGACCCCATAAAACGAAGACGGCTGGTGCAGCCGCACGAATGGGTATGAGTCGTTCCAGTGGCCACCAGGTCGCCCGTGCCGGTCAACAATGGTGACCGTCGCTTCGGTTTCGTTCATGAGTACGTCGGTAAAGGCCATGCCCATCGCGCCGGCACCTACAACCAAATAGTCGCTAGCACCGTTTTCACTCATGACAATTAACCCTGAATATCGGGGCCGGCGGCCTCTACCTCGAACTTGACGATGCACCTTTGATCATTGGTCATCGCCCTGCGGTAATCGTCCCAATCGGGGTGTTCCCCACTCAGCGTCCGGTAGTAGGAGACCAGGAGATCCATGGCGTCGGGCAGACTCACAATTTCTGCTCGGCACTGCAATTGCACCCATCGTCCAAGCCACTTGTCTGGAAACACACACAGCCAGGAGATGGGGTCACGACGAAGGTTCCAGGTCTTGATTGCTGTCTCTCTGGTACTCATAATGATTTCGTTATCGACGACAGCGAGCGTCACAGGTGACATCTGAGGGGAACTGTCTCGACGTCGGGTCGCTAGAACGGCTCGGGAGTTGTCGCGGACGTAGTCGAGGCCTTTTTCGATTTCCATATGGTCATCCTGACACGTAAACCACGGTTCAGGCGGCCCTGATTCTTAGAGACTGTTCTAGGGTGAGTTAATGGCCGTGACTCACGAAATCGACAGCGGTCGTGGCTGGGTGGTGGCATTTGGTGGCTGCCTAATTAACACGTGGACATTCGGCGTCTTTTACGCCTTCGCGACGGCACTAGAACAAATGGTCGCGGAGTTCAACGCCAGCCTTTCCGGAATTGCTGCTTTCTTTTCGGTCACAACATTTCTCTTTTTTGCGACCGGCATGATCGCCGGGCCGCTCGCTGACCGCTTTGGTGCCCGACGCCTGGTGGCGGTAGGCGCATTGCTTATGGGTGGGGGTCTGTGGCTTACCGCTCAAGTCGACTCTCTGTTCGCTGGAATCCTGATCTACGGTCTTGGAGTTGGGTTAGGCATCGGCTCCTATTTGGTGCCGCTTAGCGTCGCTACCGGGGCTTGGTTCGACAAACACAGAACATTGGCTCTGGGCGTCAACACTGTTGGTATAGGACTCGGCACTCTGACCCTGGTTCCTGTCGCAGAATGGCTGATCCGTACGGCTGGATGGCGAAGCGCTTTCGAACTCATGGGAATCGGGAGCGTAATTGTCTACGGCGTGGTGGCCCTCGTGTCCTTTAGGCCTCCGACTCCGCCTGCTCCGGTATCGGTGAGCATTTCAGCGGCCCGTCAAGCCGTACGGAGGTCAGAATTTTGGCGCCTGTACATCGCTGGCTTTCTAATGTCGGTAGCTCTTTTTATTCCTTTCGTTTTTTTGGTTCAGTACGCCAAAGATCAAGGGATCACCTCCAGTACGGCGGCATTTCTTATCACTTCACTCGGTCTTGGCAGTGTCCTCGGGCGACTTGGTCTTGGAGTACTGGGCATGCGACTCGGGGTTTTACCGTTGATCATCATGTGCTTTGGGATCCAACCCATTGCGTACGTGTTGTGGTTGATCTCGGGACCGAACTATTTACTACTACTTTTGTTTGCGGCTCTATTGGGGATGGGTTACGGCGGATTCGTTGCTTTGAGTCCCGTAGCCATGGCCGGAATATTTGGTCTTGAAGGTTTAGGTGGTGTCCTGGGCGTTCAGTACACGTCCGCTGGAGTCGGCGCGCTGATCGGGCCGATCGCGGCCGGAGCCATCATTGAAGCGACCGGCTCCTACACGGTCGCAATTGTTGGTGCGATCTTCGTTTCGTTAGCCGCCACTATCGCTGTGGTGCCGATGTGGCGGTTGGGTGATGGTGCGCCCCCCGCGGCCCCATCTCGTTCTTATTTGGTTGAGCCAACAGTGTGGCTGGTATCGCCTAGAACACGCTAAGGAAGATGGGTCAGCGAGTAAACCTCATAGGTCACTCCGCCCCCGGGGTGTAGCTGACCGATTCCAACTCCTTGGACATTGTTCAGCCAGGCATATCTTTCGTCACCGGTTTCAAATTGAGGCGCGGATCTTGCTACGCCCGCCGCTGGTTCGCCAATTCCTTTGTACTGCATCAAGATCACAGCGTCGTCATCGGTAACCAGCGTCAAACGAACATCTAGTTGGATGTTCCGGTCGGCTCGTGCCGTGACCCAATCGCCGCCCGGTGAAACAACGCGACCTGTGAGACGTTCACCTGTGAAGGTCCCGCCCGCTACCTCAGCAATTATTCTTGTGCCGTGTGGGCCTCCCTTGATGATTTGTGCCCCTTCTGCGACCTGAAGGTCGAGAGTGAAGAGATGTTCGACGTCAAGTTGTTCAGCTGCCATTTCTTAAGCCTTGCACATTTCTTTCGGGGTTAGCCCAAATTAAAGAACTCAGCCAATTCGGACGGCATCTCGTCGATGTCCACTTCGAAAAGCTCTAAGAGAACACCGTCTGGCGCAGTGCACATGAGGTAACGCCAATTTCCAAATTCTCTAATGTCAGAACGAAACTCGACACCGTTTACAGCCATTCTGTCCCTTAACTCAGCAAGCCCTTCAACTCGTATACCCACATGGTGATAGGCACCACTGGATACACCGCGCGGTTGCTGGTCGTACACATTGATACGTCCGCGTCCGACCTTCATAAAAATATTTCGAGATCCCCCGAACTCTCCGTCATAGCTAACGACTGCACCCAGGTTGCTTTGCCACCACTCCACGGTGGTTGACACGTCACTCGCGAAGATGTGGACGTGATGCAGGTCAAGCACTGAACAAACTTAAAGGGTTCGGTTATCGGAACGAGCACCCTTGTAAATAATTTGCCTCATTGTGTCGGCCGCTCGTTTATGGAAGTCCACTGCTGCAGGCTCCAGGTCATATGCAGGTTGTGGGCAATGCTCAAAGTTGTTGTATTGGTCCTCCCCACGTACCAACGCCGCGCTGTCCCATTCACTCAATGTTTGTTCGGTAAAGGTGGGCATGTAGTGGAAAGAAAGCCCGATACGTCGATCACCCGTGGTGTTCGGACCTGAGCCGTGGGCAGTCCGGACGTTATGAAACGAAACCTGTCCCGGTTTCAACGGCATGGAAACAGTTTCGTGTTGTGTCACATCTATTTCGAGTTCTTGCCCTCGACTTAACAGGTTGTCCTTTGCGTAGGTCTCTTCGTGTCCGAGGACCTCTTTGTGGCTGCCTGGAATGACACTCATGCATCCAGCGGCCTCACTGGCATCGCTGAGTGCTATCCAAATGGAAACCACATCAGAATTAGACAGCCCCCAGTATTGAAGGTCTTGGTGCCATCCCACGTAGCTGGGACTGTGCGATTCTTTGATCCAAAACACCGAACTCCAGCAGAGAATATCTGGACCAATGAGGTCTTCAATAGCATCGAGAATTGTTTCGTTTCTCATGAGATCGTCGATCCACGGGAACAAGATGTGCCCCCCAGATCGCTCATGTGCAGGAAGGGAGCCGCCTCGCGACGATTCCCACGCTTCTAAACGGGTTCGACATTCATGCACCTGCTCTTGGGTCAGGACATCAACCGGTGAAACCCAGCCATGCGTTTCGTATTGTTCGAGTTGACTGGCGCTGAAGACCTTTCCCATTTCATGAGGATATTCGGATCTGACTTACTGCGCTGGACTTGTCCCCTCAGCTACAGCGAATGTAGAAGTTTCAACTGACAGGCACCGGTGAACCTATGCTCTTAGGAAATTAGGGGGGCGGGATGTTAGAACACATCCGTGTTATCGATCTGTGCGATGGCATCAGTCAATTTGCTGGTCACATTTTGGCGCGACTTGGTGCTGAGGTCATTGCCGTCGAGCCTCCTGCTGGTGTCGCCACCCGCTCTCAGGGTCCATTCGTTGGGGATGAACGTGACGTCGAGTTAAGTCTGACGCATTGGGCTTATAACCGCGGTAAGAAGTCTGTCAGTTTGGACATTGAGTCGGCCGAAGATCGAGAACGGTTTCTTTCGATGGTTGCTGGCGCAGACATTCTGTTCGAAGATCGACATCCGGGATTTCTTCAATCCCTTGGTCTCTCCCATGAGGCCCTCAGCGAACTTAACCCCGCCTTGATACACGCCTCAATAACTCCCTATGGGCTTACAGGGCCAAGGTCGCACTGGTTGGGAACGGACCTAACGGCTGTAGCTGGGAGTTCCTTTATGTACGCGAGTGGAGATGCGGATCGGGCCCCGCTTAGAGTCGGAGTGCCGCACAGTTTCCTGCACGCGTCTGCTGATGCGGCGGCGGCCAGCCTGATCGCCCTACAAGAACGTTCGCGAAGTGGCATGGGACAGCACATCGACGTCTCGGCCCAAGAGTCGGTGACCATCGGGTTTCCACAAAACGTAGCTCCCCTGGAAAACGCTCTAGCCGCAGACCGGATGGCTGGCGGAATCAGTCTCGGCGGAATGAACATTCCACTGTTGTTCCCTTGTAAGGATGGTTACACCATCTGCGTTATTTTGCCCGGAGCAGCTTTTGCTCCCTTCTCTCGACGGCTCACTGAGTGGCTACAAGAGGAAGGAGCTACCGATGAGAATTTGGAATCAATCGATTGGGACACCATCGGCGTTCAACTGTTTGCTGGTGAAGTCAGTTTCGACATAGTCGCGGCAGCGTTTGCAACTTACGCGAAGTTTCTCGCATCGAAATCGAAAACGGAGTTGTGGGAAGCCGCGTTAGAACGAAATCTCCTCATCACTCCCTCCATGACAATTGCTGATTTGGTGGAGTACCAGCATTTGGATTCTCGAGACTTTTGGGATGTCCACCTCACCGAGAAGGGCAGCAAAGTCCAGCACCCCGGCCACCTCGTGAAGTTCAGGAATGACCCGACACAATTTGGAGGTTCCCCACCGAAGTTGGGCGAACACAACAATCTGGTTGTGGAAAGTCGAGACAACAGCGTCGAGGTTTCTCAGCCGGTTAGGGATTCGCTTCCTCTGGAAGGCTTGAAGGTCGTCGAGTTTTCCTGGGTGATAGCCACACCGTCTGCTGTTCGAATACTTTGTGATTATGGAGCAGATGTCGTAAAGGTTGAAACAGCAAGTCGACCCGACACGATGCGCACAGTAAATCCGTTCGTCAATGAGGACCCTCACCCTGACAACAGCGTGGGTTATGGCGTTTACAACGCAGGCAAGCGCAGCCTCAGTCTTGATTTGAGCAAACCTGAAGCGAAAGAAGTTGTCCTTGATCTAATTAAGTGGGCTGACATCGCAACGGAATCATTTGCTCCGGGGGCGATGGAGCGACTTGGTTTTGGGTACGACGTCTTGTCCGCTGTTAATCCTCAGCTGATCATGCTCTCCAGCTCCCTCCTTGGCCAGACGGGCCCTCACTCCAGCCTCGCAGGTTACGGATTTATGGCTGCCGCGATTGCGGGCTATTACGAACTCACTGGGTGGCCCGATCGGCCACCTGCCGGACCTTACGGTCCGTACACCGACTTTCTAGCGCCGCGAATCGTCGTCTCTAGTTTGATGGCCGCTTTAGAAAATCGAAAGAAAACTGGGCACGGGGAATACATAGACCTGTCTCAGACCGAGTGTGCTCTTCACTATTTGGCTCCTGCAATCTTGGACCAAAGCGTCAATGGGAGAACAATTCAACGACAAGGCAACGCCGATCCCAACATGTTTCCTCACGGCGTGTTCCCTTCCAAAGGTGATGATTCGTGGCTTGCTATTGCTTGTTCTGACGAAAGCTGGCCCGCGTTAGCGACAATCATCGGCTTAGAAGAACTTCAAGGACACGACCAAGTACAGCGTCGTCAGAATCATTCATTGATCGAAGACACTTTGAACAGCTGGTCGTCCATGCGAGATAACTCCCCTGCTGCTGAAACACTTCAAAAGGTCGGGGTCGCCGCTTACCCGGTACACGATGCTTCAGGAACTAATACCGATCCCCAGCTGGCTCATCGTCAACATCAGATCCAGGTCCCCCAAAGCCACGCCGGCCAGATGTGGACACACTCCTGTAGAACAAAGATGTCGCGAACCCCAGCGGTATTGAATCGTGGCGGCCCCTGCCTAGGCGAAGATAACTTTGAAGTACTCAGTGAGCTACTCGGCTACTCGGTAGATCAAATAGCGGATCTCGCCGCAGCCGAAGCTCTCGAATAACAGTTAAAACTTACTGCGCCTGCCAAACAAGCGGGTATTGCTCGCTATCAAGCTGTTCGCCGTCATTGTGTAAGTCAGAGCGAAGATGGCCCTGCGTTCCCTTACGGGTGTCATACACCGCATCGTCCCCGCAATATCGGACCGTATAGCCACGGCGACGAACATCCGAACGCAAATTGCCTCCCGCTCCATGGACTGTCATTGCATGAAACGCATACACATCGCCTGGTTCTAAGTCCCAAGTGATGATGTCGTATTGATCGCGCGTCGACTCGATATCGGGAATATCGATGTAGTCAGAATTGCGTTCGTATTCTCCGTGACCTGAGGTCTTTCCGAAGGTTTCTGGCTGATACCAGATATCCCACAGATGGGACCCCTTTATGAATTCAAGCCCGCCGCTTTCGGTGCTGACATTGTCCAATGCAACCCAAAACGACATGATCTGTTGTCCTCGAACCGGCCAATAAGGCAAATCGTTGTGCCAGCGGGTGCGATTCTCGGTCCCAGGTTCTTTTACGAACAACTGGTCATAAAAGAGATTTAGCTTTGATGATTGAAAAAACTGGGTCGCCAGCGAGACCAGTGGACCCTCCGTGCAAAATCTTGCCATTTCGGGATCGTTTTCCCAGATCCTGATATTTCCGTGAAACCTTCCGATCCCATTGTCAGGGACGTACCCGTGGAAGAACGGTCCGGGCTTATTTATGTCGCGCTCAACACCAGCCTCTATGACCTTCAGCCACTCGTCACTTACGACCTTCCTCAAAGGTACTGCGCCATCTCGACTACAAGCGTTTCGTTCTTCTTCGGAAACTACATAGCTCATCTTTATGACCTTATGCTCCAGCGGTCAGACCGTGGGCCAATAACTCAAGGGTCGCTGTTCAGGGGGAGGTATTCGCCGCCCGTCAAGCTGCCGTAAGTCATCTACCAGGACCCTTCTTGTATCTGCGGGATCAATTACTTCGTCAATACGAAGAGTTCCCGCCGCTTCATATGGTGACGTTGCAAGCCCAATCTCAGAAACCAGCCTGGCCCGTTCTTCTTCTGCCTCATCGGGTTCCAAGGTTTCTAGCCGAGATGCATACGCGACGTTGACACCAACTTCTGGGTCCATGAAGCCAATCTCTGCGCCGGGCCATGAATAAAGACCCGAGGAACCCAGACCAGAACCATTCATAGCCGGGAAAGCCAATCCGAAACCTTTTCTAAGAGTCACAGTCAAGGTAGGGGTGGACATGTTTCCAAGGGCCTCTACGAATCGAATAGCGAGAGCGAGGATTCGATTGTGTTCAACCGCTTTTCCGACCATGAAACCTGGGACGTCCATCAAGAAAATAACGGGCAGGTTAAACGCGTCGCAAAGACACATAAGCCGGATGGCTTTTCGGCAGGCTTCGGGATCCAATACACCCGCGTTAAACATTGGGTTATTTCCGATAACTCCGACCGAAAAGCCATCAAGTCTTCCTAACCCAGTCGTCAGATTACGGGCGTACCCTGGTTGTAGTTCCATAAAGGTCCCCGGGTCGAGAAGGGCGGCACTAAACCGCCTCATGTCATACCCTCGGGTCCGTTTCGCCGGAATCATCGCGGCGAGTGACTCATCGGCTGATAGGTCCGCTCGTACCTCACTGCGAGGCGCCTTCGTCCATGCATTTGACGGTAGATAAGAAAGCCATCTTCGAACCGCGCTATAACTCTCCTCGAAAGTCTCGACACCAAGGTCTATTTGGCCAGTTATTCGCGAATGAACATCTACCCCTCCGAGTTCTTCGAAGCCGATGATTTCTCCGGTTGCTACTTCGAAGACCCTTGGAGATGTAACCGCTAGGACCGAGCCGCGTACCTGAACAACAAAATCTGAGAATGCTGACTGAAATGAAGAGCCACCAAAGCTTTGACCGACGATGACAGTTGCCATTGGGATCTGACGTCTCCTACGAGCTAGTTCAGGGTCAGGTGCTACATCAGAGATCCCTTCGGCCCCAATAAGGTCAGGGATTCGACCACCTCCTGTTTCTCCGACGTAGACATAGGGCATTCCACGCTCCATCGCGCGCTCATATAGTCGGTGCAGTCGCCGACTGCCCACGATTGCACTCGACCCCTTTTTAACGGTGATGTCATCACCTCCGATAGCTACAGAGCGGCCATCAATTTGACCTTCGCCGCCAACTTTGCCGTCTCCTGGTGTACTGGCACGATCTTCTAAACGCATTGATCGGCTGTGGGTTCCCAATTCGCGAAAAGTTCCGCTGTCCAAGAGGCCGTCGATATGTTCGCGGATAGTTGGAGTTCCTTCTTCTTGCATCTTGGCGACACGATCCGCTCCGCCCATTTCTTGGCGAATTTGTCGCTGCCTCTCGTAGAGATCAGCTACGGGGTCAAATTCAGTTTCATCTGTTTCTTTAGTCATTGGTTCCTCGCGATGAGATGACAGTTCATCACTTTCTGTCGATCTACGCTAAAGGCCGACACTACGATCATCATTCAAGGCGATCGAAGCAATGGGGGGCCGATGCTGTCGCATTACCGAATTCTGGATCTAACAGATGATCGCGGTCACTTCGCCGGATTCCTATTAGCTCAGTTAGGCGCTGATGTGATCGCGGTGGAACCACCCGAAGGGCAACGTTCAAGGAGCCTTCCACCATTTGCATCCGACACCGAAGACCTTGAGTTCTCACTCCAACATTGGGCCTATAACCGCGGTAAGCGATCGGTCGTTATCCGCGATCAGGAAACTCTGCATAACTTAGTGAGCACGGCCGACGTCTTGATTGAATGCGGGGCCTTTGAACTTGATCTTGATCAGCTTCGAAAGCTGAACCCGTCACTAGTAACCGTGTCGATGAGCAATTTCGGTGACGACGGCCCCAAATCAGAATGGGTTGGGACTGATCTCACTCTCAGCGCAGCAGCAGGTCCGATGTCGCTCAACGGGCATAGGGACCGGGCCCCAGTTCGTATTTCTGCACCTCAGGTCTGGGTGAATGCCGCTTCAGAAGCTGCCTGTGCGGCTCTAATCGCGTTGACTGAACGAAAAGTCAGCGGAGTTGGTCAACACGTTGACGTTTCAGCTCAAGAGGCGATGATTCTGACAGGTCAAGGATGGCTGGCCCCCTCTCTCTGTGACAATCCACCAGCCCAACGAACCGGTGGAGGGTTTGAACTTCTGGGGATGGTCAAGTTCCGGTTTGTTTATGAGTGCGCTGATGGTTATGTCACCATTACTTTTTTACCTGGAGTACTCGTCGGATCTTTCACTAACCGACTACTTGAGTGGGTATGGGGTGAAGGTCATTTAGACGAGGACCTACATGGGCTTGATTGGACGGACCTACTAACCGATCGCCCGCTAGAAGAAGTTGCAGCGATCACCGAACGAACAGCACAGTGTTTAACCAAAGCACTTCTCCCCTATTCAAAACAAGACTTATTCACGATGGCGCAGCGAGACAAAATCTTGTTGGTTCCGGTGATCACCCCATCTGATGTTCTCGATACACCTCATTACACCGAACGAGAATTCTGGGATGAAGTCGAGATGCCTCAATTAGGAAGGGCCGTGAAATTTCCGGGGCCGTGGGCGCATGGCGATCCTGTTGGGGTTCAGAGATTGGGTCGACCACCAACCTTGGGTGAGCACACTGAAGAGGTCTTAGCCGAAGCTCGAGATATCGAAAAACTGGAAGTCTCGACGTCGCCCCCGAAACTTCCTTTTGATGGATTGACAGTCCTGGACTTCACTTGGGTATACGCGGGTCCATTCGCTACGCGTATGTTGGGCTACTACGGCGCTCGCGTTATTCGGGTGGAGTCCCAAACTCGACCTGATCAGGTTCGCACCTCTGGGTTAAGTCGAGACCCTGACGATCCAGACGGTCCAGAGAACAGCCAGCAGTGGCATTCCATAAACGCTCACAAGGAAAGCTTGCAAATTAACTTGAAGGCTCCTGAAGCTCGCCAAGTTGTTTTAGACCTTGCGGCCAAAAGCGACATCGTCGTCAATGCCTTTTCCGCAGGAGTTCTCGATCGAGTGGGTTTAAGCCCTGCAGAATTAATGGAAGTCAATCCACGGCTAATCGTGTGTTCCACAACGCTTTTCGGACAGACCGGTCCCCTTTCTCCAATTCCCGGTTTCGGCAACATGGGCGCCGCAACCGGAGGCTATTACGAGCTAACCGGTTGGGCAGATCGGCTGCCTGCAGGCCCTTTTCTTGCCTACACGGACGCAACTTCACCGCGGTTAACAGCGGCTCTATTAATTGCTGCCTTGGAACACCGAGAACGCACCGGAGAAGGCATGATTTTAGATTTCTCACAAGCTGAAGGTGGGGTGCACTTTTTGACCGAAGCGATCCTCGACCAAGAAGTGAACGGATTTGCCCAAACGAGGATGGGTAATGCCGATCGCTGGATGGCACCGCACTCTGTGTACCAATGCGCGAACGAACAAGACGATCAGTGGGTGGCCATAGCTTGTGAGAGTGACGAGCAATGGAAGGTTCTTGCCAACACAATTGGCAGCGATGACCTCGCGAATTTAGGACTAGCGGAACGACAAGCAAGAGAAGCAGAACTCGATGAAATTTTGCGGGACTGGTGTATTTCAAAAGACCCTCTTGAAGTCACCAAATTGCTTCAAAAGGCCGGAGTGCCAGCACACCAAGTTCAAAACAGTCCAGAAATAACGTCCGATGAACAGCTCATTCACCGTTCTCACTTCGTTGAGGTGCCCCACGAGGTTTACCAATCGACATGGGTTGAACAGTATGGCTTTCGCCTGTCTCGAAGCGATGGGACACCCAATCGCAGTGGACCTTTATGGGGCGAACATAATTTCGAGATTCTTAGCGACCTCTTAGGGTACGACGGAGATGAAATAGCGGACCTGGTTGTAGCTGGCGTTCTTGAATAACTACTGCTCTAATCGATGCGCAAACTCCATCGTGGCTGATGTTCCTTCGTCTGTCGCGAGCCATGTCAGGTAGTCGGGCCTGCTGCGATTGCGGAAGAGTGGATTTCGGAATGTCTCAATCCACCACTCAACAGGATGCAGCGTCTGCGCCATTGACTCTTCCCACTCGTTCCATCGTTTTGCATGTTGTTCAGACCTGAACAAGTTCATACCACCTCACCGGAAAGGCTGATCAGGCTCTTGCATCCCGAGACGACTTCGCGTGTAACCGACAACCGTCGCCGGTTCAGATAGCAAGAGATCTCCATCTTTCATTTCAAGGTGGAGGGGCTCTTCTCCCAATAAGCAGGGGGCATCGATGCTCACCGTCTCTCCAGGAAACATCCAGCAACAGGCCAAGGCCTCAAATCCACATTGCGCAAACCACCGTTGGTGCCCTCTTACTGAGATTCGGTATGGGGTTGGCTGGTTGTTAAACGGAGGAAACGATGCGATGTAGTCGGTCCCTGGGGCCATCCATCCTGGAGTCATCGCCATGATTCGATTTATGCGTCGCAGAACCTCTTCTGGCGAGATTTGCAAAAGAGGTGCCAATTCTGCGTAATGAGGCGCAACACCGGTCGCCACAATCTCATCCATGATTGCCGCGTAGGTGACATCGAGCTCCGTTTCCACAACAATTCCTCCGTAAGTTGTCACCCATAAGGCTGCCACAAGCAGAATCTTGTTTGGGTATCTAATCTGTGTCGAAACATTTGGAGGGTTCTAATGACTGGACGTATGGCCGGAAAAGTAGCGATCGTCACTGGCGGAGCGTCTGGGATAGGAAGATCGTGCTGCCTTCGTTTTGCTGAAGAAGGAGCGAAGATAGTGGTGGCCGACATAAATCTTGAGCGAGCCACAGATGTAGCTAGCGAGGTTCAAACCGCAGGAGGGCAAGCCACTCCGGTGGCGGTGGACACTTCTATTCCTGAAGAGGTGGAAGCCATGGCCAATGTTGCAGTTGAGACCTTCGGCAGTGTTGATGCCTGCGTCGCTGCAGCAGGAATCTCTCACGCCGGGTACGTAAGTCGTGAGCCCGACCAGCAAGCAAGCCAAGATCGCCACGACCGACAGGACATGCTGCTGATTGAAAAATCTTTGGCTAACTGGCAGCGCGTTATTGACGTAAACCTCACCGGCGTTATGTTGACCAATCAATTCGTGGCCAAACAAATGGTCGCAACAGGAGGCGGGGCTATCGTCAACATTGCATCGGTGGCAGGAAGAACAGCGCTTATGGGCGCTTCTGATTACTGCGTGTCCAAAGCAGGGGTCTGGATGCTTACTAAATGCGGAGCAATTGAACTCGCTCGTCATGGCATTCGAGTTAACGCAGTGGGCCCTGGCTACATAAAGACCTCAATGAGTGGAGCCGCCACCAGTAACGACAAATGGGTCGACGAACGAATAAAAGAAACACCTTTGCGTCGCCTCGGAGAACCATCTGATATAGCAAACGCCTGTCTTTATCTCTGCAGTGACGAAGCAAGTTTCGTGACAGGGGAAATCATTTTTCCTGATGGCGGTCTTATCGCCGACAGTCGAGCCTGACGGAGACATGTGGAGTTTCGGAACTTATGCCGCAGAGTGATGGGACTAAACATCCACCAACACACTTTGGGCGTCTAGCGTCTTAGCCATGGTAAAAGTCGCTGTTGAGCCAGAATGTTGGCGTCGTGATTCCTTAGTTCAAGCGGTCGAGGCTGGCGGTGGTGAGGTCACGGATCCCGATGTCGCCGAGGCCTTGGTCTGGGCCGAACCAGCTCGAGCAGATCTTTTACCGCCGATGCTTGACGACAACGTCAATATTGAGTGGGTACAACTGCCCTATGCAGGGATCGAACCCTTCCTCGAGATGCTGCGATCTCGACCCAACCTCACTTGGACTTGCGGCAAAGGGGTGTACGCCCCGCCAGTCGCCGAACACGTGTTGGCGATGGCCTTAGCAGGTTTACGAGGATTGAGTTCCTACGCCCAAGCCGACAGTTGGTCACAACCACAGGGAAGGAATCTATTTGGTGCCAACGTGACAATTCTCGGAGGCGGGGGCATTACCGAACATTTAATCCCGCTGCTGCAACCTTTTGATTGCAAGATAACCGTGGTCCGAAATCAGCTAATCCCAGTGCAAGGTGCAACAGAGGTGCTGGCTAGTCAGGATTTGCACTCGGTTCTACCATCAAGTGATCTACTAGTTCTGGCCTTAGCGCTTACTCCCGAAACTGCTGGGATTATCAGCAAAACAGAACTGGCTTTACTGCCTAATCACGCGTGGCTAATAAATGTTGCTCGCGGCGGACATGTCGTCACAGGAGATCTTGTCGAAGCTCTCCGGGAGGGCTCAATTGGAGGAGCCGCACTGGACGTCACGGACCCTGAGCCACTGCCAGATGGACATCCGCTTTGGTCATTCGATAATTGCCTGATCACGCCTCACATTGGTAATACGCCAGAGATGGGACTCCCCCTTCTCGCTCAACGTGTGACCGACAATGTTGAAAGGCGGATCGCCGGTTCAAACCTGATAGGGCCAGTGGACGTCGGTCTCGGTTATTAGGTCTTACCTAAGAGCGAAGAGTCGCTTTGTGGGAAGTCTCTACTGCATCAATGCACCGTTGCCGCACGGCCCCCACCTCTTCGTCGGTCAAGGTTCGATCTTTGGCCTGGAGCCGAAGTGAGAAAGCGAGGGAACGATATCCCTCATCTAGCTGTTCACTTCGGAATACGTCAAACAACTGCAGAGCTTGGAGTTCGACCCCAGCAGCATGTCGCAACGTTGCCTCGATGGTCGATGCCTGCACTTCTTCATCAACCAAAAAGGCGAGGTCCACGTCGCTGGAGGGGAACGTGGAAACCGGTTCATAGGTATTGTCCGCAGTTGCCGTAGCCGCTTCGATTAGGAGATCGAGTCTCAGTTCAAGCCAGGCGCACCTGTCTTCAATTTCGTAGCGTTCCGCAACGACAGGGTCCAATTCGCCCACTGACCCAATCTCTGTTCCAGCGATACACACCCGAACCCCCCGAGTGGGATGCAATCCCGGGAGGTCGTCGGTGTTGGTTAATTCAAGCTCAACCTTGAGCGCTGATGACAGTTCTCTGAGCAGTCCCATAACCGCAAACGCATCACTATCGGACAGCAACGCTCCCAGATGCTCATGCTCATCAGGTAAGGCAGCAGAATCCCCCGAATTTCGGAAAACAGCCCCCGTTTCAAACAACTTCACTCCCGTGTTGCGATGTGAATAGTTGTAGGCGACCGATGCCAGCAGACCAGGAAGAAGCGACGGCCGAAGGACTGACTCTTCGACTGCTAGCGGGTTAAGTAACTGCACAGGATCTTCTATCGAAAGTCCGGCCTTAGCAACATCGTCGGGAGCTAGGAATGGGTTGGGCATAGCTTCGATCAGGCCGGTACCAATCATGATTTGTCGTATGGCTCTGCGAAACTTTTGCTCGGTAGTTAAATGGCCAGCGTCGGGAGAGCGAGGGACTGTGGTGCCGAGGGCGCTATATCCATAGTGGCGCGCCACTTCCTCCGCGATATCAGTTTCTGTTTCAGTATCGGGACGAAAGGAAGGAACAGTAACGAGTTGGACATCTTCATTATCTGTCGTTGCAACATCAAATCCGATGGGCACCAACAAATCCCGAATCTCTTCTGATTCGAAGTCTCGGCCGAGCAACATGCTTATTCGCGATGTTCTCACCGGAACCGGTGGAACCTCTGGAAGGTCTCCTTTTGCATCGAGGACCTCTCCTACTACGTCGATTCCATCTGAACTGATGTGATTGAGGAGATAACAGAACCGTTCGACCGCGTTTACATTTAAGCGCCAGTCCGTTCCCCGTTCGAATCGCGCTGAGGCTTCAGAGCGGAGACCAAGTCGCTGTGAGGTTCTGGCTATCGACTCAGGTTGCCAGCTGGCCAACTCAAGCAGCACAGCATCAGTTGATGCGGAGATCTCGGTGCTCGCCCCTCCCATAACGCCCGCTATGCCAATTGGGTCGCCTGCCTCGTTGACGATGACCCCGTCGTCGGGCAGCAAAGCCCGTTCTTGATCGTCGAGAGTAACGATCGTTTCCCCGCGGACTGCCCGTCGCACACCGATGTGCCCGTTCGGAACTAGTGAAAGATCGTAGGTGTGGTTTGGAGTTCCTAGCTCAAGCATCACGTAGTTAGATACGTCCACTACCGAATTGATCGGACGCATACCCGTCAGTGTTAAGCGCATCTGCATCCACAGTGGAGAATCCTCAACAGTTACCCCTCGGATAACACGTGCTGCAAACCTCGGACAGAGCACTCCATCATCGATGTGAATACTCGCGGGGGTGTCCTCTGATCCTTCTGAGGTCGAGATGGTCCAGTCTGGTATTTCAAACGGCACCTTTAACTTGGCGGCTAAATCACGGGCGACACCCGCGATTGACATTGCGTCTGGGCGATTCGGGTTGATTTCTAAGTCCCATAGAACATCTCCCACTAGCCCTAACTGCTCCATTAAGGGAGTTCCAAGTTGTAGGTCCTGGGGCAGGATCATTATCCCGTCATGGTCTGAGCCCAAACCAAGTTCAGCGGCGGAACAACACATGCCGTTTGATAGTTCACCTCGCATTTTTCGCTGTGCTATCTCCATACCATCGGGCATGACCGTTCCGATGGTCGCGAATGGGATCAGGTCTCCGACCGACATGTTGAAGGCTCCACAACAAACCTGAAGCCGATCACCTTCTTCAACTTCGACATCGACTAGTTGAATTCTGTCCGCCTCGGGATGGCTTCTTAGTTCTGCGACTCTGGCAACTACAACTCCTTCAAGGGGATCAAGAATGCGCGTATCTTCAACCGCCATGCCTAGATCACTCATGTGGTCTGCTAGTTCGTATGGGTCACCCTCGATTGGGGCAAATTCACGCAACCAGGAAAGGAGAACTTTCATTCTGAGTCTCGCTTAAAACTGCTCGAGAAATCGAACATCATTGGTGTACATATCACGCAAATCTTTGATCCCGTATCGCATAAGCGCTAATCGATCGATACCGAAGCCGAAAGCAAAGCCAGTCCATTCCTCACTGTCGATCCCGCAGTTTGCCAGAACGTTCGGGTGCACCATTCCGCAGCCTCCAAGTTCGATCCAGCCGGTTCTTTGACAGGTTTGACACCCGTCGCCTTCACAAATGACACACGTGATGTCGAATTCTGCGCTTGGTTCGGTAAACGGGAAGTAGGAAGGTCTCAGTCGACTGCGAATCGCTCCTCCGAAATAAGCAGCAGTAAATTCATTGAGGGTCCCGGCGAGGTCAGTGAGACTAATGCCGTGATCAACCACCAGGCCTTCGATCTGATGGAAGACGGGCATGTGGCTAGCGTCAGCTGTGTCTCGGCGAAAAACACGACCTGGACAAACTGTGTAGATCGGTGGTGGGCTTGACTCCATAACCCGGATTTGCACCGGCGACGTGTGAGTCCGAAGCAAGATGTTCGTGGCCTCGCCTCCCTCGCCGTCCCCTATCTCCGTGCGTTCACCTAGATCCAAGTAAAGAGTGTCGAACATGGACCTTGCTGGGTGCGCCGCAGGCAGGTTCAGGGCTTCAAAGTTGTACCAGTCAGTCTCCGCTTGAGGTCCTTCCGAGACCGTGAAACCCATGCCAACAAAAACATCTTCTAGACGTTCCATGGTCTGAGTCACTAAATGCAGATGCCCTCTTTTGTTAGCGGCGAGGGATTCTGTGAGATCTAATCGTTCAGTCTCTAGCTGGAACCGACGGTTCTGTGCGATGAACCGTTCTTTGATCGCTGTGTGGGCGTCCCTTACGTCGGTCTGGGCCTGATTCAGTGCTTGACCAACCTCGGCTCGTTCAGCTTCATCGACTTCGCTCATCAAGCGCTTCAGACTTCCAAGTGTTGATTTTTTTCCGAAAAGCATCGGTTCAAGAGCGGTGAGGCTCTCCATATCATCAACTTGTTCGATTTCGCCGATTGCGGAAGATCTGGCTTGGGCGATCTGGTCGTACACGCTCACACACTGAAGGATACGGCCAGCAAGGCGACTATCAGAAGTCAATAACGGAATGAGTTAATGATCATTTTCGACAGTTTGCATGCGATACATCACTAGGCCACCTGCGACAGCGACGTTTAACGATTCGACATGTTGGCTCATGGGGATGGTCACAAGGGCACTGGCACGCTCTAAAAGAGAGTCAGATACTCCGTGAGCTTCGCTTCCTAGCACCAATGTCATCTGGTCCGTGACATCAAGAGATCTGAAGTCTTGTTCACCTTTTGAGTTGGTAGCTACCACGAAATGGCCTTCCGCTAATAGAGAATCGAGGGTCGAGCCGAGGTCTACATTTCTGGCGGTTTGCAGTCCGAAGATGGTTCCGGCACTCGCTCTGATGGAACGAGGACTCAGTAGGTCAGCCGTCCCCGACGACGTGACAACGGCTTCAAACCCTGCTGCTACTGCGGTACGAACAATGGCGCCCACGTTGCCTGGGTCTTGCACCGAGTCGATTACAACTATTCGTCGACATTTAGCTATTGATGGCAACGCAGAGTCATGCACCTTCGCAACGGCAAGTACACCTTGAGGTGAGCCGCTATCTGCTATTTGATCGAGGACATCGCTTTCTACTTCGTGAGTTACTACCCCGTTCTCACGAAAGACGTCGACCATTCGGCTTTGGTCAGAGCGATAAAATATTTCCTGCAGGTCAGCTCCGATATCGAGAGCTGTCCCAATAGCACGCGGGCCTTCTACGACCGTCTGGCCTTCAACATCGCGATAATGCCGGTCGCGAACTAGGCGCCTAAGCCTGGTCAGTCGTGACGACTGGGAGGAAAGAGTCAGCTTGCTTGTCGAGCTGATTCAGCTTTTTCAACCAACTTGCTGAACGCCTCGGGATCATTGACAGCCATGTCCGACAGGATTTTTCGGTCAACTTGAACTCCGGCTGCGTTGAGCCCATTAACCAATTTGCTGTAGCTGGTCCCGTTCTGTCGAGCTGCGGCATTAATACGTTGAATCCAAAGGCGTCGAAACTCTCCTTTGCGGGCTCTGCGATCTCGAAACGCATAGTTTCCGCTATGCATCACTTGTTCATTAGCTGCTCGGTAGGAGCGGCTCTTATTGCCGTAGTAACCCTTAGCTTTATCTAGGGTCGCTTTACGACTTTTTCTGCCTGCGACAGAACGCTTTACTCGTGCCACTTTGACATCTCCTCTAAAAGTTCTCTTTTACTTGCCCAGCATCTTGTTGATGCGTGGGAGGTCGGCTTTACTTATTTCGCCTTCAAGGGCAAGTCGACGCTTTCTCTTGGCAGATTTCTTTTCCAGAATGTGGTTTCTGCCTTGTTTCCGGCGGACCAGTTTTCCTGAGCCGCTGGTTTTGAACCTCTTCTTGGCTCCACTGTGTGTCTTCATTTTGGGCATAACTTTTCCTTATCGAAGGATTGGGGGGATTTCTTAGACTCTTGAGACCTATCTAGTCTCTATTCGTTCGCGCTTTCCTCAGTGTTCTTACGTCGTTGCTTAGCGACCTTGTCAGGGCTCAGAACCATGGTCATATTTCGGCCATCTAGTTTGGGGAATTGGTCAACTTTTCCTACTGTTTCAACATTTTCTGCTACTCGCTCAAGAATTTCCCGGCCTAGCTCGGGGTGGAAGACCTCTCGCCCTCGGAACATGATGGTGATCTTTACTTTGTGACCGTCTGACAGAAATTTCTCGACTTTTGAGGTCTTGGTGTCAAAATCACCTTGTCCGATTTTTGGCCGATATTTCATCTCCTTTAGAGAAATGGCACTGGCCTTTTTCCTTGACTCTTTCGCCCTCTGTGATGACTCGTATTTGAACTTTCCGTAGTCCATGATTCGACATACCGGAGGATTAGCGTCTGGGGCTACCTCGACTAGGTCAAGATCAAGTTCTTGTGCAATGTTCAATGCTTCTGGCAAGGGTTTGATTCCGATCTGTTCACCGTCAGGTGCAACCAGTCGAACCTCCCGTACCCGAATCTCATCGTTGATCCGGGCATCGCCTTCATCTGGGCGTGCTATGGCCTTACTCGCTTAACCAAGGACATTCTCCAAGTCCGTTAATGGCACCTTCCGTTGAAAGACGAAAGGCGGACACATTTGGTGCCCGCCTCACATATCGAAGCCTTCGGTAACGATCGTTACTTCAACCCGACAGGGACCGAATCGCACCTTTCAGTGGAACGGTGGGGGCGGAACCCCGCTTGTATCTATTGTCAACGGCGTAGGGTAACACGGTCGAGAGCAATTCCGAACAAGTAGTGTCTCTCGCAAATACACTGCGCGTTGTTGAAAGAGGTTATGTGAGTAGCTTTTGGACTCCTTCAGGAGAGCACGAAGTTCCCGGAGAAAGTAGTGACCCTGAGCCAATGCCTGGTCTGGCGGGAGATACTGAGATCGACCCTGAGACAGCCGCTGCGATGGAGCAACAACTTCGTGAGGCTCAAGAACAACTGCTTTCGGTCCCTGCAGGTCAGATAGTCGCGAACCACATCATCGGGCTTTTCGAACTCGCTGCTCTTCACCTACGAGTCGATCCTCCTAACTTAGAGGAAGCCCGTTTACCTATTGACGCCATGGGTATTTTGGTTGAAGAACTCGGCGATCAACTTCCTGAACACCAAACATTGTCAGCGGCCCTGCATCAGATCAGGCTGGCATTTGTAGAAGTTCAGAACCAACCAGAAGAAGACGACTAGCGCACGTTGGTGCTAGGGAACAATCTTTGAGATAGGGAGTTCGATTACATCTGTTGCCCCAAGATCAAGCAACTTGGGGATCAAAACATTTATGTCGCTCTTATTTACGACAGTTTCGACAGCAAAACCTCCGCCGCCCCACAACTCATTGACTGTCGGAGCCTTCATTGAGGGAAGCACATCTATGACTTGGTCTAGGTCCGGTGCAGATACGTTTAGTTTCATTAGAACGCGTCCACGAGCGTCTAAGACTCCATCCAGAAGTGTTTTTAGTTGCTCCATAGCTTTACGTTTTTCAGGATCTGCATAAGATTCGCTGTTGGCAAAAATCTCGGTGTAACTCGTCAAAATTTCGTCAATGATTTTCAGTCCTGCCGCTCGCAGGGCACTTCCAGTCTCGGTTAAATCCACCACGGCATCAACGATCTCTGGGGCCTTAGCCTCAGTAGCTCCGTAACTCAGCCTTACGTCTGCCTCGACACCTGCAGCGGCGAAGTGTCGGTTCGTTAGCTCTGGATATTCGCTTGAAACTCTTACGCCTTGAGGCAGGTCTGACAACACTTCGTAATCACTATCGGCGGGGACGGCCACCACAATCTTGACTGGCTTAGCGGTCACTTTCGAATACTTCAGTTCGCCTAGGGAAACTACATCGCTGCTGGTTTCTTCGATCCAATCTCTGCCAGCAATACCTATGTCGAATAGTCCGTCCTCTACATAGGAGGGAATTTCTTGAGGTCGAAGAATTCTTACGTCAGTAATTCTCGGATCGTCGATGGAGGCCCTGTAATCGACGTCGCTGGTTCGGCGAACAGTAAGGTCAGCCTCCTCAAACAACTGGAAGGTCGCCTTTTCAAGAGAACCCTTAGGTAATACGAGTTTCAGCATGCTGTTGACGGTACCGGCCTGACGAGTCGAATCACTAGTTAATTATCTGATTGAAACGTTGCCCGAACGGTCTCAATCGACGGCTGGTACTTACTGACCTAGTCGGCCGCAAGGTCGTCAAGACCTTCAATGAGATGACCCAAGCGCATCTGCTTGGTTCTCAAGTACGCCAAATTTTCTGGGTTTGCTCCTGGCGCTGTGGAAACACGTTCGACGATTTCAAGTCCGTATCCAGCTAGGCCACCGATCTTGTCCGGATTGTTGGTAATCAAACGCATCTTAGTTACCCCAAGTTCAACAAGAATTTGGGCCCCGATCCCATATTCACGGCTGTCAATAGGTAAGCCAAGTTCGAGGTTCGCATCAACAGTGTCGCGGCCCTCGTCTTGGAGTGAGTAGGCAGCAATTTTGTGTCCGATGCCAATTCCGCGACCTTCATGGCCTCGAAGGTAGACCAGTACCCCTGCCTCTTCTTCGGCTATCGCCTTGAGGGCAGTGTGTAGCTGACTGCCACAGTCGCATCGCATCGAAGTGAGAATGTCGCCGGTTAAGCACTCGCTGTGCACTCGCACCAAGACTGGTTCTGAGCCCATGATCTGTCCATGCACCAGAGCAAGATGTTCGGTTCCGTCGAAGTCTCGAAATACATGACCGGTGAAGTCGCCATAAATGGTCGGGATTCGCGCTTGAGCGACCGGATCGACAAGTCGCTCGTTTGCCCGTCTGTAGCGAATCAGATCAGCAATGGAGATCAGGAGAAGGTCATGTTCTTCGCAAAACTCGATCAGATCTGGGAGTCGAGACATAGTGCCATCTTCATTGACCACTTCTGCGAGCACTCCAGCTGGTTCGCAACCAGCTAAACGCGCTAGGTCAACAGCGGCTTCTGTGTGGCCGGCGCGTTTTAGGACCCCACCGGGTCTATATCGCAGAGGAAGCACATGGCCAGGGCGAACGAAATCATGGGGTTCGCTACCTGGAGAAGCGAGAAGATTAAGAGTTCTTGAACGGTCACTAGCCGAAATACCGGTTGTGGTCCCTTCGGCCGCATCGACGGTGATGGTGTAGGCGGTTCTCATTGGTTCAGTGTTGATCGCGACCATGAGAGGCAGAGCCAGATCATCAAGGCGCTCGCCGGTCATGGGGGCACACAAGACCCCTGATGTGTAGCGAACGAAAAAAGCGATGCTCTCGGGTGTCGCATGTTCCGCAGCCATAATGAGGTCGCCCTCATTTTCTCGGTCTTCGTCATCCACCACGACGACGATTTCGCCACGCCCTATCGCCGCTATTGCATCATCTACAGCGGCCAACGGAGAATCAGCATCTCCCGAAATTTGGTTCCTGGTCTTTGATTTAGGCATCGCTGAGAACCTCTGCGGGGATTATCACGAGTTATCTCCATTGTGGGGCGCCAGGAGTCGCTCGACATATTTAGCAATTACATCAACTTCAATGTTTACGTTATCGCCCTCTGTATACGACCCGAGTGTCGTTACCTCGAGGGTATGGGGAATAAGCGCCACTGCAAACGCTCCATCCCGGACATCGAAGCAAGTCAAACTGACTCCATCGACGGTAATGGAGCCCTTTTCCACTAGGTAACGGCCTAAATGTTCCGGAATGCGAATTCGAAGATCTGGTCCGGGGGCGAGCACCGTCCCTATTCCATCTACATGGCCTTGCACCATGTGGCCGCCTAAACGGTCTGAATATCTGACGGCACGTTCCAAGTTGACGGGATCGCCCGGTCGCAGATTACCGAGTGAGGTTCGTTCGATTGTTTCGGCTACAACGTCGGCTTCCCACCAGCCATCTCCTAGCGCCACCACCGTCAGGCAACACCCGTTAACCGATATTGAATCGTCTACCTCGGTACCTTCAATAACCTCTTTTGCGGCGAACCTGTAGCGGTCTCCTTCGCTGGCTTCAAAAGAGCCCAGTTCTTCAATCAATCCTGTAAACATCAATCTCCTTCTATGGGCCGAAATTCAACCCGAAGATCAGAACCAACCTTGCGAACATCGCGCAGATCTCCACGCCATAGGTCTGCCATTGTCGCAGAACCAGGGCCTACAAACACGGGGCGACCTTCTTCACCGCCCATTAAAGCTGGAGCTATATAGAAGACATATTCGTTTATGAGACCTTTTTCATGAAGGGACGCCGCCACGTGAGCTCCTCCTTCGACCAACAAATCAACTACTCCCCTGCCGCCCAGTTCGAACATCAATTCTTCTAAATCACCTTCTAACTCCCAACACGGATGGACTCGCGCATCAGCCGGCGCCTTACCTAGGACGATTCGTTGTGCATCGCTCCCTGAAACAAAGCGTGTAGTTAAAGACGGATCGTCGGACCTTATGGTCCCAGCTCCAACTAATACGGCGTCGCATCGCGCCCGCAACGCATGAACATCACTCCGCGCTTCGTCGCTAGTTATCCATTCAGACGAACCATCTGGAGCCGCTGTTCTCCCATCCATAGTTAACGCCATCTTGAGTACAACCCAAGGTTTACCGGTAGTTCGCTGATGCACATATGGCTCGAGTTGATCTTCTATTTGTTTCTTTCTAACCCCTTCGACTACTTCGATCCCGGCGTCTCGCAGCGCGCTAACGCCACCACCTGAGACGTGGGCATCGGGGTCAGTTATACCGACAACGACGCGACTCACTCCCGATTCGATGATGTGCGAAACACAAGGCGGAGTTCTTCCCTCATGGCAACACGGTTCAAGCGTTGTAAATAGTGTTGCTCCCCGAGCTTTCGACCCAGCTAGATCAATTGCAACTCGCTCCGCGTGCGGCCCTCCGACGGGCTCTGTGGCACCGTCATAGGCTTCACCATCTGAACTCAATATGACCGCTCCCACCCACGGATTTGGAGCGGTCGTTCCTCGAACTCTTTGCGCGTTGCTTATGGCTCGATCCATTAGCGAGGCGTCCGTGGGGGGCTTGGAAGTATTCACAATCAGTGAAGCCGTTCGCCGTGAAGTAGCCGCAAAGCGTGAGGTATCACATCAGCCACGGCTTCAAAGCACTCGACACACCCAGCGGTAGAACCGGGGGTGTTGAGAATAATGGACTTTCCTACAATGCCTGCAACCCCACGAGATAGTCGACCGAGGGGATTGGTGAGACGCATAGCCTCCGCTATTCCCGGCGCGTTTCGCTCTATCACCTGAAGAGTCCCTTCAGGAGTCAAATCCCTTTCGGTAAACCCTGTGCCACCGGTTGTGACGATCAAACCGGCAAAGCCATTACTCATCTCGGTCAAGCTGTCAGCAACGCTATCTACACCATCGACAACCACTCGATGTTCGAGAACTTCGAAGCTGTGAGAAATCAACGCAGAAGCTAGTGCTTCACCACTCCTGTCTTGTCTCTCTCCCGCGACGACACCATCAGACACGGTCAGTACTTTTGCCAACAAGGAGTCTCCGTCGCCCACTGAGGGTCGGGAATCATCAGATGACTCATCAAGGTTTTCACGCTGGGCCATGTTCGGAGGTTACCGTCCCGTCTTCTGAAGCATCCCTGTGACGTAATCAAGTACCGTTTTGGCATGAGCTACGCACGAGACCGGATTTACCTAGACGCTGACAGCCATCTCATGGAATTACCTGATTTTTTGAGCGCTCACGCAGAACCTGAAATCCGCGATCGTATTCCTGAAATTAATTTTGATGCTGGAGCAAGAAGCAGCGAATCTTGGGAGACAGCAGCAAAAACAGGTGCCCATTCGCCGGAAATAGTCGCTGAACTTGTCGCTCTTGGTGATGACCTTATCGCCGGCCCTAAGGGGTACTTCGCTCTCGGTGCCTTCAATAAGGAGGAACGTCGTGTTGCTCTCGATCTTTTGGGATTTCAACAGCAGCTCGTTTTTTCGACCTTCAGCGGGCCCATCGCATTTGATCCAACATCTGACCTCGAACTTCGTTACGGGGCTACTCGGGCCCATAACCGCGCAATGGCCGAATTTTGTTCTGATGATCCTCGTCTCATCGGAGTCGCTCTACTCCCTCTAGACGATCCGGAATTGACTTTGAAAGAACTCGACTTCGCAATTTCTTTGGGCCTCGAAGCCATGTGGATCCCTCACCGGCCCGCTGGCGGAGGCTCACCAGGACATAACGCTCTGGACCCCGTTTGGGCGCGGATGGCCGACGCCAATGTTCCATTTCTTCTCCACGTCGGAGGTAACCCACTTCAAATCAAGCCTGCTTGGATGAACACTGGACGACCTATACCAACGGATTGGATAGGCGGAGGTGAAAATGTGCGAGGCAAAGACATGATCGCTCTCCATCATGCCGCCGAAACATTCGTCGGAACTTTGGTCTTAGATGGAGTTCTTCAGCGACACCCCAACCTAAGAGGAGCAGTCGTAGAACTCGGCGCTGGCTGGGTTCCTTCACTCCTTCGCCGACTGGACCTGGTAGCCCAAATTTGGAAGCGGTCAGAACCTGATTTAGATGCATTGAAAACACCGCCGTCGGAAGCAATCTCTCAACAAATGGCGTTTACCCCGTATCCATTCGAAGACGTAGGAGCAATGATTCGCGAGTCAAATCCCGACCTCTATCTATTTTCCTCGGACTACCCCCATATCGAAGGGGGAAGAAACCCTCTTGGACGATTCGCATCGTCGTTGGAGGGAATGCCGGACGAGATTCTTGACAAGTTTTATGCACAGAACATGGCGGATCTTCTCGGTTCCTAATCTCCGTGCCGTAGTATCACCTAAGAACACATCATCAGATCCCAGAGGCAGGGCAAGTGAGAGACGTTACTTTTGATAGCGAGACACTGCGCGTATTACTTCACGTTCTAGCGGTATGCGTTTGGGTTGGGGGTCAGATCGTGGTTGGAGCCATTGTTCCAGCATTGAGGCGCACTCACCCCGAGGCACTTCCGGGGATCGCGAAAGCCTTCGGTCGCATTGCTTGGCCGTTCTTCGGTATCGCCGTTGTCACTGGAATCTGGAACATGGTTTCTCTTCCGGGAACTAGTTCAAGTTGGAATGCCTTATTGGGAATCAAAATGCTTCTCGTTGCACTCTCAGGTGCTTGCGCATGGCTACATCAAACAACAGAAAAGGCTTCTATTAGAGGCGCTAGCGCTGGTGTAGCCCTCTTGGCTTCTTTGGCTGCTCTAGTTATGGGCGTGATGCTGGCGGGCTAGTTGCATTACATGCGACTACGAGTCGCATCAATCTCGGCTGGCACCTAACCTCGCCCTGTGACATATACCTGCTTTAACGTTGAAACAAGCGACCGCGTCGCTCACGTCCGAATGATTCGGCCTGAGCGGGCAAACTCGATGATTCCCGAATTTTGGCACGAGCTACCAGAGATCATTGATCAATTGTCTGAGGGAGATGAAGCGCGAGTTATCGTCCTTTCAGCTGAAGGAAGACACTTCTGTTCAGGCATGGACCTAAGCGTTTTCGCAGGCAACAACGATGTGAGCATGCAGGGAGATTCCGGCCACATAAGTCGACAACGAGCAAGCTTTCGCACTACAGCACTGAACTTGCAGCGCTCTTTCACTTGCCTCGAGGAAAGCCGGCTTCCCGTATTGTGCGCAATTCAAGGAGCCTGCATTGGTGGCGGCATCGACATGGTGTCCGCGACGGACCTTCGCTATGCGACCAAAGACGCTTTTTTCTCTATCCAAGAAATAAACATCGGAATGACAGCCGATGTCGGGACGTTACAAAGAATGCCCAAACTCGTTCCGGAGGGCGTTGTTCGTGAACTTGCCTACACAGGTCGCAATATGCCCGCAAGCGAAGCGAAAGAGCGGGGCTTCGTTAACGAAATCTATGACGACCAAGATGAAATGGTCGACGCAGTCTTCGCAATAGCTAAAGAAATCGCCTCTAAAAGCCCAATGGCTATTTGGGGGACCAAACAGACGTTGAATTATGGCCGCGATCATTCGGTCGCTGACGGGCTTGAGTACATAGCTACTTGGAATGCTGCAATGTTTGACCCTGACGATATGGCTGAGGCCTTCGCTGCTCAAACCGAAGAACGTGACGCTCAGTTCCCTGACCATAAACGTTTTCGAAAAGGTTTATAGGAGGATCCAGATGGAGGAACTGTGGAGGCTTAGTGCGGCTGAAATGGCGGCCGGCATCAGAGAGCGAACATTCTCCGCTACAGAAGTAGCGGATTCGGTGCTGAATCGGGTAGCCGAAAAGAATCCTGAACTTAACGCCATTACGGTCGAGTTTCCCGAGCAAGTGCAGGCTGCGGCAACAGCAGCAGACGATGCTTTGGCGAACGGCGAGCAAGTAGGTGCTTTACATGGGGTGCCGGTAACCATCAAAGAAAACATTGACGTTGCCGGACAAGCGACACCTAATGGAGTTCCAGCATTTGCCGATTTGATGGCCTACGAAGATGCGCCTCTAGTCAAGAATTTACGCGATGCGGGAGCCATCGTTATTGGTCGAACTAACGTTCCGGAATTCTCGATGCGGGGAACAACAGTGAACCCACTGAGAGGTCGCACATTCAATCCTTGGGATCCTGATGCGAGTCCAGGAGGTTCTTCAGGGGGCGGAGGCGCGGCTGCGGCGGCAGGGTTCGGTCCGCTTCACCATGGAAACGACATAGGAGGCTCCCTCCGATTTCCTGCGTTGGCTAATGGGATTACAACGGTAAAGCCGACCAATAACCGCATCCCAGTGTTCAACTCAAGTGCGCAAGCCGAACGCGGACCTTTATCTCAGGTCATGTCAGTTCAAGGGATTATGGCCCGAGACGCTGCGGACTTGTCTTTAGCGACAGAAGTCATGATCAGACCAGATCATCGGGACCCGTTATCTCCCCCGGTGCCGTGGAGTGGCGTAAAACTTGACGGCCCAATACCCGTTGCAGTCACAAAGGAATCTTACGGTTATCCGATTCATGACGATATTTTGAAACTCATCGACGAAGCCGCCGAAGCGCTGCAAGATGCTGGGTATCAAGTAGTCGAGGTAACGACACCTTCGATTGATGAACCATTCAGAGACTGGTTCAGAACATTGATAACGGAGATGAAAGTTGGCCTCTTGCCGCAGGTCCTTGAGCACGGCAGCGACGAGATCAAAACGACTTTCGATTATTTTTTTCAAATGGGAGAAATCCTTGAACTTGACGAGTTCATTGGCGATTTCGGAGATCGCACGAGAATGATGCGGGACTGGAATCTCTTCCTGTCAGAGTTTCCGTTGGCGCTCACCCCGATTTATATGAACAGCCTCTATGACTGGGACTATGACCTTCAGAGTTTCGAAGCATGCAAGGATTTCCTTGAGGCTTCCAGCTACTCCATGGCTATTAATTACTTGGGTTTACCAGCCGGCGTTGTCGGAACAGGACTAGTTGAAAATCGCCCGGCAGCGGTACAGGTTGTGGGCCAACGGTACAGAGAAGACCTGATCTGTGAGGCCTTGGAGGCAATCCAACAACGATGTGGGCGTTTGACTGATCAACTCTGGGCTAGAGAAACACCCTGAGCTAGGTTTCCTGCATTCGGTTGCTGTTAGGGCCTATCTTTCCTCAATGACTTCTCTTCGACTTGTTCCACTCGAATGTGGTTGGTTATCCACTTCCGCTTCTTCTGTAGTGGCCGGACTTGAGGGGAATGTCGAATTGCCTATTCCTAGCTGGTTGGTGATACATCCCACTGGTCAGACTGCTTTGTTCGACACTGGACTCCACCATGATTTAGTGGATGGTGTTGGGGCAAGGTATCCCTTAATGGCTCGCCAATTTGCATCACGCTTTGATTCTGACGACCGAGTCTCAACGCGTCTCGAAAAGGTTGATGTAGACCCGCTCTCGGTCGACAACATTATCTTTAGTCATCTGCATTTCGATCACTGCGGAGGTACCTCTCTGATTCCGAACGCACGGATCGTTGTTCAACAATCCGAGTGGGACTCAGCTCATCTTCCAAAGCTCATCGAGTATGAGGTGTACAACCCAGCAGATTTTGATCTCGGCCATGACGTGTTAAAAATTGATGGACCCCATGATGTTTTTGGGGACGGTTCGGTCATGTGTGTTCCAACACCAGGACACACTGCAGGGCATCAATCCCTTCGAGTTAATTTAGAGAGCGGACCTGTTGTCTTAACAGGAGATTGTGTTTATTGGGAAGCTGTCCTTGAGGGAATGTTGTTGCCGCCGTTTGGTTTCGATCACGATCTGCAGTTGGCTTCAATGAGAAAGCTAAGAGACTTGAGAGACGAGGATGGTTGCAGGCTGTTGTATGGCCACGATGCAACCCAATGGGCGGGTCTTGAACAGTCTCCGTCGGGAATAATTTAACTTCGAACTGCCTTTATTTACGTGCCCACAGTTGACCTGACATACGGAATAGCGCATGGCGACACAAGGCGTCGTTCGCATCAAGATTCGGGTGGTTGAAATCTTCATTTTCGTTGCGTGTCATCCCTAATCGTTGCATCACCGCCATGGACCGCGAGTTCAACAACGAGGTAAGCGAAAGGATTTCGTCGAGTCGCAAAACGTTGAAGCCGTATTCAAAAACCTGGGCTGCTGCCTCTGTCGCGTATCCGAACCCCCAATATGGTCGAGAGAGACGCCATCCGATCTCCACACAGGGGGTGAACGCTGTATCCCATATCGGGACTGAAAGACCGACGAAACCTATAAAGGGACTTTCATCACCGTGGACGTCATCGCAAATCTGGACGGCCCAAAGCCCATAATCTCTTGCTTCTAAGCCAAGTTGGATCGTCTCCGCCAACAGGTCACTTTGGTCGGTGCTCAAAGTGGGCGGTTCATACTCCATAACTTGAGGATCAGCATTCATAGAGGCAAACGGCCTTCTATCTTCCGGACGCCAATGTCTCAGCAGTAACCGTGACGACCGAAGTTCTGGTGCTGCCACTACCTCGAGTTCAGACGATAAAAGCTGCGGGCAGACCCGGAGAACAAGTCAGCGCGTTCAGAGGTACTCCACCCCGCTTCATCAGCGATGCGTTGAAAAGCATTAAACAAGATGGTGTAAGAACAACCTTGCTTGTCGACAGGGAAGTTGCTCTCGAACATGCACCTTTCGGGCCCGAATGTGTCCACGCAATGCCGTATGTCCTCACTCCATAGCTCAGCTACATGTTCTGATGTCGGAGCTGCAGGTAAGCGGTTCAATCCGACTCCATAGATACTCATACCAATCCCACCTAGCTTGACCATGACTTGTTCGTGCTCAGCTAACGACTCAAGTGCTGGTCGTAAAGTCGCTCGAACCTGATCTCGCGCGTCCGCATATGGACCAATACCCAGAGGGCCTCCTAGATGGTCCAACACAACTGGAGTTCCCGGTACTGCTGCTACTAAGTCAGCTAACTCTTCAACCTGTGGGTGAAACATCCACGCGTCAAAGCTAAACCCCATGTCGCCTAGCTTGGCGAAACCTTCACGGAAGTTGCCGTGGTTTAGTAATCCAGGTGGAGGCTTTGTGTGTGATTCCCGAATTTGGTCGCTGCCGTCCCATGCATTGGCGTGCCGGATACCCCGAAATTTCCCTCCACCTTCGGCATCTTGGGCGGCTAGGACCTCCTCTACGGAGTTTCCTCTCGTCAAGTCAGCAAATCCTACGATCCCTGCTATTTCTGCACCATCAGCGTCCACTGAAAGTTCAGATTGTTGTCGAACGAACTCAATTTCGCCTACAGAGCGGAGATGTTCCGGACCGTCGTTTCGGTATTCGGCGCCACACTCGACAAAAACCGTCTGCACGACATTGTGGCCAGAACCTGTGTCCATATGCAGCTCGGGAAGCAGGTAGGTCCCGGCAGGAAAGTCCCATAGATGGTGGTGGGGGTCAACGATCTCTTCCAGCGGATCAATTGGTTCCTCAACGGTGCTCAATAACCAGTCACTTTTTTCCATTGCCATTTCTTTCTTGTAGAGCAACGTGAACAACTAAGAAGTTAGTCAAGCTTTACCAAGGCCGCCCCCACGTGTCCCAGTCGAAGGGTTCGATGCCGTCTTCAGTAAGTCTCCAAATCGATGCTTCTGCCGTCCCATTTCGGATGTCAAGAAACCCGATGGTTCCCATCTGAACAGACAGGTTGTGAGGAAAAGTCGGTGATCCAGGGTTGACGCATAACACGTCATGAATTGTGGTGATGTGTTCAACATGGGTATCCCCGTAAACGACAACATCGAGTTTGGACCCATCAAAATGTCTGTCGATAGCATCAACAACTCCGTAGGAAGGCAACTCTGGGATTGGCATGTGGTGAGTTAGCCCAATCTTGAGACCGTCAAATTCATGGATCCACGATGCCGCTAGTTGAGAGTGTTCCGGCTGCACTAGGCGCCCTGAAGAACCATCATCGCCGTTACCCCGCGCTGCCCATGTCGGGGCTATCTGACTGAGTTTCTCAATCACCGAAATTTCGTAAATATCTCCAGCGTGGAGGATGGCATCGCAGCCTTCAAAAGCTTCATAGGTCTGTGGCCAGAGCTCTGGGCCTGCTTCTGGGATGTGAGTGTCTGAGATCAAACCAATCCGCATCAATTGATCCTCATTTTTCTCGCACCCATTGGAATATGGCCATCCCGTCTGTCTCGTAATCATGAGGCAAAACCAAGCCTCCATTGCAATGCGGTCGCCAATGACTTCCTTGCAATTCGAGGCTTCTTAATTCTTGGTGCCGTTCATGAAAGGCTTGAGTTACCCCGCAGGTTTCTTGTTGAGTGGTGGTGCACACGCTGTAAGTGAGAACGCCGCTCGGTCGTAATATTCGCAAAGCTTCTTCTAGCAGTGCGTCTTGGGTGCCGGTGAGTCGAGTAATTGCTTCTTTAGAGATGTGCCAGCGTGCATCACTTCGACGTCCCAATGCTCCGAGTCCACTGCAGGGCGCATCAACTAGGACTGCATCGGCAAAGCCGTCACCAAAGGGGGTGTTCGTGCCGTCACTAACTACAACCTGTATTTCTGGCCGATAGTTCTCGACGACTTCGCTGAGTGCACGAGCCCTTGTGGGGTCGATTTCGTTTGCCCAAATCTTTGACCACGCCGCCCCGCAGGCAGTCGCCTTTCCTCCCGGGGCAGCGCATAGATCGACGATTGTCCCTCCGTTTGGTGATGCATCATCAACAGCTTCGCTTACCCAACGAGATGCTTGGCCTTGTATATACCCATCAAACCTAGGGAGCGGCCGCTCCGGTGTATTCATTGAGATCAGCGAAGCCCGTCCTTCCTGACCCCACCTCTCTAGGAACAGATTCCAAATCCAGTCGGGGTAGCTAAATTGCGTAGCCTCGTCAGGCCATTCAGGATCAACATCCGCCACTTTACGCAAAACAGCGTTAACTAGACCCCTAGCTCTTCGAGGCGCCACTGAGACAGTGTCATTTACTGCCGCGTGGGCCGGAGTGCGGAGATGGTGAAGCTGGTATGCACCCATGCGAAGTGCCGCTAAGACATCAGTGTCTAACTTTCTAGTGATAAACGGTTGGAGAAGGTGGTCAACAGCGCGGCGCATACGAGTGGTTCCCTGCACTAATTCCGTGACGAAAGCCCTATCTCTTTCACTCAATCCTCTCCCCTGGTCACCCAGGAAAGCTGCAAGAACCACATTGGCTCTCGATCCGGTTTGTATTTCCGTCAAAGCCTGAACGGCTACCTGGCGGCTCGTCGGACTTCTCACGTCCCTAATCGCGCTTTTATGCCGAGGTGGGCGCCGTTGATCCATGCGCTGGCGTCCATGCGTGATTTTCCCTCAGGCTGCACAATCAGCAGCTGCAATAGGTCGTTGCTGGTCCCAACCAAATCATGATCTAAGACTCCTGGCTCGCCTTCGCCGCTGACGACACGTGTTTGGTGAATTTTTAGAAGAGAGGACTCATTGGTTGTCCAAGCTCCTCCTACTCGGACTACTCGATCGAGCTCAACAGCTGAAAGTTTCCAATCAAGATTCAAATCAGATCTGTGGATTTTGTTTGCTGTTGTTGCCGTTCCTATCTGTGGCACGGGATCCTTCAGTCCTTCTCTAATTGCGGCAACAAGTTCCTCGGCTCCCAGTTTCGCTAACTCTTCACTTAACTCTTGCGCTGTTGTCTGCTCACCGATTTCCGCTTCTCGTCGTCGGTAAACAGGACCCGTGTCTAACTCTGGTTCGAGGCCCATAACGCAAACTCCTGTTGCCCTATCACCAGCCAAAATGGCTCGCTCAACTGGTGCAGCTCCACGCCAACGTGGAAGTAAAGAAAAATGAAGATTGATCATCGGCAACTGGGCCAGAACTGTTTTGTCGATGAGCCGGCCATAGGCCACGACCACGCCGCAGTCTGCGTCAACAGATAACGCATCTGCCACGTCGTCAGATACAGGTATTCCAAGTTGAGTAGCTACTTCCTTGACTGGCGTAGCTGTAGGGGCTGCCCTCCTGCTTCGCCGACGATCCGGCATCGAGATCACTAAGGGAATTTCAAACCCAGCGTCTACTAATCCAAGCAACGCGGGTACCGCCGTTTCTGGGCTGCCGAAATACACCAACGAACGTGGGTGTTCAGGCGGCCGGGGCAAGCTATTAGTCACGGTAGTGCGAGGTCATCCGAGGACGCTGGGCGAGCACCAGGTGAACTTTGGATTTCACGCCACCGACGAAGGGCGGCCTTTCGTTCATCACGGTCAAGGTGATCAAGTAGAAGGACTCCGTCAAGGTGGTCGAGTTCATGCTGGAACAACCGTGCCAATAACTCATCAGCCTCAATTGAAACCTCGTTCCCATTCAGGTCTCGTCCTATTAGGTGAACTTCCTTGGGCCGAATAATCTCAAATGATAATCCTGGAACGGAGAGGCACCCTTCCTCGAAGGCCCACTCACCATCGGAGTCAACAATTTCAGGATTGACAAGCGTCTGTGGACCTTCGCCGATGTCGTAGACGAAGAGCCTCTTTTGAATTCCTACTTGCGGGGCTGCTAATCCAATCCCTTCTGCCTGATACATCGCTGGAACCATGTCATCGACCATCTGAATAATTCGTCCATCGATATTGTCGATTGACTTAGCTTCTTGTCGGAGGACAGGGTCGCCCATCACGCGTATCTGATAACTCATGGTGATTCCTAGGTTATCGGTGTCAACCAATCAGGCTCTAAGCGGGTTGATTTCGATTCTCAATCTTCCTGTTGGCCGTTCGATATTGCCCAGTATCTCAACCATGCGTTGGCGGTCATTGCTTCGGATTCGCCATCGTTCATCATTTGAATTCATTATTTCTATCCCGTCGGGATTCCCAACTCGATCAATAAATTCCTTGGCTGCAGAACCAGAGACAATTGCCCAATGAGCTTCGGGTGGTTGCTGGAGTTGTCTGCGTATCTCTAGTTCTGCTCGAGCTAATGACCCGGGGTCGGCGTTGACGGCCGCTTGAAGAACCGGATGTTGAGGCATCCTTGTTTGAATCAGAATGCGACCACCATTCTCTCTTCTGCCTACTAAACGGGCAGCTTGAGCCAGTAGCGACATGGCTTCTTCTGCGGCTCGGTATCGGGGAGCTAGGACCTCTTGGTCGAAATCCAGAAACGCCACTAGGTCAGCTCCGTCAAGTCGATGGAACACCGCTTCGGTACCGACGTAGAGATCTGCGTCCACCGGCAGGCTTTCAGTGGTGGAGTCGACTTCTGCTACTGGTCGACGGGCGATATGCGTCAATTCTTCGGTAACTCCTGTAACTCCAAGTTTTACTCTGCGAAATTTCGTAGAAGAGCAGGATGCGCACACCGCTGGTCTGTCGTCACCATCGACGGGGTGAACTAGACGGTCACCGTCAAGACCTAAAGCTTTCCCGGATTCTTCGGATCTTGCTAACTCACCGCATTGGTCGCAATAGGCGAATCGGGCCCGTCCCTTCCGGTTCAGAACACATACAACTCTGTGATGGTTTCGAATGGAACGCGAGAGTTGATCGGAGCACCATGACCCAGCCTTCGGGGCTTCATTTCGTAGATCGACTAACTCAATGATCGGCCATCCGGCTCGTTCTGTTGCGCGGTCTGAAGTCAATAAAGGAGCACCGCATGTCAGTGCTTCAAGCGAAGGCGTGGGAGACGTTATTACCCACCTAGCTCCATCACGTCTAGCTCGTTCTAGGGCGATATCTCGAGCATGCCATGTCGGAGCAGATTCTTGTTGATAGGCCTCATCATGTTCATCTAAAACCAGAACTGCTTCTATCGGGCTAATAGGTGCCCATGCCGCAGAGCGGGTCCCAATTGTTACTGCTCCGCCTGCGGAGGCTCGCCAGTCTCGTGGATAAAGGGCTACCTTTATCCCAGCTCTCTTCATGGCTACCGCAAGCCGTTGTGCTCGAGCAAGAGTCGGAACGAGAATCAACGCCCGACCCTGTGACGCCGCGGCTACGGCTATCGAAACGTCATCACTCGTTGGTGGGGTTCGTACTACGGCCCCACCTCGGCGAAAGGCTTCCTCGGCCAAATCATTGGTCGCTTGCTTCGCGTATTTCTGTTTGTTGTTTTGAGGGATAGAGGACACAACGCGGTCGTGAGTCGCTGTGCGTAGGAAGTGAACGCGACTGCCCAACCAATGTCCACTAGCCCAATTGGCGAGTTCCACCAAAGAGGAGGGGGGACCGTAACTGCTGACTTTCTTTACTTCACTTAGTGTGAGACCTTCTTGCGGCTTTACATCTAAAGCAGTTATCCAACCTCGAACCCTTCGGCCTCGTAAATCAACCCGCACTACCGTGCCAACCTTGACCTCCGAACATTTCGACGAGTCAACGACATCATCGCTAAGCAGATAGTCGAATTCTCGATCTACGGCAGGTTCATCTGGGAGAACTCGAACTACTCGTGACACGAGATCAGTTTGCTTGACGGGTGGGACTTCGAGGAGTCACGTAAAGGATTTATAGACCAAGAGCTGAGCGTAAGTCGTCCACTCGATCGGTTCGTTCCCAGGTGAATAGATCGCCAGACGATTCGCGGCCAAAATGACCGTACGATGCGGTCGGTTGGAAAATTGGTCGGCGGAGGTCCAAGTCTCTCAGAATAGCGGCGGGTCGAAGGTCGAAAATTTCGTTGATCGACGCTGTAATCCGTTCGGGGTCGGCGTTTTCGGTACCAAAGGTCTCTACTAGGACTGACACCGGGCGGGCTACACCTATCGCGTAGGCGACCTGAACCTCACAACGGTCAGCGACTCCCGCTGCTACGAGGTTCTTTGCTACCCAACGTGTTGCGTACGCAGCTGATCGATCGACCTTAGAGGGGTCTTTTCCAGAGAAGGCTCCGCCGCCATGTCGGGCATAGCCTCCGTAGGTATCAACGATAATTTTCCTACCTGTAAGACCGCAATCACCAACGGGGCCACCAACAACGAAATTACCGGTCGGATTTACAAAGACTTCAAAGTCATCATCCGCGAATTCTGCCGGCACCGATGGTTTGATGACATGTTCGATTAAATCTGGGCGAATCATCCCGTCTCTGTCGATACCTGGGTTGTGTTGCGTGGAAACAAGAACTGTCTTCAACCTGATGGGGCGGCCATCCTCGTACTCAAAGGAAACCTGTGTCTTCCCATCTGGCCTCAAATACGGAACTTGGCCAGATTTGCGTGCCTCGGTGAGTTGTTCGGCCATCCGATGGGCCACATGGATGGGTAGTGGCATCAGCACCTCTGTCTCGCGACAGGCGTACCCAAACATCATGCCCTGATCGCCAGCACCTTGGCGATCAAGCGCATCATCCTCACCTGCCTGGCCGCTCCTAACTTCTTCAGAATCATTAACCCCTTGAGCTATGTCGGGTGATTGTTCATCGAGAGAGACCATTACTCCACATGTGCTGCCATTAAAATCGAGAGAGTCTCGGTCATACCCAATCTCATTGATTGTTTCTCTCACCACCGCCGGTATATCCACGAACCCGCTGGTAGTGATCTCCCCTGCCACAACGACAAGTCCAGTGGTCACCATTGTCTCGCAGGCGACTCTGCTGGCTGGATCTTGCTTGAGCATCGCGTCCAGAATGGCGTCAGAAATCTGATCTGCCATTTTGTCGGGATGACCTTCAGTCACCGACTCCGAGGTGAAAGTCCATCGACTCACGCCATCTCTCCTGATTATTCGACCGGCAAAGCTAAGGCTAGGCCAAAGAACACCTCGAGAGACACCTCAAGTTACCTAGCAAGTATCTCAGCAACTGTATCCAACACTTCATCCGCTATTTGTCGCTTCGATCGAAGCGAGACATGTCTTTGACAACCATTGGCTTCAAGGATTGTTACTTCGTTTGTTTCATGGGCAAAGCCGACCTCTGGGGCTGAGACATCGTTAGCGACGATGACGTCAACGTTCTTTCGCTCAAGCTTGTTTTGTGCGTGGAGGATCAATTCGTCGGTCTCTGCAGCAAATCCCACAATCACCTGTCCCGGTAGCTTGGAAGCACCTAGATCGGACAAGATGTCCGCTGTAGCTTCAAGATGTAAATCCGGTGGCCCTCCGTCCTTTTTGATTTTGGAGTCTGATGTCTCAACTGGACGAAAATCAGCGACGGCTGCCGCCATAACAATCACATCCGCGTCGGCCCGTTCTAGAACGGCTTCATGCATCTGTGCCGCGGACTCAACCGAAATTAGGTCAACTCCTGGCGGAGCATCGATAGCAACGGTGGAAATTAAAGTGACCTCGGCTCCGCGAGCAACGGCTGCCGCAGCGAGGGCATAGCCCTGTTTGCCAGTGGAGCGGTTCCCAACATAGCGAACTGGGTCGATTGCTTCTCGAGTGCCGCCAGCTGTAACCACAACCTTTCGCCCATTGAGGTCGCCGGTCGTGAGTATCTCTTTAATGACTTCGAATACTTTTTCTGGAGCCGCTAACCGTCCTGATCCCGAGTCTCCACCCGCAAGTCGTCCCTCTTCGGGAGCGACAACGGTGACTCCTCGACTCTTGAGAGTCTCAAGGTTATTTTGGACTGCCGCGTGTTCCCACATTTCGGTATGCATAGCGGGACATACGACAACTGGTGCTCGCGTCGCTACCAGGATTGCCGTTAGAAGGTCATTCGAAATACCAGTCGCATAACTCCCGATGCTCCGCGCAGTGGCAGGGGCTACGACAATAAGGTCTGCTGTCTGACCGAGCGTCGTGTGGGGAATCGGATCTGGATCATCGAAGATTGATGTTCGGACGGGCTCCGAGGCCAAGGCGTCGAAAGTTGCCCGTCCAACAAATTTCTGCGCACTTTCCGTCATCACCGGGATCACGTGTGCCCCGGCGTCAACCAGCATTCTGCACAGCAAAACTGCCTTGTAAGCAGCTATTCCCCCGGTAACGCCCAGGATGATGCGGCGGCCTGCCAGCATCGGCGGTTTCTACCTACTCTTCGTCAGGCACGGCCTCAAGAGCGGCTGCATCAGCCTCCGCTTGTGCCAGCGCCTCTGCCTCTAAGCGAGCACGTTCTTCCGGGTCGAACCGCTCGTAGCCGATTTTGTCAGCCTCAATTTCTTCAAACGCGGTCGATAACGACTTACGTGCCGTGCTCGTGACTTGTGGAGGGACTTCGCTACCTCCCCCTTCTCCAAGCCCAAGGTCATAAGCGATAAGTTGACGTGACCTCTTCGCAGCCAAACTCACCAACGTAAACCTGGAATCGACCTTTTCAAGTAACGCCTCAAGGCCTGGACTAATCATCGTGTCTTGTTCGTCAGACATCTGCTCTACCTCGGTAAGGATTCAACGGTTTAGACCGAACCACCATGCTATCAGCGGCCTGCTTGACTCGAACGAGCTGATCGCAGCATAACGGCCCTACAGTTCTGATCTTTGTTGACGGAAATCAGCAATAACTGACTCAACTGCTCCTACTGCATGATCTAAGTCAGCGTTGATTATTACGGAATCTGCAAGCTCACGTCCGATTTGTTCTTCGGCATCGGCCGCTTCGAGTCGTTGCGCTATATGTTCCTCGGTATCGCCTCTGGCCCTCATGCGTCGTTCTTGTTCAGGTCGGTCGGGTGGGACGATCAAGACGACAACAGCATCCTCTTGACGTTCTCTCACCGCAACTGCTCCTTGCACATCAATCTCCAATAACAAGTCTTTTCCAGATGGAACCGTTGGTGTTGGTGTTCCGTATCGATGTCCAACAAAGTTGGCCCATTCATAAAATCCGTTCTCGGCGATCCGGATATCGAACTCTTCATCTGTGACGTACACGTAGGCATCCGATGCTTCGCTGGGCCGTCGTGACCGTGTAGTCCAAGATCGGCTGAGGTGCATTGTCGGATCGCGGCGCATCAGCTCTGCAACTATGGTTCCCTTGCCTGCGCCACCTGCACCGCAGATGACAAAGATGATCGGATTGCCGTTCTTCGTCACAGCGCTCGACTCCATGCCATTAAGCAAGCCAAATTTACGCAGCGAAAAAAGCTACTAATTGGCTACGTTGATTTTCTCCGAGACCCTGCAGTCTTCGACTTTCCGCTATTCCGATATCCCGCATCAACCTTCGGGCTTTAACTTTGCCAATCTTTGGCATCGACTCAAGAGCAGCGAGAGCCTTCATTTTTCCGACTAACTCATCTGTGTCGGCGAGTTCGAGTAATTCATCAAACGAAACTAATCCCATCTTTAAACGGTCTTTAGTTTCTGCTCTCACCCGGCGAGCCGCAGCCGCTTTCTCAAGAGCTGCTTCGCGTTGTTCAGGTGAAAGGCTCGGCGGTGTAGGCATCGTTGAGGAGTCTAACGGCGTCGTGGCAGACGTGGCCCGTCTAGCTAAATAGCCTCCGCTACCTCAGCTGCAATGTTGCTAGCAGCCTCTTCAGGTTCACTGGACGCGGTCACTGCTCGACCAATAACCAAAATGCCCGCCCCTTGCTTGATGGCTTCTCGGGGAGTGGCCGGTCGTCCTTGATCATTTGCCACAACTCCCTCAGGCCTTATGCCGGGCACAACGGCAAGTAGCTCAGGGGCTACCAATGACACTTCTGCAAGGTCGCTGGCTGCGCAGACGACACCTCCACAGTCTGCTTCGACCGCGTATCCAAGTCTTTCTTGCAATAGCGACCCGGGAGCTTCCAAGTCCGAGGTCAAAACAGTCACGGCGAGCACCATGGGTGGAGTCAATCCAGCAGCTGATGCTCCTTCATTTAATCCATCGACTGCGGCTGCCAACATGTCAATTCCACCCGATGAGTGGACAGTCACGTAGGAAACTCCAAGGCTTCCTAAAACTTTCGCTGCCTTTCCCACTGTGGTCGGGATGTCATGCAGTTTCAAATCTAGAAAAACCTCATAGCCCTGATCTACAAAAGCACCGACAGCTTCCGGGCCTGAGGCAGAGAACAGTTCGAGGCCAACCTTTGCAACTGAAAACCATGGGAGCATTCGGCGTCCAAGCCGGCCTGCTTCAACAAGGTCGTCAACATCGAGCGCTAGGGCTAGGCGGGAACGCACGTCATTTGCTACATCAGGATGGTTCATGAGCTACTCCGGTCAGAGAACGCAGGGAACTTACTTCACGTTTTCGACACCATCGTTCCAGGTCTCTGAGGATCCGTCGGGAAGCTTTTGGGTCCGCGAAGTGAGCTGAACCCACTTGGACAGCTGATGCGCCAGCGGCGAGAAATTCAACTACATGCTCTGCTTTGGTTATGCCTCCCACCCCAACAATCGGCACCGGGCCTAATGATTCGTAGACGTCATAGACCGCTCGAACAGCAACTGGTCGGATACTCGGTCCAGATAATCCTCCCCCACCATTACCAAGGACTGGACGCAGCGTTTTAGGATCTATCACCATCCCTAACAGCGTGTTGGTAAGCGTCAAAGCTTCTGCCCCGGCTTCTACCGCCGCTTTCGCTATGGACACAATGTCGGTTACGTTCGGGCTCAGTTTGGCCCAGGTAGGTAAACCCGAAATCAATGAGGCATTTATGGCTGCCTGACAGCTGTTGGGGTCGTGAGCAAACATATCGCCCCGGTCTTCCAAGTTGGGGCAACTCACGTTCACTTCAACTGCCGTTATTCCTTTGACTCCTGTCAATCGACTGGCAACCTCGCGGTACTCATCGACGGTTCGTCCCCAAATACTGACAACAACTCGAGCCTCATGACTTATCAAGGCAGGTAAATCTTCGTTGATCCAACTATCTATACCTGGGTTCTGAAGACCGACTGAATTGATCATTCCTGATGCGGTGCCATGAACTCGAGGCGCAGGATTGCCGGGCCATGCTTGGGCTGAAAGTGACTTAACTACAACCGCGCCAAGGTCCGACAGGTCGCAGTAGGCAGCAAGTTCTGTACCGTGACCGACCGTGCCTGAAGCAGTCATGACAGGATTGGGAAGGGTTATTGAGCCAACCTGCACTGAGTGCCCTTGTTCCTTCATTTTCTCGAAACCTCTGGATCAAGAAACTCCTGCAATGACCGGACTGTCAGCGGATTGGACATCCATTCTCGCAGTCCAACGGCCGCAGCTCGCGCCGCGGCGACTGTGGTTAGACAAGGCACTTTGTGAGCGGTTGAGGCGAATCGGATTCGATAGCCGTCACTTCGTGGGCCCCGGCCGCGTGGTGTGTTGATAACGAGTCTGACCTGACCTGCTCCTATTAATTCAACGGCATCTACACCGGCGCTAATCTCGCGCCCTTCGTCACTTAGCTTCGCTACAACAGTCTCAACATGAACTCCGTTGCTATCTAAGAATTCAGCAGTTCCCGAGGTAGCTGCCAACGTAAAACCAAGCTCAACAAATCCCTTGGCGGCTTCAAGTCCTTGATCTTTATCTCTGTCTGCAAGGGAGAAAAAGATGGTGCCACCAAGAGGAAGAGCTTCCCCTGCAGCAATTTGGCTTTTCGCGAAAGCCAACCCAAATGTCCTATCGATACCCATTACTTCGCCTGTAGAACGCATCTCGGGGCCGAGGACTGTGTCAACGTCAGGGAACCGTTGAAAGGGAAGTACTGCTTCTTTTACTGCTACATGGCCTTCTCGAATAGGTTCCGGTAAAGCTCCTAATGTTCGCAGTTCTTCGAGTGTTTCTCCGGCCATCACTCGAGCAGCAACTTTCGCCAACTGCACTCCAGTCGCCTTGGCTATGAAAGGAACTGTTCGCGATGCCCGGGGGTTTGCCTCAATTACGAACACTTGACCCTGCTTAACCGCGAACTGCACGTTAAGAAGTCCAACGACTTCAAGTCGTTCAGCGAGTTGCTGGGTGTATTCGATTATTACTTCTTGGGTTTCTAGGGACAGGTTGGGTGGCGGTATCGCGCATGCGCTGTCTCCTGAATGAACACCTGCTTCTTCTACATGTTCCAGAATTCCACCGAGAACAAATTCGCCTGTGTGATCCCGAATAGAGTCGACATCTACTTCGGTCGCGTCTTCTAAAAATCGGTCGATGAGCACGGGACGATCGGCTGATAACCCGCCTTCTCGCCCTAAGCCCCCGAACTCAGTTAGCTCAGCCATCGCTTCTTCAAGTTCTTGCAGGTCGTACACAATCGTCATCGCTCGACCGCCAAGCACATAGCTAGGTCGCACCAACACTGGAAACCCGACGCGTTCACAGATTTGTGACGCCTCTTCAAAAGTAACTGCGGTTCCGCCTGGTGGTTGTGGGATCTCCAACTGGGCGCACAATGAATTCCAACGTTCCCGGTCTTCAGCCAGGTCAATAGAGTCGGGGGATGTTCCGCAAACAAGCTCAGTTGGTAAATCAGATGCCAATTTCAACGGTGTTTGTCCACCAAGACTGACTATGACTCCAACAGGGTCTTCCGCATCAATGACGTTGAGGACGTCTTCTAGTGTCAACGGTTCAAAATAAAGACGGTCCGAAGTGTCGTAATCGGTGGAAACAGTTTCAGGGTTACAGTTCAGCATGATGGTTTCATAGCCGGCTTCTTCGAGAGCAAAGCTTGCATGAACGCAGCAATAATCGAACTCAATGCCTTGACCAATTCGATTAGGACCTGAACCCAGAATCATCATCCGGGGCCGTGTCCCTTGACGTATCTCGTCTTCGTCTTCATAGGTCGAATAGTGATACGGCGTTATCGCGTCGAACTCAGCAGCACAGGTGTCAACGGTTTTGAAGGTCGTGCGGACGCCTTTGGCAAGTCTTTCTGACCGAACGTCAACCTCTTGCGTCTTTAAGAGATAGGCGATCTGTGCGTCTGAAAACCCAAGCTGCTTCGCTCGTCGCCATTCCATCTTCGTAAGAGAAGAAAGGTCCGATTGCTCTAGATGCAGCCGTTCCTCAACAATCATCAGCATCTGATCTAGAAACCAGCAATCAATGGCGCACGCGAGATGGATCTGATCGATCGAAACACCCCGTCGCATAAGTTCCCCTATCTGGAACAATCTTTCCGCGGTAGGAACAGATATAGCCGAGAGCAACTCAGCCTCATCTTGTTTCAAGTATTGATTTTCTCCGGGGTCACCATTTAGACCTGCCCGACCTTGTTCAAGCGATCGAATGCCTTTTTGGAGACTCTCAGGAAAAGTTCGTCCTATCGACATTGCCTCACCCACAGATTGCATTTGAGGCCCTAGTACGCCCGAAGCACCTGGGAGCTTCTCAAATGCCCACCGGGGAATTTTGGTGACTACATAGTCAATCGTTGGCTCAAAACTTGCTGGTGTCTTTTCTGTGATGTCATTGGTGATTTCATCAAGGCGGTATCCCACCGCCAATCGCGCCGCGATTTTGGCTATCGGAAAACCTGTGGCCTTTGAGGCTAGGGCTGAACTCCTACTCACACGGGGGTTCATCTCAATAACAATTTGCTCCCCCGTTTCTGGGTGAACTGCAAATTGGACGTTGGACCCGCCTGTCTCGACTCCAACTCGTCGGATACAGGCAAAAGCCGCGTTGCGCATCTCTTGATACTCAACATCGGAAAGCGTCTGTGCCGGGGCAACAGTGATGGAGTCGCCTGTATGAACTCCCATCGGGTCGACATTCTCGATCGAACAGATCACGACACAGTTGTCAGCGTGATCTCTCATCACTTCGAGTTCGAATTCTTTCCACCCTTTGATTGATTTCTCAATCAATATCTCTGAAATCGGACTCGCATCCAAACCTAGGGCCGCGACCTTTTCAAACTCTTCGGCGGTGTGAGCAAAGGCCGTGCCTTTCCCACCCAAAATGTATGCAGGACGGATGATAACCGGGAGTCCGATTTCTTCGACCACGATCATGGCCTCATCCATCGTGTGCGCGATTCCAGATCGAGCACATTTCAAACCAATCTGTTCCATCGCTTGTCTGAACAGGTCTCGGTCTTCTGCCGTAGCGATGGCCTCACCACTCGCGCCGATCATTTCTACGTCATATTCGTCCAAGACTCCGGATTCAACGAGTTCGGTCGCCAGGTTGAGAGCTGTTTGCCCCCCGAGAGTTGGCAGGATCGCATCTGGTCGCTCGCGTTCGATGATCGCTGTGAGAACGTCAACCTCGAGCGGTTCTATGTAGGTAGCGTCCGCGAATTCCGGGTCAGTCATGATCGTTGCCGGATTCGAGTTAGCTAAAATTATGCGATAACCCTCGTCTCGTAGTACCCGACATGCTTGCGTCCCTGAATAATCAAACTCGCAGGCTTGGCCGATCACAATGGGCCCAGATCCAATTATCAAAATGCTTTCGATATCGTCGCGTCTCGGCATTATTTCGGGCTTCCGTGAAACGACGTCATCAAGTCAGCGAACTGTTGAAACAAGTAGCGGGAATCATGTGGTCCTGGACTCGCCTCAGGGTGGTATTGAACGCTGAATGCAGGTATGTCATTACAGCGGAGGCCCTCAAGGGCGCCATCATTTAGGCAAATGTGTGTTTCTGTTACTCCCGGAACCGAGCCTGACTCAATAGCGAAGTTATGATTTTGACTGGTGATTTCAATTCGGCCGTTATCTAGATTGCGAACAGGCACATTGCCTCCATGATGACCAAACTTCATCTTGTAGGACTTTCCGCCCAAAGCCAGAGAAAGAATCTGGTGACCAAGACAGATTCCAAACACTGGTACTTTCCCGAGCAGTGCATCAAGAGCCGTAACGACTTGCCCCGCCATCATCGGGTCCCCTGGACCGTTAGACAAGAACACGCCGTGTGGTTCCAAAGCAAGAACTTCGTCACTGGTGGTGTGAGCGGGCACCACAAATACAGTGGCGATCTCAGAAAGCTGCTCCACGATTGACTTCTTGATACCCAAGTCGTAAGCGACAACTCGAAAGTGGCCGCCTTCAACTTCGTAGGCTTTTGAAGTAGTCACGGCGCTGACAAGGTCTACTCCGGTGGTGCCGGGCTCCGATGAGGCCGCCTGAGCAAGCAGCTCGAGAGATATCGAACCGAATGCGGCCGGCATGGCCCCATTTTCTCGGACGTGTCGGGTTAGTCGTCGTGTATCAACTCCAGCTATTCCGGGTATTCCTTCTGACCGTAGGTAAGTATCTAAGTCGCCTTCGCTGCGCCAATTGGACCTTCGTCTCGCTAGTTCACGGACAACTACACCTCTACAGAAGGGATGTTCTGCCTCGTCGTCAGCGCGAGTGACGCCGTAGTTACCTATATGGGGGTAGGTGAAATTGATGATTTGTCCGGCATAGGACGGGTCAGTTATCACTTCTTGGTATCCACTCAAGACGGTGTTAAACACCACCTCGCCAGAAGTGACATCGGCTTCTGCGCCTATAAGTTCTCCTTCGAACGCTGTGCCATCAGCGAGCACTAACGCTCCTTCGCTAATTTGAGTCACCTACTCTGACCGCCGTCCATCATTTGTTCTCTCGCACGATTTTTGGTTATTTGCTTCCACATCAATCAATCTCTATTCCAGAGCCCAACAATCGAAAAAGAACCGCCATTCTCACCGCTACTCCGTTAGTGACTTGTTGGTTAATTAGGACATTTGCTCGTTTGTCCAAGACCGTGTCGGCGATTTCTATTCCTCGGTTTACTGGTCCTGGGTGAAGAATCACGAGGTTGTCGTTCATCTTGTTAGCTCGAGTTTCAGTTACTCCATAACGCTCGATGTAGTCATCTATAGAGCTAACAACGGTCTCATCCATCCGTTCCTTCTGGATTCTGAGTAATCCCACCACGTCCAAACTCGGAAGCACTGCATCTAGGTCATCGGTAATGTCAACCGGCCAATCGTCGAGGTCGGTAGGTTGAAGTTCAGGCGGAGCCACGATGGTCACTTTCGCTCCGAGACTGCGGTAGGCGGCCAAGTCGCTTCGCGCGACGCGGCTGTGTTTAACATCACCGACTATGCCGATATGGATCCCGGACAAGGACGCTTCGCTTCCTGCCGTCCCATGGAAGTGTTGGCACAGGGTGTACGCATCCAACAGCCCTTGCGTCGGGTGAGCATTTAATCCATCGCCAGCATTAATTACCGAAATTGTTTCCCCTACTGCTTCGGCGACTTCCCCGGGAAGACCATCGGAAGCATGACGAATAACCAGAGCATCAACTCCTAGGGCTCGAATTGTGTCCACAGTGTCTTGCAGCGACTCTCCTTTGGAAAGGGAGGATGTGTGCGTGGGGAAGTCAATGACATCTGCCGAAAGTCGTTTGGCGGCTAAATCGAATGACATGCGAGTGCGGGTCGAGTCTTCGAAGAAGATCATCGCTATGGTGCGGCCGCGTAATGCCGGAACTTTAGGAATTGGTCTTTGGCTAACTTCGACAAAGCGATCCGTTAGATGCAACAACTCCCGGATAGCGTCGCGGTCTATGTCCGCGAGGTTGATGAGGTGTTTACTCATTTGCGCATCTCCCCTAACAACACTCCTTCGGGGTTCACGTCAACAACCTCGTCGCGACGTGTGGGCAGGTTCTTACCAACAAAATCGGGGCGGATCGGTAATTCTCGATGCCCGCGGTCGATCACGACTGCTAGTTGGACTGCACGCGGTCGACCGAAATCGGTGAGGGCGTCGAGGGCAGCCCTAATTGTTCTACCGGTGAACAAAACATCGTCGACCAGCACGACTATCTTCCCTCCGAGGTCAATTTGAATATCTGTTTCTGCTTCAGGCATAACGGGCCTCAGCCCTATGTCATCGCGATACAAAGCGACATCAAGGGTTCCGGTCGGAACGTCTACACCATCGATCTCAAACAGAAGTCTCGAAAGCAACCGAGCTATTTCAACTCCGCCGGTCTGGAGTGCAACAAGTACAACATCCTCAAGTCCCTGGTTGCGTTCGATAATTTCGTGGCTGATCCGAGTAAGGGCTCTGTGGACCTGCGCCGCGTCCAACACGGTAGTACGGGCGACAAAAACGCCCCCATAAGGGGGCGTCATACGGCGCTCGCGGTCGGCCACTGTGTTTCCTCCTGTCCGTATGAGCCTCACTGGACTCGCTTCACGGTCAGGTGTGCAGCCTAGCCGAAAGAGAGTTCTCTTCAGTGGCTAATTCGTGGCTCGTTACCGCGCCTATTACATGTCGCGTGCCGCGGCGCCAAGAATGCCGTTGATGAACTTGCCGCTATCTTCGGTTGCACCAAATAGGTTTCCGAGTTCAACTGCTTCGTTAATGATGACGGCAACCGGTGCATCCCCGAGAAGTAGTTCATGAATGCCTATTCGAAGGATCCATAGGTCAAGCATTCCTAGACGATCTAACGACCAGCCTTCGTTGAGGTAGGCATCAATTTCGGCATCAATTCGTTCAACATCTGTGGACACTCCCTTAACAAGCTCTTCGACTAGTTGCGCAGGGGCTATCACCTGGCTGCTCAAAACATCGTCAACCGGTATCCCTCGGACTTCTGCTTCATATAACAGTTCAATGGCTCGCTCCCGAGCCTCTCGCTTCTGAATTGAAGGACCGGGTGCAAACGGATCTTCAGTCACCCGTTAGCTCTTTCGATGTAATCACCTGTTCTCGTGTCTACCTTCAGTCGTTCATCCATTTCAATGAACAGTGGGACCTGCACGACCAGCCCGGTCTGCATGGTCGCCGCCTTTCGAGCGCCAGAAACACGATCTCCTTGGATCCCTGGTTCAGTCTCAGTAACCGTTAACACCACTGATGCTGGCAATTCAATATCGATTATTTCATCGCCATACATTTGCAAGACTGCCCCTTCTCCTTCTACGAGATAATTCGGTGCCGTTCCAAGTTGTTGCCTACCGACTTGGAGTTGTTCATAAGTTTCAGCATCCATGAAGACCAGCTCGCTGCCGTCGGCGTAGAGGTATTGCATTTCGCGCTTGTCGATGACAGCACGTTCCATTTTCTCCCCAGCCCTGAAAGTACGTTCGATCACAGCTCCGGTTCGAACATTTCGTAGCGTGGTCCGGACGAAAGCGCCTCCTTTGCCTGGTTTCACGTGCTGAAATTCTGATATCTGGAAAAGGCCATCGTCTAAATCGACCGTCATCCCATTCTTGAAGTCTGAAGTGGATATGGACATAGGTTTCCTTGGGTTCGGGAACTGTCGACAAACAGGTCGACTTAGACAATTGAATCTTTCGGGGCAGAGGTAAGGCGTCGAAATCCTGACGATGTAATCAACACTGTGTCTTCTACGCGCACACCGCCGACACCGGGAAGGTACACGCCTGGCTCCACAGTGACTACCTGGGCTTCCTCGAGAACATCGGAGCTTTTTCCATTAATCCACGGCGCCTCATGAATCTCAAGACCTACTCCGTGACCTGTCCCGTGTACGAAATACTCTCCTAGACCTCTATTGCTTAAATGAGACCGACATGTGTCGTCAACCTCACAGGCTTTGACCCCAGGGCGGACCATTTCACATCCGCGTTCTTGAGCTTCGGTAACACTATTTACCAGGTCCCAAGAAGATTGATCGGTGTCACCCACTATGTAGGTTCTCGTCATATCAGAGTGGTACCCGTCAATTACTGCACCGAAATCTAGGACCACTAAGTCTCGTGCTTTGATCACGCGACTTGAGGGCCTTGCGTGGGGCGCTGCCGCATTTGGCCCGCTCGCGCAGATAGTTTCGAACGACAGTGCTTCCGCTCCCAGATCGAACATCGCAGTGTCAAGAGCTCGAGCGAATTCGAGTTCGGTTGGCTGCCCACCGAGATTTGGAAGGAGCTGCGCCAACGCCTTGTCGGCTATTGACGCTGCGGCTTCTATACGAGCAACTTCTGCCGGGTCCTTTACCCGTCTCAAATCGGAGATCAGTCCGTTAGAAGGCTGCACCTCTGCCCCCACCTGTTCTTTCAATTCTTCTGCCGCTCCCCAACTGATTCGATCAGCTTCGAGGGTCAAAGTCTTAGAACTTCTCATTTGAGTAGCAATGAACTCGGTCTGCTGCTTTCCATCGCCGACAAACAGTTCAATTCCTGTTCCAGATATCTGTCGAGCGGCTTGGTCCGCGTATCGGCCATCGGTGAGCAAGTGGTTGGAGGAAGCTGCTACTAGTAGCTTTCCGGCCGATCCAGTGAAGCCGCTAAGCCACCTGAGACTTACGCCGTCTATTGTCAGAAAATTTTCGATCGAACGATCACTCATCGCTTGACGAAGGTCGTTCAGGCGAGAATTGTGATTGATTTCTGGGAGGTCAATCATCGCTTTTGTTAAAGGCGTCGATCGCGATGTCAATTGCTTCCGGGTAGCCAGCGCCTCCTTTTCCTACTATCGAAGAAACCGCCACGGGTTCAATCACTGACAAGTGTCGCCATGGCTCACGTTCTTTGGGATCAGATAGGTGAAGCTCGACGACTGGACCTTCGTAGGCGGCCAAAGCGTCGTGTAACGACCATGAGTAATGAGTCAGCGCTCCGGCATTAATCACTATCGAAGCCACGCGACTTCGGGCTCCGTGGATCGCATCGATCAAGTCACCTTCGTGATTGCTTTGAACATGCTCTAAATCAAAACCTTTTTGTTGTGCCCGTTCGCGCGCCGCAGCAACGTGGTCCAAAAGTGTTTCGGAGCCGTAGATCTCTGGTTGGCGATCACCTAAAAGATTTAGATTCGGTCCGGAGACAAGAAGAATTACAGGACGTGCCACATCACTAGGTTGCCAGACGTGAGGGCAAATCATTGCCTCACATTTGGGTTAATACGTCTCGCAGTACTTTTTCCGGCACTCCCGGTACTACTTCCAGACCATTGGGACCGTCCAAAACGAACGTCAAACCGTTTATTGCCTTCTTGTCACGAGCAAATAGTGCCATCACTTGGTCAACATCGCACCCTTCGGGAAGAGCTCTGGGTAGTTCGTAAACATCAAGAACTCGGCCATGTTCCGCCAACTTGGCTTCGTCGATTCGTCCCATTGCATGCGCTACCAAAGCTGCGTATTGAATGCCAACCGCTACGGCTTCGCCATGCCGAAGATCAAAACGGCCTTCTATTTCCAATGCATGAGCCAGCGTGTGCCCGTAATTCAATAGGGCGCGGCCGGCACCTTCTCGCTCATCGGCAGCCACTATGTCTGCCTTGATTTGTATGCACGCCGCTACCCGTTGATCTAGCGATAGTGCGTCTAAACCGTCACCTCCGAGGAAATGGTATTTAGCTAATTCACCCATTCCTGAACGAAATTCTCTTTCCGGTAGCGACGCGAGTACGTCGGTATCGCATAACACCGCACTTGGTTGCCAAAACGCTCCAACAAGGTTCTTACCTTCGGGAAGGTTCACTCCCGTTTTGCCCCCAATTGCAGCATCGATTTGACCTAACAACGTGGTTGGCACATGTATTACTTGGATACCTCGGTGGTAAACAGACGCAGCGAAACCGGCGACGTCAGTTACGACACCACCGCCAATACCAACAACTAGGTCTTGGCGAGTGAGTCCTTGTTGCGCGAAGGCCGAACATAAATCTTCGATGACTCGAAGTTGCTTTGCTTCTTCTCCGTCCGGCAGAAAATGGACAGCGGAAGGCAGGTCAGTTTTCACCTCCACGTCGATGCCTGGTTGAGTGACGAACGCCACTCTCGAAACTCCGGGGGGAACGAGTGATTGAAACTGACTGAGGACAGACGCGCCGACCACAACCGGATAGCTACGAGAGCCCAGTGGTACCTCAAGACGAATCACACTCCGAAGAGTACCGACTCAAAGGTGTGAACAAGCCTGAAATAACCGCTACTCAGCAACTTGGCAGCCTGTGGTTACTCGAGTTGTTGTGATCACTAGATCTGAGGTGCCCTCAAAGGGTCATACCAACAGATTCGGCCATAGCCTTGATTGGAGGTTGTTGACCGGTCCATAACCGAAATTGCTCACCAGCTTGATAGAGAAGCATCCCCAGTCCATTCAATGTTTGAAGCCCGCGTGCCTCCGCCTCTTTGAGCAAAGTGGTTTTTGCTGGTTTGTAGATGAGATCAACAACTCTTTGACCATCCCGCAATAGGTCTACGTCGAAAGGCATTGGATCGTTCGCTGCCATACCGAGCGGCGTAGCGTTGATAATAAGTTCGGCATCTCTGATCGCGTTTTGTTGAACTACGGAGCTCGTGCCTCCGACAATTTCGACAACCTGCACTGCCGAACTGTTCGTCCTGTTGTATATCCCGACCGTGGACCCACTTTCGACCATCGTAAGAGCGACAGATCGAGCAGCCCCGCCAGCTCCCACAATGACGACTCGGAGATCCTCTACCTCTACTTCCATCTGTGCGCGTATCGAATTCAATAACCCGATCCCATCGGTGTTCTCTCCGATAAGTCGGTCGTCTTCTACCCGAACACAATTGACCACCCCGAGTTTGGCAGCAGTGGCCGAGAGACTATCTACGGCTGAAGCTACGGCAGCCTTGTGAGGCATCGTTACCGACAATCCTTTGAATCCGAGAGTTCTCATATCTTCGACAGCGTTAGCTCCCTGGCCTTCTGGCACATGGCACGCCACGTACATCCAGTCGAGTTCAAGGGCTGCGAAGGCGGCGTTGTGAAGGCGCGGACTCAGCGAATGACTTACAGGGTCACCGATCACCGCTGCTATTCGCGTGTCTGGTCCGGGTAAGTTCTCGGGAAGCACTAACACAGGCCGCGCTCTTGACATTTGGCTTTATCCCGTTCAAATTCATCATTACTAACCGAAAAATTGTGTCGCCCTTCTGAGTCGGCAAGCACGTAAAACATCCACTGTCCCGATACCGGTGCCATTGCTGCTTCTAACGCTGCTTTGCCCGGCGCCGCTATCGGTGTCGGGGGAAGACCTTTCGACAACCGCGTATTGAAAGGTGATTTGGTTTGGAGGTCGCTTGCAGTCAACTGATTGTCGCCAGTGACGTAAATGATTGAGGCATCAATACCTAAGTACCAGTCCGCAGCGAGGCGGTTGTGGATGACCCTTGAGATCTTTGCTCGTTCATTCCCAACGCGGGCTTCGCGTTCGATCAAGCTCGCTAGCACAACTGTCTGATAGGGAGTGAGGCCAACGGTCTGGGGAGCTGCTGCATAGCCGAGTTGTGTTAAGACTTGGTCGAATCTGGTCAACATTTGAGTCAAGAGTTCTTCCGGGGTGGAGTCTGGACCTAAGTAATAAGTGTCGGGGAAGAGCAGTCCTTCATAAGGTTCAATCGCCCCTACCGGCATAGCCGAGGGGGAGGGCGCGTAATTTGAGACGACGTGTTGCATCCGCATTTCGTCTTCGAATTCCGCCCCGCTAAAGGGAGCATCTTCAACTTGGTCAATAACACTGATGATTTGTCGAACCGTCAGCCCTTCTGGGATTGTGAGTCGGATCTGCACAGTTTGTTCTACGTAGCGCGGTCCGGTTTGTAGGACCTCCAGCGCATCCCACACCGCTGAATTCGTGTGAAACGTGTAGTCGCCTGCCTGAAACAAAGGTGCCCCTTTGAGACGCACGTACCACTCGTATGCTCTCGCATCAGGTATCACCCCGTACTGTTCCAGGATCTTGGAAATTCCGCTGGTACTCACGCCTGGGGGTAGCGTCAAGTTGATTGCTGCTCCCTGCTCTCCTGGGGGGTCGAGTTGTTCTCTCCCCCATTGGACTGCACGGAGTGTTGCCCAAGTCGCTATTAAGAGGAGTCCCAACAAGAACAGAATCGACAGAGTAGTTCCTCGTCCTTTACGAACGAACACTGTTTCGTAGTCAACTCCTTCTCGTTGACTGGGTTTGGCTCGTTCGGTGCGACGTTGCCGGGGTGGTGGCGGACGAAACCCTCTGAAGGATGTGTCAGCGGGGCTGTTCATCTCCCCTCCATCCAAGCTTGTAGCAAGATGGCTGCTGCAACTTTGTCAACTACTTTGCGTCTCTCCGTAGCGTCGAGTCCTTGTTCTTTTAATATTCGTTCAGCTTCAACGGTCGTGAACCGTTCGTCGTGTAGTTCGATGGGAATCGAAATTGTTTGCCGAATGGCTTCTGCTTCTTTTCTAGCACCTTGCGCTGCCGGCCCTTCGCTCCCATCTAGTGATAGGGGAAGTCCGACAACGAGAATTTCCGCCTCCACTTCCTCGACGATAGCTCTGATGCGCCGATGGTCTTGGTCGCGACTTCCTGTCCGGGTAACAACTTCATATGGAGTAGCGAGGCTGCCGCTGCTATCTGAAATGGCGACGCCGATGCGTTTCTCTCCTAGGTCGATTCCGACGGCTCTCATCCGAGGAATCAGCCTCCCTCTATACCAGCGGCCCGTCGGGCACTATTTAGCGCCTCTTCAATCCCGTCGACGTTTTTCCCTCCCGCGACAATCAGCGGTGGGTTGCCCTTGCGACCGAAGCCCCCCTGGATCACCTTTGCTGCTTCGTCAATAAGTGACGATGCTTCAAACTTTCCGTCAGGAACGACAGCAGATACCAGTGCAACCCCGCCGCTATCGGGAGCTCCGGCTAAGACCACGGCTTGAATATCTGAACGATCTCTTATGGCTGCGGCTAGGTCGCGCAATTCGTCGCGTTCCATTCCATCTAATCGCTCGACAACGATTCCATTTTCAGCACTATCAGCGAGCTCATTTGCCCGAACTCCAGCTGTGACCTGTTGCAGCGTCTTAACTTGACTACGTAGGTCTTTGATCTCTCCTAAGCGGCGTTGTAGAGCATCTAGAACTTCGTCAGACGATGCGTTGAGCAACTCACCTACTTGGGCTAATAATTGCTCACTATTTTGAAGCCGCTCGACGGTAGCCAGTCCGGTCACCGCTTCGACTCGACGAATGTTGGAACCAATACTGCTTTCTGAGATGATTCTGAGGTGCCCTATATCGCCTAAGGCATCGACGTGAGTCCCTCCGCACAATTCGAGCGAGTGCTGGCCAGCCTCCAAGACTCTCACTATGTCCCCGTATTTGTCACCGAAAAATGCAACAGCTCCGACCTCTTGGGCGTGTTCCATCGTTGTTTCGTAGTGACGGCAGCTTCCATTGGTAAGTAACTCCGTATTAACAAGGTCTTCGATCTCTGCCTGTTGCTCAGATGTGACCGCTTCGAAATGGTTGAAGTCAAAACGCAACCGATCAGAAGCGACCAACGAGCCAGCTTGTTTGACGTGATCTCCGAGAACTTCGCGTAAGGCCCAATGCAGGATATGAGTAGCTGTGTGATTTCTGCGAATTGCTGAACGCCGTTCATCATCGATCTCTGCGGTGGCACTGGAATTAGCACTGATAGTTCCCTCAACGATGCGACCTATATGGCGGTGTAAGCCGGGCAGGGCAAAGGTGCAGTCATCTACTTCTACAACACCATCGTCAGTTCTTATTGTGCCGACATCGCCGATTTGCCCGCCACTCTCGGCATAGAACGGTGTCTTATCAAGAAACACTTCAACCCGAGACTCTTCTAACTCAACTACAGCGAGGACTTGGGCGTCATCGACGCTGCTGGACTCACGAACAAACTCTGTCACCTTGAACTGGTCAAGGATGTCACGGTATACCTCGTTTGCTATGGCGGGCCCATCATCTCTAGCTGATCGAGCTCGCTCACGTTGCTCGTTCATCGATACGTCGAAACCCTCTTTGTCTAAAGTGAGGTTCCGTTCGTTAAGAATTTCTTCTGTGACCTCCACAGGAAAGCCAAACGTATCGTGAAGCTGAAACGCAACGTCTCCTGGCAGTGACTGCCCGTCAGCGAGAGAACTCACGGCGTCATCTAGTATTTGCGAGCCAGTTACCAATGTTCGCCGAAATTGTTCTTCTTCTCTGCCGACGACATCTTTTATCAGTTCTAGGTTCTCACGTAATTCCGAATAGTGGTCGCCCATTACATCGGCTACAACTTCAACTAACGAAGGCATTACGACATCCTCGACGCCCAAAGTCCAGGCATGCCTAACTGCTCGACGGATGATGCGGCGAAGTACATAACCGCGATCTTCGTTAGAGGGAAAAACGCCATCACTAATTAACAGAGCTGTAGACCGTGCATGATCTGCAAAGATTCGCATCGAAATATCGGTGGATGCATCCTGCCCATACTTAATTCCAGTAATTCGCTCCGCTTCTGACAGCAAGGGTGCGAACAGATCTATATCCCATACAGATGGGACTCCTTGGAGAACAGCTAGTAGCCGCTCCATTCCGGCGCCAGTGTCAATGCCTGTCTGCGGCAAGGGTGCTAAATCACCAGACCCGTCGTTGGAAAATTGCATGAAAACTAGGTTCCACACTTCGATGAATCGGTCTTCTCCACCTTCTGCGGGTCCGCCATCATCGCCATATTCCGGACCCAGGTCATAAAAAATTTCGCTGCAAGGACCGCATGGCCCGGTATCGCCGGCCGCCCACCAGTTGTCTTTATCTAATCGCTGTATCCGCTCAGCTGGTAGGCCAACTGATGAGGTCCAAATTTCCTCAGCCTCGTCATCACTTACATGAACGGTGACCCAAAGTCGATCTCTTTCTAGGTTAAGAACTTCGGTTACGAACTCCCAGGCCCAAGGAATAGCTTCAGCTTTGAAGTAATCACCGAAACTAAAGTTGCCCATCATTTCAAAGAAGGTGAAGTGGCGGTTGGTTCTGCCTATGTCATCAAGGTCGTTGTGTTTGCCTCCAGCACGAACACACTTTTGAATGGTGCAGAGCCGCGACGCCGGAGGTTGCTCCTCCCCCAAGAAGTACGGCATGAAGGGGACCATTCCGGCCACAGTGAACAACAACGAGGGCTCATGGGGTATGAGACTCGCTGAACTACGGACCTGATGGTCGCGCTCGGTCCAGAATGTTGAGAAGGCTTCTCTCAATTCACCTGCTTGCATGTCTCAAGATGGTAGCGAGGTGTTGCTACTGGGACTCGGTCCTAATCAATAACGGTCAGAAACCTTTATTTGTTCGTCACGTAATTTCGTTTCGGTATCGCGCATCTGTCGCTGTCCATCTGCCCACGCTTCACGCAAATCACGACTGACTCGTCGAGCAGCTCCTGCCACAGTTGCTGTTCCTCTCACAGGGGCATAGCGCTCTGCTAAATGGCGAAACCGGCGCCGAATCCATAGGGAACTTCCCGCACCAAACAGTCCACCGAGCAGCAGCCATCTAAGTCGTTTAAACACGTCTATAGCCTGCCATGAACTTCACTTCGCCGCTTTCATCTTTGCCTAGTACTTCAGTCATCTTTCATACGATTAATTGCAGACCTGAATCCCGCTGCAATTGCCTTGAGCTTTATCAACGGAGCAGAGGTGACGCGAACAGATTTTCGAGCTGCTGACCGGAAATTTTGAGAGATTTCCTCTGCTGTCCCAATTACTCCCTGCAGTCTCTCTAACTCAACATCGGCGTGGTCGACGGTTTCTTTTAGGTCGTCTACGGCAGGTAAAGCGTGATCGGCAAGTCGATCTGCTGCCGACCGCAAGTCCCGCAGCACAGAAATTAGTTGAGTCAGCAGCAGTAACAGGATCGCCATCGTGACTATCACACAAACTGTGACTACTACGGCGACTAGGTCCCAGACAGTCATTCGTTATGGTCCTGATCGGCTGAGTCTCTATCGCCACTATTCTCCATTGAGCTATTAACCACTCTCCACCTCTGTCGTAGTGCGGATAGTTCGCCCTCATGACCATGTTGAGTTGGTGAGTAATAACGTTCATGCGTGATCTCATCGGGAAGATACTGCTGGTCGACCCATCCTTCTTCATTTCCGTGCGGGTAGACGTAACCAGCCCCGTGACCTAGATCTTTCGCGCCGCTGTAGTGACCGTCGCGTAAGTGGACTGGTACTCGTCGGCCCACTCCCTTTTTGACATCACTTCTTGCTTGTGTGATTGCAACCAACGCCGAGTTCGACTTGGGGGCGGTCGCTAAATGAATGACTGCTTGAGCCAAGTTCAATTGAGCTTCTGGTAGTCCTACGAATTCAACTGCTCTCGCGGCTGCATCTGCGACGAGTAACGACATGGGGTCAGCCATACCAATGTCCTCAGACGCGAGGATCACGAGTCTTCTCGCTATAAAACGGGCATCTTCACCGGCCTCGAGCATTCGAGCTAGCCAGTAGAGTCCGGCATCAACGTCTGAGCCTCGAATGCTTTTAATGAACGCTGAAATAACGTCATAGTGTTCGTCATCTCCATAACGGTGGGCTCTCGCGTCGAGCGCGTGTTCCGCATGCTGTAGTTCAACGTTGGAACCTTTGCCTCCGGCAAGAACGACCGCTACTTCCAAAGCAGTTAACGCTCGCCTCGCATCTCCGTCTGCGCGATGAGCGAGATGTTCTGCTGCTTCTGGAGTAATGGCAGCCTCTTCGTGAGTTACCCCACGCAGCAGAAGTTCTTTAATTGATGCATCTGTTAATTCGTTCAGTCGAAATAAGTTTGATCTTGAGAGCAGTGGCGCGTTCACTTCGAAGTATGGGTTCTCGGTGGTTGCACCTATGAGAACTAGCAGTCCATCTTCTACTGAAGGCAGCAGGGCATCTTGCTGTGCTTTATTAAACCGATGTACTTCATCAAGGAACAGAATCGTTCCTATGCTGCGTTCTCCTAGACGACGTTGCGCTTCTTCAATTACTAGACGCACGTCTTTTACTGAAGCTGATACCGCGGACAGCGTTATGAATTCTTTATCGGTGTGATTGGCGATCAACCGAGCCAAGGTGGTTTTCCCACATCCAGGGGGACCCCATAAAATGATTGAGGTCAGTCGATCCGCTTCGATAAGAGTTCTAAGCGGCGCCTCAGCTCCTAGTAACTCTTCGTGTCCTACTAGATCGTCGAGCCGGCGGGGGCGAAGTCGTGCAGCAAGTGGAGCTTGACGCTTCATTACTTCTTCAGCTGCTGACTCAAATAGGTCGCTCACACCAACGAACCTAGTTGCCCACAGAAGACATTTTGGTCAAGTAGCGGGGGGCAGCACCCTAAGCCCAAGTTCATCGAGTTGAGTCTGGTCGATAGGCGTTGGGGCTTCGGTCAGCGGGTCGGTCCCGGATTGACTCTTCGGGAACGCTATGACTTCGCGAATATTTTCTTCTCCCACCAGCAGTGCCACTAGTCGGTCGATTCCAAACGCGAAACCAGCGTGCGGTGGCGCCCCATAGCGGAAAGCATCCATCAAGAACCCGAACTTTTGTTGTGATTCTTCTTCACTGATTCCCAAAAGACCAAAGATCTGTTGTTGGATCTCTCTCCGGTGGATACGCACACTCCCAGACCCCAATTCCCATCCGTTCAACACCAAATCGTACGCTTGGGACCTCACTCGTAATAGATCGTTAGGTTCTGCAGTGCCTGAAAGAAGTTCCAGGTCATCTTCATGCGGCATAGTGAATGGATGGTGAGCCGGTACCGGGTTTCCTTCGCCATCGATATCTTCAAAAAGCGGGAAGTCCACTACCCAGAGAAAGTGGAAACCTCCTTCGTTTACTGGGGGCTTACCTAGTTCGAGCCGCAGGAGTCCTAAAACGTGAACTGTTTGACGCCAGTCGTCAGCAATGAGATAACAAATGTCGCCCGCCACCGCTCCCATGGCCGCCAATAGATTTGAGATCTCTTCTTCGCTCATGAACTTGGCCACTGGAGAATTCACTTCTCCTGATTCGCCGACCTTGACCCAAACCAGTCCTTTAGCGCCCCAACTTTTGGCCTTATCGGTTAGTTGGTCGAGTTGGTTACGGCCAATCTCGCTGCCACCTTCGACCTTGATTCCCTTAATGCAGGCTGCTTTGAACGCGTTGAAGTCAGTGTTGGCAAAAACATCAGTTAACTCAACTAGCTCAAGGCCAAATCGAATGTCTGGTTTGTCTGAACCGAACCTATTCATGGCTTCAAGCCACGACATCTCGGGTATCAATCCGGGACGTTCTCCTGTTATCGATTCTGCTGCCTCGCTGACTGCTTCTGATACGACGGCTCTGACGTCTTGACCGTCAACGAAACTCATTTCCATATCTAATTGCGTAAATTCAAATTGCCTATCTGCCCGAAGATCTTCATCTCTCATGCAGCGCGCTATCTGGTAGTAGCGGTCTATGCCTCCAACCATGCATAACTGTTTGAACAACTGAGGGCTCTGTGGGAGGGCGTAAAAGCTGCCGGGAGTTAACCGACTTGGAACAACAAAATCTCTGGCACCTTCAGGGGTCGACGCGATGAGCATCGGTGTTTCGACTTCCACAAATTCCTGAGCGTCCATGGCACGACGAATAGCGGAGTTGATCAAGGCTCGACTTCGAAGATTTCGTTGCATCCTTCCCGTTCGCAGATCTAGGTAGCGATGTCGAATTCGGATGGTTTCATCAACTTCAACCCGTCCACTTATCTGAAATGGGGGCGGTTCGGCTTGAGAGAGAACTTCGACTGTCGCATCACCAATCTCTATGGAACCGGTGGATAATTCTTCGTTCACGGTTTCGGCTGGTCGTTCTCTCACAGTCCCCGTAATCGCCAACACGTACTCACTACGAATGTCATGAGCATGGTCGACGACGCACTGGATCATTCCAGTCCGGTCACGGAGGTCGACGAATGCCAGGAACTCGCCGTGTTCTCGACGTTTGGATACCCAGCCACACACGGTGACAGTTTTTCCTATGTCGTCAACGGAAAGTCGTCCGCAGTAGTCAGTTCTTATTGTCATGATCTATCTCCAGAGCAGTAGCTCATATTTAAGAATCGAGCCCCAGGAGGCGTTGAACTTCGGCTACAGCTGCATTACGCGGGACAACTATTTGTTCACTTTCCTCATCCCGCAGCATTCGTATGGCCGCCGTCTCTTCAGTTACCTCTTGGTCACCGATGATTAAAGCTATTTCTGCACCGGATCGATTTGCACTACGCATTTGGCTTCGCATTGAACGTTGATCGAAGGAACGGTCCGCTACGACGCCGTTATTGCGGAGATCATGAGTTAGGTCACGAGCTGCGGATCCGTCTGTAACGTCGACCACCCATACTTGAATCTTAGAAGAGGGTACTGGAAACGATTCCTCAGCATCACAAGCCAAAAGTAGTCGCTCGATGCCCATGCCAAACCCAATGCCAGGTGTTGGTGGACCGCCTAGTTCTTCGATCAACCCGTTATACCTACCACCACCGCACACTGTGTTTTGGGCGCTTTCAAGAGCCAAGCTCTGAAATTCAAAGGTCGTGTGGGTGTAATAGTCCAGACCACGGACAAGTCTCGGCTCGACCGAAAAAGGGATATCTAAAGCTGTGAGTCCGTCTTTGACTCGGTCAAAATGTTCCTGAGCTCCGACGCTCAGAAAATCGTTGACCCTTGGTGCCTTAGCGGTGACGTTTTGCGTCGCTGCTCGCTTGGAGTCCAGAACTCTTAACGGGTGAGACTCCACTTTGCTCTGGTCCTCTTCATCTAATTCATCTGAGTGGTCTTTGAGGAAAGTTCCTAGGGCTTCTTGGTAATTCTTTCTTGTCTCTGGATCACCCATTGAGTTCACAAGTAAGTCAACTTCTTTGAGTCCGACGTTTTGCAGCACGTTCCACCCCACTGCAATCACTTCTGCATCAATATCTGGGTCGTCTGATCCGATGCTCTCTATTCCAAATTGGTGGAACTGTCTGAATCGGCCGGCCTGTGGGGCTTCGTAACGGAAATAGGGGCCTCGGTAATACACCTTCCATGGAACGGGAGGGCGGTGTTGAGCGAAGGCTCTACAAACTGCCGCTGTCCCTTCGGGCCGTAAAGCCCTTCGGCGTTCGCCCCGATCCAGGAATTCATACATTTCTTTACCAACGACATCGGTACCTTCACCGATTCGCGAGAAGACACCGATGTCTTCAAAAATGGGTGTGTCTATCAAAGAAAATCCTGCACGGGATGCGACGCTAGAAAAAACTTCTATTACTGCTTCCCAGCGCGCAGACTCCTCGGGCAAGAGGTCCCGTGTCCCGATTGGAGTTTGGAAGGTATTGGCCTTCTTCGACATGGATAATCCTCGGGCGTTGAGTGGTGGAGAAAGTTACTGCCCGGTGAACTCACCATCGTAGATGCTTGAGCCACAAAGTCCCTGACACTTTTCTGTCTACCGTCAGCTAGTTCAAGATGGGGGTCGCACACTGTTGGGAACTACTCGATGTGTATCAAAAACACCGTCGACCTCTCTTACCGCGCCAAGAAGTTGTTCCAACAAGGTCGGGTCTCCAACCTCGATGTCGAACTGCAAAACGGACACTTGGTCATCGCCAGTGAACGTGTGGGCGCTAGAGATACTGAGGTGATGGTCGGATATGACAGATACAACGTCGGCGAGGAGGTGATCTCGGTCAAGTGCTCGTACCTCGATGCTGGTGCGGAACTGACCAGAGAATGCTGCGTCCCAATCAACTTCGACTTGGCGGGCGCCAGATGATTCAACTAGTTCTGAAGCATTGGCACAGTCATCTCGATGGATCGAGATGCCGCGCCCTTTAGTTACGAAACCAAGGATTTCGTCTCTCGGAACTGGGTTACAACATCCGGCGAGGCGAACTAACGAATCATCAAATCCTTCTACATGAACTCCGCTAGTCCGGCGACGTCGGGATCCTCGGTGCTGTGCTGGTTTGGCTGGCAACCGTTGGTCGCTCTCTTCTCCGCGTAGGTTTGCTACTAGGCGCTTGGCAACCGCTGTTGCCTTTAGGTCACCCTTTCCGACTGCCTCGTACAGATCCGTTAGGTCACCGCGATTGAATTGTTCCGCTACATGACTCAGCTCGTCACTCTCGATCAGCAACTGTGCTCGTAAGCCTTCCTTGCGCATGGCCTCTGTTATTTGTTCTCTGCCTAGTTCGAGCATCTCTTCTCGATCTGACTTCGCGAACCATTGTTTGATCCCGTTTCTGGCTTTTGGCGTTGTGGCTATGTCGAGCCAATCGCGAGACGGTCCGGCTCCGTCAACTTTGGATGTGAATACCTCGACGGTGTCACCTGATTGCAGTTTTCGGTCTAGGGGAACGAGTCTGCCGTCGATTTTCGCGCCTATCGTTGAGTCACCGATATCAGTGTGGATCGCGTACGCGAAATCTATTGGTGTTGATTCTGTTGCGAGGGTCCTAACGTCACCTTTGGGTGTGAATACGTATACCTCGTCTTGGTCTAAGTCGACTGCCAGGGTTCGCATGAATTCTTCGGGGTCATCTGTCTCGGCTTGCCAGTCGACAATTGTGTTCAGCCACGGCATATCTGCGCCAGAACCTTCGGAAGGATCTTTGTAGCGCCAATGGGCGGCCACTCCATGTTCGGCTCGCTGATGCATATCATTGGTTCTGATTTGGACTTCTAAGCTGATGCCTTCGGGGCCTACCACTGTTGTGTGAAGCGACTGATACAGATTGAATTTCGGCATCGCTATGTAGTCTTTGAATCGTCCCGAAACTGGTTTCCAAGTGCTGTGTATCGAACCCAACGCGCCGTAGGCGTCTCTGATCGTTGACACGACCACTCTGATCCCGACTAGATCGAAGATTTCGTCGAATGATCTGCCTTTAACCACCATCTTTTCGTAGACAGCCCAGTGGTGTTTTCTTCTACCAGTTACCACTGCATCTACAGAGGTCTTGGTTAGTTGACCTCGTATGGTCTCCGAAACTCCTTCTAGGTATGCCTCTTGGGCTGGAGTTCGTTCAGCGAGCAGGCGGTCAATTTCTGCATAACGTTTTGGATAAAGGGCTGCGAACGCTAAATCTTCAAGTTCATTTCTGACTTCTTGCATTCCTAGTCTGTGAGCGAGAGGCGCATACACGTCCAGTGTTTCGCGCGCTATTTGTTCTTGTTTTGTCGGCTGGAGAGCCCCAAGGGTTCTCATATTATGTAGTCGGTCCGCGAGTTTGATGAGTAGAACACGCAGGTCCTGTGCCATCGCGACCAACATTTTTCGCAACGTGGCAGCCTGCTGTGCTTGTTTGGTCGCAAATCTGACCCGGTCAAGTTTTGTTACACCATCGACGAGGGCGGCGACGTCGTGACCGAATTCATTTTTTATATCTATTAGTTCTACGCCGGTGTCTTCAACCGCATCATGTAATAACGCCGCGGCTATCGACACATCATCCAGCCCCATTTCGGCTACAACCGAAGCAACTGCTACTGGGTGAAGTATGTACGCTTCCCCAGATTTTCTTCGTTGCCCTTGGTGTGCTTTTTCCGCTGTTTCATAAGCTCGAATGAGCAAGTCTGGAGAGCTTCGGGGCCAACGGGCCTTATATCGGTCGACGACTCCCTGAATTTCCGTGTGGACAGGGGTAACTGATCGGCGCCAAGGCAGGACTCTCGTTACGGCGGCCATCAGGTAGGAGGACGGAGGTAGCTGTTCATCTACCTAATAGTGAATCACGGCAGCAACGTGACGTACACCAAGTTGTTCGCGACCGTTAAGGAAATCCAACTCGATGAGCACCGTTACGCCTGCTACTTCCGCGCCCGTTGCAACTACTAGACGCTCCGCAGCCGAGAGTGTTCCTCCAGTGGCAAGTACATCATCGACGAGTAGAACCCGATCGCCTGGGCCGATGATGTCAGCCTGAATCTCTATGGTGTCGGTGCCGTATTCCAAGCCATAGGTTTCCGAAATTGTCTTTCCTGGGAGTTTCCCGGGTTTGCGAATTGGTGAAAATCCCATATTTAGTTGATCGGCGATCGCTGGCCCAAACAGGAAGCCTCGGGATTCAATCCCCATTACATGCGTGATTGAAGAAGTTGTGAACTCTGATGCCATTGCTGCTGCAGCGATATTTAAGGCTCCGGGTTGCCGCAACAAGGGGGTGATATCTCGAAAGACAACCCCGGGTTGAGGAAAGTCCCGCACAGCATCGATGAGATTCTTGAGCGATTCAGGGTCAAGCTGTTCTTTCATCTGATCAATACCTCAGGGTTCGTTCAGCGCTTTCGCCCCTTCTTGCGCGGTCTTGGCGGGGCGCTTCTGTCATAGCGGTCCGCAGCAAGGGCGGTTGCCGCGTTCTCTATCGAGTTCGATTCACTTAATAGTGCTGCGTTTCGGTCTTGTTCAGCCCAGTGCGGTTCGCGACGTTTGAGTGAGGACACCAGGGGCATCGCCACAAAAAGAGAACTGTAAGAGCCCACCAGTAAGCCAATTAGTAGGGCAATAGCGAACTCTTGCAAGCTACTTGCTCCCATGATTAACGAACCGACGACTAGTAGAGACACGACCGGCAGGACTGAGGTAATAGTGGTGTTCACTGATCGCATGATCACTTGATTTAGTGAGACATTGGCAAGGTCTAAGTAGGTCATCCGTGTTTTAAGCGAAAGTGATCGTTCGTTGTCTTTGACCCGGTCGAAGACAACTATCGTGTCGTACAGCGAGTAACCCATAATTGTTAGGAACGCTACGACGGTTGCGGGGCTGATCTCGAATTGGAAGATCGCATAGATACCGACAGTGAGGGCTATGTCGTGCGCCACTGCCACCAACGCCCCAAGTGCCATCTTCCACTCAAATCTGAGCGTCAGGTACAAGGCGATAAGGATGAAGAACACCACTAAGGCTCGGCGCGCCTTTCCTGCCACTTCGTCTCCAAAGGAAGGGCTGACAGTGCGAGCACTAACTAACTCTGACTCAACTTGAGCTGTCACTGCTAGTGCTGAACCAATTGATTCTGCTGTTTCTCCTGCTGGTAGCTCACCTCGAACACGAAAGATGTCATCTCCGCCGGTAATCCGTTGGACTCGTGCGTCAGTCATACCGACGTTCGATGCGGTCTGCCGTATCGCGTCGGTAGTGACGTCTTCTGAGGCCGGGGCCTCCCAGACACCACCGCCCTCGAATTCGATTCCTAGGTTTAACCCTTGAATGAACAGCGCGGCGACACAGATCAAGACAGCGACGATCGAACCGGTGAGTACGCGCCTTGAAACTCCTAAGAAGTCCCATGAGGTATCGCCGCGATACAGGCGTCTAATTGAAAAACTCATACCGATGCCTCCTCAGTAATCGTGGTGAGGCCAAGTCGCTTAGGACGTTCATTTACGAGACGTCGAGCGACGAAGACCACTAGAGGTCGCATAAAGAAGAAGGAGACAGCAAGGTCGATAAGAGTTGTAATACCTAGGTACAGCGCAAAACCTCTGACTGTTCCGCTCGTCAACTGGTACAAAACTCCGGCACCAATAAGAGAGGCAAGGTCAGCCCAGATGATGGTTGAAAATGCGGCCCGGAAACTGCCGTCTGCCGCAGATCTCACGGCTCGACCTCGTCGGACTTCTTCTTTGATTCTCTCGTAGTAAACGATGTTTGAGTCGACCTGAACACCGATTGAAACGATGATGCCGGTTGCACCCGCCAGCGTCAGGGCCAAACCTTTACTCTCACCCAACCAAGCAATGATTGACCATAGCGTGGCGCCACTCACTGCAAGGCTGCAGATCGCCACGAACCCAAGCAGTCGGTAGTAAAGCAGCATGTACAGACCAACCAACGCCAAACCGACTAAACCGGCGATCACGCCAGCGCGCAGTGTTCCTTCTCCCAGCGTCGCGGAGACCGTCCGCACGTCGTCTCGTTCGAACTCAACTGGGAGGGCTCCGAAACGAAGGACTAATGCAAGGTTCTTTGCTTCCGCTTCATCAAATGATCCTGAAATCACTGCCTGACCCTTGAATTCGGTGGCATTGATCGTCGGCGCTGATTCAACTACCCCATCAAGGACGATCGCTACTTGTCGCTCATAGTTAGCAACGGCCATCTGATCGAAAAGGAGTGCTCCTTCTTCGTTGAACGACAGGTTGACGATCCATTGACCTTGGAAGGTGGCTACAGCCTCTTCTATGACCTCTCCAGTTAGTTGTGCAGGAGCCAAAACGAACCCTGTTTGCCCGGTGGAACCCAAAACGGCAACCGTGGCTGCTGCATCATCTTGGTCGGGTGGCGTTAGCAGATCTGAAAGTGACACGGTTGGTTCGGTGTCTCCATCAACATTTTCGTCTTCGGCAACCGCTGAACCTTCAACTACTTGTTTGGCTGCTGCTCGTTGGTTGGGGTCGAATGGGTCGAAGAAAGTGATCACGGGCCTGAAGGTCAATTCAGCTGTTTTACCTATGAGGTCTACCGCTCGTTGTTTGTCTTTGACTCCCGGTAGTTGAATAACTACCTGATCTCCCTGTCGGGTGATATCTGGTTCCGCTACACCAATTGCATCAATACGATTTCGAATAATTTCGATTGCACGTTCAAATTGCTCGTCAGATACTTCGTCTGCTGGACGCAGAACAACTTCTACCCCGCCTTGGAGTTGCACTCCAAGCACTGGGGTCCACCCTGCAGACAAGACGCCTGCTAGCGATGCTCCAACAATAAGCAGGACCATGAAGAGTGAGACAATATGGGAACGGCGCACGGATCTAATCCAATTCAGCTAAAGCTTGATACTCAGTCTTCGTCGTCAGCGTTATCGGAACCGTCAGCGGCTTCTTCTGCTTTTGTGACAATTTCTCCGATTGACCGTCGCTGCACTCTTAGCTCAACGTCGTCGTCAACTTCGAGGGAAACAACGTTTTCGTCTTCCTCTGCCACGATGATGCCGATCACTCCGCCGACGGTCGCCACTTCATCCCCAACGCCGGCTGCGCGGACCAGTGCCTCTCGTGCCTTCATTCGTTTCTGCTGAGGTCGCAGGATCAAGAAATACATGCCAACAAAGACAATGATTGGCAATAGCAGTGCCATGGTGAACGACTCCGGATTCGGGGATTAAAACAAGCAGACGCCAGCGTACTGCCCTCATCTCCCGTCTCCATGAATCTTTGGCCGTTCAATGCCAACTTTGAGTAGCTAGACCCAGGTTTCGAGAGTCTCCAAACGGAACGAGTCATAAGTGCCGTCTTCTATGGCCCGCCTCGCCCGCTTCACAAGATCTAGAAGGAACCAAAGGTTGTGCATAGTCGCGATTCGAGCAGCCGTCGGTTCTTTCACTTGCATCAAATGCCGTAAGTACGCGCGGCTAAAGCTGTTGGACATTGGGTTCGCTGGGTCTAGCGGTTCGTCGTCACGAGCATGTTTTGCGTTGCGGAGGTTCAGCTTTCCGCGAGAAGTGAGAACTGTTCCGTGCCGAGCAAGTCTCGTTGGCAATACGCAGTCGAACATGTCAATCCCTGATCCGATTGCATCAACAATTCGCGCTGGGTCACCGACACCCATGAGATAACGAGGCCTATCTTCTGGTAATTCGATGGCTGCCGCGTTTAACGCTGGCATCATTTCACCGTGACTTTCGCCTACGGACAAGCCTCCGATTCCGTAGCCGGCGAAGTCGAGTGAGGTCATATATTTCGCGCTCCGGGTTCGAAGCTTCGGATCGATTCCCCCCTGCACAATGCCGAACAAAGCTTGGTCGGTCCTTTGGTGTGCAGACTTAGCTCGCGAAGCCCATTCGTGAGTCCGTTCCATCGCTTCGACAATTGCGCTTTGTGTTGACGGGAGAGCGGGACAAACATCAAGTGCCATTTGGATATCGGCGCCCAGTTGCTCCTGGGTAGATACCGCATCTTCGGGTGTGAAACGTACTTTTGAACCATCGTAAATAGAGGTGAACGTGACTCCGTCATCATCAATCTTTACGTTGTCGTTCAACGACATGACCTGAAAGCCTCCCGAGTCAGTCAGCATGTGACCGTCCCAGGACGCGAAGGAATGAAGTCCTCCTAAATCCTCAATAATTTGTGCTCCTGGTCGAAGCATGAGGTGGTAGGTGTTTCCGAGCACGACCTCAATATCAAGTTCTTTGTAGTCGCGTTGGTCAAGGTGAATTACCGCGCCTCGTGTTCCAACCGGCATAAAGACTGGTGTTTCAATCGAGCCTCGGGCAGTGTGAATTCGACCTCGTCGAGCTTGATTATCTGACGCTAGGAGTTCAAAGGACAGAGACACAGTTGCTCCAGCATGGCAGAGGGCCGGTCACCTCGGAGCCCGGCGCAGCAACATTGCGTCACCGAAGGAAAGAAACCTGTAGTTGTTGTCCAGGGCTTCGCGGTACAACTCTTTCCACCGATCCCCAATAAAGGCATCAATCATCATGAGAAGAGTCGACCGAGGCATGTGGAAGTTAGTCATCAAAACATCGACAACCTCAAATTGGGATCCGCGTCGCAAGAAAAGGTCAGTGCGGCCGGACAATGCTCCTCGTGCAGCGGATTCGAGAGCTCGAACGGTAGTTGTCCCGATCGCTACAACTCGCCGCGCTGCTTGGCAAGCATCCCAAGTGCTTTCGTCTACTTTGTAGCTTTCACTATGCATGATGTGATCAGCCGGGTCGTCCACTGTTACGGGTCGGAAAGTGTCAAGGCCTACAACTAGGTCTACTTTTTTTATGCGTGCACCTTTTTCTTTAATCTCTTGCAGAAGTTCGTTGGTTAGATGAAGCCCGGCTGTGGGCGCTGCCACTGAACCTGGTGTTCGAGCATAAACAGTCTGGTACCGCTCGGGAGAGTGTCCTTTTGAAGTTATGTACGGTGGGAGTGGCGACTCGCCAGCTATAGAAAGTCTCTGGCTTTCAGTTGGATCGGCGACTTCTACACCTGCATGTAGGACAACTACTTTTCTTTGACCATCTTCGCTAATTTCATCGCCCACGATTACCTGAAGATCGTTATCTCTTTCGCTTCGTAATTCGGTTCCGCTTTTCACGCGACGGCTGGGCTTCACCAAGGCGGCCCAACCATCAGCCACAGGCTCCAGTAATAGGACTTCGACGGCACCGCCAGTCACTTTTCGCAGTGGCAGCCGCGCGGGGATAACACTTGTCTCATTTACCACGACTACATCGCCAGGAGCTAAGTGGTCGGGCAGGTTAGCTACGGTCAAATGTTGAGGAGGACGATCGGCCCCTGCGTCGACGAGCAACTTCGCACTGTCGCGGGGTACAGCAGGCTTCTGAGCAATCACTCCCTCGGGTAGTTCGTAATCGAATTCCTTCATACTTTGGACAAACTGTTAGGCACTCGTATCGTCGCTGATTTCAGGTCTCCAAGTTTGCTAATCCCATTAGCGCCTCTCGGGTCCACCCAGAATCTACTCCCCGTGCGCGCATTAACCGGTCTAGGTGCTGGTCCAACTGGGTTGGGGCAGCTTCCAAGAATCCATTCAATATCACCGATAAATATGGTTCCCCTGGTGCTCTTGGCTCTACCGACTTCGGGTTCGTGAAGGTCATCAATGGCCTGCCATGAAAGTCACCCAGATAAACGATTCTCGAGTACCAGGCGTCTCCGATCTGCAGTTCTCCCGCATCCCTTACTTCGGGTATATCGAGTTCAACGTCGCCTGGTTGAAGTCCGTTTTCCTGAGCCGCTACGTCCATAAATTGTTCCGCAGTAACGTCCCAACACCGAAGACATGCACCTTCGTCAAGGTCGGGATCAAGGAAGGCGACACCTCCGCCCCATCTTTCTGACGAAAGACCAAATGAGAGGCTCCAGGGGCCATGAATCATAGGTGACTCCGGCCCTGGCCGTTGGTTGTCGCGGGTTCCGGTGTGCTCAGCGTTGCTTGGTCCATAGCTACCACCTTCTATGTACCGCAGAAACCGCGCTTCTAGAACGTTTGAGCCATAAGCGCCATACCAAATTCGGTCAGAACTCATCTAGAACGTCTTACTTTTCGTCAAATAAAGAGGGGTCTTCACCGAATTGCGCCGGCGGTGAGACTCCGAGGTGTTCAAAGGCTGCTGCGGTGACGACACGTCCACGCGGAGTACGTTGCAGGAGCCCCTGCTGAATCAAGAAAGGTTCGTAAACGTCTTCGAGAGTCTCTGGTTGTTCGCCGACAGTAATCGACAAGGTTGATAAGCCGACGGGTCCACCGACGTGAGTGAGCGCGATTGATTCCAGAATCGACCGATCAACCTTGTCTAGACCAAGTTCGTCGACTCCGAAAAGCGCTAATCCGTCGCGGGCGACGTCGACGTCGATATCTCCGCCAGCTCGCACCTCAGCAAAGTCTCGGACCCGACGGAGCAGGCGATTAGCTATGCGAGGTGTGCCTCTACTTCTGCCGGCAATTTCGGCGGCACCATCCGAGTCGATTATGACCGAGAGGATGCCGGCCGCTCGTTCAACTATTGATTTCAACTCTTCAGAGTTGTAGTAGTCAAGTCTTTCGACAAGACCGAAGCGATCCCTGAGCGGTCCTGCGATCAGTCCGGTTCTTGTTGTTGCTCCAACCAAAGTAAATGGCGGCAGATCAAAGCGAATCGAACGAGCTGCCGGCCCTTTCCCAAGTACTACGTCCAACTGGAAATCTTCCATAGCTGGGTAGAGCACTTCCTCCACTTGTTTGGGAAGGCGGTGGATTTCGTCGATAAACAGCACATCGCGATCTGCGAGATTGGTGAGAATGGCGGCAAGGTCACCGGCTCGTTCAATTGCTGGTCCTGAGGTGACGTGCATAGTCACCTCAAGTTCGGCAGCCACTATTCCTGCCAAAGTCGTTTTTCCAAGACCAGGAGGGCCGGCAAACAGCAGATGGTCCGGTGTTTGTTCTCTACCGCGGGCTGCCTCCAGCAACACTCCTAAATGTTCCTTAAGTTCTGCTTGGCCAACGAATTCGTCCAGGCGACGCGGACGTAAGCCAACTTCGTCATTGTCCTCTATAACTAGGTCAGCGCTTAGAACCTCATCTCGATTTTCGTTCTCGCCTCGCCGAAAACCTTCTTCTCGGCCCCATTCATTTTCGCTCATTAGCGGTTCATCCGTTGGAGAGCTTCACGCAGCATCGTTGCGGTGTCATCCCCTTGAAGACCTTCGATAGCGCGCCGCACTTCGTCGGGCCCAAAACCCATCTGGTTTAAGGCTTCGCGAACGTCGGTCAGTGCCGACGAGGTCATTTCCGGATCAGACGTCAATCCGTCGGCCTCGTAGCCTGCAACGTCAAGCCGGTTCTTAAGTTCTAAGACCATTCTCTGAGCAGTTTTCTTTCCAACTCCGGGTACTAGACACAAAGCGTCAACGTCTTCAGTTGCTACTGCCTGACGAAGCTGGTCCGGTGGCAAAGTGGCAAGTACTGCCATGCCCAATGCTGGACCGACACCATGAGCACCGATCACTGACTCGAAACATTTACGTTCGACCAATGTTGCAAACCCATAAAGTTGCTGATCGTCTTCGCGTATGTGGTGGTGAATATGGACAAACGCTTCAGCCCCAACATCTGAGAGGTCAGCGAGAGTTCGGGGATTGACGCTAACCCTGTATCCAACTCCGGCTACCTCAATAACGATCTCCCCTTCGGGGTCCTTGTCGACAACTGAGCCGCGAAGCGAGCCGATCATGACAGCTTCGAGCTTTTAGCCATTTGTCGGCTTGCCCGATGAGCTAGATGACAGAGCGCGACTGCTGCAGCGTCAGCAGCATCTGGTGGCGATGGCATTTCGGGCAATCTAAGCAACGACTGCACCATGCGTTGCATTTGCTCTTTGTTGGCGCCTCCCCAGCCTGCAACAGCCTCCTTAACCTGATTAGGGGTGTAGTCGACTACTTCAGCCCCTGCTGAATGGCCAATGGCCATTGCTAAGCCGCTTACTTGAGCGACTCCCATAGCTGTTCGGGCGTTGACTTGGAAAAAGACCCGCTCTATCGCGACTACATCCGGCTTGTGTTCTTCAACTAGCCTGACGAATTCTTCATGGATCCAGGCCAAACGTTCGGCGGTAGGGGCCTTGGCTGGCGTTCTTATGACACCAATTGCCACAGCCTCAGCTTTCCGACCTGACTGCTCCACGACGCCATATCCGCAACGCGATAAACCAGGGTCGATACCTAAAACGAACACAGGTTCGATTGTACATGACGAGGTCGACGGTACCGATCAGCCTTTGGTTAGTTCTGCCAATACGTCGTCTGGAACGTCGAAGTTGGCGTAGACGCCCTGCACGTCATCATGATCATCAAGTGCGTCCATTACCGCCAAGACTTGTGCAGCCTCGCCGCTAGATAAGAGTTCAATAACGTTTTGTGGCAAGTAGGTCAGATCGGTTGATGAAACCTCAATCCCGGACCCTTCAAGCGCCTCTCTTACTGAGATTGTGTCTGCGGGGTCCGTTGTGACTCTCCATACGTCACCCTCTGCCACAACATCTTCAGCGCCAGCTTCCAGGGCCGCCATCAGGACTTGATCTTCGTCTGCCGTTCCTGGGACCAGGACCACTCCTTTGCGGTCGAATTGCCATGCGACGGCTCCGGGCTCGGCAAGAGACCCGCCTGCTCGAGTAAAAACGCTTCGAATTTCGGCTCCGGTTCTATTTCTGTTGTCAGTGAGCACATCAACGAACATCGCAACCCCATGGGGTGCGTAACCTTCATAATTGACTTGCTCGTAATTGACGCCCTCAAGTTCGCCCGTTCCGCGCTTGATAGCTCTTTCAATGGTGTCGAGTGGCACTGAGTTATCACGCGCCTTTTGATACATGGTCCGGAGAGTCGCGTTGGACTCTAGGTCACCTCCACCTTCGCGGGCAGCGACTTCGACTTGGCGAATGAGCTTGGCGAAAAGTTTTCCGCGAGCTTTGTCAGCTGCGCCTTTCTTATGTTTGATGGTCGCCCATTTGGAATGCCCGGACACTTCGATACCTCCGAGTCACATTCTGCCACTCTCACCGGGAGAATTGAACGTCGCTGTTTCAGTCGCTTGCCACCGTAGGTTGGTTACAGATGCTCTAAGAACATCTGGTGGAGTCGCAAATCGTCTGTCAACTCGGGATGGAAGCTGGTTACCATCACGTTTTCTTGCCGACAAAACACTGGCGTTTCTTCGCCCGTCTCTCGTTTGACGCTGGCAAGTATTTCTACTGATGGGTTAAGTATTTGAGCCCCGGGTGCTCGAATAAAGACTCCTGGGAAAGGTTCTTCGAGGTCTTTGATCTGTAGGTCCGTTTCGAAGCTTGCTATTTGACGGCCGAACGCATTTCGACGAACCGCTATATCGATTTGGGCGAAACTTCTCTGGTCGGATCGGCCGTCTAGCACTTCTGTTGCTAGAAGAATCATCCCAGCACATGTGCCTAGGGCAGGTAACCCGTCAGCCAAAAGCTCTGACAGAGGTTCAAAAGTTTTACTTGATTCCAAGAGCATTGAGATAGTTGTTGACTCGCCGCCGGGGATCACTATCGCGTCGAGGCCGTTCAGGTCTTTGGGTAATCTGACTTGACGGACAGTCGTTCCGAGCTTTTCCAACGCGTCGGTGTGTTCTCTTGAGGCGCCTTGTAGCGCCAAGACTCCGACTATCGGTGACAATTTACTTTTCTACCAGCCGCGTTCGGCGAGTTTGGTTTCAAGTTCGTCGATTTCAAGGCCGGGCATTGCGTCTCCGAGTCCTCGACTTACTTTGGCAACCATTGTGGGGTCCCTGAAGTGAGTTGTCGCTTCGACGATGGCTTTGGCTCGGGGCGCCGGGTCTTCACTTTTAAAGATCCCAGATCCAACGAAAACAGCTTCCGCTCCTAGTTGCATCACGAGAGATGCATCTGCGGGAGTCGCAATACCTCCGGCGCAGAACATTGGTACGGGCAAACACCCGGTCTCTGCCACCTCTTGAACCAACCCCAATGGGGCTTGTAACTGTTTCGCCCAGTCAAACAGTTCTGCTTGGTCTGCTTGAGTGATCTTTCGTATGTCACCCAAAATCGACCGTAGGTGGCGCACTGCTTCAACAATGTTCCCTGTTCCAGCTTCGCCTTTTGAACGGATCATGCAGGCACCTTCAGAAATACGACGTAGCGCCTCCCCGAGGTTCGTAGCTCCACAGACAAAAGGAACTGTGAATGACCATTTGTCAATGTGGTGTGCTTCGTCGGCGGGCGTCAATACTTCAGATTCGTCGACGTAATCCACTCCGAGTGATTCAAGAATTTGAGCTTCAGCAAAGTGGCCTATCCGGGCTTTTGCCATTACAGGGATCGTGACTGCTTGTTGTATCCCTTCAACCATGGCGGGGTCACTCATGCGCGCTACTCCGCCATCTCGTCGAATATCAGCGGGTACTCGTTCAAGGGCCATCACTGCGACCGCACCAGCGTCTTCCGCAATCTTCGCTTCAGCGGGGGTGACCACGTCCATGATCACGCCTCCGCGGAGCATGTCAGCTAATCCTCGCTTCACGCGCACGGTGCCAACTTGTGAGTTCGATCCACTCGTACTATCTGCCATTCCTCCAGTCTAAGCCGATGAGGTGCAGAACGAGTCGCTTCCCTTAGTCGTCGATTTCAACGATTGTCGCTGCACCGCGAGGCGCTAATAAAACCCAAGTCGCACCGGGCGCCATTGCAATAGCTTTGCCAGTTTCGTCAACGAACTGTGTGTGCACCGTGATGTTTGGCTTCATCCAGCGTCCCTCAGTAATTTGCCCGTCTTTCAGTATCCATGCTGTTCCTGACCCTTCTGAAAGTTCCGCAACTGGAATTCGTGCACCATTTCCGTCAACTTCGTTGGTCAAGAGATATTTCGTGAATTGGATAATGACATTCTGTGCGGCTACTTCGACCTCATCTCCGCTTCTGTTCAACGCTAGATGTCTGTTCCCATTCTGAAATCTCTGCCATTTATTCTTATCTTCGACCCAACGAAATGAAACCTGCACTGAACCCCAGTCGACTTCTACCCCTCGTACCTTGCGACCTGCTTCGTCCTTCTGCGGTGATTCACGAAAGGGCCATAATGGCTCGACCGGTGATATCTCGTCCTCGGCTTCTCCTATTAACTGTGTAGCCCGTGCCCATAAGTTGCTTGGAGCGGGCCTGTCCTCCTTGCGCCAATATTGCGCTGGGTTCTTATACAAACCGACATCTGTAATGGCCACTGTCTCTAGTAACCGACGGAACGCCCAATTCGAACCACTCCATCCAAAAAGTGCTCCGTCAAACGGCATGAGTAGAGGAATGTCGCTTGAACGTCCCGACCGAATGGGTCCAACAGATTCAGGGACTTGAGACTGAAAGATGGCAAGGAATCTCGTCAGGCCTCCTTCCACTAACTCTTCAAAGACGATGTCTGCTTCTTGGATACCTTGTTGGGGAACAGCTGACGGCGCGTTGTCGATTTTTAATGCCAACTGCGGTGCCGCCAGTACCGATGGATCAGCCGGAGTTCCTCGGTATGGCGCAACAGGTTGGTTAGCTAACGGTCCACCTGGAGTTTGCTCTGAGGTTGTGGTGGCTGAAGAGTCGGGAACCGAGGTCGGTGCCGCATCGGAAGACTGGGCGTCTTGGGTAGATGAAGCCGAGGTCGCGTTGGTGGTCGTCGAACTAGATTCAAGACCTGTTGAATCTGGGTCTTTCGCTGGGTAGGTGTCGGGTGCATCGGCAGCACATGCAGTGAGAAGGAGCGAGAACAACCCGATAGCAAAGCCGCTTAATTTCATCGGTGCATCACATTTCGCGTAGCGCTGTCGCCCGAGCTTCGACTGTTGGTCGATCTGTGTTCGATGTGGAAGGGAAAAGCCAAAGTGAGTCGAGAGTCGGACTGACTTCTGGGACCAAGGTTCGATTCCCCATCATTTCGATCGCTTCAACCATCCCTGGTGGGTAGCGGGTTATGCCAGCACCAGCCACATCTCCCGAAAAATCATGACTCGGATCAACTTGTAGACCTATCTTTCGCTTCAGTGTCCCTGCGAGAAACAAAAATGGTCGAATTCGGAGCGATGCGAGTTCTATCGACATCCCGAAAGTTGTAATTGCGGTAGTTGCCAACGCTGTTCTATAGCTCGCTATCTGAGATATTCGGTTGGCGAGAACGGCTTCCAGTTCGATACGAGTGGCGGCTTCCAGCAGGCCAGTAGTGATAATGAGCGTTGAGTGGTCGACCGATCGTCCTAAAGCAGCGATGTTGCGGCCTTCGGTCGGAAGAAGGTGGATCCGAGGCGGAGCTGTACCAGTCGAGAGGCAGAGACCCTCGACCAAGTTCGTGAGCCGAGGTTGTTCTCCGTCGCCGAGCTGTGTGCCGGGCAACTTCTCTAAAATGCGTCGCTCACTTGTCTTGCTACTCCAAAGCAACGAAAGTGCGATCAGCAGCGCAAGCCCTAACGCGACCATAGTTGTCAGCGAAATAGCGAACAGGACCAGGAACACAAGCCCTGCCAACATCAGAACAGAGAGCCCAAAGAAAGCTGTCACTGCACCTGCGCGTTGTCGGTTTTTGTCGCTCAGGTTGTCCATGTAGATTCCGTGTCTCCAATAATTCCCGGCAACTGTGTGTCGCAGTGTACGGCGCTAATCACACGGCGCTCGTGACTATTCACAGACTCTGGTCACCTCCAACGTCAAGCTTGAACGGCCAGCCCATTCGACTCAGTTCACCGCGCCATCCACCCCTGTGGGGGTCTTGACGTTCAATATCTATCGCCCGCTCATAAATATCGACATACATTGCCGCGAGTCGATCCATTGAAAATTCAGAGACCCGTTTACTTCCGGATTCGCAAAGTTGATCAGCTAACTCCTGATTTTCAAGGACCTTTAGCAGGCCAGCGCTCAAGGCCTTTGCATCGCCGGGTGGCACAAGGTATGCCTCGTCGCCTTTAGGTGCGACGTTTCGGTATCCAGGCAAATCACTCGCTACTACTGGGGTACCTCCGGCCATTGCTTCTAGCAGCACAATTCCGAAGCTCTCTCCCCGCAGAGAGGGTGCACAAAAGACGTCTGCACCCTTTATTCGTTCTATCTTCTCTTCTTCACTTACTGCTCCGAGCCAGTGAAGTCGCTGGTCATCTTCGTATCTTGACCGCAATTCCTCTGTTTGGGGGCCGTCGGACATGATCCAGAGGGTCGTATTTTGTGGCAGAGATGTCATCGCTTCAAGCAGAACCTCTAGTCCCTTACGCGGTTCATGTCGACCGACGTATGCAATGGTTGGACCATCGCATTTTGTTGGTGTGGCGTCAACGAAGTTGTCTACTTCTATGCCATTAAAGACAATTTCGTAGCTTCCCCCGAGGGCTTCATGTGCCATGTCTCGAGCATGTTGAGAGACTGCGGTTCGAATGTTCATCCGCGTCGCTAACCATTTAACTCCAGGTGTGAGATAGGCCTTGCTGCCTCCAGCGGCATGCCAAGTCCCCACGATTGGCGCGCTTCTCAAGAACAATGCAGTTTGGCAGGGACCAGGACAAATGGGTTCATGGATATGAATGACGTCAAATTCTTCGTCGCGGAACGCTCGAATCGTCCTTAGCGTGCAGGCCAGATCTGGGGCGATGGGGGCGATAGAACCGTTAGCAAAGGTGGGGATACTCGCGCCTAATGATGTGACTCCTGTTTCAGGAGGTGCTCCATCGCAGGGACCCAAAACTCGCACCTTGTGTCCAAGCCTGTTCAAAGCTCTCGAAAGCGCGAGAACCTGACTCTGAACCCCTCCAGGGATGCTGAGGCTATAGGGCGAGATGATTCCGATTCTCACATCAAATAACGCTACGTGATGATGTGCGCTCTCCACAGTGAAATTTGAGGCCATTCATGTTTCGTCCACAAAATCGCTTGGCCAATTCGGTTGGAACAGATGCCACTGTTCTGGATCCCGACGAATCAGAACTTCTAATTCTTCAGCGAGTTGACTTGTTACACGCACGACGTCTTCTTTGATAGTTCCAGTTCTACTGACGTCGAGCGGGGGTCTTACGAGACCAAGGTGTTTTCCATTTGGTTCGAAGTAAACCGCTGTTGGCAACACGACAGCTCCTGTCCGTAAAGCCATGAGGGCGGGTCCACCCGGAAGAGTTGTGCGTTCGCCCATGAAGGTCACCTCAATTCCTCCTCCTGAGATGTCCCGATCGCAGAGTAAGCAAACAATTTCGTTCCTTTTTAGGGCAGCAGCAATCTCAGTTCCGGCCGACGGACCAAGAGCCACCACGTTCATTCCTAGTTTCGAACGAAAGTCGACGAACCACGAAAATAATTGCGGTGGTTCGATTGGTTCAACGACAACTGTGATCGGCAACCTGTTAACAGTTGCCATCCAAAAGCCTGCCCACTCCCAACCTCCTAGATGCGGGAGGGCAAGTATTACTCCGTTGCCACGACTCAAACCTTCTTCAACAAACCGGTAGTCGGGTACTTCTATGCCTCTCGATAGCTGTTTGCTGCTGCGCGTTGGAAGTCGAAAAGATTCGACCCAATATCGAGCGTATGAAGCGAAGGCCTTTCTTGCTGCAATCTTGACCGCTTTGTCGCCGTGACTGGAACTCAACGATCGTCTCATGTGACGTTGAACCATTGATCGTTTCTTCGCCAACACCCAACTAAGTGGGAATGCTGCAATTGACGGCAACACACTCGCAACGGGGTTGGGCAGACTGCGAGCGGCTAAGGCCCCCAGTCGATACAGCGCCGTCACACCCTGTCCGCTCAAGGTCAACTCTTAGTATTTGAATCAGGAACGTCGACAGTTGCCTGTCGCCAGACCTTAAAGAATCGTTGAACTGCAGTAAGCGATGTAAGGGCAAGCATGACCCACAGCACGGGAACTAATAGGTCCTGAAAACACAGGCCAAATCCGAGAACGACCATCCGTTCCGCACGTTCCATCAGGCCGCCCTTTGCGTCGTAGCCCAATAGCTCAGCTTTTGCTCTCTCGTAACTAATTAATGAGGAAACGCCTAAGACAGCCATTGGTAAGAGCATGATCGTCCCGCCCTTACTCTCCGCTAAATGCCATGCGATACCGCATAACAAAAGGCCATCGGTTACACGGTCAGCTGTTGAGTCGAAGAAGGCGCCACGTTTTGAAGAGGTACCGGCGGCGACTGCTACCGCGCCGTCCAGAAGGTCAGGGACGGCGGTCAGGATTAGAAAAGCGAGCCCTAGTTGTAATTGACCTCTGCCTATGAGAACACACGCTGCTACCGACATCGCAAGACCCACACAGGTCAGAAAGTTCGCGCTGACTCCTAAGCGAACAAGGGTGCGTCCAACCGGGCGGACCAAGCGATCAACCCCGTTACGAAAGTTTCCATCAAACATCAGTCGCTGCTTTCCGGACCATTTTCTGGGCCCGAAGTTTGGATCCAATCCTCGGGGTTCTCTTCAACAAAAAAATCGACGATTGCGCCATCGATCGCATCAACCAGAACGAGGCCTCTACTCACGGGCGGGTCTTCTGCTGAATAAACAAGCATTTTCCATGTCGGCCTACTCATGAGACCTCTCCACCCAAGTTGGGCGCTGGCGTGACCAACGGGGAAACCAACGGCGCGATTTGCTGCGACGAGGGCCGCGCTTTCGTCAAGCCCAAACGCTCTGCCTGCAAGAAGGCTGTACAGACCAAACAACGCCAACGCTGCACATCCAAAGATCACACCCCGGTTTATTAATACCGGGTCACCATCAACCGAAAGAGCCCAGGCTCCCACACCGATTGCGACTAAGAGGTACAAGAATCCTGTGGTCCTTCGACGTTTGTTGTCAGGAAACTTGTAGGCGCCAACGAATCCTCGATCGAGGTCCTCGGGAAGTTCATCGCGTACTTCTCGGTCGTCCACGTTGATCACGCTACCTGCCTGCAGTGCTTTGGCAAGGTCTCACTCAAAAGCATCTCTGAGGCGTTCAAGTGTGGAATCGAGAGATTCAGGTAAAACTCGTGCCCCGCCAACCGTGGTCATGAAGTTCGTATCGCTATCCCAACGAGGTAAGACGTGAACATGGAGGTGATCTGGGATTCCGGCGCCAGCGCCTCGCCCTAGATTCGCTCCCATATTTATGCCGTCCGGAACGTAGGACCGTTCTACGGCAGAAATTGACTTGGTAACCAAGTCGAAGACTTCCAGCCGGACTTCCTGTTTCAGATCTTCAAAGTTGGATACATGATCGTACGGCAGGACCATTACGTGTCCTGTGTTATACGGGTAAGCATTAAGAATGACCGCCGCTGATTCACCGCAGTGCACCAATTTGTCGGGCTCGCTGGTTCTAAGACCTACTACCGAACAAAGTACGCATTCACCGTCGGAAGCTCGCGAAATCTCGCCCGTCTCGCCACTTACATATTCACGCCTCCAAGTAGCCCAGATCCTCTCCAAACTGTCCATCAGCCGAGTCCTATCCGGTCCAACAATTTGCGAGAATGAGCGTCTGGTAGCAACGGCGATACGTTCATTCCAGACCCACCAACTTCAAGGCAACTCTTGTTCTGTAGCGGGTATTGAGTTGAAGCAGAACCGCTGTAAAAGCTTCAATCGCTGTTGCGTTCGACAAGTTTCCGCAGTCAAGGGCCCTAGTGCCTGGAATTTTTCCAACCACCTCGGCCACTAGATCCGTGGCCTCTCTATTGTCGCTGCAGATAAGGATGTCGCTATCAAGAGGTTCATCGAGGTCACCTAGTTCCTGAGCTGGAACATGTTGAAGTGTCGCTGCAACCTTGGAGTCTGGCAGTGACGCCTGCACGGAGGCCGCTACTGATCCTCTTGGTGGAATGAGTGGAACAAACTCATCGTCTACCCGAGCCAACGCATTGGACATTGTCACCACCACTTTGCCTCTCACGTGGTCTTCAACGCTTCTTGCGGTAATGGCCGCTGCATCCCATGGGGTGGCAATCACGACAAATTCGCATTGAGCGGCTCCTACATTGTCTGATGGAGTGACTGCTAACTCACGGTTAGGCCACTGGGCAACGATGCTGTCAACTACTTCCATCGACCGATATTTCGATCGAGAACCCAAAACAACCTCATAACCCACGTCTGCGAGGCGAGCCGCCAAAGCCGAGCCTGCAGGTCCAGTTCCACCAACGATGCCTATCCGCATGAAGTGCCACGGTACTGTCCAAAGGCAGGGTACGGTGACTTCATTCCGCGAGTTACGACAATGGCGCCCCATTGGGACGTCAATACACCAAACGGAGGACAGCCTTCATGGGTCTCATGGATGGGAAAAAGCTACTAATCACCGGAGTTCTTACTGATGCCTCGTTGGCATTTGAAGTGGCGAAACTGGCTCAGCTAGAGGGCGCCGAGGTGGTGCTGACCGGTGCAGGCAGGGCGATGCGTTTAACGGAACGAACCGCTCGCAAGCTCCCTGAACCATGTGATGTTCTAGCGCTCGATGTCACGGAGCCCGCAGAAATTGAAGCGGTAGCTGCCGAACTCGCGGACCGTTGGGGTTATGTAGACAGTGTGCTGCATGCCATTGGGTTCGCTCCTGAGGCGTGTCTCGGTGGCAACTTTCTTAACGCCGAATGGGAGGATGTCAGCGTCGCCTTACATATCTCCGCGTACAGCTTGAAAGCTTTAGCCGGCGGGCTTCAGCCTTTGCTCGCCAAGTCTCAAGGAAGTGTTGTCGGACTTACCTTTGATGCATCTGTTGCATGGCCCGTTTACGACTGGATGGGGGTAGCGAAGGCAGCTTTTGAATCGACGGCTCGGTATCTGGCTAAATCTATGGGCCCAGACGGCATTCGCGTAAATCTCGTCTCAGCTGGGCCGATCAGAACTATGGCGGCGAAGTCAATCCCCGGATTCTCCGATTTCGAAGATGCCTGGGAGAAACGGGCACCTATGGGGTGGGACGTCCACGATCAAGACTCGGTGGCGCGCACAACGTTGGCCTTGATGTCGGATTGGTTTCCAATGACCACAGGTGAAATCGTGCATGTAGATGGTGGATATCACGCCATGGGTGCTTAAACAGGCTCGCCACTCATCGCTCTTGCAGTAACGGTCCAACTAATCCGCGCATCACATCATCCAACGTGAGGACGCCGCGGTTGACTCCTTCTGAGGTGACTACGGCGAGATGTATCTGAGATCGTCTCATCAGTTGAAGAACGTCTGGCAAAGCGCTGTCCGGGTCAACTCGCAGCATCGGTCGGATGAGCTCTGACGCCAAAGACTGCTTCTTTTCTTTTGTTCCGAGCAGGTCTTTGCTGTGCACGAAGCCCCGAATGTCATTCATGTCCGCACCGTGAACAACAAGCCTCGTATGTCCGGTCTCCACGATCTGGTGTTCAATTTCGACTATTTCAGAATCAACCGACACAGAGTGGACATGGGCTATTTCTGCCATTACTGAGGTGGCGGGCATCTGGCCGAATGCGATCGCGCTTTCGATTAACGCGTACTCCTGGTTATCAATAAGACCCTGGTCATGGGACTCATCCACCATTAGTGAAAGTTCTGCACTGGTTGTTGATTCATCTAGTTCGGAAGCGGGTTCAACACGGAACAACCCGAGCAGCCCGTTGGAGAACCATAGAAGCGTCCGAATTACTGGTCGGGTGAAGCTGAGATAGACCAACATTGGTCGGGCCAGGAGAAGCAAGGTTCTTTCAGGACCCGTGATTGCGAGGTTCTTCGGAACCATTTCACCTAACACCATGTGCACGATTACCACTAGCGCTAGCGCAACAGCAAAGCTCACTGAGTGCAGAACTGTTTCACTTATTTCGGTGAACTGGTTAACCAGTCGTTCCACTAGCGACGCCACCGCTGGCTCAGCTAATCGACCAATCACAAGCGAACAGACGGTGATACCTAGTTGGGCGCCGCCGAGGGTAGTTAGGACATCACGTTGGAGGCGTTGGGCTGCCAAAGCTGATTTGCGTCCGGCCGTCGCTTCCGCGTCGATCGCTGATTTCATCCCTCCGATCAAGCCAAATTCCAATGCAACAAAAGCTCCGTTGAACAGAACTAGAAGCGATCCAACCGCGATAGCGATGACTGTCATGTTGCGCCCCGCTGGCCTAGAGGAGAGTCATCCACATCACTCGGAGCTTCAATAGCGACATCTGCGATTCTTAAGTTCTCTTTCCTCAGAACCTCCAGCTTCCAGCCTCGCCACTCGACTACTTGTCCGATTTCTGGAATAGAGCCCGTCTGTTGCAATATGAATCCAGCAAGTGTCTCAAACGGTCCATCGGGCAGACGTAAACCTAGGATTTCTTCTATTTCATCTCGTGACTTCAATCCTTCGACGATGACACGTCCATCTCTTTGGGATGCAGTAATGGGCACAGGCTCGTCATACTCATCGGCTATGTCACCGACGAGCTCTTCCAAGATATCTTCGCGACTAATTAGACCAGCGGTTCCTCCATGTTCGTCTACCACGACAGCTAATCGACTGGCTGCTAGCTCGAGATCGACCAGAACGCCATCTAATTCCCGATGCTCGGGAACAATCACTGCAGGCCGCACTATGTCACCTAGAGGTCGCCGTTCACGATCATCGGTGGTGAGCGAAAACACATCTTTCACTTCGACCATTCCGACGATGTCATCGAGATCGGCCCCTATAACCGGGAACCTCGAGTACCCACTTTCTCTCGCGCTCTGAACTAAATCAGAGATAGTTCCTGAGCTTCGCAATGCCACCATCGAGGTTCTCGGAGTTAAAGCATCTGCCGCGTCTTTTCTGGACAATCGCAAGGTCCGCGTAATTAACCTCGCTTCATCTTCCTTGATGGTTCTGGCACTCGAAGCACGTACTAGGTGCTCAAGATCCTCAAGTGATCTAAGTGACCGCAACTCCTCAACGGGTTCTATTCCTCCCAAACGAACGAGTTTGTTGGCTAACCCGTTAAAGGCAGTCGTTATCGGAGCGGCTAGCAACCCATAGATCCTGAGGATCGATCCAAGCCAGAGCCCCGTTCCGAGAGGACGTGAAATAGCCAAATTCTTTGGGGCTAGTTCACCGAAGATCATCTGCAGGACTGCAGCAATTCCGATAGCTATCACAGCTCGCAGCGGCCCTGGACTCAATGAAATACCTGGCAGGAAGTCGAGTACAGCCCCGATCGTGTCCTCGGCAAGTAAGCCCAACAACAGAGAGGTGACAGTGATACCTAGTTGCGCTCCGCCGAGGTGAAAACTCAACCGGGTCAATAATTTTCGAACAACACGGGCGCGTCGATGTCCTTGTTCAGCCATAACTTCGACGCGCTCAACGTCGACCGCGACCAGGCTGAACTCACCTGCAACGAAAATCCCGTTGAGAGCAACGAGAACCAGCACTGCGACTAGGCCCAAAAGGGGATCGATAGTGAACACCTCCGCGAATCATTCTCTATCCGCACTTGACTAACGCCAAGGTAGCCTCGACTCAATGCATCACGACACCGCCTCTTTCGAACCGGTGCGCGAATGGTCCACCTACCCACCGGTTGAAGAGACAATTCGCAGTGATAGTTCACTGGGTTGGTTGAGACGCATAAGCCCAATTGTGATGACGCACCGCTGGCGGATCATCTGGTCGGTTATAGCCGCAATAATCGCGATGGTCTCTCAAATCTTGGTACCTCGAGTCGTGGGTCTCGCTGTGGATCGTGCACTCATTGAACGAACCAGCGCCCTTTCTTTCTTTGTCATCATCCTATTGATCCTCGGAGTTGCCCGAGCATCTGCAACTTTTGGCTACCGCTACGGCCTTTACGGCATGGCTTTCAAGGTTGAATACCAATTACGAACACTTCTTTTCCAACATCTCGGCCGTTTATCATTTTCGTTTTTTGATCGCGTTCAGAGCGGACAGATAATCAGTCGAGCTAATTCCGACATCAGATCAGTTCAAATGTTCATGGCCTTCGCTCCAATAATGGCTGTTCAATTCTTTAGCTTTGTCATCGCTATCGGCCTGATGGCGGCAATCAGCATTCCTCTTACCGCTGTAACGATGATCGCGTTGCCCGGGGTGTTCGCCATCGGTCAACGCTTACGCAAGATTATGTTCCCACTCTCTTGGGTCGTTCAATCGCGTCAGGCAGAAATAGCCACTGTGGTCGACGAATCGGTTAACGGAGTCAGGGTGGTGAAGGCGTTTGCAGCTGAACGTCAACAAATTGAGGCGCTTGCCAGGGGCGCGGAGCGCCTTCGCTGGGCCAACCTGGTGCAACATCGAACTCGAGCCTCTCATACTCCGTTAATAGAAAATCTCCCCAGGATTGCCCTCGCCACTGTGCTCTTGGTTGGTGGGCTTCAAACGATTGACGGTGCCTTAACGGTGGGTGATCTGATCTCGTTCAACCTGTATATCTTGCTTCTTCAGGCACCTTTTCGGTTTATCGGAATGCTGCTGATATTGGGGCAACGGGCGAAAGCTTCAGCGGAACGGATCTACGAAATTCTTGACGAACCTCCAGGTGTCGATGATCGACCGGGGGCTATTGACTTGATCCCATCGTCCGGAAGCATCTCCTTTTCGGCCGTGGGGTTCGCCTACGGCACTGAGACAGTTGGTGGCACACGGGGAGCCGAAAGTCCGCCAATTGTTTTGGATGACTTCAACCTTGAAGTGCCTGCTGGCCAAACAGTCGCGATCGTTGGCCGCACTGGATCGGGAAAGTCGACGATTGCTCGCCTGTTGATGCGGTTTTACGAGTTGCAGGCCGGCGTCATCAGCCTGGATGGTCACGACATAACTTCTCTGACGCAGCGAAGTCTCCGGGGGGCGGTAAGTCTCGTTCCCGACGAACCCTTCTTATTTTCAACAAGCGTTCATGAAAATATTGCCTACGGTAACCCGGGGGCCACACGTCAGGAAGTTGAGGCTGCGGCGCGGGCGGCTCAGGCCCATGAATTTATTCTCGACCTAGACGATGGTTACGAAACCATCGTTGGAGAAAGGGGCTACGACCTTTCCGGTGGACAGCGTCAAAGAATCTCGTTAGCTCGACTTTTTTTACAAGATTCCCAAGTCATCATTTTGGATGACTCCACTAGTGCCATAGACGTTGAAGTTGAAGAGCGAATTCATCATGCGTTAAAGGACCTCTTAAAAGCTCGGACGACTATCGTCATCGCTCACCGTTTATCGACGATTGCGCTTGCGGATCGTGTGATCCTCATTGACGGAGGTCGTGTTGTTGCCGATGGAACGCATAAGCAACTTCTTGAACGCGAACCTCGTTACGTCGAGACGCTCACTTCGGCGGTAGAGGAGGACCAATCATGGTCATGATGGGTCCGCCTGGGGGCGGGGCATTCGGAGGACCAAGCGCGACTCAGTCCAGCGCCAGCGCGGGTTTACCTTTCGCCGGCGTTCCGTCGGAGATGCAAGATGGTGCATCTGAGATTTTGAAAAGAGAGCCAGTTCACCCTGAACCAGAATTTACTTTCCATAGATTGGCGCGCCGAACGTCACGACTGAATCTCCGCTCTCTTTTTGAGAATCATTACATCGCGGCACTTTGGGGCTTGTTCCTTCTCGCAGTTGAAACGATTACGGCTCTCATGGGCCCGGTATTGACACAACAAGGCATCGACAACGGGGTGATGGAACAAGATCGAACCTCTTTGTATATGGCTGTCACCTTGTTCGGGTTGATCATCGTTATAAACGCGGCGACCAGCTTTTTGCGACAACGTTGGAACGGAAAACTCGGCGAAGACATCATGTATGACGTCCGCTTAGAACTATTCAGCCATTTCCAACGCATGGGCCTGGATTGGTACACGTCGGAGAAGTCTGGGGTGCTTCTGAGCAGGATGACTTCTGATGTTGAAGCGTTGACTTTGCTGGTCAACGAGGGTTTCGTCAACTTGGTAATTCAAGCTCTGACTATTTCGGTCGTGACCTTCGTTCTGTTTTCCTACAACCCTTTTCTAGCTGTCCTTTTATTAGGTCTGGTTCTTCCACCGTTAGTCGTCATGACACTTTGGTTCCGGGCAGTAAGTGAACGCGGATACTCAGACGTACGGGATCGAATAGCAGTCGTTCTGGCTGACCTATCAGAGAATCTCGCAGGGGTTCGGGTTATCGCAGCGCTGAACCGTCGTCGACAAAACGCTGAATCCCACAGAAATGTTGTAGGCGCTTACCTTGACGCCAACTTGTACACCGCTCGTGCTGGGGCAATCTACGGCCCAATAACTGAAGGTATAGGAATCGCTGCTCAAGCCATCGTCTTGTTAGTAGGTGGGTGGATGGTTGTAGACGGTTCACTCCAGGTAGGCGAGCTAACTGCATTTGTACTTTTCGTAAATACTTTCTTCGCTCCGATCCAACAAATGGTTCAGCTTTACAACACCTATCAACAGGGGCAGTCCGGACTCAAGAAAATTGGAGACATCCTCAGTACCGAGCCATCAATAGTTGAAGCTGATAACGCGGTCTCACTGCCACCGATTCAGGGGCAAATCAAATTTGAATCGGTTACTTTCAGATACAACGACGGGCCAGAGGTACTGCGTGACATCGATCTCACCATCAACCCAGGAGAGACTTTCGCTTTTGTAGGTCCGACCGGAGCCGGGAAAAGCACCATCGCGAAATTGATAACTAGGTTTTATGATCCGATTTCAGGGGTCGTGTCGATAGATGGACACGACCTTAGAGGAGTGTTAATCGACTCTCTAAGAACACAACTTGGGGTTGTTCCACAAGAGCCATTTCTCTTCCACGGGACCATCCGCGACAATGTCGCGTTCGCTCGAGGTGATGCGACCGAAGAAGAGGTCAATGAAGCCATCTCACACGTAGGCCTCACAGAAGCAGTCGCCCGACTCGGTGACGGTATCGACACTTTGGTCCACGAACGCGGAGTGTCTTTATCGGCTGGAGAACGCCAGCTAATCGCTTTAGCTAGGGCATTCATATCCCGCCCCCGTGTCCTTGTCTTAGATGAAGCAACATCAAGCCTCGACCTGCGATCTGAAGCACATATTGAGACTGCTTTGGACGGTTTGCTCGAAGGTCGAACTGCAATTCTGATTGCCCATCGACTAGCTACCGCTATGAAAGCTGACCGGATCGCCGTCATTGACGACGGCCAAATAATTGAACTCGGATCTCATGATGAGCTGATACAGCTAGGGGGTCGCTACGCAGAGATGTTCGAAACCTGGTCCTCTCACTCAGAAACCGAAGAGTCACCACCACTGAACTCTCCGTCGGATTAGTAGTCCTAATCTGGCAAGCTGACTGCATGGCAGCCACCTCCCCTACGGTCGAACTTCTCGGTGTATCTGTCAAATATGAGGACATAACTGTTCTTAGTCCTTTAGATCTAGAAATCTCTCCCTCGGACCGGTGGGTTGTCTTGGGACCAAATGGCAGCGGAAAGACCAGTTTGATAAAGATCCTCTCGTTGTACCGGTATCCGACAACAGGAACCGTCAAAGTGCTCGGCGAGACTTGGGGTGCGACTGATGTCAGGCAGCTAAGGCAGCGAATAGGCCTAGCTTCATCATCTTTGAGAGATCAATTCAGATCAGACATTTTGGGCTTGGATATCGTGATGACAGCAAGACATGCTGCTCTAGAGACCTGGTGGCATGAATACTCAGAACATGACCGTGAAGCGGCTATGGAATGTTTGGCTCGAATAGGCGCTGAAGCGTTAGCAACTCGAAAATTTCAGACAATGTCTTCTGGAGAGCAACAGCGAGTGCAATTAGCGAGAACGCTGATGGGAGATCCCGGATTGCTGTTGTTGGACGAACCGACAGCTGGTCTCGACTTAGCGGGGAGAGAGCAACTGGTCACAAGTTTGGCCTCGGTCGCCGCCGACCCTGAAACTCCAGCGACCGTTTTAGTGACGCATCACACTGACGAAATTCCGCCTGGCTTCACCCATGGACTGCTTTTACGTGACGGAGAAGCATTGGCGTGCGGACCTATCGACCAGGTGCTTACAGCAGATGCTCTATCGGAGTGTTTTGGGTTGCGCCTTCAGCTCGAAAATCGCGACGGACGCTGGTTGTCTTGGACTACTGGGTGACGTTGCAGTAATGCACCCATACCAAGACCGTCCCCAATCTCGTGTGTTTGGTGAAGTCGCCGAGACTTATCACCGTTACCGACCTGGATATCCTGACAGTCTTTTCGAGTGGATCTTGGCGACCTGTGAGACACCAATCAGCGACTTAGTCGTTGACGTTGGCTGTGGCACCGGCAAAGCATCGGCTCCTCTTCTGGAGCGAGGGTATGAGGTCCTAGGCCTTGAACCAGATCCGGCTATGGCTGAGATAGCTCGCCGAGAACTAGAGGGGTTTGGTTTATTTTCGGTTGACCAGTCCACGCTTGAAGAGTGGACTAAAGCCGAGAGGCAAGCCGGTTTAGTCATCGCTGGACAGTCTTGGCACTGGACCAATCCTGAGACTCGATTTCAGCAAGCCGCGTCATTACTTAAACCCGGCGGATCGCTGTGTGTTTTTTGGAACCGACCTGAGCATGGGAAACAAGAATTCGATGCTGCTACTGATCTGATTTACGCTGAACTCGCACCTGAGTTCGATAACAAACCGTTTGTGGTTCGATTGCCAGGCTCGAAAGCCGCCATTAGTGCTGACACCCCTGATGAGGAGATATCGGTAAGTGGGTTGTTCGGACCGGTGGAGCAGTTTCAGTTGGAGTGGGAAATGACCATCGGCACTCACCATCACGTCCAAAATCTGCGAACTCAGTCGGATCATCGGATGCTTGCAACAGAGACAAGAAATGAGTTGCTTCGTCGAGTAGCGGAGGTGATTGACGAATATGGGGGTAGCTACAAACAGACCTTCACAACTCATGCCTATGCAGCGAAGCTCTCTGTCTGAGAACATCTCTTCATGACGACTCATGCCGATCAGATCCGTTCTTACTTTGAGGCCTGTAGTTCAGGCTCCAGCGAAGAAGTCGCAATGCACTTCACCGAGGATGCCGTTATCTACGACACCAATCATTCCCCGATCGTGACTTCAGTCGCGATTGGTGAGTTCTGGTCACAGATTCACAGCAAATGGGACGGGGCGAAATGGATCGTCGAACGAGTCATCGAAACTCTTGATTCAGCCGCTATTGAATGGCGGATGGAAGGAGAAGTCGCAGGAGCGGCATTTCAGATTCGTGGCAGTGAGCATTACGAATTTAGAGAAAACCTCATCGCCGAGATCCGCCAATACTGGACTTTCGACCCAGAAAGCCCTGGGGGCGGCTTAATCAAGTATCCCTATGGTGAGGCTGACCGTTTAGGTTTTGATGACTGACAATCCCGATGAACTGAGTGACAAGATTCACATGGTCTATGAAGACCCACAGTTCACTTCGCGTAGTCGCGCTGCGGCTGCATTGCGTCGTTTGGGGAATGCGTTTGTGCGTCACAGGTTCAGCGACGATGAGCTGACTTCGTTAGCCGATTGGGCTACATCCACGGCTCAAAACCTTGAGCACTCCGATCCTGTATCTCGCCCTTCGGACTATTTTGAACGCCGCTATAGCGACCCTCGACCGGTTGACGGTGCTGAAGTGATTGCATTCAGTGATCGAACCTTTAGCGGCCCAGCAAACCCGATGGGTGTTGAGGTTGAAATTAGACGAGACGGTGACCGAGTTGTTAGCCGAGTGGTTTTCGGAGCCGCCTTCGAAAGTGCTCCAGGGAGAACCCACGGTGGAGCTGTTTCAGCTCTGGTGGATGACACCATGGGTTATCTCATGATCGTCCTAGGCGAAGCTGCATATACAGCTCGACTGGAAGTGGATTATCGCGGTGGGGTTCCCATAGACGTTCCTGTTTGGTTCCAAGCCTGGGTATCGAGTCGAGATGGTCGCAAGCTGGTGGTTGATTTGACTGTGTCCCCTGACAAGGACGGGGTGCCTGATCGTTCGGCTGATCCCTTGATTACTGCCGAGGGACTTTTCATCATTCCTAGTCCTAGCTCGTCTTAATTGACTATTTGCTCCGACCGCCACTGATCGGCTGCTTGTTGACGGGTCACGAATGCCATGCCTTCGCGTCTTTAGATCCCATCCATGGAGACACCGTTCCCACATCGAACGTCGGGCTGACTGACAATCGGTATGACGCAGCTAGGTTCTCACGCCTACCAGTCAGTCTTGTTTTGTAAAAGTTCAGAGAATGGGGTGTTTTTGTCTGGACCAGGTTCTTTGGGCAGGCCCAAGACTCGTTCCCCGATGATATTTCGCTGCACTTCGTCAGTCCCCCCATAGATAGAAGGAGCAGGTGAGAAAATTGCCATCTCTTGAATAACTCCGCCGGTTGTGGCTTCTTCCCCCCAGAGGATCATCTCCGGTCCGAGTATCGCTCCTGCAAGTTCTCGAGTCCGGTGGAGAGCTGATGTCATGAGAATCTTCGCTAGGTTCCCCTCGCCACCAGTTTGCTGACCTTTGTGACGTGTTCGGCGCGCGTTCATTCGCATCAACTCAAGCTCTGTGTGTAGCTGCGCCAGTTCTTGACGAATACGGGCGTCATCAAGTTTGTCGCGTTCTTCGGCAAGCTCGCGAAGCAGTTGCAAGGTTCCGGGGCCCACCCCTCCAGCAGCTAGTGCCAGTCGCTTTCCAACGAACGATCCTGCAGGTTTTTCGAGGTGGCCAGCGATGCTTCCTGGGTGAGCGGCTGCATATGCCATTCCGTGTCCACCGCCGATTCCGGCGCGTTCGACAGTTAGCGTCGTGTTCGCTACGCGCCATCCCTCATTCAGGTCTCCAACAAGGTCATCCTGAGAAACTCGCGCTTCGTCGATAAACACTTCGTTGAACAGCGATCGGCCCGTCATTTCTCGTAATGGTCGCACCTCGACGCCCTCTTGGTTCATGGGGAAGGCAAACCAGCTAATGCCTCTGTGTTTGGATGCGTCAGGGTCTGTGCGGGCTATCAACATTCCGTAGTCGGCGTGTTGACCTTCCGATGTCCATACCTTTTGTCCCGTGATCACCCACTCATCGCCGTCACGGACTGCTTTGGTTTGCAGACCTGCCAAGTCGCTACCGGCGCCCGGCTCAGAAAAGAGTTGGCACCAAGAGTCTGTGCCATCAAGAATCTTTGGCACGTATTTTTCGATCTGAGCTTCATCCCCATGAGTAAGAATCGTTGGGGCTGCCAACATCATTCCCAAACCTGCCGGTGACCCTATAGAGCCGTTTTCTCTTAGTGCCGTTGCTAGGACACGGGTTTCGTCTCGACCCCACCCTTTACCAAAGGGTTCTGGTAGGCCAGGGTTGGTGAATCCTGCCGAGGAAAGTCGTTGCCACCACTCTCGGACCGATAGCTCTGGATCCCAGTTGGTGTCTATCCACGCATCAATTTCGGTGCGTAACTCATTGCTCATGTAAAGGCTCCGATGGAGATCAACTACTCAAGGATTACTTGTGGTCCTCACGCTACCGGCGGCTGAGGTTAGAGAACAGCTTGATACCGCGGTAACTTCAGATCTACTAATTGATTCAACGGAGGCAAAGTTGGCTGATCCGGCTCGAATAACGATCGATCGAATTAATCACTACCGAGACACTGTCAGGGCCTACCAGGTGAAACTCGATGGCCAGGTCATCGGGCGAGTTAAAGACGGAAAACAGGAAACGTTCGAAGTGTCCCCCGGCGCTCATCAAGTCAGAGTGCGTCTTATGTGGTTGCAGAGTCCACCTGTCGACGTTCATTTAGGAGAGGGATCTGAAGTTCGGTTACGCACGGGGCCCAACGGTGGAATTCTCCAGGCTTGGAGAATCTACTTGGCTCCACATACCGCGATGTTCCTAGAAGAAGCTTCTTAACTAGCTAGAAGGTGTTCGAGTACAACGGCAACTCCGTCTTCGTCGTGGCTGGGCGCTATATCAGCTGCCATAGAAAGGATCTTGGGGTGGCCGTTTCTCATCGCTACCGAATGTCCCGCCCATAAGAACATTTCCAAATCGTTAAGGCCATCGCCGAACACCCACGCATTTGAGGCGTCGATTGTATTTAGGGCGGCCACTTCGTTTAGCCCAGTGCCTTTACTAACTCCCGACGCGACAATCTCGGGGGTTTCAAGACCAGAGGGTCGTACTTCGGTCCCTTCGGGCATCTGGGCGCTCATGGCCTCAATTGCTTTCATCGGCGCGACGGCTTTGCAATCAAGCAGCCAGGTAAGTACTGGGCCGTCAAGTGCCGATAGGGCATCTGGTACTCGAAACGGGGCCATTGAAAAGTCGGCTGGAAAGTCATGTGTGAAGTGTTCATCCCAGATATGTCGACCATCGGCCATATCTGCGGCTAATGCGACCCCGGGAATTAGCCGTCGGGCTAGTTCGGCGCTTTCTCTGGTTTGTTGTTCTGTCATGGCGGTGAGTTTGAGTAGCTGGCCATCGGGCTTATGTAATGAAGCTCCGTTCAGACAAACGCAGTAGTCGACTACTCCTAAACGTTCAACTGTCTTAGCCACAGCCCTCCATGGGCGACCTGTAGATAAAACGATGACGCATCCTCGGTGTTTGATCTCTCTCACTGCTTGGCGGACTCTTGGTGATAGAGACCCGTCTGAACGCAACAAAGTGCCATCCAAGTCGAATGCAATTAGTTCGGGGAAACGGCTCACAACTCAGAACCGTACATCGGGGATAAAACGAGGGACATTACGTATCTACGGTTCCACCATCCACTTTGAAGTCGATACCGGTTATATGCCAAGCAGCTTCACTAGCTAAGAAGGCCACGTACGTGCCTATGTCTTGAGGATCGGGTATTCGACCTGTCAGATTTGGAGTCACGTTGTCTAGCGCCCAACGTTGGACTTGTTCCCACCCGTGCACATCTTGGCGGCTAGCGCGCCTCTGCAACATTTCCCGGACTTCGTCTGTGGCGATGATGCCTGGGCTCACCAAATTCGCTGTTATGCCAGTGTCGCGAAGCTCTTTTGCCAAACTCCGCACTGTTACCGGCAAAGCAGCTTTCGAGGCGTAGTAGTCAGGGTTTTCTTTACCTGGCTTTTCTGTACCGATGGTCCCAAGAAAAATTATTCGTCCCCACCCGCGTGTCTTCATTGCGGGGAGGACTCGCTGTGTTAGGCGAACGCCCGAAACGACGTTGGTCTCCCAAGCGTCATGCCATCCTTCTGCAGGGTCACTCCAAGTCGTCTTCGCCGGCGCTCCGTAATTGTTGACTAGAACGTCGATTGGTCCGCAACTTTGTTCTACATCGGAAACAATCGACTCCACGCCCTCTGTTGTTAAGAGACTTCCGTGTACTGCTATTGCTTGCCCACCGTTAGAACAGATCTCTTCGACCACTGTGTTTGCTTGTCCTTCTTGATGTCCGTGAACTGCGACCGTGGCGCCTTCCTCAGCAAGGATTTTGGCTGTCCCTGCTCCTGTTCCACGGTACGAACCAGAAATCAGCGCCACTTTGCCTACTAGCCCAAGATCCATATGAGGCTCCCTGTCATTTAGTCGATTGCTTTCGCGGTCGCCGTCGCTAGGTCTAATAGTCGATCATCATTTCCGGCGTCGATGATTCTGACTCTGCTCGTAACTGAGTCTTGGTCTACTCGGAGCAGTTCTCCTTCAACTCTGAAGGGGCCCGATTTGGCTTGGGCTAAGTAGTGAACCTCTGCGCTGACACACCGCATTGGCACACCTGCAGTTAGAAACCCCAGGTGGGTTGCCATCGCGTCTACCAATACCGCTACTGCGCCGCCCTGAATTGAGCCAAACGAGTTGTAGATACGCGAATGGTGAGGCAGTTCTATTAGGGCTTGGTCTGGGTGAGTTGTAATTCGCAGATAATCATTGAGCATCGGACGCTGCGTTTTCTCTTCGTCCTCCGCGTAATCGACAGTGCGACCTTTTGCGGTTCCCACACTTGGGTTGTCGCTACGCCCTGGTAGTCGAGCGTAAGTGCATGTGGATCGCGCAACTTCGCCGAGATCGTCGCTGATGTAGGTTTCTGTCACCACATTGTTTCGCCCGACCCGCAGGGGTCGACACTCTGCCGTAACCTCAGCACCCTCGGCCTGTCGTCTCATCACCGTTCCTAGTTCCAACGTGGCAACCCAGTCGGGTTCGACCTGTAGCACACCGTGATGTCCAGCAACTGAGTCAACGAGAGTGGCAATCGCTCCCAGTCGAAGCCAACCTCCTTCGTCGAGCAGATCAGGCAAGATTGGCATGGTTGCGCTTACCTTGCCATCGTCATCGACTAGGTGCCGGAGCCGTAGGTGACGGAGAATATGGTGTTTGGGAGGGTAAGACCGAGTCATGTTAGGAATTTTTCGATGCTAGGAGCTGCTCCAGTTGACCCCACAGTTCGGTGGTGGCGTCTCCTAAAGCGGCAAGGTCGCCTCCGTTGGCGATGATGAACTGAGCTACGGCTCTTCGTTCGTCATCAGATGCCTGCGACTCAATACGGGCAAGAGCATCGTCTCGCTCTATGCCACGTTGGGTTTGAAGGCGTTCAAGCCGCTCAGCCATGGGGGCCTCAACAACTACGACAACTTCGTATGGATGGTTAGTGTCGTAGCCAAGGCGACTTTCAACAAGAACCGCCATGTCATAAACGACGATGGCATCGGCCGTTTTCAACGCTTCCACAGTTTGGTCCATCAACTCATTGATAGCTGGGTGGGAGATCTGTTCAAGGGCAGCCAACTGATCTTCGTCGCCGAAGACGATTTCGGCGAGCGCGGCCCGGTTGATGCCCCCGTCAGTTCCTGCTACGCCTGGCCCGAACCGGTCAATGACTGGTGAGACTGCCAGTCCACCCGGCTCGAGAATCTTGCGACCAAGTGCGTCAACGTCGATGATTTCGGCACCATGATCAGATAACAGGCTCGCGACGGTGGACTTACCCACTCCCATTCCGCCTGTAAGACCAACAATCAGCATCGGATCAACCGGAACTACCCACCGACGCGCCCTTCAGGCGCATCGGTCGCCGGACCGGCGAATGCCTGAGCTATTTCCATCCACTCTGCGGCCAAATCGCCTCGGATGTCTAGTTCTGCTTCTCTAGCTCGACGTCGTTGTGTGACAACGAGGCAAAACTCATAAGCATCAGCGGCGACCATCTCTTCTGAGTCTTCAGGACCCCACTCCCATAGGTCTCCGCTGGGAGCTGTTAACTCCACTCGGATCGGGGTCTCCGGAGGTTGTAGACCTCTGTTGACATAGCTCCATCCGCGGGTCGTTACCCCAATGTGGGCGACATGTCGTAGGCGTTCCGTTCGCGGGTACTCAGCGCCGAAAGTGTCAGCAACATCGTGGCTATGGGACCAGGTTTCCATTAGTCGAGCTGTAGCGAAAGACAACGCACTCATGTCTGGTCCGAACCATGGAATTCGGTCTTTGGGGTCTAGCGCTCTGAACGCTTCCGTCATCCGAATACGTTCGTCGGTAAACCAGCTCCATAGATCGGCGCCACTCATTGATTGAACGTCGAGACCTCCGAACTTATGCAGGTCCCCTTCGCCTTTAAGCATTTGTTGTTTGGTTTCTTCGAAATTCCCTGGATCAAGAACAGCGAGACTGGCAGCTACATCTGCCATACCTAGATGAATGATGGTTTCGTGGGTATCCCAACCCTCCGCCGGTGTCGGCAGTCTCCATTCGTCTTCGGTCAGACCCGCGACCACTTCACGTAGCGCTTCTGTCTCTGCATCAAGATCGTCACATATTCCCCTCATGGCGGCGACCCTACACCGCTACGGCGAGGTACTTCTGATTGAAGTGGATTGGCGGCTACCGTGAACAAGACCTGTATCTTCTCGGAGGGATCGTGACCCAGCCTCTTTGGACTCCAAGTTCGACGCGACGCGAGAGTTCTAACCTGTGGTCTTTCGCCGAGTCGGCGGGATTTCCTCTGGATGTCCATTCCTATAGCGACCTTCATAGCTGGTCAATAAAGGAAAATATTCCTTTCTGGAAAGCACTGTGGGGCTTTGCTTCTGGCGTCGGTGACCTCGGCGAAACTGGCTTCATCGACCTTGGAGTAGCTGATTCAAAGTTTTTTCCTAATGCAACACTCAACTTGGCCGAAAACTACTTAAGACGGTCCGGAGATGAACTTGCCATCATTTACCGAGGCGAAAACGTTGTAGAGCGGTCATTGACGTTCACTGAACTGAACTTCGCTGTTGGACGTGTTCAACAAGCTCTCAGGTCCGAAGGGGTGGAGTCCGGCGACCGCGTCGCAACGCTTCTGCCCAACAGCCCCGAGGCCATCATCGTATTCCTGGCAGCGGCAAGCATTGGAGCTATTTATTCGTCTACCAGTCCAGACTTCGGAACCGCCGGGGTCCTTGACCGTTTCGGGCAAATCGAACCCAAAGTTCTTGTCGCTACTGATAGCTACTTTTATTCAGGTGTGCGACACGACATCACCGAAAAAGTCACACAAATCGCTAACCAATTACCTTCGCTGAAACGAGTCGTCTTGGTGAGTTACGACGGCGCATCAGTTGAGTCTTCTGTTCCCGGTGCAGTGGAGTATGAAGAGTGGCTTGACGATACAGAAGAACGAGCCCCTGACTTCGTTCGCTTAGGTTTCGATCATCCGATCTATGTCCTGTACTCATCGGGTACGACCGGGAAACCTAAATGCATTGTCCACCGGGCTGGCGGGGTGTTGCTTAAACATTGGTCTGAACATCTGCTGCACTGTGATCTGAAACCTGGAGATCGGTTGATGTACTTCACGACGACCGGTTGGATGATGTGGAATTGGCTTGTTGGAGGTCTAGCAAGTGGTGTCTCGTTGATTTTGTATGACGGGTCGCCTTTCTTCCCTGACCCGTCGCGTCTATTCGATATCGCTGATGAGCTACAACCTCGACTTTTCGGAGTGAGCGCAAAGTTCATTGAAGCCGTTATGAAAGAGGGCCTACGTCCTTGTGAAACGCACAAGCTCACAAGCATTGAAACGATTACCTCAACAGGTTCACCTCTAGCCCCTGAGGGCTTTGATTGGGTTTATGACGCTGTCAAACCAGACGTTCATCTTGCTTCGTTCTCAGGAGGCACTGATATTTGCGGGTGTTTTGTTATTGGAGATCCAACTAGCCCCGTTTACCGCGGAGAAATTCAGGCTCCTGCATTAGGTATGGATGTCGCTGTCTTCGACGACGCTGGAAGCCGGCTTGAGGAAGGTTCGCAAGGTGAACTCGTTTGCTGCAACTCGTTTCCTTCAATGCCACTCGAATTTTGGGACGATCCGAACAGAAATAAGTATCACAGTGCTTACTTCGAACGTTTCGCTGGAGCCTGGCACCATGGGGACTTCGCCGAATGGACTCCTCAAAAAGGAATGGTTATTACAGGCAGATCCGATGCGACACTGAACCCTGGCGGGGTACGAATAGGAACAGCGGAGATTTACCGACAGGTAGACCTCATTGATGAAGTGTTGGAGAGCATCGTTGTTGGTCAACAGTTCGAATCTGATACGCGAGTCGTTTTATTCGTTCGACTTCGTGAGGGGCTAGTTCTTGATGATGAACTGACGCAGAGGATTCGTAATCAGATACGCGTCGGTGCGTCACCCCGACATATGCCTGCAGTCGTAGCTCAAGTCCCGACGATCCCACGGACGCGCAGCGGTAAGTTAGTGGAGCTAGCAGTGCGTGACGTTATTCACGGTCAAGAGGTCAAGAACCTCGAAGCTATAGACGACCCAGATGCTTTGGATCATTTTCGGGACCATCCGAAACTAATCGATTTCTAGATATCTTGGTTCTTCAGTGTTTGATGGTCGTCCACATGATTGTCTTGGGTGGCATTCTGATCAGATAAACAACATCCCAGTGGGCTGCATCTTGAAATTAATTGTCGAGTGACTATCGAACGAGATGACCGCAGACAAGGCATCCCCGCCGCGGCAATTGCGATGGTGGGGTGGGCCGCCTCCGGAGTGATCGCTAAGGGCATCACTGAGTTAGGAGCGTTAGCTGTTGTTTTCTGGAGAATGTGGATCTATGCCGTAATAGTGATCCTGTTCTTGAAGATCCGAGGGACTCCCCTGAGGAAAGAATCATTCCGAGTCTCTTGGAGGGGTGGGGTTGCATTAGGTGCAGACATAATGCTTTTCTTCTCTGCTTTGCGTCTCACCACGGTGGCGAACGCAACAGTGATTGGGTCATGTCAGCCTCTAATCATGTTGTTGATCGCCGGGCGACTATTTGGTGAACGACCGAGGCGTCATGACTGGCTCTTGGCGATGGTCGCTATCTGTGGGGTCATCATCGTCATGTTTGGTTCAACGGGCGTCGAGGGCTGGAGTCCGGCTGGGGACCTCTTGTCTGTAGCGACCGTGGTGGCGTGGACTTTGTATTTCGTCTTCTCGAAATTGAGCAGCCAAAAAATCGAGTCATCGCAGTACACCGGAGCGACCGCAGTTGTTTGTGCCCTATTCGCGACACCTTTCGCTTTAGCCTCCGGGCAGGTTTTCGACATGCCATCAGGTAACGCGTGGATCTGGTTACTGGTTCTTTCCATAGGCCCTGGTTTCACCTCTCACATGTTGATGAATTGGGCCTTGGTTCGTATACCAGTTTGGTTTGGTTCAACCCTGACTTTGGCTATCCCAGTGACTGCAACAGTGATGGCTTGGGTTTTCCTGGGTGAAGATGTGGTTGCCCTTCAGTTCCTCGGGATGGGGGTCGTGCTGTTCGCGTTGGGGTTGATAGTCCTCGGACAATCAAACGCTGCTCGTCACTGACGAACCATTTCTTATCGACCTTTCCACGTCGGAGACCGTTTTTCTGCGAAGGCTTTCGGACCTTCTCGTGCGTCCTCGCTTGCCATCATTGACACAACAGCTGGGTATTGCCCATAGAAGGCTTCTCTTAGAGGGAGATCCAAGCCACGGGTCGCAGACTGTTTCGTTGCTCGAATAGACAGCGGGGCCCCCAGGAGTATGTCGTCGATCAATCCATCCACTGTTTCGTCTAAATCGGAATATGGCACCACTTTGTTAACAATTCCAATTTCGAGAGCTCGGTGCGCTGTCATCGATTTGCTCGTCAGTAAATACTCCATAGCTAATTTCAACGGGACTTGCCGTGGTAGTCGATGAACGCCACCACCACCGGCGTAGATTCCGCGTCGGGGCTCTGGAAGTCCAAATTCCACATGGTCTGCTGCAACCACCAGGTCACATGCCATTGCCACTTCAAAACCGCCGCCTAGCGCTACCCCGTTGACTCGAGCGATCAAAGGCTTCGGATAGTCGAAACGTTCAATCAGTTTGGTGACCGTTGCCATCAGGTCAGCGTCAGCTCTCTTCTCTTCTTCTGACGAGTGTTGAATCTGTGTCAGATACTTCAGGTCACGGCCTGCGCAGAACGCCCGGTCACCACTTCCGGTTACGACCACAATCCATATGTCGTCGTCGTTCGCTGCGTGGTCGAGGAGGTCGCTCCATTCTTTATGCGCTGGAGTGTTAATGGCATTTCGAACCTCAGGTCGGTTAATAGTTATCTGAGCGACGTGCGGCCGAGTCATCTCATAGAGGAAATACTTGGGGGTGAAATCAGGTGGTTGCATGCTTCGATCGTAGGCAAGACAGCATCGATGCGTCAGACATGGTGGACTACCAAGATGAAGACTGAAGATACACGAGCATTAATTGAGCGCTACTACAAGGCATTAACTCATGGCGATCGCGAAGAACTCCGCAACTGTCTCAGCGCTGACGTTGTCTGGCAGCTTCCGATCACGGCAGGGGCGAACGGTGCCGGGGGTTCAAACGAGGATGGCGTCGTTCAAGGACGAGACGCGGTGGCCGCTGAATTGGGTGGTAGGACAATCAAAGACACCTTCGACATTTCAGAGCCGTTCGGTTTAGAAATCAGAAGCATGATCGTCGATGGCGAGAATGCAGCGGTTCAGCAAAGGCTGACTGCTACGACTAAGGCAAAAGGTCTCCCCTATGACAACCAATACTGCTGGGTGTATTCCTGTGAGGCTGACCAAATAACTCGTATGGAGGAATACACCGACACTCTCTATGCGGCCCGAACCATGGGGTGGGAACTTGAGGAATCGAACTAGTGATTGAACAACACTTAACTATCGAAACAGACGAAGGTGAGATGTCTACCTTTGTCGTTCGTCCCGAGTCAGGTGAACCTTTCCCGGTGGTGTTATTCCTCATGGATGCTCCGGGGAAACGAGAAGAGCTTCATGACATGGCCAGACGAATCGCGGCGACGGGGTACTACGTCATGCTGCCTAATCTCTATTACCGGGACGTGCCGTCCTTTACGGTTCACCGAGAGGATCCGGCCAGCGCACGGCACATGGCTCAGTTAATGGGGAATCTAAGTAGCGCTATGGTCGCCAGGGACGCTTCTAAGCTTCTTGAACATGCTGCATCTGATGACGCCGCCGACGCAGACAGTGTGGGAGTTACCGGATATTGCATGAGTGGACCTTTTGCTTTATGGCTAGCTGCTGAATACCCACAGAAGATCAAAGCTGCGGCGTCGATCCATGGAGTTCGCCTCGCCACTGACGCTGATGACTCTCCCCATAAACGGGCAAGTGAGATGGTTGGCGAAATTTTGGTTCTGGCCGCTGAGTTCGATGATTGGGTAGACCGACCTCATTTCGACCGACTCACAAAAGCTTTGGAAAGTGCTGACGTTTCGCACTGTGCTGAGTGGATCGAAGGTGTACATCACGGTTTCGTTTTCCCGCAACGACCCAAATACGACAAGGTCGCTTCTGAACATCACTGGGAACTTTTGCATTCTTTATTCGACCGCAATTTGAAATCAAAGCCATGACAGTTGCCTCTGCATCGTGCACTCGTTTTGCTGTCGCTGATCCCGCTGAGGTGTCAGCTGCGAACCCCATACACGACGAAAGTGCTGTCAGTTATGGGTACGCGGGAGGCATTGTCGCCGGAATTCATACCTACGGCTGGATGGTTCCGGCAATTCTAAATTCTCTGGGTGATACGTGGCTCTCACACGGGTGGTGTGAGTTTCGGTTACCTCGACCTGTGTACGCGGGTGATGAACTTTTAACTGAAGTGGTTCCTTCCCCAGAAGATCCTGATGTGGGTTTGATAACTCAAAAAGTTGTCTCCGATGGGCGCGTAACTATCGAAGGGACTGTCGGGTTAGGTGACGCTCCGTGGAGAGAGGAGTTCATACTCCCCACTGATCGGACCCCTGTGCCTGAGCCGGAAAATAGACCGTTCCTCGGATTGAACGACATTCCCAGTGACCTTGACTATCCCCCAATGTCGGTTCCTTTAAGAGCTAACGACGCAAGAGTTTGGATGAGCGAGCGAATTCACGATGACGATGTCGCATGGAGTTCCGGTGATGCTCCGCTAATTCACCCTTCGTGGGTTCTAGGCCAGATGACTCCGTTGATTAGACACTCATATCGGATGCCGGCAGGAGTGCACGCCTCAGGCCGGGTGCAGCATCTAAATACTTTTCGCGCTGATGGCGATGTCGTGGTCGCCGGGAGGTGGGGTGACGTGGAGCATAGAAAAGGCAAACCTTGGTCCACGACCGATGCAGTCTTCATTGATGCTCAGGGGACCGAGGTCGCTCTTGTTCGACAGGTCGCTGTGATTCTTCCGTTGCTCCCCAAGGACTGAGCGAGAACGACAAGGCCTACATGTTGTAGAACGGGCATAGCAAAGCATCCGTGGAGAGGTACTAATGCCCATAGAAAAGCTCCTGATAGCAAACCGTGGTGAAATCGCAGTGCGAATAGCTCGCGCCGCTGGAGATCTTGGTATTTCAAGCGTGGCTACGTTCAGTTCCGACGATCACCTGTCTCTGCACAGGCAGGTGTCTGATGATTCGGTCGAGCTCGAAGGCAGCGGTGCAGCTGCTTATCTCGATATAAATCAAATTGTTGCGTTGGCAGTTTCTAATGGTTGCGATGCTGTTCATCCTGGGTATGGCTTTCTTGCTGAGAACGCAGACTTTGCTCGGGCATTGGAGAACGAAGGGGTCACATTTGTGGGCCCAGTTTCTGATCAACTTGCTTTGTTCGGAGACAAGGTGTCAGCAAGGAACCTGGCGACACAACTTGGCGTTCCAGTGGTTCCTGCGACTTCGGGCGCCGCCAACTTAGAAGAGATCGAAGAGTTTCTAGTTGAACACGGAGCCATCATGGTCAAGGCGGTGGCCGGCGGTGGCGGCAGAGGAATGCGCGAGGTTCGTAACGGCCAGGACGTCGCCGAAATTTTTGAACGGTGTCAAAGCGAAGCGCAATCAGCCTTCGGAGTCGGCGACTTGTACGCGGAGAGACTTATTGAGGCAGCGCGACACGTTGAAGTTCAGATCATCGGCGATGGGGCATCGGTGGCTCATCTGGGTGAACGGGAATGCACCCTCCAAAGACAAAACCAGAAAATCATTGAGGTCGCTCCTTCACCGTCAATCAGCGCGGAAGTTCGTGGCCTGTTAACTAACGCTGCTACAAGAATGGCTGACGAGGTCGGGTACCGAGGGTTAGGTACTTGGGAATTCTTAGTTGATGCGAACGATCCCACGAATGTTGCTTTCATTGAAACCAACGCTCGCTTGCAAGTCGAACACACCGTTACCGAAGAAGTAACCGGAGTTGATTTAGTTCGTAGCCAAATTCTTGTAGCTGGCGGATCTTCGCTAGGTGATTTAGGTCTCCAACAAGATCAGGTGCCTGAAGCTAAAGGGTTTGCTATTCAGTGTCGGGTTAACACCGAAACAATGACTGAGGAGGGTTTGGCTCGCCCAGCTGGAGGAACCATCTCAGCGTTTGAGACCCCAAGCGGTCCAGGAGTGAGAACTGACTCCTACGGTTATCAGGGTTACCAAACAAACCCGAACTTTGACTCTTTGATTGCAAAGGTCATCGCGTACTCCCCTACGAGTGACTACGAAGACGCTGTCCGGAGGGTCAGACGTGCCCTCAGTGAATTTCGGTTAGAAGGAGTCCATACCAACATCACTTACCTACTTGCTTTGCTTGACCGGCCAGAGGTACGAACAAACGAAGTGACCACCAGCTTCATCAACACGTTTGCTGCTGAGTTGGTTGAGGAAGCCAAACTTACTTCATCAGATCGGTGGTCCTCTCTCTCTGCCGAGGAGAGCTCTAATGCTTCGCTTGCGGGCGCTCGGGTAAGTAACGACCCATTAGCCGTTCTTCAACACGGCGATATAGGTGAAAGAAATGCCGACCCTTCGACCAATGCGGAGATCTCAGCGACCGTTGGTCCCGACGGCAGTCGACCGGTGGAAGCTCCGCTGCAAGGCACGATCATCTCGATCGCTGTAGCCCCGGGTGATGAGGTAGCGGTGGGTCAGCCAGTGGCTGTTATGGAAGCAATGAAAATGGAGCACGTCATAGCCTCGACCATGACAGGCATCGTTCGTTCTTTGGGTGTTAGCGAGGGAGACACCATTTATGAAGGCCATGCGCTTCTCTTTATCGAAGAAGCTGATCTGGACATTGAAAGCGGCGAAACCCAAGCAACAGTCGACCTTGACTTCATTCGGCCAGATCTACAGGAAGTGTTCGACCGCCATTACAAAGGGATGGATGAGGCTAAACCCGCGGCCGTGGAGAAAAGGCATGGGAGAGGGCACCGAACCGCTCGTGAAAACTTGTCCCGGTTGGTAGACGACGGCACCTTCGTCGAATATGGGCCGTTGATGGTTGCTGCGCAACGGCGAAGGAGAAGCCTTGATGACCTCATCGACAACACTCAAGGCGATGGCATGGTCGCCGGAATCGGGAGCGTCAACGGCGATTTGTTTGGTGATGACGACGCTCAGACAATGGTCATGTCCTACGACTACATGGTTCTAGCTGGCACTCAAGGCCTTCAAAATCATCGTAAAAAGGATCGACTGTTCGAATTAGCGGAACAGAACAAACTTCCAACGGTCTTGCTAGCTGAAGGTGGCGGTGGACGCCCCGGTGACACAGACACTGCGGGGGGAGCTGGACTCGACTGTTGGGCTTTCACTTTCTTCGCCAAGCTCTCTGGTTTAGTGCCATTAGTTGGTGTCACTAATGGTCGATGCTTCGCTGGTAATGCTGTGTTACTCGGCTGCTGCGATGTAATCATCGCGACCAAAGGGTCCAACATTGGGATTGGCGGCCCAGCAATGATTGAAGGCGGCGGACTGGGTGTATTTCGTCCAGAGGAAGTGGGTCCTGTAGAGGTTCAATATCCCAATGGTGTAATCGACATCCTCGTTGATGATGAAGATGAAGCGATGGACGTCGCAAAGAAATATCTTTCTTATTTCCAGGGCCCGGTAGATGACTGGGAGGCTCCAGATCAACGTTTGTTGAGACATATCGTTCCGGAGAACCGTCTGCGTGCTTACGACGTTCGTGAAGTTATCGACACAATGTGCGATGTCGACTCAACTTTGGAAATCCGTAAAGGTTGGGGGCCTGGTTGCGTAACCACTTTGGGTCGAATAGAAGGCCGCCCAGTCGGAATCATCGCTAACAACAACCACCATCTAGGCGGCGCTATCGATGCGGATGTTGGCGATAAAGGCAGCAGATTTATGCAGCTCTGCGATGCACACGACATTCCGTTGATTTTTTTGTGTGACACACCGGGAATCATGGTGGGCCCTCAGGCCGAATATGAAGCTACGGTTCGACACGCAAGCAGAATGTTTGTCACATCAGCCAGCGTCACAGTTCCGTTCATGACTGTCGTCTTAAGAAAAGGGTATGGGCTCGGCGCTCAAGCAATGGCCGGAGGGAGTTTCAAAGCCCCTGTGTTTTGTGTGGCATGGCCTACTGGTGAGTTCGGCGGAATGGGGCTGGAAGGTTTCGTAAAGCTTGGCTACCGCAAAGAACTTGAATCTATTGAAGACCCCGACGAACGCATCGCTTACTACGAAGAGATGGTGGCGAAACTGTATGAAAACGGCAAAGCAGTCAGCACAGCGACCTTCTTCGAGTTGGACGATGTCATTGATCCGTCAGAAACTCGTACATGGGTATCGATGGCGTTGCGTGCGGCCCCCAAAGCAGAGCCTCGCGAGGGTAAGAAACGCCCGATGATCGACACCTGGTAGTTGCTCGTTCCAGTTATTCGAGTAGTTCAGCCACGGCGAGATCAGCTATCTGGTCCGGATCGTATCCAGCGCATTCCATCAGAACCTCAAAGGTGTGCTCACCGAAAATTGGGCCAGCATGGGTGACTTCGGCTGGGGTGCGTGACATGTGAAAGCGGGTTCCATCAACGAAGAAAGGTTCGTGGCTCGCGTGAGCGACTTCGACGAAGCAACCGCGATGAGTCATTTGTTCGTCGGCTACTAGTTCAGGTGAGTTTTGGACAATGTGCGCCGCGACCCCAAGGGCTTGGAGTTTCTCCATCAGTTCCACACCTTCTTGTCCGAGAGTCCACGCGGAAACAATGGAGTCGAGTTCATCGTGTTGAGCGTGTCGTTCTTCGGCGGTGAGATGTGAAAGGTCACCGCGATTCATCTCTCCTGCCAAAGCCTGCCACTGGTTGTCGTCTTTACATGAGATCGCTATCCAGTTGTCATTCCCTCTAGTTGGGTATCCACCCTGTGGGGCAAAAACAATGTCCCGGTTCCCGTTTCGTTCCCAAATATTTCCATTGATCGAATATTCCAGGAGCGCTGGCGTCATCAGATGCAAAGCAGCTTCTGCCTGAGACAGATCTATATATTGGCCCTGGCCCGTTCGCCTCTTGTGTTCGAGTGCTCCCATGACCGAAGTGACAAGCCAACGCGGTGCCGTGTAATCGGTGTACGCACTGTACGGACCGGTCGGTGCTCGGTCTGTCCAACCAACCGGGTAAAAGAACCCCGATATCGCTGCTGCCATAGTCCCAAAGCCGGCCAACATGGCCAAGGGACCCGTCTGACCCATGAGACAGCTTGAAGCCATGATGATGTCGGGCCGCCGCTTTTTGACCTGTTCATAGTCAATATCCCAGGCGGTCATCGCTTTGGGAGAGAATGATTCGAGGACCACGTCAGCCCAGTCGATGAGGTCCCATATGACATCGATAGCCCCCGGCTTGGCCATATCGAGGGTCAGTCCTCGCTTTCCGGCGTTCATGTTGTGATAAATCCCTGACTTGTCAGGGTCTGCAATATCGGCCGGAAATGGTGAGATGCTTCGAACGGCATCAAGTTTGTTGGCTGATTCCACGCGAACGATCTCAGCACCGTAGTCAGCTAACACTCGTGAAGCAGCGGGCCCTGCCATGGCCCACATCAAGTCCAAGACTTTTACCCCTTCAAGAGGAAGGGCCGTCGAGGCGACGGGTTCGGTTATGGCAATATCAGCGTTGCGATCAGGCTCATTTAACACCTGCACGGTGTGTTCACCGAGACGTGGAGCTTCGGCCAGGATCTGCAAGGGGGTTTCAGCGAATTTAGCGAACGCTCCGGGGTAATCAACAGTGGAGCCATCATCATGTTCGATCGTCTCCCAATAGCCACGAAAGTCGAGTTGTTCGCTGTTCACAACCTCTTCGGTCGTAGTCACCGGGGTGATTAGGACGCGACGTTTCATTGCCGCCTCCAAAAGCTCAGCTTTGGTCTTAGTAGCAAAAAATTTGGTGAGGATGTCTTTGACTCGTTCGTACTCCTCCTTTGATTCTCGGCCGTCGAGGAGCATCAGCGCATATTCGACCCAATCTTTGTCTCTGGTGGCTTCGTCGCAGAAACCTTCCTCACATACCCAAGTCATCAGGTTCCGTGTGAAGGGGGCGAAGGCTGGTCCGAACAGGAAGCTGACTGAGGCAAAACCGTCTGAACAAGGCCACATAACTTGGATACGAATCCCCCCAAGTTCCACTCCACCAGCAAGCCTGGTGGGCGGCGTTGCTCCCAACGGGGTTGCTAAAGAGTTCGACTGGGTGCACTGGTTCATCGAGTGTTGTGCCGATACATCGATGTGCTGCCCCAGCCCAGATGTCGACTGTCGCTCAAATAGGGCTATCAGCGCCGCTCCTGCTGCCTCAGACGCGGCATTACCAAAGGCTTGAGGCAGGGTACCTCCGGCTCGGAGCGGAGACCGGTCTTCGTCACCCGTCAACACCATATTTCCAGCAGCTGCTTGAAGCGTAAGGTCGCTATGTTCCCAGTTCGCTTTGGGGCCGTCGCCGCCAAATGCTGTAATAGAAACATCGATCATTTGAGGGTTAAGTTCAGCGATTTCAGAGGGAGTAAGCCCCAGTGAATCCATCACTCCAGGATCAAACGAGTCGAACATGACGTCCGCGCCCATTATGAGACGCCGAAGTTGGCTGATGCCTTCGGCCGTTTCTAAGTCCAAGACAACACTTTTTTTGCCGCGGTTATAGGCCCAATGATGAAGGGAGTGTTCCCCGTCATCGATTCCTTCGGCAAACGGCGCGAGTCGGCGTGCACTAGATCCCGTCGGCGGCTCGATAGAGATGACCTCTGCACCCATTTGCGCAAGGATGAATGCTGCTAGGTGTCCACGCTCATCGGTTAGATCCAGAACTCTGTAATCGCTTAGCACAAATCCCCCCAAGAACTCCCACTCGTTACTTGTGACGATAGTCCCCTTATAGCGGTGGTTCTGACTACGGTGCTGGTATGGCCTTGCCCCCACATCGCGTTGACTATTTACCGATGGCGGATCGTCCAAAAATCTCGTGGCCCGATGAGGCCAAGGTTGCCTTGTGGATTGCACCCAATATTGAGCATTACGAATACCTTCCCCCGCGTGATCCTCGGAGAAATCCTTGGCCTCGATCTCCCCACCCTGAGGTCCAAGGGTATTCCCAACGCGACTACGGGAATCGGGTTGGTTTCTGGCGGATGTTGGAGGTGCTCGACGAGTACGAGGTTCGTTGCACTGCCTCCACTAATTTGGCTGTATTCGAGCACTACCCAGATATCGGGAAGGCGATGACTGACCGTGGTTGGGAAATCATGAGTCACGGCATCTACAACACTCGATACCTATCTTCGCTGACTGAGGAAGAAGAGCGCGAGTTCTATGTTGATTGCGTCGACACGCTGCGTAGACACACAGGGCAAGACCTCAAGGGGATGCTCGGACCGGCGGTATCTAACACAGTTCTTACGCCGGATCTGATGGCGGAGGCGGGGCTCATTTATCATGCCGATTGGCTTCACGATGATCAGCCAATACCGATAAAGGTTGATGGCGGCCCGCTCGTTTCAGTTCCTTACAGTATTGAACTGAATGATGTTCCGGTCTTTCTTCATCATCACGACACACAAGAATTCGTTGAAATGGTCAAAGCCCAATTCGACACTCTGTACGAAGAAGGCGGAACGTCTGGGCGTGTTATGGCTCTAGCTCTTCATCCTTATCTGATGGGAATGCCTCACCGCATTCAGGGCTTAGAAGAAATCCTGGATTATTTGCTGGGCCATGACGGAGTTTGGCAGACCACAGCGTCAGAAATAGCGGAGCATTTCATCGAGCACCATTACGAAGAATTCGTTGATCATGCAGAAGTGATAAGCGCGGTACGCGATGCCAGCTGAACGCTCCCCGGGAATGGATCATTCTCATTACCCGTACTCGCCGTTACCAGCGAGGTCTCCACTTATTTGGCCATCTAGAAAACCTCTGGCTATAGGGGCTCTAGTTCTACTTGAGCACTACGAATGGGATCCGCCGGCAGACGCCTACAGTTTGCGGAACTCGAGTGGCGGCTTGATCAAATTACCGGCACCCGATTATGTGCAATTAACTCATAGAGAATACGGCCACCGAGTCGGCGTTTTCCGCTTGTTGGACACGCTGGAACGTCATGGGATTCCGGTCACGGTCGCCGTCGACAAACTGACCGCGGTTCATTACCCGTGGCTCATTGATCATCTGATGCAACGTGGTTGTGAACTAGTTGGGCATGGGGTGGCGGCTAGCCAACTAATTACGTCCAAACTCAGCGAAGAAGCTGAGGCTGAGATCATCACTGATTGTTTAGACACCTTGGAAAAGTTGTCGGGTAGTCGACCTTCTGGCTGGTTCTCACCTGAAGGAGTCGAATCATCTCGCACCCCGGAATTGTTAGCCGCGGCTGGAGTCAACTATGTGTGCGATTGGCCCAACGATGAGCAGCCATACAAGATGACAACGCCCGTCGGTGACCTCGTGTCGCTTCCTCTTTTTTTGGAAGTCGACGACGAGTTTGCGCTTTGGCACCGCCGAGCCAGTCTCGCTAGCTGGGAAGGCATGATTGTTGGCGCGGCGACCCGACTGCATATGGATGGCCAAACTTCGGCCCGTCATATGATGTTGACGTTACGACCTTGGCTAACAGGGCAACCATTTCGCATTCGTTCTCTTGATCGTGCATTAAGTCAAGTCATGCAACTTGAGGGCGTTTGGGCGGCGCAAGGCAACGACATCGTGAGCGCCTTTGGTGAATCCTGATCGGCTAACTGCGCCATGCTCCTGGCACTGGTTGCGTTAGTCCTAAGTTGTCTCTCAAGGTGTTACCTGAGTACTCGGTTCGAAATAGGCCACGGCGTTGCAACTCTGGCACTACCAGATCCACGAAGTCCTCAAAAGCTCCGGGCATGTGAGTCCCCGCTATGACAAAGCCGTCACATGCTGGGGCTGTGAACCATTCCTCGAAATAGTCGGCTAGTTCGGTTGGTCCGCCTACTACTGGGTGAGCTAATCGGCCCCGCCCCGAGACCTCGACAAAGTCTTTAACGCTGGGGGTTTGGTTGCCGGTTACCTCAATCACTTGGTTACGAATACCTTGAATGCCGGTCATTGCTGCGACGTCTTCTGCTGAAAGCGGTTCGTCTAGTTCTTTGTCCGAGAAGTCGAAATTCAATCCCTCTGAGAGTAAAGAGAGGTCATCGATCAGGTTGGGGAGCTGGTCATATGCGGCTCGCCTGTCTTCAGCTTCGGACATGGTCCGTCCCACGACGGGGAACGTGAGGTTTGCGATTTTTACTTGACTTGGGTCTCTACCGGTCGCTTCAACCGTCGACTTGACTGTGGCATAGCTGTCTTTGGCTCTCGAAAGGCTTGGGTTTGACATGAACAGCAGTTCACCCCAGCGAGACGCAAATTCGACTCCACGGCCGCTTTGGCCTGCCTGAATGATCACTGGGTGACCTTGGGGTGTTCGAGGCACCGTGAATGGGCCTCGGGATCGGTAGTGAGCGCCTTGGTGGTCTAATCGGTGGACCTTGTCTCCATGCGCATATAAGCCCGAGGATCGGTCCGCTACGATCGCATCGGCTTCCCATGTGTCCCAGTGTCCGTGGACGACTTCCATAAATTCGTCTGCTCGGTCGTAACGAAAGTCGTGAGCGGGAGCCTCATCTAACCCCATGTTTCTGGCTTCATTGTCGTTCACCGATGTGACCACGTTCCAAGCCGCCCGACCCCCGGTCATGTGGTCGAGTGTTGAGAAGAGTCGCGCTACATGAAATGGGGGGAAGTAGGTGGTCGAGTACGTGGCTCCCAGCCCCAGATTCTTAGTGGCCATCCCCATAGTCGTGAGAACGGTTACAGCGTCGAGCTTCACGCACCTAATGCCATGTTCAACAGTGTGTTGGTGATCGCCGCCGTACATGTCAGGCATAGCAAGCCGGTCATCGAAAAAGCCAAGGTCGAATCGGCCCCGTTCCAGGACTTTCGCTATGTGCTGGTAGAAGTCGACATTGGTGACATCGTGTCGAGCTTCTGGGTGACGCCACGCTGCTGGAATCGTCGTACAGTTTTGGGCCTGGAGAAAACCGATTAATGCAATTTGGCGTGTCGGGGGATTCACGACAGGTGTGATTTAACTAGTTCTGCGACTGTTCGTCCCTCTGCTTTGCCTGCAACTTCGGCATTAACCGCCTTCATAGCTTGACCCATGTCGGCCATCGTGGAGTAACCACCATCTGCGAGTACGCGTTCAACGATCACGGCCAAGGCCTCAGCATCTAATTGTTCAGGAAGGTACTGCTCAAGAATCGTCAACTCGGCCCGTTCGTCAGCAGCTTTTTCTGTTCGCCCACCTTCTTCAAAGGCTTCTGCTGCTTCCACCCGACGTTTCGCTTGAGCAGCTATGACTTTTTGTACCTGTTCATCATCCAGGGTGGTTGCTGAGGTCCCTGCAACTTCAGCTTCTTGTACCGCCGCGACGACTGACCGCAAGGTCGCTACGGTGAGTTTGTCTTTTGATTTCATCGCGGCTGTAAGGTCAGCGCGAATTTGGTCTAACAAGCCCATGTGCCGGTTGGGTGTCGTTCGACGTCATCTGAGGGGATTGCGTCAGTTTGATGGTTGATGGCCAGCTCGGAGGAAGACTCTCCGGCGATTCTTGTGTGCCACATGCGTCGCGGTTCTTTCATGTCGAACGGCGTCCCTCGATGCTGTAGGCGTCGATTATCCCAAACCACTGCATCACCAACAGTCCATTGGTGGTGGTAGGTGCGTGGAGGTTGACAAGCCCAGTCGTTCAAATCGTCGAGAAGCTTGACTGATTCTTCTCGATCCATTCCCACGATGTCGTGGGCATGTCGCCCAAGGAGAAGGTTTGGTTGACCTGTGACTGGATGAACTTTGACAAGGGGGCGTAAAGAGACGTCCATGTCGTGGTACCCGTACAAATTGTAGGTGCCGTCTTCGTTTTGTTTGTCAGGCAGGTATCCAAAGCGGCCCTGACTGTAATAAAGGGAGTGGTAGGCATTGAGGTTTGAGATGCGCTCTTTGGTCTCAGAGTCAAGTTCTTCATACGCTGCTCGCATGTCAGCCCAACCCGTGGCTGCGCCCGACGAAGGCACAATTTCGGCACTGAAAACGGCGCCCTTGGCTTGCACCGGCATGTAGGTGCTGTCGTGGTGCCAGCCTTCATTCCCCTTCAAAGACTTAACGACTTCATCTCCGTCTTCGAAATGGACTTTGCCGTCTTTGCCAATGTTGGAAAGGGCGGCGCGAGGAAATTCCAGATCCCCGAATCGTCGAGCAAATTGGTCTTGTCCTTCGTCGGTAAGAAAGGCTCCTGGGAAGACCAGTAGCGCCCGATCAATCCACAGGTCGTATAGGTCATTCCATTCGGGGTCATCGATAGTTTCGATGTCAATGTCGGTGACCACTGAACCGAACGTGACTCCTTCGAGATGTTCAACTTTCATGTCACCACAATCCTTCTCGGTAACCGTGTTCTTATCGTAGCGAGCACACAGCGACTCGTGTTGCGCGCGAGACTTCGAGTATGAGCATCGACGTTAAGTTTGACTCCTCGTTGCGGCAACGCTTAAAGGAGAATTTGGACCGTCACCAAAGACGGGATCACCTAAACAAAGGCCTTACTCAAGCGTCAGTGTGTGTCATTGTTCTCGATAGTGACGCATTAGTTCATGGTGAAGATCCATTGCTAGAGGGCGAGACGGCAGTTGATCGCAAACAGTTGTTGGCAGATATTCCAGGAATACCCGATGACGCCGAACTAACAGGGACTGTGGAAGGAACCGCTGGCGGTGCATCTGTACTTTTGACTCGTCGAACCTCAAAGCTTAAAGATCACCCGGGTCAATGGGCTTTACCGGGTGGCCGAGTGGATGCAGGAGAATCGCCGTTGGAGGCAGCGATGAGGGAAGCTCATGAAGAAGTTGGTTTACGCCTCACTACCGATGATTTGTTGGGACAACTGGATGATTATCCGACGCGCTCCGGCTACGTAATCAGCCCTTTTGTGTTTTGGCTTAGTAGCGATCTTGAGTTAGTTGCCAATCCGACTGAAGTGGCATCCGTTCACCGGATCTCCATTCGAGAACTTACGAGACCTGACTCACCCCGTTTCGTCAAGATTCCCGAGAGTGAGCGTCCTGTGGTTCAGCTGCCAATTGGAGGAGACCTAATACACGCTCCCACCGGCGCTGTGATGTACCAGTTTCGGGCGGTCGCGTATGACGGTGATGACGTTCGAGTTGATGAGTTGGAGCAACCAGTTTTTGCGTGGCGTTAAGTTTCGTCTAACACCGTTATCCATGAACGGACATTGAAGAGTTCGGATTGACGGTGCGCGTCCGGCGGAAGTTACTCATATCGATAGCCAATCCCATATGAGGGCCTGTCACTTCGACTGGGTCAGCGTCATGGTCGTGACCGTTTTCGACCGCTGTAATTAGTTCAGACATGCAATAGCCCGCTATCGCCGCGTTCTTGAATTGGTTCCCGCTCGTACCGATCGCTACGTAGAACCCGTCGATACAGGTCCGGTCGTATATCGGAATCCAGTCATCCGCCACGTCATAGACGCCGACTACTCCCCTTTTTTGGTGGGGCACTCCAACATCTGGAAGTCGACGATTCAGTCGCAAAACCTGAGCCTCCCATTGGTCGGCCTGTATCTGACCTTCATGATCAGCGTCTACCCAATGAAGAGGGTCACATTCTGGTTCGGTGCTCCCAACCAGGATGTTGTTCCCTATATCCGGTCGCACATAAATGCCGTTGTCATCGTCAGCAATATTGAAGCCGCGGTTTTCGAAATCGAGGTCTTCTGGTGATGGAACATGATGTACCTCCTGTCGCAACGGTGTCGTCGCAATTGACATGTCACCTAAGGCCCCTGCCATCTCATTAATGATTCGGCTGTGTGGTCCTGCAGCATTGACAACGACAGGGGCCGAGATTGACGTCCCATCTCCGAGTTCGACTCCGGTGATTTGTCCACCCTGTTGAGTTATCGCCGTAACTTCAGTATTGAAACGAAAGTCACAATTCGATGCTGCAGCGGCCACATGCAAATTGTGTGCAGCTAGCTGCGGATCGCTTACATATCCAGCCTCCGGTGTAAACAGTCCGCCCTCCAAACGTTCTGTTGGTTCATCCCAAAAGCCATCGTCTTCAGGTCTTTTGGGCGGTCCGAAGCGACGGAGATCAAGTTCGGGGAGATGAGACTGAAAGTTTTCTTCATCCCAGTCTTCGTATGGGATCCCGATGGAGTCGAAATGTGGGAGCACCTTCAAGTGGTGGCCGCCCGTTGTTTTCAGAGTGACCATGCCGCATTGACTGAACTTCGCGAGTTCGGCACCGCGATCAGCCTTCAAATGTTCTCCCCAGTTTTCCCAGTAGCGAAGTCCCTCGTAGGACATCGCGACCCCCGGGTACGTCGAATATGTGAACCGGACAATCGCTGAAGAAAAGCTGGTTGAACCGAACCCCGCGCCTCCATGGCGATCAACCGTAAGGGTGCGGAACCCCCGTCGACCAAGTTCATATGTAATTGACGAGCCGATTACCCCGGAACCAACTACTACTGCGTCATAAGTCTTGGGCGACATCAACTCAGTCTCTCATCAATTATTCGGAAGATCGAACGCCCTCTAGGCGATGCGAATTGGTTTACCAATGTCCTCGCTCAGAACCTCCGGTTCGGCATCGGTGACGTGTATGTCGTCTTCGATCCTGATGCCTCCGAAACCTCGGAGCGGCTCGACAGCATCCCAAACAACTTCTTCAGCAAACCGCTCCCGAACTGCAGGATCGGCGAGAAGCGCTTCAATAAAGTAAATACCTGGCTCAACGCTAGTAATCATGCCTGCTTCGAGTGGCCGGTCAGTTCGCAAGTAACGCGATTGTGGGTGAGAGCTCGGCTCTCGCCCCGCTGGGTAACCACCGGTGTCGTGGACTGTGAGGCCTATCAAATGGCCCAGTCCATGCGGGTAAAACAATGCGACTGCGCCTGAGGAAACTAGCTGGTCAACTTCACCCCGTAACAATCCAAGTTCTACTAGTCCTGAACCAATTACTCGAGCGGAATCTAGGTGAATCTCGCGCCATTCCTGACCGGGTCGACATCGATCAATAGCTAGTTCCTGAGCGCTCAATACGACATGCCATAGGAAGGATTGGACATCAGTGGGTTCTGCTCCTACAACCATCGTTCGTGTGACGTCACTTGCGTACCCACCAAATTCACCACCAGCATCAATTAGGAGGAGCTCTCCTTTCTGCAGCGTCCGTGTCGAGGGATTCAAACTGTCGTCTTGACCGTAGAAATAATGCAGATAAGCCCCGTTTGGTCCAGTTGCAACAATGCTCGGATAGGCAGTTCGCACCGCTCCGGCACGAAAGAATTCGGCCTCCATACCTACTTGGATCTCGCGCTCCGTCATGCCTGCAGCAACGTTTTGGTACACCCAATCGAAACCAGACTTACTCGTCGCTGCAGCTGATCTCAAAGCGGAGAGTTCTAACTCGTCTTTGTGAACACGTTCCGCCGCGATCCCGGCTTGGACTTTCGGATCGTCCCATGCCTCTAGGACAGTTTGTTGGGTTCTCAGCGCTATCCATCCCTCAAGCTCTTCTAGAGGCAACCCAACAGGATCCGCTGGTTGATGCCAGACTTGATCATCTGGTGTCGATCGAGGACCGAACAGTTGCCATTGACCTTGCAGCGCGTCGAATGCCAGCACTGCATCAGGGATACCCCGACCAGACAAGTAGGCGAAGTCTGGATGAGGTTGGAAGGAATGGTCCATATCGCTTCCCGCCATTGGCAGAACCGAACCAGAACGAACCAAAACAATTTCGTCTTTTAGGTCCCATCGACCCATAACACGATCACGACGAGCCGAAAGTAAAGTTTCGCTGTCGCGATTTGCCATATGTGAAATCTACTCTCGGTAGGCACTCTTTGACTCATCGTGTCATTGTGGTGCTATGAGTACTTTGATTACAGGGGGCACCGGGTTCATTGGAGCTGAAATAGCTCGAATGCTTATCGACAGTAATGACGAGGTTCATATCGCCCACCGGTCAGGAAACTTGGGCCGACTTGAAGGCATTTCTGATCGCGTTCATCTTCACCAATTTGACCTTTCCTTGCCCGGAAGTGCTTCGGCGCTTCTTTCAGAAGTAAAACCAAAGACCTTGTTTCATTTCGGAGCGATTCTGACTGCCCCAGGTGAACAGGACCCACAAGCGCTTCTTCAAGCAAATGCCGCCGGTTTCATTGAGACCATTGAGGCCGCGAGGCTTGCGGGGACCGAGCAAATGATCTTTGCGAGTTCTATCGGGACTTATGGGCGTGATACTGGAGGAGGAATCATTAATGATCTGACTCTGCAACGACCAAATTCTGTATACGGAGTGACAAAGGTCTTAGGCGAAAACCTCGGCGCCTATTACCGCCAAAAATACGGAATGGATTTTAGGGGTTTGCGTTACCCGTCAATCGTTGGTCCCGGAGTGACCACCTGGAGCGTGGCTCAGTACACCAGTTGGATCATCGAAAAACCTGCTCTAGGCGAACCATTCGAAGTATGGGTTCCGCCCGAAGCGGTGGTCGCGATACTTCATTATCAAGACGCCGCTAGGGCTGCGATTGAGCTCGCTCAAGCGCCGTTGGAATCGATCAAATCAATTAACTATTTAGTTGACGGTATCCAACCCACACCGACCGCTGGAGAAATAGCTGACGTGGTCCGTTCCAGAATCTCAGATGCGGACATAACATTCTCACCGCCTGATGGAGCGGCTGCGGGGTCAGTTCAAATTGATGACAGCGCCGCTCGCGAAGAGTGGGGTTGGCAACCGAACTTCGACACCGAAGGCATGGTTGACGCCGTGATAGCTGAAGTCACCGGGTCAGTCCGCTAGGCAACCAAGAATCTTGCTGTCTTGAACCGGGCTAAGGTCCCAAGCACGCATGTCACGTTCGTTAAGGAGGAAGTTATGAGTATCGAACGCTCCACTGAAGTTATGGCTACATATTTGGGTGAAGTCCTAGGTAAGAGGAAGTTCGAACTGATACCTGAGTTCGTTGACGAAGAAATGCTTGACCACGCAACAGGCATGCGGGGCCCTTCCGCCCTCCACGCACATGCAAGCGGATTTTGCGAAAATATTCCAGGCGTGGAGATAGAAGTCGAAGACATCGTCGCTACCGAAGACGCAGCATTCGGAATTTGGAACTGGAAAGGTGACCCCCTCCAATCGATGGGTAACTCAGCAAATGGCAACCCCGTGTTCCCGCAGCGGGTGCTCAGCGTGTTCCGGCTGCGCGAAGGAATGCTCATCGATTACGAAGCTTTCGTCGATGCAGGTCAAGTACGCGCTCAAATCTCCGCTCCTTAGCAACACGGCGAGTAGCCGCTAACCACTGTTTCCAGCGGCCATAGGGTCACGCACCATTTGATGTAGGTTTCAAAGTTTCATCGATTCGCGTTTACAATTTCGATTGAGCTTTCTTATCCAATTCTCATAAAGCTCTTAGTCTTCATTCAGGTTCATTGGACAACTTTGTGTCTGAACACAACCAACATCTAGGAGTTCAACAATGATCCGAAGCCCGAAAGCAAAATGGATAGCGCCGCTGGTTCTCACAGGAGCACTACTTGCCGGCGGTTCAGCCGCTATTGCCGCTGAAACCTGGAACAGCTCAGACGAAGAAAGTCCGGTTGATCTTCCGTTCCGAAGAAA
>JASLTG010000049.1 GCA_030743005.1 Acidimicrobiales bacterium | reverse complement strand
GAGTCAATATCGGTGAAACTTGTGTAGAGCGGCGCGAAACCGAACCTCAGAAGATCCGGGGGACGGAAGTCAGGAATAACCGACTTTTCGTTAATAAGAGCCAAACCAACAGCCTGCGCATGTGGGTGAAACAGAGCCACGTGTGATCCGCGCTTGCCTGGATCTCTTGGAGATCGAACTTCAAAACCCAATGTTGATAGACGTTCATCGCAGAGTTGAATAAAACGCTCTGAGAGTCCAACCGACTTTTCGTAAACCCTGTCCATTCCGGCTTCAAGCAGAATTTCCACTCCGGGCCTGATTAGTGCAGCAGAAACCACATGAGGTGTGCCGGTCAGAAACCGCTCAATGCCGATTGCAGGTGGGCTTGACTCGTCAAAACTAAAAGGTTCAGCAGTTCCGAACCAGCCTCGAACTGGGTTAGCCAGGTGGTCCTGCCCGGAGCGAAGGTAGATGAAAGCAGGAGCGCCAGGTCCGCCATTCAGATATTTGTAAGTGCATCCAACAGCGAGAGCAACGCCGCCAGCTTCAACATCGATGGGAACTGCGCCAACGGAGTGGGAGAAATCCCAAAGTACAAGTGCGCCTACCTGTGCGGCAGCTTCGTTGATCTCCTGTAGATCCCAACGCCAACCAGCTTTGTAAGAAACATGGCTGAGCGACACCAGAGCCGTTGAGGCATCTATGGCGTCGAGTACAGCGCTGGTGGGGTCAGAAGCAGAGGTGGTGTCTACCAGCGTGACACTGTGATTAGAACCCGCGGTGACACAGGCAGAACGGAGGATTTGAATATCAGAGGGAAAGTTTTCGCTGTCGGTAATAACCGTGTCTTTTCCTGACTGAGCACGCAGAGCTGCCACTGCAGCCTTGTAGACACAAGTAGAGGTGTTCTCAGCCAAAATCACTTCGCCGGGCTGAGCACCAATTAACTCGCCGATCAAATCGCCGATGGAAGATGAAATATCGAGCCAGCCTTCATTCCAACCACGGATGAGTCGCTCGGCCCACTGATGGTCAACGACTTCTTCGAGTACCTGACGTACTGCGATCGGTTGTCTACCTAAAGAGTTGCCGTCCAGATAGATGAGATTGGTATCGGCAGGGCTATGAACAAAAAGGTCGCGAAAATCTGCCAGAGGGTCTGTGGCATCAAGTTCAACTGCTGGGATCACTCCACGATGGTCACACTCTCTGGAGTTCTGGTCAATCCGAGAGGCGTTGTCTGTGAACTATTTCGCTGCGGTTTGGCTTATGACAACTGGAACCCAGCCGACCTCAGCACCCGTAGGTGGTTGGACTAGGACCTCTTGTTGGAGTTCTACGAGGTCACCCTGGCTGGGAGGTTTTATGAACTCGGTCTGCTGACCCCATTGGGTGTGTATTCGTTCAACTATCGCCTGCAAATCTGTTTTCTGTTTTGTAGTTAAACCAAGTGCTGCTAGTGCTGGTTGATCAACGAACCGATACCAGGTGTAACGAAGGACTGAACCGTCGTTTAACTGAACTTCGCGTACCTGCGGCTCAGGGCCGTCTTCGAGTGAGGGAGCGTAGCCAGTCTTTCTCGCCGCAGATGGAAACCTGGCTTCTGTCGAGTTCAGCTGAGAAGGTGACCCCGTTCCATCCGTGGCTTCCCACTCGTTGTTGAACTTTCTGTAATGGGTGGGGAAAACACCCGAAGGGTCGGACCACTGCAATCCCCAAGCCCACCCTTCTTTTTGGTCGGTATCCCAATCGTCGAGCATCACAAACTTTTCTAGACCGGTTATCTCGCGTCCATCGGATTGGAGTTCCCAGCGGTGGGTTTGGAGCGGTGCGTGCATCAAGGCTGCATCGTCAAGCTGGAGTGGTAGCGGAGCCCCGCTCACGGCTCCCTTCATCTGGTTGTAGATCGCGTTGGGACCATAGAACGTCACATCTTGGTGAAAAATGGTGCGACCCTGCTCGTCGACGGGGAACTTGAGATGAGGAATACGAAACCAGTTGTCGCCTTCTTCGTTTGTGTGCAAGCTGGGTAAATCTAGATGTCCTGCGAACACCCTGTACTCGGTGTCGATGGGCCGGTGGTCAAGTCCTCGAAATTGAGAAGGGGGATGATCGGCTGTAATCCGACTCCAAGCTTCGGGAGTCCAGTAGGCGACAGGACCGCGAAAGTTTGCGGACTCTAAAAACAACGTCCAACTTTTATCGCCGACTACTAACCCCTCGCGTTCATACGGCTCTGACAAAGGAAGCGCCAACCAGGCAGCCCCCAGCAACGCTCCGTCGTTTGGTTTGAAGGTAATCCCGTCGGGAGGAACGACTATTCGGTTAGACAACTGGATTAACCCCGGAACCATCTCTTCCTGGTTACTCCAAGCCCATCCGGGATTGGATGTGTCGGTCGTGTAGCAATCGGTGTTCCCTACAAGGCGGAACTTTGGATGAGTCGAAGGGAAACGAGATTGCTCCCAATGTCCGACGCCACCTTCAATTGTCTGGAAAACATCGCGATATGAGGGGCCACGTTCGGTGAGGGAGTCCCGCGCAGTTGTTCCTTCAGGACAGAGAGTTTCTGGGTAGCGCCAATTATCTGGGATTAACCATGTTCCGCTAGCGGTCAACAAACCATGCGGTGGGAGGCTGGGGAAGGAACCCCAAAGTGCTGTGTAGTAGCTGAGACCCCAGCCGAAGTCACCTTGGGGCCCAAAAGCTGTAGCCCGAATCTGGCCGTATACACCAGAAGTTGAGGCTATTACTCCCTCTGGGAGAGACACCTCTTCGACTTGCCCATCGGGAGAAAGAGTCGCCGGACCGATGAGAACCTCGATAGCAGCAGATGTTGATGTTGATGTTGATGTGGCGACTTGCGTCGTTGAAGTGGGGGAAAGCGGATCGATGCTGGTAGTCGTGGCAAAAGAGGGATGACGACCGAGGTTCGCACCATTTTCAATTTCGGTCGCTCCGCAACTCGTGATCGCTAATACCAGAGCGACGAAAATGCGTTTGGCCATCAGATCATCCAAATAGGGCTGAAACCGATGAAAAAGAAGAGAAGTACCTCTTATGCCACGGCGCAGGTCATGTCAGCGCCACAACACATGGGGGACTTAATCTTCCCGTGATCATTCGGGCACTTAGAAATTTGTACGGTAGATCCGTCGTCTTTAGTGAGACTGTCATCTACTAACGGTTCATTGCATTCACCGCATGTCGCGTTTACTGACATGCCGCAAGAAGGGCAAGAGTAGGTGGCCATGAGTATCTCCCTATTGTCCGGGTGCCTGTAGTGATTCTACGCGAAATAAGAACTTTGGGGCGTGAATCACCCGGTCTTGTCATTAGAAAAGGCATGCCTTGTTTGCCCGTCGATTGCTTTCCGAGACTGTCGTAGAGCAGGTCTGTGGGCGGGTATCTTGCGAAAGATGTTGTACGCCCCCTGGGGCTCGTGCCCATTGCGCAAAACCAGGTCCGCACCTACATGATCGCTCGCCTGAATGAGGGTTAGCATCACTGGGCGCCGCGTCGTAAGCCCGACTGCGCTGAACCAACAGACCCCAACATTAAGGCCATCACCATGACTTCCCGCCCTCTCGACGGCGTTCGTGTCGTCGATCTCACCCATGTTCTCGCTGGGCCGTACTGTTCGTACCAGCTCGGCCTGCTCGGCGCCGACGTGATCAAGGTCGAGTCTCTCTCCGGCGATCTCGTCCGCCCGTGGATGGGTACTCGGGAGCAGGTTATGTCCGGCATGGGCAGCGGGTTCATGGCCCAGAACGCCGGCAAACGCAGCCTGTCGGTCGACATCACCCAGCCCGAAGGGAGAGACCTCGTCCTTGAGCTGGCCGCTGGCGCCGACGTGTTTCTCGAGAATTACCGTCCCGGCTCGCTTGCCCGCCACGGCCTCGGGTATGACGACGTCGCTGCGGTGAACGACACGGTCGTGTATGCATCGATCTCGGCGTTCGGCCAGACCGGGCCGCACGGGCACCGCCCGGGGTTCGACGATGTCGTCCAGGGGACGTCTGGCTTTATGGCCACGAACAAGCGCGACCGGGGTCCTGTCCGCACCGGTGGCCCGGTGCTCGACTACGCGACCGGGATGCACGCAACCTCTGCGGTCCTGGCCGCCCTGATGCTGCGCGATCAGACTGGCGAGCGCCAGCGAGTGGACGTCGCGATGCAAGATGTCACCATGCTGCTGGTTAATTACAAGACCACTGCCGCATCTCAACATGGCGGCGTCTCCGAACTGAACGAGGATATCGAAGCCCCCATGCTTGGGCGGTTCGCTACCGCCGACGGTTACGTGATGCTCGCGGGCTACCTACCCCGTCACTGGCAGGCCATCGCCGCCGCCATCGGTCTGGATGAACTCACCGACCTCGAGTTCGAAGACCTCTTCGCCCGCCGCGACGAAATTCAAGCCCTCGTTGAGGCCCGTCTCCTGGAGAGGACCACCGACGAATGGGACCGAATCTTCTCCGAAGCTGGTGTGGTCGGCGGCGGCGTCCGCGAGCTCGCCGAAACCTTCGCCTCCGGCCAGCCTGACGCCCGCGGCATCACCGAACCGCTCGACACATCGGTCGGTGAAATCCATGTCACCACTAACGGCTACAGGATCAACGACCAGGCTTGGGGTCCGCGTTTCAGCGTGCCGATGATCGGTGAACACTCCCGCGACCTGCTCGTCGAACTCGGCTATAACGACGCCGCCATCGACGCCCTTATCACCGATGGCGTGATCCGCCAGCACGAGGCCTGAGTTAGAGATGCGCTGGTACGAGAGGCTGTGGATTGATCAGGGTCGTAGCGCGGCCGTCATCAACACGGAACGCGGTCACGTAGAGGTCGCCCGAGAAGGCGATGGAACTCCTGTGTTGGTGATTCACGGCGGCCCCGGCGGTTTCGATCAGGGGTTGATGTATGGCCGCCACCTTCGCGACAACGGGTGCGAGGTCATCACCCTGTCTCGCCCCGGCTATCTGCGGACGCCGCTCTCGTCGGGTCGAACACCGACCGAGCAGGCCGACCTGTACGCGGCCGTGCTCGACACCTTGGAAATCGACCGGGTCAC
>JASLTG010000048.1 GCA_030743005.1 Acidimicrobiales bacterium | reverse complement strand
CGTCGTTGGTGAAGTTCTTCGCCGAGGACCAGTGTTTCCAGTCTTCTCTTTCATAGTGGTCTGTACAGTCGGAGTCGTATTCGAAGGAAGGCATAGAAGCCATTAGGTTCATAGCGTCTGTTGGGCTTATGGTGTTAGCAAAAGCAACGAAGTCGTAGGATCCCGTGAACGTTTCGGTGGAACCTGTTTTGGTTTCAGATTCGGTAGAACTATCGCTACTGCAAGCAACAGCTCCAAACATGCAAAATAATACAAGTAGAGGTAACACACGTTTCATAAAAATGATTCCTAACAAATAGAGATGTAACTATAACTAATAGAAGAAATAGTCTTTAACAAACTCGTACATAAGCGCGCTCGGAGGGACTCGAACCCCCAACCTTCTGATCCGTAATCAGATGCTCTATCCAATTGAGCCACGAGCGCTAAATTCTTCTATGTAAGGACTTGATTCTAGCGAACTCAACCGGCTACGCACCATACAGGATTAAGTTGCGGGTTCTTATTTGATTTATTTGGCGGAGAGAGAGGGATTCGAACCCTCGAACGGAGGGTTACTCCGTTACTTCCTTAGCAGGGAAGCGCCTTCAACCAGACTCGGCCACCTCTCCAATTGTTTTTTAAATGGTACACGGAACAAACCAAATAGAGAATCTGTGGGGAAGATGCGTTCTATTTCTCTGTTAAGCGATAACCTCAAACGTGGAGGGATGGCAGAGCGGACGAATGCACTGGTCTTGAAAACCAGCGGGCCTTCGCGGGTCCCGGGGGTTCGAATCCCCCTCCCTCCGCGCTAAAAGAACATAGGGAAGTACCCTCCGAAAATCTCTGAAAGATAAACGAGGATCGCTAAAAGAGCAGTTCCACCAAATCTGTACCAGCGCTTGTAGTTAGGTTCAAGGTACCAGGTACCTCTGCCATCAATTGATTCACGCCCCAGAGCATTCCCTATAGAGATAAGTATCGGGGATATGGGAAAAAGCATAAAACCTGTTTTGATCATGCCAGCCCCAGATCCCATTGTGGCAAGCAAAATTCCCAACGTTCCAATAATGCATATTTCAACAATGGTCAACGTCGGTGTTTCCTGAGGCAGATACCGGTTGATTTTTTTAATAGTGGGGAAACGTTGCTGAAATTGGTCAATTATTGAAGGGAGTGTGAAGAGGACAACGCCGACCCATAACTGCCAGCAATTCCCAATGAACGCAACAGATAGAAATAGTGTGAAAATCGCCCGGTTAAGTATCGAAACCCATTTAATAGCGGGGACCTGATCATCGATGCTGGTCGGGTTTGATTCATTTAACCGCTTCGGGAAAACACGCGCTGTCGTTTCTTCAAGAAAGACGCGCCCTATGAACGATAAGACCATAAATGTTGCAACCTTGTTACTGACAGTTTCAAATTTCAAACCGATGGCAGCGTACTGAGCAAGGACGGCTATAAGGATAATGGTCATCCAACCTGTTATGAAAGCCCCCACTGCTAGATCTGTAATTCTTTCCCACAAATCATTTCTGTGCCGAGACGATGTCTTACGTATGGTCCTTATAGATGTTGCGAGAATTGCCGGTCCGCATCCAAGTGAGAAGAGTCCAATGATGAAACGGATGTCGTTAGCAGCGCCAATGTCGTTGCTCCCAACTTCCATAAGGAGATAACCGATGCTAATGATTGTCATGCCGAGTAGTCCGGAGAAAATGTCTAACATTCCTATAACCATGACTCCGGTAAGCCCGGTCGTGCCTGGTTCACCTACGGGACCAACACTGGTAATTACCGCCCAAACAGCAAATACGGCTGAGAGGAGTGGCAAACCTGTCCACAGTGATCCCAGTCCAGCTCTCAGGTAAGAACCGTCATTTGCGACCTTTGAGACAAATGGGGAAACTGGTGCAGACCGAATCGTTGCGGCAGGCCACCACTCGTCGAATAAGGTCATAAAGTTCAAACGCCAAAGTGAAAGGCGATCTCCCCAACCGATTGATTCATTCAAGAAAATATCGTGACTTGTTTCCATTAATTCAATTTCATCATCACTGACATCGTCCGATGACCCACCGGAAGAGGAACGGGTTCTCATTCCTCTGGCAGCAGTCATAGCAGCACGATGTGCGGTCGGTGAACTTGAACCACTACCGCCTGCTCCTCCTGCGCTACCTGCAGCGCCGGCTGCTCCGGCAGCTCCTGCTGCGGCAACAGCTGCTGCTATAGCGGCAAGCCCTCCAATGGTTTTAGCGGATTCTTCTGGTTCAGCAAACAACTCTTTCTTCTGAAAGAGTTCCGGATTTTCACTGTCAATGAGTTTAAAATCGTAGTTCACTTTAAGAACCGACTGGTAAGGGCTGTACCCGGTTGCTTCAAACCTATGCGCTCCCGGCTCCAGATCAAGAGGAAGGGCGAACGCTATTTCAAAATCTCCTTTATTGTTAGTTTGTATCGTTCCTAGATAAATAGGGTCGGAGTATATGTAGAACTCAACGGTGGATTCAGGGGCAAAACCCGTTCCCACTATTTTAAGGTTTGTTTCGGACCGTACAGCTAACACGGTTCCTTCAATTTGGATGCTATCTGAACCGGTAGCGCTCAGCGACATTGAAATTTCGTTAGTTTCAATCCGTACCGCTTTTTCATCAATTTTCACTACCTGAGAGGGCTGAGGTATCCCGTCAACTAGCACATTCTCGGTTGTCTCTATGCTTGTGAAAACGGGTTGTTCAGAGGGAGGTTCAGGGATTTCTTCGCGCTGAACTGGTTCAGGTTCTTCAAAAGGAGCTAGGTCGTCGTCGTCTTCATTGTCGGGTATGCCATCATCGTCACAGTCGGTGTCAAGGATGCATGTTGGGTCCTGTTCATCTCCGTCGAGGATGCTGTCGTCATCTTGGTCGTTGTCTAGGTCGTCGTCGTCTTCATTGTCGGGTATGCCATCATCGTCACAGTCAACGATTTCCATACACCCTGGTTCTTCATCAACGTCGAAGACACCATCGGAGTCAGCGTCAGTGGTGGGTGTAGGAATATTCGGATTGGTTGGGGCTGAATCGTCACCATCTGGAACACCATCACCATCACAGTCAGGGTTGAAAACACATCCGGACATTTCGTCTTCGTCTATCATCCCGTCTCTGTCTCGGTCACCGTCCCAGATAGAGATAAACCTTGTAACTGTTTCAATTGAAAGGTATGAGGTGTCGGTGGTGGAAGCGGTATCAATGCTTATTTCAATCACCCCGGTTTCTTGACCTTCACGATTTGTATCATCAACACTGCTTATCATTACCCTCTGGGGAACGTTCCAGTTGGTTTCATCAAAGAGAAGCGGGTTGTCTTCGACGCCAACTATTGATGCCCCGATGTCATCTAAACCACTGACACCCGTCGGGGTGTTTGAATTACTGTTTGTTCCATCTCCGAGTTGGCCACTAACGTTCCGTCCCCAACAGAACACCCCGTCACTGGTGCGTGCGCAGGTGTGGTGTTGTCCACCGATAATGTTAGTGATTCCTTCCAGACCGCCATTGACATCAACCGCTATGAACTCATCGGCACCCGATCCATGTCCGAGCCGACCGTACTGCCCTTCCCCCCAGCATTTAATTCCCCCAGTATCAATCACTACGCAGCCATGTGCTTGCCCACTTGTTATATCAACGATTCCGGTTTCCAAACCGACGACTTGAAAGGCCGTCGACCGGTCCACGATCGTCCCATCACCTAACTGTCCAAACTGGTTTCGCCCCCAACATTTCGCCGCTCCATCAACAATCGCACACGTGTGATTGCCCATATCGGAAAGGTCCGTTACGTCGCTTTCAGCTCCGATTACACCAATCGGGATAAGACTATCGTTTTCGCTGCCATATCCGAGCCGACCGTACTGGCCCTTCCCCCAGCATTTCACCGCCCCATCAACAACAGCGCAGGAATGGGCTGAGTAAGCACGAATGATGGTAGCGGTGTCGGTTACTCCCTCAACCTGGACAGCAATCAAAGAGTTTTCAGTTGAGTTATTTCCTAGCTGACCGTTGGTGTTGTCCCCCCAGCATTTCGCCGCCCCATCAACAACAGCGCAGGAATGCCCCGCCCCGGTGGCAATGTCTGTCACCGCAGATCCTAGACCAGCTACAGCGACCGGTACGGAAGAATCGGTTGTCGTCGAATCCCCGAGTTGCCCTTGTGTGTTTTGACCCCAACAGAATGCACCTCCGCCGACTATGGCGCATGTATGGTACATACTGGCGCTGATCGACTGCACAGTTCCGGTTAACCCCGTCACCTCAACGGGTACAAGCGAATCCACAGTTGAGCCGTTTCCGAGCTGACCGTAGGTGTTATCCCCCCAGCATTTCAATGAGCCACCGGTAATAGCGCAACTATGTTCCTCTCCAGCAGCTAGCAGATGCGGGTTCCCGACATGGTTCGTGTCCACATCAAGTGAGACGTCTGACGCCCCCATGCTGCTTCCATTATGTGGGCCGACGGATACTACGAGTTGCACGACCTTTCCCGACGCGGGTTTCGCTTCCAACTGGACCGTGAACGACTGGGGGTCGGAAACAGTCGCTATTCCTCCGAGGATGCTCCCACCGGAGCTGATGGTTGGGTCTTCGGTGAGATTTAGCCCCGTCCCAAGACCGGTAACAGTGTCGGGGAAAGAGACCGTTATTCCCACCGGTGTCACTGAAGCGGATGCGGCGGACGCACTACTGTTTCCGACGCTGTTGGTGGCAACCACGGTGAACGTGTAGGCGGTGCCGTTTGTTAGCCCGGTGACCGTGCATGAGGTTGACGCTGTGGAACAGGTCGCACCTCCCGGGTTAGCGGTCACCATGTATGCGGTGATATTTGTTCCGCCGTTGTTAGCGGGAGCGTTCCACGAAACAGTCGCTTCGGTGTCGCCCGCGGCACCAGTGACATTGGTCGGGGGGCCGGAAACAGTGCTTGGCGACTCATAGATACGCACATGACCCGAATCATTACCGTTCCCATCATTATAAAGAGCGCCGATAGCGACCTGGCTGCCATCAGAGGACATCGCCACCGACGAGCCTGACTGGTCGTTTGCGGCTTCGCCATCAATGTCAGCGCCGAGTTGCGTCCACGCCGTACCATTCCAACTGTAGATACGCACATGACCCGAATTATAATCGAATACACCGTTCCCATCATTGGTGTAAGCGCCGATAGCGACCCGGCTGCCATCAGAGGACAT
>JASLTG010000047.1 GCA_030743005.1 Acidimicrobiales bacterium | reverse complement strand
ACCGCGAAGGCGACGACACCCCAACTAGCATCGACTGCTATGCAAGACGGTCTTCTTCCTGCTTCCCACAACTCCGAGTTGGAACTTGGTGACGAATTTCTCCAACTGGCCGATGCGGGTCCGACTCCAGCCCACAAGTCGGCCCAGCCATTACGTACCGACGTATACGTGTCCGCTGATCGTCATGCCGTCGAGTTGTCAACTATGTCCACTCAGCCGACCGCTGCTGCCCACTCCGGTGATGTTGTCGAACCTGGCGACTTCGTCACCGTCAAGGTCGCCGGTGTACCTCTTATAGTCACGCGAGGTCAGGACGGCAATGTTCACGCAATGCATAACGTCTGCGCTCATCGCGGAGCAACCGTTGAGACACGTGAGGCTGGCTCGGAACGAATTTTCTCGTGCCAGTTTCATGGGTGGTCATACCAACTTGATGGTGAACTCAGGGCAGTCACCGACGCATCGGTCTTTTCATCAACGCCATGCACCCGAGAGGGACTTACCCCTGTCCATTGCGAAGAGCGGCACGGAATTATCTGGGTCATTGCTGACCACGCCGCTGCGCCGATACCGGTGCGTGACTGGCTGGGCGACAAACTGGATGAACTACTTACCTCACTCAAGCTCGAGTCGATGGTGCCGCACGACGTCACAAACGTTGAGGTAAATGCCAACTGGAAGCTGCTAACGGATGGTTTTTTGGAGCTCTACCACTTCAAATACCTGCATCGGAATACGGTGGCCTCGTACTTGGCTGCCAGCACCACCCGACCTCTCCGCTTCGGCGATCACTTTGGCAATGCCATCCCTAAAGAAGGTTTGCTCGATGAACTCGCCAGCAAACCTCGCGAGGAGTGGCAGGTCTACGACGGCACCGTGATACCGGTGGTCCTGTTGCCCGGAACCGTCATCAATTGGGATGCCGGTCACGTCGAGGTGTTCTCCTTGCGTCCCAACCCGGAACGTCCGGGACAGACAACGGTGCGGCTTTGGCTCGGGGTGCCTGCCGAACGAGCAGACGAGACCGACCTATGGGACCGCACATTTGCCAGCGTGCTTGAGGTCATAGATGAGGACTTCACCGCCGCAGAACATGTACAACGCAACATCGAGGTTGGCGTCGCCGATGAACTACTCATCGGCGCAAATGAAGAGCTGCTCCTCGAACACATGGCTTCAGTCGATCAACTCGTTGCTAACCACGGTGGGTAACGCTGCTGGGATGAGCAAACTCAGGGACTGATAGAAACAAAGGTCTCTTAGGTTCAAGACCTAGCAACGGGCTAGCTTTGCCGGGTGGAGCAACCGACAGAAAATTCGATAGGTCGGTTTCCTGCGATGCGGTCATCGCAGTTTCGGTGGCTTTTCGCTAACGGTTTCTTTAGCACCGGCTCACGCTGGGCCCTGGTGTTGGCGCGAGGGTGGTTGGTACATGACTTAAGTGGAGGTTCCACCGCAGCGGTCGGTTGGGTCACCTTCGCAAGTTTCATTCCCTTTGTGATAGTCGGCCCTATTGCAGGGGCAATGGCCGACCGGGTACAGCGTCGTCGAGTGTTGATCGCTGGTGGGATGTTTGGAGTTGTAGGTGCCACAGTGTTAGCTGTCGCCACTGCCTTGGACCTTGCTCAGGTGTGGCATGTGGGTGTGTTGGCCTTTGCTACGGGGTCAGCTCAAGCGATCACTGTTCCTACTCGTCAAGCTCTCGTCGCGACTTCAGTTCCACGATCTCACCTAACTAACGCTGTTGCCTTAAGTGGTCTGTCTCAACACGGATCTCGATTGGCTGGTCCTCTTTTCGGGGCCGCGTTCTTAAGCACATTGGGTGTGAGCGCAGTCTTTACTGTGGCAGCTGTTCTTTTAGCGGTTGCTTTGTTGTGCGCATTTCGAGTCGGAAGCGAAGTTAACGAAGCTTCACGTATAGCAACCGAAACAGCATCTATACAAGACCTAGAACAGCAGGGGGCGGTGGCTGCTGCGGTTAGCACGTTGAGTGCAGACTTGAGAGCTGCGCTTCGCTACGTCGCATCTGACCGTCGACTATTAACGGTGATAGGGATGGTCGGTGTTCACTGTTCCTTCACGATGGCCTTTGATTCGATGTTGCCCGCCTTATCTGACAAGGTCGGCGGCTCGGAGGGTTTGTACGGATCGATTCTTATTGCGTTAGGTGGCGGTGCCTTGGTAGGGACCTTGGGGGTTTCTCAGATCCATAAAGCATCTACGCGAGCTGTGAGTTTCGTCGCTACTGGTGTTGTTTCTGGGTTGGCGATTGTGTTGTTGGGAATGGCGACGAGTAGAAATCTCGTGCTCCCCGCAGCTGTTCTCGCGGGCCTCAGCCAAGCCGGTTATATGGCGTTGTCGGCGACCCTTGTGCAAGGTGTGGTGGCGGACAAGTTCCGCGGAAGAGTTATGTCGTTTTACATCATGATCGCTGCAGGACACATGGCCATCTTGAATCTTGGTTTCGGCCAGGTCGCTGAAGTAGTTGATGTCAGGGTGCTCCTCGTTGTTCCGGGGCTGCTCTGGGTGGTGCTTTTCCTAGGTTTTGTGTTGACCCTACCTGAGGCGAGAAGCGTGGCATTTAAAGGTCAGTTCACCCATGAAGAACAACTCGAGGGTGACGTCGACTAAGTATCAGAGACGTCCTACCAACCAACAGGTTGGAGCCTAGGAACAGGCGGCGATCCATACGGGAAACTAGACCCAGACGTCGTCGAGTACTCGTAAGGCGTTTGCGCCCATCACTTTTTCTATTTTGTCGTCGCTGTACCCGTGTTTGACTAACCAGCGGACAATGTTGTGTGACGATTCGGTGGGGTTCTCAAGGCCTTTCACGTAGTCAACATGTTCGAAATCTGGTGGAGCTTGGGTCTCTTGGGTCGGGTCCAACTCGTCGAATGTGAAAGCAGCTGCATACAGTTGATGGATCCCGACATGATCGCCATAGGTTGTGTCTGCACCGAATCCGACATGGTCGATGCCAACCAAATCGACGATGTATTCGAAATGCTCCATCACTGACTCAATGTCGTGGGTTGGGTGACTTGCAGTGAGAGTGGTGTGAGGTGCTGCTTCAATACCTATTACTCCACCCTTGTCGGCGCATGCTTGGAGCACGTTGTCTGGGGCCATCCGATTGGTGTTCCAGAGCGCTCGCGCTCCAATGTGGCTTAGGACAATAGGTTTTTCGCTGGCTGCTATTGCGTCGAGTGTTGTCTGGTCACCGCAGTGTGAGCAATCGATGAGCATTCCAAGTTGGTTCATGCGTCGTATGGCTCTGCGTCCGAAGTTCGTTAACCCGGAGTCATTGTTTTCGCGTAGGCCGCAACCGAGGTGGTTTGCCTCGTTGTAGGTCACTCCGATTGAACGCACTCCAAAGCCGTAGAGGATGTCGAGCCGGTCAAGTTCATTTTCGATTGGGGCGGCACCTTCGAGGGTGGCGACCCATGCCACCTTGCCGCGGTCCCGAGACTCGAGGATGTCTGACACCGAGGTCGCGGGTACGACGAAGTCTTGGTGGGCTATGTCGCACAGTCTCATGCCGATGTCGTGGAGAACTTCAGTCCATTTCCAACCGCTCGATGATTCGATGGTGCAGATTCCGTCAAGGAGGTTGTCGAATACGCAGTCCCAACTTGAGTGAGCGAGGCCCTCATAGGCCGTGGAGATATGCCCGTCTTTGACATAGCTCGGTGTCTCACTGATGTCGTCTGGGAACCGATTTGGGTGGTCATGCATTGAAACCAAAACGAATTGACGTGTGAGTCGATCGACCCGTTCTTCTTCAGCGTCTGTCAGCGGTACTTCTGTTGGTGGAACACGATCGAGTTCGCGTGCTAAATCGTAATGCTGGTAGTCAGGTCCTTCTTTGAGGTACTGAAAGGACTGATATTCATCGGTGCGTCGTGAGGTTGCCATATGCCACGCTAACGCGCGTCTGAAACACCGGTCAGATAAATGGTGCTTGCAGTATCTGTGTGAGCATCACCGAAACCAAAGTCACAGCGAAGAGCGCAACGTCGAAATTTATGTGGCGCCTGACTTTCCGGAATCAGGTGACAGCGGTAATGAATCTCTCTAAACCCGCGATGTGATCATCGGCTGTTTCAAGACCAGAGGGAGGTGTCCCTGACCAAGCTGACGTGACGCTCATGGTGTTAACGCATAGGTGAGAGATTGAGGCGTTTCGAGCTTGGTCGGTTAGACCAGTCCACTTCTCTGGTCCAAGGCCGTAGGGCATGTTGAACTCGATCGGGAAAGTTGACGGTTCACGGCCTTCTTCAGAGATCATCTCTCTGAGTTGGTTGGCGAGCTCAACGGTGCTTTTCCCGGCGCTAGCAAACGTGAATCCATCGCCGATGCGAGCGGCTCGTCGCATGGCTACCTTCGAGGTGCCGCCAAGCCACACTGGTATCGGTTTCTGTGGTCGCGGAGCGATCCCGGCTCTTTCTATGCGGTGGTGGGAAGTGTCAATGTCGACTATTTCTTCGGTCCAAAGGCGGCGTAGCAGCTCTATCTGTTCGTCGAACAGGCGACCCCGTCCCGCCCATGAAATCCCCAATGATTCGTATTCGACGTGGTTCCAACCGGTACCTACTCCCAGACGTAAACGCCCTCCAGAGAGGAGATCAACCTCGGCTGCCTGCTTGGCTGCGAGCACCGTCTGTCGTTGAGGGAGAATGATGACTGAAGTTTCGAACTCAATTGAGCTAGTAACACCTGCCAAGAAACCGAAAAGTACGAAAGGTTCATGGAACGGATGGTCCTGGGTGTACGGGCCTGTCAACTTTGGTTCCCTATTCGCATGTTCCGCACCCAAAACATGGTCATACGTCACGATGTATCGATAACCGAGGTCTTCTGCTGCTTGTGCCCAAGCACGAATCTGTGCGGGGTCGTTGCCGATCTCACACGTGGGAAACACTGCACCGAACTCCATCACTGACCTCCTACCGTCCGCCCTACTGAAGGACTCCCCCAATAACACTTTGCGGAAACAAACTTATTACGTCACAGCCCACCCATTCTTGGACTTGAACAGTTCACCACTGGTGCCACCCAGATCAAAGAACTATCGGCGTGGCTGTCTGCGTGGCGTCTTTCCACAACAGCTATTCTCCGGCGGGTGGGGATCCGTTGGGGGGCACGTCACCAGCTGGCTGTAGGGGTCGCGATTGCGGTCCTGGTCTCGGGGTGTCAGGCGTCGGTAGAAATCTCTGAAGCCCAAAGCAGCAGCACGCCACAAATTGCTGAGACCGCTCAGGACACACCA
>JASLTG010000046.1 GCA_030743005.1 Acidimicrobiales bacterium | reverse complement strand
GACGAAGTGGTGCATCACGAATGGGTTCGGCCAGCCGAAGCCCTCGCGCTCAACGAAACTGACGAAATGTTGATGATGACACCAACAGTGTCGATGTTGGACCGTCTCTCTCGCTATGAAAGTTCTGCAGAAGCGATCGTGGCAGCAGCAGGGAATACTCAACAACAAGATGAGATGGTGCGGATCAGGTACGGAATTGAGGGTCCAGGCAGAGTCGCTTGGCCCGGCGATAGCGACTATGACGAGTCCGACCCCCGAGTTGAATCAGGAATGGTTCGATGGCCAGGGCGAAGACCTAACGAATAAAATCGTTATAGGTCCATTCTTGATTCGGAAATTGGCGTCGCGGATGGCACCCTTAACAACAAGCCCCCGTGGCGTAAATGGATAGCGCAGCGGGCTTCTATCCCGACGGTTGCAGGTTCGAGTCCTGCCGGGGGCGCTAAAGTGAAATAAATACACCGGGGAGCTCGGACAGACCGGGCTGAGAGGTCAGCTACCCACGCTGGCGACCCGACATCACCTGATCTGGGTAATTCCAGCGGAGGAAGCTATGTCAAGAACAAATGTCCTACTGGGATCCATTTGTGTAGCGATGCTGATCATCGCAGCCTGTGGCGCCAACAACGCCACTCAGAAAGAAGCCGACAAGGTCACACTGACGCTCGTAACCCACGACTCGTTCGCGATCTCAGATGGCGTATTCGAATCATTTCACGCTCAAACAGGCATAACCGTTGAAGTGCTCACATCAGGCGACGTTGGGTCTTTAGTAGCTCAAACAATATTAAGCGCCAAAAATCCGGTCGGTGATGTTGTGTATGGCGTCGACAACACCTTCATGCAACGACTCCTAGACAGTTCAGCAGTAGAACCCTACGAAACACCAGCGCTCGCCGATGTTCCTGACCGGTTTGAACTTGATGCAACACACAGGCTGACCCCAATCGACTACGGAGACGTTTGTGTCAACTACTGGAAAGATGCGCTCAACGGAGCGGCACCCACATCGCTGATGGACCTCGTTTCAAACGAATACAAGTCAAGTCTGGTTGTTCAAAATCCTGAGACTTCTTCACCCGGCATGGCGTTCCTGTTAGCCACTATTGCCGGAACACCGGACTGGGAAAACTTTTGGGAACAGTTACGTGCCAATGACGTAACAGTGACCAACGGGTGGGAAGCGGCGTACTACGGAGACTTCATCGCCGGTGGTGGTAGCCGACCACTAGTCGTTTCATACGCATCAAGCCCAGTCGCAGAGTTGATCTACGCGGACCCACCAGTCGACGAACCACCAACAGGAGTTCTTCTGGATTCCTGCTTCCGACAAGTCGAGTTTGCAGGCGTACTCGCAGGAACCGCACACCAGGCCGAAGCTCGCTTGCTTATCGATTTCTTGTTGAGCGACACATTCCAAAACGACATCCCAATGAACATGTTCATGTACCCAACATCGAACACAGCCGAACTGCCACCAGAATTTGTTCAACATTCACAGATCACCGACTCACCGCTGTCTCTGCCGCCCGCAGAAATAGAAGCTAACCGTCAAGAGTGGACCGAACGTTGGGTCGAGATCGTTCTTGGGTGAGGATGTGAAGAGGTCCACTCATTCCGGGCTTGTTTGGTCAACACTTGCTGTCGTCTGCGGTGCAGTCCCTCTAGCGTTTCTTGGACTCTTTTTCTTTTACCCGGTCGCCAATATTGTTGCCAGTTCGTTGAGTCAAGGCTGGACTGGTTTCCTCGATATCTTCAACTCGTCTCGGACAAGAGACGCCATCTGGTTCACCACCTGGCAAGCCGTAGCGTCAACAGTGGTCACTGTCGCAATAGCGATGCCGTGCGCGGCGTTGATGGCACGAACATCAGGAAATGCGGGTGTTTGGCTCAAAGCGTTGGTGACGGTGCCGTTTGTGCTCCCCACCATTGTTGTAGGTGGAGCGTTCAAAGAACTGTTCGAACGACTGAACGAGTCGGTTGGGTTCCCGAACCTCAACCACACCGCTGGAGCGATCATTGTTGCTCACGCGTTTTTCAACTTTGCCGTAGTTGCGCGAACCGTCGGGGCCTATTGGGCTGGTTTAGATCACCAACTTGAAGAACAGGCCCGAACATTAGGTAGTTCAAATTTCCGGGTGTTTTGGCGGGTGACATGGCCACGACTCAAGCCAGCAGTTCTCGCAGCTGCATCCATCACTTTTCTGTTCTCTTTCACATCCTTTGGTGTAGTTCTTGTCTTAGGAGGACTTCAACAAGCGACCATAGAAACCGAAATTTTTCGTCATGCTGTGATGCGAGGCGACCTAGCAACCAGCGCGTCGCTGTCCGTGATACAAATCGCGGCAGTGCTGTGCCTCGTCGCGGTGACATCGCATTTGGAGCGTCGAACAAGCGTCAGTACCCAGATGATGCGAAGCACTATCGCCCCCATGGGGACCACGACCACAACAACCATCGCAGTTTTCAGCCTGATATTTCTTGGTAGCCCTGTTGCAGTCATGATCGAGAGATCACTCAAGGTCGCCGACAGCTACGGGTTGAAGAACTACGCGGCTCTTTTCGAAAAGATCCCACAGTTACCAACGACAGCTGCCGCAGCCCTCGGCAACTCGATGATTTACGCGTTAATAGCGACGGCAATAGCACTCTGTTTAGGTGTTGTATGTGCCATAACGATCGTCGCTAGACGCGACACGATGGGCCGCTTCTTTGATTTAGCAGCGACGCTGCCCTTAGGTGTGTCAGCGGTGACTGTCGGCTTCGGAATTTTGATCTCGCTCAACAGATCACCGGTTGACTGGCGTACGAGCTGGTGGATTGTTCCCATCGCCCACGCCATAGTTGCGGTCCCATTTGTTGTGCGGTCAATTGTTCCTATGTTGCGCCAAATCGATCCCGCTATTCGAGAGGCAGCATCACTGCTGGGGTCATCTCCGCTGCAGATACGCAGACAAATCGACTTACCTCTTGTTGCTCGAGGTATAACGGTCGCGGCAGGGTTTGCTTTCGCTATTTCTCTCGGTGAGTTCGGTGCCACTTCGTTTTTGCCGCGACGTGCAGACACGCTGACAGGACCCCAAGCAGTTTTTCGGCTCTTAAGCACTCCAGGAGACCTCCTTCGAGGTCAAGCCATGGCGCTGTCTGTTGTGTTGGCTGGAGCTGTTGCGGCAGCAGTTATTTGTTCTGAACTTCTCTCTTCAGATAAGAAACGTAGGCGCGGAGTGAACGTGCCGGTAGGTTCCTAAGTCGTGCGTGCTGAACAGTTCAGCAATACTGGTGCTGTGACTCATCAACCAGTTGACCTTGAACGGATACGCGCGGCTGTCGTCGAAATCCTCGAAGCTATTGGTGAAGACTCCCAACGTGACGGTTTGTTGCGAACCCCTGAACGTGTCGCGAGCATGTATGCCGAAGTGTTCGCTGGTCTGAGAGAAGACCCTGAACACCACCTTGAAGTCCAGTTCGAAGCGGGCCACGACGAAATGGTTTTGGTGAAAGATATTCCCTTCTATTCGATGTGTGAACATCACCTGCTGCCGTTTGTAGGAAAAGCACATGTTGCGTATGTTCCTGGCGAGCACGGAAAAATTACTGGATTGTCCAAACTTGCTCGACTCGTTGAGGCGTACGCGCGTCGACCTCAAGTACAAGAGCGGTTAACAAGTCAAGTAGCGGACAAACTCATGGAAGCACTCGACCCACGAGGTGCGCTCGTGGTGATTGAAGCTGAACATCAGTGCATGTCCATGCGTGGGGTTCAAAAGCCCGGATCGTTGACACTGACATCTGCGGTTCGAGGAATTTTCTTGAGTGACGCGACCAGAGCTGAAGCTTTTCAGATGATCGGGATCGGTCGCTAAAGCTAAATAGCCAGTGGCCGTTCACCTCGAAGGAAACGCTCGCACATCACCAGCAAGTTCACCCAATAGCTTGTTCCCGGCACGAAATCCTCCATCGTTACCGCAGCCGTAACTGGTGTCGCCTCGGATGATCCCGCGTGCTGTACGCCAACCAAGTTCATGTGTTCAAGGTCACCTGAGAACAGGTGAAGGAGATCCGTTATTGGGGCGTCGAAAACAGCGTCAACTTCGCTGGGTTGGAGCACATAATCGTTGAGGGGTCGATCGTCTCGAAGTAAGAACACACTGGTGAGTTCTTTGTTGAGGTGACCTTCGCCGCTGTCGTCAACGAGACGACGTTCGCCCAACAAAACAAGATCACCTGCGGTAGCAACAACACCAAGTTCCTCAGCTAATTCTCGGACCCCGTCGACCGGGGTTTCGCCGGCAGCGAGATGTCCAGCAGCACTCAAGTCAAGTAACCCGGGAAAAGCAGCTTTGTTGTCGGATCGACGTTGCAGAACCAAGCTGGGGACATCGTTTCTTATGGTGGCTATTTGACAGTGGAACACTCTGTGCCAGTCACCGGCTTGGTGTACGTCGTCTCTTGGTTTGATACCGAGGTGGCGCCCCATGTCGTCGAAAACGTCGAGCATTTCGACTCCTGGGGCGCTGTCGGTCATCTCAAAGCAGTTCGGTGTAGGAATCAAGCAATGGCAGAGTGGTGTCGGGGCCTTCAGGTGGAAGCCACAGCACTGCTCGACTCACTCCGACTTCTTCCAAGCTTTCCAAAACATCGGGTTTGCCTGGGGTGCCGAACTGGCCGAACTCAAGAGTGGCAGGGTCTCTGCCAGCGTCTTCGGCGGCTTGGCGAACTTCTTGTATTGGGCCTGCGAGGTCGTGGCGTCCAGAGATTGGCATCCACCCATCACAAAACTCGACTATGTCTTTGATTGTTTTCGGCCCAGCTGCCCCACCGAGAATCACTTTGGGACCTCCGGGTTGCACTGGTTTGGGCCATGACCAACTTGAATCAAAGTTGACGTGGTCGCCTGCGAATTGTGCTTCGTCGTTGGTCCAAATCTCGCGGCACGCCAACATGTTCTCTCGAGTGATGGCGCGACGTTCGGTGTATTTGATTCCGTGGTTTGCCATCTCCTCTTTGTTCCAGCCGTAGCCGATGCCGAGGATGAACCTGCCGTTGGAGATCAAGTCGAGAGACGCACATTCTTTGGCCAGCCATAGTGGGTCTCTTTGGGCGACCAAAGTTATGCCGGTCCCAAGCATCAAATTTTCGGTTACCGCCGCAGCTGCTGCCAACCCGACGAATTGGTCGTGGGTTCGCCAATATTCTTCGGGGAGAGGTGGTGCGCCTTCACGTCCACCCCACGGAGTGATGCGGCTGGTGGGTATGTGGCTGTGTTCAGGGAACCAAAGCGACTCGAAACCTCTGTCTTCAACTTCTTTGGCTAACTGGGCTGGTTGGATTGCTTTATCGGTAGGAAAGATTGCGATCCCAATTTTCATCGAACTACCTCTTGGACTGAGTCGAACTGTTTCTCCAAGCTAACTGGAGTCGGCCCTGATTTGACGAGCGGAATGATGGGTTGTCACTTCACCCGTCACTAGGTGGCACACTTTCAGTGGGGTTAGAGGCAGCCCCAGTGCGAGGAGAGAACTATGCAGGTCAACCTAGAAGTCGATAAATGCATTGGCAGCGGATCTTGTGAGTTGCTTGCACCAGAAGTATTCGTGGTCGGTGAGGATGGGTTAGCAGAACTACTCGACGCGACTCCTGGCAGCGATATGGAGTCGAAATGTCGAGCGGCAGAAGAAAGCTGCCCGACC
>JASLTG010000045.1 GCA_030743005.1 Acidimicrobiales bacterium | reverse complement strand
CGTTGCCGATCTTAACCGGGAATCCTTCATGATACTTGATGATGGTTCCCTCTATATCGGCGACTGATTTCACTCGTCCACTCTGCCGTATCGGCATCTCCAGGGAGTCGATGTCAGGAATGTATCCGGCGCTTAGAGTACTGTGAGAGGATCGGGCCGCTTCCACAACGTCTTCCATTGTGAGGTCGTAAAGGAGAAGCTGGCCCTGCCGAACCAACACTTGGTATTCGGGTAATTCACCTCCGATGACGGAGACCTGGGCCACACCGGGGATGGCCAGGAGCTTGTTGCGCAAGTCATACTCTGCGAATGCACGAATTTCGAGATCGCTCATCGTGCCCTCCGGTGAAGACACTGCGAGCAACATGATTTCACCTGTAATCGAAGTGATCGGAGTCATCTCCGCATGCGAGCCGGATGGCAAGTCCTCGCGAACGGTGTCCAATCGTTCAGAAACCAATTGACGGGCGGTAATAATGTCCATGTCCCATTCAAACTCGACATAGGCAATCGACAAGCCGATGGCGCTTGAGGTGCGAACCCGTCTGACCCCGGGAACACCATTGACGGAAGTTTCAATGGGGAATGTGACATATTGCTCGACCTCGTCCGCCGCGAGACCTGGAGCTTCTGTCATGATGACCACGGTCGGTGCGTTGAGTTCAGGGAATACATCCACCGGCATTTGCGGCAATCGGATGGCGACAAAGATCAACAAGGCGCTCGCCAGCAACAGGATGGGAGCAGCTTGATCCAGAGAGAAACGAATGAGTCGGCTCAGCATGATATCAATGATCTCCGTGGAAGGTGCCGTCGGCGTGAAAATGACCGCCTTTCTGTGTGGTTCCACTCCTTGTCGTCGCCAACTTCAATTCGTAAGCGCCATTCATAACGACCTCATCACTAGGTCCGATCTCACTTTTGACCTCGATCCAACGTCCATCCTGGACGCCGAGGTCCGCTTCCACTCGAATGGCTTTGTTGGGATCCCGTGGATCGCGTTTGAAGAAAACATGCGTGATTCCATCCTTAACTACGGCGGATCGAGGGATTGCCAGCACGAAACCGGATGTTGAATCGATCGCAATCTCCATGAATGCGGATACACCTGGCCGAATCCAAGGACTCGATTCCGTAGGATTTGCGAAAAGAGTAATTGTTCGACGATTGGGATCCGCTTCCAGACCAATTTTCAATACCGCATTGATGGCTTCGTTTATGTTTGCTTCCTCACTTTGGGGTTGCACGATGCGGACCTCTGCCCCGTTTTCGAACTTATGAAGATCGGACTGTAGTCCCAGCGCTCGGAAGCGGAGCATATCAGGATTGACGGTCGTGATAACCAACGTCGTCTCTTCTGCAAAGACACCATCCGTCACCGCGAGAGTCTCTACGATCCCTGGTTCTTTGGCGTGGACCTGGATCTCCTCAATGGTTTCATAGAAGGGCACGGTTGTTCCATCTCGTTCCACAGAAGCTAGGAGATCATCAGCCGTTAATTCGTATTCCGAAGCACTACAAAGGTTTAATGTGCGAGCTGCATGATTGCTCGCTTCCAGCAAATCCGCTTCTGACTTGGCCACGTCCGCACGCAAGTTCGCCACTTGTTCCTCTAAATCAGCTCTTTTGAAGCCCGCTTGTTTGAGTGCATTGACCCTCGATTCGGCGGCATGCAGTTTTGAAATCGCCTGGTCTAAAGCTGCCTTGGTCAATTGAATCTTTGCCTGTAACTCCAACCATTTTGCTGAACGGAACTTGTAAAGAATCGTTCCGGGTTCTACCGGGCTAAGATGATCCACCGCATACTCAATGACGCCTGGCAACATGATTCGGTACTCGTGGCGAGCGAGAGGTTGTAGCTCGAAAGTGCCCGGTAATCGAATTGTGCTCGCTAGCTTTCTCCGTTCCACTTTCGCGAAGGTAATTCCAAGGTTGTTACGAACTGTTGCCGGAATTTCTACGCGGTTACTCGGAGTTTCGTCTGAAGCAGCTTCGGAGTGAGGGGAGCTTTCATCACGGTCACATCCGGTCAGCATTAAAAGCAGAAATGCCGACTTCACTAGAGTTGCGGTTAATTGTTTCATGGCGTGTGCGTTCAAGAGGCTGGATCCGAATGTGCAGCAGTGGGACCGAGTAAGAAACGGATCTCGTTGTTCGTTAGAGAGTTTTCGAGTTGGAGATCAATCAGCATTATTTTCACCTCATATGTCCTGATCAGGCTCTGAAGGAGAACGAGGCTGTTACTCTCACCAATTCTTAGGAGCCGATGGGCGTTAGTGACCTGGCGATCAACCAGGGGAGCGAGATTGTCCTGGATCGTCCGAAGCTGATCATGAATTCCCTTTAGTCTTGCCCGTAACTGTGCGATTCGCCCGAAGATTCGTTGGTATTCAGTCTCGAAAACAACTCTTGCTGTTTCTCGAGCCGCGTTGGCTTCAGCAATTCCCTGTCGGTTGGCGTTCAGTATGGGGATAGGAATCATTCCGATGAAACCAATGCGAGATTGACCTTCTTCTGATTCTGCCTGGGGGCCGATGGTGAGATCCGGATACTGTTTTCGCACTTCGGTAATCAACGCCCGCTCCACTGTTTCGTATTGGCTTCGAAGCCGGCTGAGCGTCGGATTGTTATTGTCCGGAACTTCTTTCTCGTTAGGTCCCGGCACACTGGATACGGATGGAACAGGATCGATGGGTGCATCAGGTGAAAGTCCCACCAGCGCTTTAAGTCGTTGAAAATCTTCCGCCACGCCCGCCTCTAGTTGATTCCTTTCTGCCTTTCTGGCTTCTCGCTCAATCAAGAAAAGGCTGGCTTCCGTCTCGGGCATCTCTCCCGCCTTAGACAGAAGAGAGGTCGACTCCACAATGAGGTTCAGCTGTTCTATGATTGCTTGGGCCTGCTCGAGCTTCAATCTCTTGGCGGACCACGAGACCCAGGCATCTCTCAAGTCCCGTCGTACTCTCCATTCCATCTCTGCGACTCGGTCTAGTTGGGTTTGGAGAGCGGCCTCAGCACGGGCTTTTTCTGCACGCAAGCGACCGGAGATTGGAATGGTGAAGGAAAGTGCGGAACTGACAAACCAAGGATCGGGAATGCTTTCGGTGATCTTCAATACATTCAAGTTGAAGGTAGGATCATTCCAACGACCTGCGTTTTCCGCTGTGGCCTGAGCGATTCCCGAGCGCATACGTAAGACCCGTAGATCGGGATTGAACACCAGACTGACTATCTCGCCCTCTGAAAGCGAGAGGCCATCGCTCGGATCGAATACCATCTCCCGGTAGCTTGGCTGGGACGCGAAAATACTCTCAGCAAAAGCAATAATGTTGTCGTTTGTCGGTGAAAACGCCTTCCAGGATTCGTGGTATGAATCCAAGTCTAACGGTTCGGGCCGATATGATTGGCAGCCCGACATAGCAATCACAGTTGTGACAGCCGCGAGGAACATAACGGGCTTGGCTTGGAGCCATCTTAAATGCATTTCGATTTAAAGTTTTCTGTGACGTCTCTTGAGTTCGCCTGCATTGAGGCGCAGTGAGACTGGGAACCGGAACCAACGGAGTGTTGGAACGACTATCAGGAAGGGAGAGAACTCGACAATTGTGTCGAGCTTATCCCGTTACGGGATGGGTGGGAGGGGCGTTCGGTTGAACGCTGTTGGCCAAGTGGCTATGGAAGAGGTTTTGAGAATGATTGATCCAATCGGGATCCGGGGGAGCATTTGCCCAATCAGTAACCCGCTCCTTGAAATGTTCCAACCACAACGATGGGAAATCCGCTCCCTCGTTGCAGTAGCACAGAGGCTTGGAACAATCATGAGAAGCCGAGATGAAAGGAACTGAGTGAAGGTCGACCAGGGGAATAGAGTCGGATTGGTCGTCTTTATCTTCTCCGTGATGATGGTCGTGACTGTGAGAATGACCGTGGTGGTGGCCAAGATCCGCCACCGCCAGCCAGACGTCATGGTGGATAGCACCTAGCCAGACCACAAGCACGGTCAGAGCAGTAAGGCAGGTTTTCCACGATGGACGCATCGGCGGTAGCATAGTTCGCGGGAGATACCTCTGTCAATCTCGCGGGACTAAACGTCATCACTTGGAGGAGCCATGATCGGCCTCTCGTTATCATCGGAGACGAATCTTTTGGTTGTGGGGCGTGAAATCAATTCAAGCGTATGAACAGTCATTCCGGAGTGCTCCACCACGAGCAGTTTTGTTGGAAAAACAAGAATTTAAGGTGCACGCAAATCGCTCTTGAAACGCAGAAATCTCCTGCACTTTTCCTGCACTCTTGTGTAAGTCGTTGATAATCAATAGAGCGGGTGAAGGGAATCGAATCGTTCCAACCGGTTTTAGTGACTCCTCCATCCAAACTGTCGCGTTTGGCACGAGTTGTCATAACGGGGAAATAATGGACTAATTAGGCCGATTTTTCAACAAATTTATCAGTTTAAATTATTTTTTTACCATCCACTTTCGTGTCACAGAATGACGAAATATGACTAACAATTTGTTGCGTTTTGTTTCGGCGTAAACTGTCGCTACAGTTTGTTCAATTACATTAATTCAACTATCAAGGAATTTGTCGATCCATTCTACCAACCACTCTTTTTTGATTATCGAACTTTCGAAACTGATGATGTTGCCGACAACCTCCTTTGAACTGCCGAAATCTGAGTCGGCTAGCGTGCAATCCAAATCAAGCCAAGATGAACTATCTAGTTTGACTCTCAATTCTTCCGCTGAGAGCTTGCTGGTCGAGGTTACTTAAACTGGACCATATAAAGAGTTAGTCTGGGCGCTTAGAAAGGGTCCAGAAAATGAAAGGAAAACGATACACAACAGAAACCAAAATACGCATCCTACGGGAAGCGCAGAGCAGTGATAAGACGATACAGGACGTATGCCGAGAGCGGCATATCAGCGAGCAGAGTTACCACCGGTGGAAGCGAGAGTTGGGGATGCTTGAGCTCAATCAGGCCAAGCAACTCAAGGAACTCCAACGGGAGAACAACCGGCTCAAGCGGATGCTGGCCGACGAGATGCTCGGTAAAGAGCTGTTAAAGGAGGTACTTGAAAAAAAGTTGTAAGCCCCGGACACAAGCGAGAGATAGCAGAGGAGCTTGTCTCCGGGGATCGATGTACGGCACGAGCGGCGTGTCGGCATATTGGGCTGAATCGTAGCACCTACGCGTATAGGGCGAAAGAAGCGGATGCCTGGGGGGCAAAGTTGAAGGGGGCTTTGCGCCGGAAATCCAATGAGCATCCGGAGTTGGGATATGCGAAGATCACGCGACTGCTGAAGCAAGAGGGCTGGCAGGTGGGGGCTCGTAACGTTCAGAGGCTGCGGCGGGAGCTTGGGTTGGCTGTGCCGGCGAAAAAGCCCAAGCGCAGGCGACAGGGCGTATCTACGGGCCTTCCGACCCAGGGCAAGCACCGAGGGCATGTGTGGACGTGGGATTTTGTTCATGACACGACGAAGCGAGGGGGCAAACTGCGAATGCTCAACATCATCGATGAGTATACCCGGGAGTGCCTGTGTATCCATGTGGATCGACAGATCAACGCCGGTAAAGTGAAGAAGATCTTTTCGAATCTGATCGATGAACAGGGAGCCCCGAAACACATCCGAAGCGACAACGGTTCTGAGTTTATCGAGAGGGGTCTGCGAGAATGGTTGGCAGAGAATGAGGTCAAAACGCTCTATATTGAAGCGGGCTGCCCT
>JASLTG010000044.1 GCA_030743005.1 Acidimicrobiales bacterium | reverse complement strand
CTTCTTTAAACAGACAGAGTGGATTAAGGAGAACAAGCAGAAGAGGAATATCGTCATGGCGGTCCATGTGGGAGATATTACCCAAACACAACACGATGAAGAATGGAAGATCGCTGATACCGCTTTCAAGACGATTGACAACCATGTCCCCTACATCTTGTGTTCGGGGAATCATGACATGGGTTACTCGTTAAAACACCGAGAGACCAGCCATTCGCGCACAAGCCGTTTTGGTTCCTATTTCCCTCCGTCACGTTTTACGAATAACCCTTTGTATGACCCTCATTTCGGCAAGAAAAAAAGCCTGCACTTTTATGAAGAAGGAGAGATCGAAAACTACTACCTGTTTCTAAAAGCTGGCGGGATGAAGTTTCTGATTCTCACGCTGGAATTCAAACCTCGGGACCAAACTCTTGCCTGGGCGAATAAGGTTGTTGCCGCGCATCCCGATTGTCGGACCATCGTTGTGACACACAGCTATCTCACAAGCAAAAAGGGGCAGCTGGCGGGTGCTGACCACTATGGGGTCAAGGGGAACTCCGGAAAGTCAATTTGGGAGAAGTTCGTGAGGCAACACAAGAACATCTTCCTGATCCTTTCAGGGCATGCCATGGAGAATCTGTTGACTAGTCAGGGCAAACATGGAAATACGGTGCACCAAGTTCAGGCGGACTATTGGTATTGGGATATACCTAAGATCAAGGCCGGAAGCGGTTTCCTGCGCATCATGACGTTCCATCCTGACAAGAACTCGATTGAAGTTCAGACCTATTCGCCTGTGCTCGATGAATTTCTCGTACGCCCCAAAAGCAACTTCTCGCTGGACTATGCCATGTCGGGTAAGGGCGAACAGCCATCCGATGCAAGTGGCCGAGGGGGAGATTAGCGGCGACCGAATTCCACTACGGCAAATCCTTAACCTTGGCTCCGATGTAGTTCTTATCGAGCATGGCTAGACCAGTTGTTTCATTTCCTTTCAGCTTTCAATTCTTCAGCCGTCTTGCCGCCGTATTTGCAGAGGAAATTTATTATTTCTGTTGGCCAAAAGCACAAAGAAGTTCCATCAAAGTTTCGATCTTTAGTATCAGCTAGATAAATGACTGTTTTTCCAATGAAATTAGTTGCGCTCACATCCGTTCCTCACGCAATCGAGCAACTCGAGAATTGCGTCAAAAGTAGTCCCCAACCCATTGATGGTTAAGATCAATGGAATGAATTCTTCTGACGCACTCTGCACAACGCAACATTTCAGGGAGACTTATTCTGTTAGGCTGCAGCCTACGGTGAGTAGGCTTCCTACTTGAATCGAAGTCTTAGCGTTAAGGTGAAGCGTAAGGTTAAGGTGTTCCGTTTCTAGAGCAACTTCCAGATGTGCGCCCCGGTTGATCATTGATTTAACCTTGCCTCTGAATGCGTTTGAATCGTCGGTTGCACCCTCAATGATGCGCCATTGGTGAGGGCGAATAGGAGCAATCATACCCTTGCCTTTTTCATCCTCAAAGACATGATGCGCTCCTCGGATGAGACCGGCTGGGATGAAATTTGTTTTACCGAACAACCGAGCGACGTGGCTGTTGATCGGGCGCTTGTAAATCTCGCTAGGCTGACCGACCTGTTCCGTTTTTCCATCGCGCATGACGACTATGCGGTCGGCTATGGCCATGGCGTCGTCAATGTCGTGCGAAACGAACAGTGTGGTGGTTTCGGTTTCGCGGAATAAATTTAGCAACTCCGTTCGAACGGAATCCTTCAAATCAGGGTCGAGGTGACTGAGTGGTTCGTCCAGCAGCAAAAGCTTTGGGCGTGTGGCCAAGGCGCGGACGAGTGCGACGCGTTGTTGTTGGCCACCGGAAATCTCATGTGGAAAACGTTGCTCCAGACCACCGATACCGGCCATCTCGATCAGTTGCTTGAGCCTAACAGAATCATCAGTGGCACCTTTCCCAAAGACGATATTTTGATAAACGGTTTTGTTGGGGAAAAGGGCGTAGTCCTGAAAAACTAACCCGCAGCTACGTTGCTCGGGGGAGACAAACACGGACGAACTGTTCAGTGTTTTGTCGTCGAGTACAACTATGCCGGCATCCGGTGTCTCAAGTCCTGCGATGATGCGAAGCAGCGTGGTTTTGCCGCTACCACTTACGCCGATAAGCGCGACAATCTTGCCTCGTTCGGAATCGAAACTCATGCCATTGAGCGCAGGCGGATCTGTTACCGTGTACTGTTTCGAAATATTCTGAATGGAGAGCAGGCTCATTTTTCCATGGTGCGAATTTGTCTATTGAGCCAGACTACCGGCAGAAGACTAACGATGATTATGCAGAGTGCAGAAACCGAAGACTCAGGAATTTGAGCCTGTTTTGCAAGGTCGAAGGTTTTTGTCGAGAGTGTTTCAAAATTAAACGGTCGCAGGATCAGCGTAAGTGGTAGTTCCTTCATTGTGTCGACGAACACAAATAACCCAGCGGCGACGAGAGAGTTGCACAAAAGAGGCATGTTTATCTGAATTAACGACTGCGCCGTGCTTGCACCAAGTGACCGTGAGGCGTTGTTAAGCTGTTCGCAATTCTGTTCCATGCCTGAGTCGATCGGGTGCCAGGCGACTGCAAGAAATCGAATAATGTAGGCTAGTACTAGCACCGTTAGCGATCCGGTGAAGACCCAGCCCGTCGCGCTATTGAGCTGTTTGGCGACAAGCAAAATGCCCATCGCTATCACTGCGCCTGGAACGGCGTACCCAAGGATGGCCAAGCGATTTGTAGCTCTGACCGTTCTACTCCCAAAGTACTTTGCTGTGTAGGCCAGAAACAGAGCGAGAAGCACCGTGGTCAAGCCGGCTGCGGTTGAGATCCCGATGCTGTTCAGCGTGAGCTTAAGAAAGGACATATCAAGGACCTTAGCAACCGTGAGGCCTGCCCAGTATACCAATCTCGAAAGCGGCAGAATAAAGCCAATTACTAGAGGAAGAAGGCAGCAGGCTATAGCCACGCCGGCCTTGGCTTGGCCAAGCGGAAAACGCTGAAATGGTCGATCTGATTGACTGTTTTTGTGGAATCTGGCCCCAAAACGCATCCACTTTTCCAGCACCAGCAATAAGAGGATGAATGTCATTAGGCAGGCGGCCAAGCGTAATGCACCCGGCAGATCGCCACCAGCAAGCCAAGTGCGAAAGATGCCGGTGGTGAAAGTTGGGATATTAAAATGTTCCACTGCTCCGTAGTCATTCAGTGTCTCCATAACCACTAGCGCTACTCCGCCTACGATGGCCGGCCGTGCCAAGGGGAGAGCCATGCACCAAAAAGTGGAGTGCGGCCCATGGCCAAGTGTGCGTGCTGACTCAATATACTGACTGCTTTGACGTGTGAACGCTGTCCGAGCCACAAGGTATACGTAAGGGTAAAGCACCGAGGCCAGCACGATGATCGTAACTGGATAAACAATCGTATCGTTCAACAGCGTCATGGCTTCCTGATTGATATTAACGCGTACCCATATGAGTAGCGGGGTCAGTCGATCGATTAGATCAAAATAGGCGTATGCTGCGATATAGGTGGGAATGGCGAAAGGCAGAATCAGTGCCCACTCGAATATTTTACGGCCAGGAAACTCACAACACGCGACCAGCCAAGCAGACGAAACACCGAACAGTATGGATAGGGTCGCTGTGCCGACTACGAGAAGGATAGACCCCTTGAGATATCGCCCGAATACGGTGTCACGGAGGTGCTCCCAGTTTTCGGCTGGTTTAGTAAGATGCCAAAGCACCTCGGCCATCGGCAGAAAAAGGATTAAGCCGATGAGTACAGCCGAGATCGTCCAAGGATTGAGATTAAAACAAAACTCATGCTTCAGGCGGCGCAATTCGAGTTGCGCTTTATTGATTAAGTAAGCAGCCAAGCCGATGGAAGATTACTCCCAACCTGCCAGATCGAAAAGCTTGACGGCCTCGGAGTTTTTGGCACCAAGTATGGAGAGGTTCACCTCATCCGCCTTGAAAGACCCCCAACTCTTGAGTAACTCGGATTTGTTGTTCTTGATCAGCACCGGGTACTCGAAGTTGACGTTGCCGAAGGTCTCCTGCGACTTGGCGCTAGTGAGAAACTCAAGAAAGCGAACAGCTTCTTTTTTACTTTTTGTGCTTGCTGTGACGCCACCGCCACTGACATTGATGTGAGCGCCACGACCGTTCTGGTTCGGGAAAAAGACACTGACTTTGTTTGCCGCCTCGCGATCAGCTGCCACGGAGGAGTTGGCAAGGATACCTAGGTAATAGGTGTTCATTATGGCCACATCAGCCAATCCTGAGGCCACAGCACGGGCCTGATCGCGATCACTGCCGCGCGGTGCGCGAGCCATATTTTTGCGAACCGCTTTAGCCCAGGCGAAAGCCTTATCCTTGCCGTTAGCAGCGATAATCGAAGCGAGAAGAGACTGGTTGTAAATATTGCTGGAAGAACGGGCGACTACACGCCCTTTCCACTTGGGCTTAGCCAAGGCCTCGTAGGAGGAAAGCTCGCTTCGTTTTACCCGATCCTTGGCATAAACGATAACACGCGAGCGGACGGTCATCCCGTACCAGTACCCTTCGGGGTCTCGCATCGTTACCGGTACATTTTTAATAAGCACCTCGGACTTAATCGGCTGCAAGACACCAGCTGACTTGGCCCGGTGTAGTCGTCCGGCATCAACTGTGAGCAGCACGTCCGCAGGCGAGTTTTTACCTTCGCTAGACAAGCGCTGGATCAGTTGGTCAGCACTTCCCTTAACGACATTTACTTTGATTCCGGTCTCCTCGGAAAACCGTTTGAAAAGAATCGCATCGGAGTCGTAGTGGCGATGGGAGTAGACATTCAGTTCAGCAGCGGAAACAGAAGCAACAGCTAACAAACTGATACCTAATATTGATTTTAAATTAGCTTTCATTGTAAATCCCACAAGTGCGGGCACAGGATAATGAGACGCAGTCTCAATTATGTCAAGCTCGAGTAGGATCATAAATTGAGATGTCCGGAACTGACGCCCCTCACCCCACCAGCACCACGGCTGCGATTGTTGTGAATAGGAGGTGTTTCATTTGGCTTCAGCTTTTAATTCTTCACCTGTCTTGCCGGCATTTCGTGATTGGTGAATCAAGGATCGCAGGCCAAACATCAATGAGTGTTCATTGAGTTTTCCGCTATTGCCAGGAGCCAGTTTCTCCAACAGGCCGTCAAAAGAGGAGGTGAGACTCTGCTTGGTAGCCATCCCATCTTCATCTGAATCTGCTAGTGAGAACAGCCCCGCCGCAACGTATGGTTCTGGGATTCGCCCAAGAGGTTTTCTGCCGCTGGGGTAAAAAGCGTCAGGCAAGGCTTTGATAAAGGCAGCCTTATTTAATTTCCCTACTTTTTCACGATCCATTACGTCAAACCATCCGCTTAGCATTGTAAGAAGTTCTTTTTTAGAGATCGATTTATCTTCGTTTAGATCACCTTGGATCAGCATATGCATTGCGAGTCTCCCTCTACCAAACCCGCCTTGGGCCAAGTGGCCTAGTCGACCCCCAGGGCGCCCGTGGACAAATATATATCCGGTTTCCTTTCCATTGAGCTGGCGCTTAATCGATGACGTTCGTTTGTCTATGAATTCTCTTATACCGGGTGGTTGGTAGCCGCGCGGGGCGGGGTACCCACGCTCGTTTCGGGACTCTATGGCAGCTGTATCCCTCTCGCGTGAATCTAGAATAGTTCTCTCGAGTTTCTCAAATTTCTTGATCAATTGCTCTTTTGAAAAAATGCCCTCTACCAGCTGGCTGATTATCTTGTCATATCTTAATTTCACAG
>JASLTG010000043.1 GCA_030743005.1 Acidimicrobiales bacterium | reverse complement strand
TCTGCACTAACCATCCCCCAGTAATTTGGCGAAATTGGATGTCCATGCGTGCCGGCGCTGGGCCTTCAATAATTCTGGTGTTCTTTCGTTTCGCTCGGATCCGTTCAATGACACCGTCTTCGTAGCCTGGGGCGATAATCAGGTCGGCTTGGGCTGCTTGTTCGATTATTTCGACAGTGGCGAGGTCAATGACTTGGTTGGTCGCGACAATTCCTCCAAATGCTGACCGCGGATCGCAGTCAAATGCTCGTTGGTATGTGTCGGCCAGGTTGTCGCCTGTCGCTGCGCCGCACGGGTTGGCATGTTTGATGATCGCTACTGCTGCTTGGGTCGCCAAATCACCTAGCTCATGGGCGATTCTCCACGCTGCGTCGGCGTCAAAAAAGTTGAGGTAGCTGAGGGCTAGGCCTTCGTGTTGGACCGTTGCATCCCACCATGGGGAGGTAGAGATGGGTCGGTATCTCGCGCCTGCTTGATGTGGATTTTCGCCGTAACGGCAGTCGTCCACTTTTTCGAGAGCGAGGTGAAGTGTGGGTGGTAGCGGATCGTCATCATCGAGCCACTCGACGATGGCGGCGTCATAAGCAGCGGTGTGCGCGAAGGCCGCTCTGGCGAGTTGTCGCCGTGTCCCCACAGAAAGAGTTCCCTGGTCCGACAACTCTGCGATGACCCTGTTGTAGTCGTTGGGGTCTACAACGATGCCGACACTGTCATGATTTTTTGCTGCTGCGCGCACCATTGTGGGGCCACCAATGTCAATTAGTTCGACGCTGGGGTCGCTACGAAATGGGTACAGGTTGCATATCACTAGGTCGATGGGTTCGATCCCGTATTCGGTGAGCGCTGCGAGATGTTCTGGTTTGCTTCGGTCTGCGAGTATCCCGCCGTGGATGTTGGGGTGCAAGGTTTTGACTCGACCGTCGAGCATTTCTGGGCTCTGGGTAACTTCTTCTACCGATGTCACGTCAACACCGGCTTCTCTGAGAACTGTAGCGGTGCCTCCGCTAGAAACGACGTCCCAGCCAAGTTCAGCTAGAGCTTTCGCAGTTTCAATGATTCCTGTTTTGTCGTATACGGAAATGAGTGCTCTCATCTTTGTGTCTCCATCTGGGCTAGGCAGGCCTTGATAGTTGCTGGGTAGAGGTCGCGTTCGGTCAATTTGATTCGTTCGTGAAGTGAAGTTTCGTCATCATCGTCTCGTATCTCGACTGGTGATTGGGCGAGGATTGGGCCGGCGTCGACTTCGAGGGTGGCTATGTGGACGGTGCACCCGGTGACTCGTACTCCGTGTTGAAGTGCATCATTTACGGCGTGCCACCCTGGAAATGAGGGCAAGAGTGAGGGGTGGGTGTTGAGTACTCGTCCTTCGTAGGCCTCAAAGAATGGTGCTGCGAGTATGGTGCCGAATCCGGCCATGGCTACGACCCCTATCTCCTGTTCCTTTAGGGCTGCGACGACGTCATTTGAGTATTGGTCTCGATCGAAATCTGTTCCAAAGTTGTCACGTTCAACAAGTAGGACAGGAATGTCGCCGGCTTTGGCCATCTCAATGGCCGGACAGTGTCTGTCGACTAGGACCGCGGCAACTTCAACGTCAGCGTTAATGATGGCTTTGCATATTGAGCCGGTTCCTGATGCAAGTACTGCTAGACGCACCCTTTGGAACCTAGTTGGAGTTGGCTATAAGGATGCGACGATCTCTGCCATGAGTTCGCCGGCTTCGGTTGGGTTGAGTCCAACTTTGACTCCCGCGTCGCGCAGTGCTTCCATCTTTGCGTCCGCGGTTCCTTTGCCTCCAGAGACGATGGCTCCGGCGTGCCCCATTTTTTTTCCTGGTGGTGCTGTTACTCCTGCGACGTATGACGAGACGGGTTTGGTCATGTGGTTCTTGATGAAGTCGGCTGCTTCTTCTTCTGCTGACCCACCTATTTCGCCGATCATCATGACTGCCTGCGTTTCGGGGTCTGCTTCGAATGCTGCGAGGCAGTCAATGAAGGAGGTGCCTGGTACTGGGTCGCCGCCAATGCCAACACATGTGGTGACGCCGATGTCTTTTTGCTGCAATTCGTAGAGTGCTTGATAGGTGAGTGTGCCCGATCTGCTGACTATGCCGACTGGGCCGCCTGCTTTGGCGATGTGTCCTGCTGTGATGCCGATGTTGCATTGTCCGGGGCTGATGACGCCTGGACAGTTCGGTCCGAGGAGTTGAACGTCGGGGTGTTGCGCTTTGAGTTCGTTATAGAACGTTGCTTCGTCGTGGGCGGGGACGCCTTCTGTGATGCACACGATGAACTTGATTCCACCGGCTGCCGCGTCCATGACGGCTGAATAGACGCCGGGTGCGGGGATGAAGATGCATGAGGCTGTGGCTCCTGTTGCTTCAACAGCTTCCGCGCAGTTGGCGAAGATGGGGATCCCTTCGACGTCTTCTCCAGCTTTTTTCGGGTTGGTTCCACCGACAACCTGGGTGCCGTAATCGCGGTTAAGTAGGCCGTAGTAGCGGCCTTGGCTTCCTGTGAGCCCTTGGTAGATGACTTTGGTGTTGCTATCTACGAAGATGCTCATGTGTCTGCTCCCTTAGCGAGTTCGACGGCTTTTTTGGCGGCGTCGAGCATGGTTGGTTCCATCATTAGTTTGTCGTTGAGTGCTGGTTGAAGAATTTGTCGTCCTTCGTCCGCGTTGGTGCCATCAAGCCGAATAATGATCGGAGCATCAATGTCGACTCTGTTCAGTGCTTCGATAATGCCGTTAGCTACTTCTTCACCTCGGGTTATTCCCCCGAAAATATTGATGAAGATTGATTTGACTTCAGGGTCGTTGTTGATGACTTCAAGGGCGCCTGCCATGACATCGGCGTTGGCTCCTCCTCCAATATCAAGGAAGTTTGCGGGCTTGCCTCCGACTTGGTTTACGACGTCAACAGTCGACATGGCTAGTCCGGCTCCATTAGCGATGACGCCAACGCTGCCTTCTAGTCCTACGTATTGGAGACCTTTCCCGTGTGCTGCTTCCTCGCGCTCATCGCGGGGTTGGGTTTCATCGAATTCTGCATATTCCTCGTGGCGGAACACTGAATTTGAGTCGAGTGTGACTTTGGCGTCGAGGACGTGAACTCGGTTATCCGGTGTGAGGATGAGCGGGTTGATCTCAACGAGGTCTGCGTCACCTTGAACATACGCGTCGTAGAGCTGCATGGCGATGTCTACGGCACCTTCGACAGCGACGGGGTTGAGGTTGGCTCCATCTACCCAGGCTTGTGCGGCTTCTCGGGTTAGGCCAACAGCGGGATTGACGTGGATTTTGCTTATCGCATCAGGATTTTCTACCGCGACCGTTTCTATTTCAACGCCTCCTTCTGCTGAAAGCATTCCTAGGTGTTGTTTCGCTGACCGGTCGAGGGTGAAGCTGACGTAATACTCTTCAGAGATATCGCTGGCCTTTTCAATCCATAGTCGTTGGACGATATGGCCATTGATGTCTAGTCCCAAGATGTTGGTTGCGTGTTCTTGAACGTCTTCGATGGTTGCCGCGAATTTGACGCCACCTGCTTTACCTCGGCCTCCGGTGTGGACTTGGGCTTTGACCATTACTGGTGTTCCGAGGCGTTCTGCTGCGTCGACTGCTTCTTGCACGGTGAACGCGACTCCGCCATCGGAGACAGGCATGCCGAACTGTTTGAAGAACTGTTTGCCTTGGTATTCGAAGAGGTCCACGCGGGGGCTCCTGTCTTGGCTGTGCGTAAGGAAATGAGGTTGCCCTACGAATTCGACATACTAGGTGGAGTGAAGAGGTAACTGTCTATTGAAAGTGGTGTTTCGGTGAGTGAATTTGAAACGGGTACTGATGTGTTATTGGCAAGGTATGAGGGTCAGGTTGCTGTGTTGACCTTTAATCGGCCCGATGCTCGCAACGCGTTGCATCCCGAAATGTATGGGGCGTTTGAACGTTTGTTGCCCCAGTTGGCTGACGATCCACAAGTTGGGGCCTTGATGTTGACCGGCGCGGGTGGTGCTTTTTGTGCCGGTGGCGATGTTAAAGGCATGAATGCGCGTAATTCTGGCGGGGCTCCGTCTCAGGTCAGTTTGGAGTCAAACGTCGATGATTTACGGCACCGTCAACGAACTGTGTCCGCGGCATTGCAAAATTTTCCTAAGGTGACGGTAGCTGCGATCGATGGTGCGGCCGCTGGTGCTGGATTGTCCATCGCGTTGGCGTGCGATCTGAGAGTGGCTTCTCCCCGAGCTATTTTCACTACCGCTTTCGCGAAGGTGGGCTTTTCGGGTGACTTTGGGGGTAGTTGGTTCTTGACCCAGTTGGTGGGTGCTGCGAAAGCTCGAGAATTGTATTTGACGGCGGATCGCTTTGATGCTTTTGAGGCATTGTCGCTGAATGTCGTGAACAAAGTCTTTGAGGACGAAGATTTCGAGGCTGCTGCCGTGGGGTACGCGACTCGTTTCGCTGAGGGGCCGCTTGTGGCGCAGCGGTACATCAAAGAGAACCTAAATAGGGCGTTGGGGTCTGATTTGTTGACGTGTCTAGATGCTGAGGCGATGGCGATGAGTCGTTGCCGTTCCACTGATGACCACAAGGAGGCAGTGGCCGCGTTTGTTGAGAAACGGTCGCCACTATTTACTGGACGGTAATTCTCAACTTGAGGGGTTTTGAAGGTTGGCCCAGCCCAGGAGGAGTGTTTTCTCTCCAATGTCAACGAAGTTGATGGTGACTTCTGCGTTGTCTCCTGAGCCGGCGAGTTTGAGTATCACTCCGTCCCCAAATTTCGGGTGGTGAACATCGTCACCTGCTTTGAAATTTATGGATGGTCCTGTGGGTTGTTGACTCCCTGCCGCTATTGCTTTTTCGATGATGCGTTCTCGGGCCCGTTCTCGACGTTCGGCTCGTTTGTCTTCATCAACTTCGACGGGTGTTGTAGCTGAAACTGTTGTTCGTCCGGCTTTGTGTATTCCTTTTGGGCTCCGGTCATCAACGAGTTCGTCGGGTATTTCGCGGAGGAACCGGCTAGGTGTGTTGTATTGCTGTTGGCCGTAGATCCAACGGCTTTCAGCCAGTGTGAGGTACAGCTGCTCCTCGGCTCGGGTTATTCCTACATATGCGAGTCGTCGTTCTTCTTCAAGCTGGTCGGGGTCGCCGAGCGACATGAATGAGGGGAAAATGCCGTCCTCCATGCCGACGATGAACACGAGGGGGAATTCGAGACCTTTGGCGGTGTGGAGAGTCATGAGGGTGACTTCTGATTGGTCGTCAAGTTCATCTGTGGGTGAAACGAGTGAGACTTGTTCGAGAAATTCGTCGCACGTTTCGTAGGCCTCCGCTGAACCGATGAGTTCTGCGAGATTCTCAAGTCGCCCCTCTGCCTCTATTGACCTTTCATCCCGTAATTCTTCGATGTATCCGGAGCGTTCTAGGGCGAGTTGCAATATTTCGGCTGGCCCGTCTGAGATGCGATTTGAGAGTTGTCGGATGAGTTCTGTGAAGTTGGCGAGTCCTTTCTTTGCGGGACCGCTGATTCCTACTTCGGGCCAGTTGTTGAGTGCTTCGTTGAATGGCACCGCGTTGCTGTTGGCGTATTGGTCGAGTCTGGCGACGCTGCTGTCGCCTATGCCTCGTTTAGGTACGTTAAGGACCCGTTTGAGTGAGACTTCGTCGGTGGGGTTGACGACGGCTCGGAGGTAGGCAAGTGCGTCCTTTACTTCTCGTCGGTCATAGAAGCGGGTCCCGCCGACGACTCGATACGGGAGGGAGGCACCTGCGAGGCGTTCTTCGATGATTCGGCTTTGTGCGTTCGCTCTGTAAAAGATCGCGACGTCGCTCCATCTGAGGCCTCCTTGTTCGTGTCGTCGTTGCAGTTCGCCGATAATCCAGGCTGCTTCGTCGACTTCGTCGTCGGCCCGGTACAAGATGACCTTGTCCCCAGTTGATTTATCGGTCCATAGCTCTTTGGGTTTTCGTCCGAAGTTGTTCGAGATGACGGAGTTGGCGGCGT
>JASLTG010000042.1 GCA_030743005.1 Acidimicrobiales bacterium | reverse complement strand
AGATACACGACTTGGGTAGCGACAATAGATAATTGGCTACCCCGAGACTTCTCCACAATGGCTTTAACTGCGCCCTCCATGTCATCTCCATCGCAACGGTCACATGTGGGGATTGCGTTGGGATCACGTTCCCACTGCTGGTCACAACTTTGACATGTCACTTCAATCATCTCGCCGTTTTGTCGACCGAGTAGATCGTCAGTTTCACCGCACGCAGGACATTGCAACTCTTCCACGACATTACGGTAGTCCCACAACGCTAGGTTCCCGTGTGGAGGCTCCTTGGTCGTGCCGATTGATCATTACGCAACGCTTGGGATAGACCCACTTGCCGAACATGAAACAGTTCGTCAGGCATGGGTCTCTGCTGCTCGAACTCACCACCCTGATGGCCTGGGAGAGGTCACAGAGGATGAGCGTCGATCCGCAGAACGTCGCATGCATGACATCAATGAAGCATGGCGAATTCTTGGCTCAAAAGAGCTGAGGTCCGCATACGACAAAGAACGTGAGCTACGCAAGGATCAGTCAGCGGCAGTTGAGGACATCTGGGATGAGGACTGGTTTGATGCCGACGCCTCAGACCCTCCAGGGTTTGAAGTGGGCAACCCGTTAGTTGCGACAGTGCTGCGTGTCTTGCCTTGGCTTGTCGTGGGCGCTATCGGAATCGGAATCTTTGTCTTCTCAGCGTTTGCCACCAATAGCAGGTCCGAAAGGTGGGACCTCCCGATTTCTGGTACCAACGAAGATGAATGTGTCGTCATCAAAGAAGATGGAACGGTTAAAAAACCATCCGCTGGGCTGTGCGGTGAACCGTTCTCTCGTCGGGTAGTCACAGAATTCGAAATGGACGCCGATGAACAGTGTCCAGGAGATACCGAAAAAACGGAACACAGAAAGGCCTACTCCTACTACTGCCTTGAGCTTGAAGGGTCAGTGGTTGACGACTAGCAGATAATTCCTTTTTCGTAGAGGTCGTCGATTTCTCGTGCTGTGAAACCGACCTCCAACAAAATTTCTTCTGAATGCTCACCGTGACGTGGAGCGGGTCCCTTTATCGACACCTCAGACGCTTGCAGATCAAATGGGGGAGTGACGGTCCGAATTGGATACTCGGCGTTTGGAACCTCTCGAAACGCCCCTAATGCTTCCGATTGAGGATCAGATATGACTTCATCGAGATTTTGGATGAGACCCCAAACCATGCCGGCTGAGTCGAGACGTTCAGCCCAAACATCAGAATCAGCCGAAGCAAAAATTTCGTCGCACAGAACCATCAACTCGGGCCCATGTTCAAGTCGCGTTTCAGGGTCGGCGAACCTGGGATCGTGGAGCCATTCGTCTCTGTTGAGTACGGCACAAAAAGGCTCCCAATAACCCTCAGCTGGCATGGTCAACATGATCCATCTGTCGTCCGCGCAACGAAATCGCCCGACGAGAGGGGAGGGAGTCTCGATTCGCATAATCGGTGCGGGTGCCTCACCGGTTGCTAAACCTACCGATAGATCGGAACTCATGGTCCAGATAGCGGCGTGCATAAGAGCGACGGAAACGGCTTGGCCTTCGCCGGTTAAGTCACGTTCTCTCAGGGCGAGCAATATTGACGACAAAATGGCTAGAGACGTTGTGTGGTCTCCTTGACCGGGTCGACCAGCTGGTGGAGTGTGTCCCGGTTCGCCCATCGTGTTGACGACCCCGCCACGACTGAAAAAAGCGGTGTAATCAAATCCGAGTCGATCCTGATCTGGGCCGCTGTTCCCGTAACCGGTCAAAGTCACGTGGATGAGTTCTGGATGGTCCGCCCGTAAGTCTGCATCGGTCAATTGGAATTTCGATTGACGTTCGATCGTCAGATTGGTGACGACTACGTCACAGGATGCAGCAATTCTGTGAGTTGCTTGCCTACCTTCCTGGGTTCTCAGATCGACAACAATTCCGCGTTTTCCCCGATTATCTAGCTCCCACCAGGGGTCCGGTCCGTCGGGCACCGTAACTAGACCTCTCAGTAAGTCACCTTGAGGGGGTTCAAGCTTGATGACATCGGCTCCAAGGTCGGCCATCATCGCGCAGGCGCTTGGGGCAGCAATCATCCCTGCGGCATCAAGTACTCGCACACCAGCTAATGGTCCCCCCGGAGTAGCCATAAATCGTTTTAGGGCTGTCCGTAAAGGTCGCGTAACTCTCGTTTGAGGACCTTTCCCGTCGCGTTGTGGGGGATTTCGTCGATGAAGATCACTGATTGCGGAACTTTGTAGCGCGCAAGGTTTTGTCGACAGTGGTTGATTATTTCAGTGTCAGATAACTCTTCGTCTTCTTTGAGAACAACTATCGCCCGGCCTACCTCGACCCATTTGTCGTCGGGAACACCTATGACAGAGACCTCGCCGATTTGTGTCAGTTGATAGATCACGTTTTCTACTTCTGCGGGATAGACGTTTTCACCTCCGGAGATATACATATCTTTCCAGCGGTCAACGATGTAATAGAAACCGTCGTCGTCTTGGCGAGCAGCGTCGCCTGTCTTGAGCCACCCATCTTCGAAAGACTCTTCGGTAGCTTCGGGCCAATTCCAATAGCCAGGGGTGATATTGGGGCCTTTGCACCAAAGTTCACCGGTCTCGCCTACTTCGGCTTCGCGGCCGTCTTCGGTGACAATCCGAACGCTGGTATGCATTGCGGGGACGCCTGCTGAGCCAACCTTGATAGAGCATTTGTCTGCAGGTAGCGCGAGCACCAAGGGACTGGTTTCAGTCATTCCGTAGGCTTGCTGAAGAGGTAACCCTTTTTCTGCCCAGGCTTCGATTAGAGGAACTGGAGTCGGGGAACCTCCAACAGCGGGAGCTAACAGAGTTGGAAACGAAGCTGACGCGAATTCAGGCACTTGACTCATGAATAGCCAATTTGCTGGCACACCTATCGTGTGAGTAATTCCAACTTCTGGGTCGCTGAGGAGTTGAAGTGCTTGGCTTGGGTCGAACGTTTTCATCACTAGGTTCGTTCCACCGAAATGAAACGTGGGGTTAGCGAAAACGTTGAGTCCGCCGGTATGGAACAGAGGAAGAAAAGTCAGATTGATCATGGATTCGCCGCCGTCGAAGTACTCAACGCCGTTTACGGCGTTCCAGAATGTCATGCCGTGGGTAATGATCGCCCCTTTAGGTCGGCCTGTTGTCCCGGAGGTGTACATGATCGTGAGGACGTCGTCGTGAGTGCAATCTTCGGCATCTAGTAGGGGATCATGTGTGGTTAGTACTTCTTCGTAGGCTGCAGCATCCCCAATAGATGGACCCCAAGTAATCCTGTGAGCGATATTGCATAGTTCAGCTAGTTTCGTAGCGTTATCGGCGAACTGATCATCATGAATGATCACGTCTGGGCCGGCATCCCCCACGATGTATTCAAGCTCGGGGATTGATAGCCGCCAGTTCAACGGGACAAAGATCGCGCCTAGTTTCCAGCAGGCAAATTGGGTTTCGAAGAAATTGGTGTCGTTTTCGGCCAGAACAGCTACACGGTCGCCGCGTGTTACGCCGAATTCATCTCGTAGAGCTCGAGCCAGTCGACTATTTCGCTCATCCATTTCGCTGTAAGTGAACCTGCGGCCGCTTGCCAAGTCGTGCATGGCTACTTTGTCGCCACGGACAACCGCGTGATGGGCTATCCAGTCGTATGAAGGCGTAGTCATGAGGCAAGAATCTAGCGTGGTTTGGCCCGTTGTCTCTTATCCAGAAACTCGAAACAAAATACTGAAATTGACTGAAATTGGTTGATAAACATACCTAATTGACTTGATTTGAAAAATTAGCTGTGTTATCTTTTATTTCCACGTCGCCCGAGGGGCGGCTTTTGTAGTTTTCGGGCCAATTTGCAGCTAAATGACCGGTATTTACTTCGTGTTAGCTCTGCAATAGGGCAACCGACCACATCAACCCTTTCAAACTGGCGCTATGGTGACCGCTTCCGGGCGATTGGCTCAGTTGGTTAGAGCGCTGCCTTCACACGGCAGAGGTCACTGGTTCGAATCCAGTATCGCCCACCCTTAAAGGTGTAAACGCCTTAATTTTTGATGTTCGGTTCGTTTGAAATAGAGGCGTCAGGTTCTACGTTCTAGCTGTGGGCGATATCGATGGTGTTGCCGTCGACGAGCGCGATCGCTTCGATCTCGAACATTAATTCGGGGTACGCCAGGGCTTGCACTTCACAAATCGTGTCAGCAGGATATGGCTGGCTGAATACCTCGCCGCGCAACGCAACCACCTTGGGAAAATAGGACATGTCGGTGACGAAGATGGTCACCTTGATTACCTGATCGAGACTCGATCCCGCTGCTGTTAGGACGCGATCGAGATTGCGGACCGCCTGGCGGGCCTGAGTATCGAAGTCGCCGACACCGACCACTTCACCCTGATCGTTCACAGCGGCCTGTCCCGACACTAAGACGAGATCGCCAACCCGGAACGCCTGGGAGATGTTAACCGCGGCGAACCGGTCTGGTTCGGTGCTGATGCGTTGAGCGTCGGTTCCCATCTCCGGATCCTACTGGGCTTCGGTAGTTGCACGCCCTGGAGGGAATTAGCTCACTTGTTCCGGGCGGGCCATGTATCGCCCACCCCGAGAAATATAAATGGCGTCCCAGACATGGTTGTTCCAGGGCTATCTCAATGTCTGTTCCCTCGGGTGCGGTCATTTGTCGTTCCCGGGAAATCTTTTGGGCTTTCTCTCGCAAAGACGGTCCGACGCTCCGAGTCCGAAAAACCCCCGAGGCAAGCTGGTCCCATCTGGGTACAAGCAACCCAGCAGCACTTCCAGTCTCGTTCCATCGATAGCGCCCCCTCAACCAGACTAGGCGACAGCCTGATCTTCGTCTTCGTCGAACTGGTCGGCCATTGATTTCTCCAGCGTTTTGCTGGAAAGCTCTTACTTATATTTCTCGGGTCGGACTGTGTATCGCCACCCTCACCTATTTGAGTGACTTCGGGTGGCGTCGATCTGGTTCGATGAAAACGAGACTGAGCCAGATCTTCTATAGTCGCTCTTATCGAACAGAGCATTGGAGATGTCATGGAGCAGAGTGAGCTTCGTAGTTGGGTCGAACACCGAGCGGAGATGCTGTGGGTGTGTCTGAAGTGTCTCGTGTTGATGGTCGTAGGAATTGCTTTAGCCATTTCGTGGGGTTCGTTGAGTGATAGTGCTGAGCTGGCGCTATCAATAGCGGTCGCCGTGGTTGGATTGTTTCTGTGGTTCGGTTCCCATGGAGCGATTATGGATATCGCTGCGATGCGGGCCGATATGGATGAAGGTCTTGCCTCAACGGCGTTTGGCACCAATTTCAACAAAGCACCGTTTCCTATTTATTTGATCCTTAATGCTTTTGCGATGCTCGGCGGCACAGTGATGCTCGTCGTCTTGATTAACGCTTAGACGCGGAACGACAGGGACCTCCCCGAAGGTAGGCCGTTGTCAGAGTGATGCTGTTGTGCGTTGGCGAGTTTGACTGCTTTTCAAATCTGAGTGACTCTGATTAGAACCGGGATGGTTTGTGTTCTGGCTTTCCTTGTGGACGCTGCCGATAGAAGCCACGGAATTCCCATACCCAGGCACTTGCCTCCTCATAGGTCATTGCCCGAGGGTTGATCTTCGGATTAACGGGCTCCATATGCACAAAAGATAGCTGTAAGCGGGAGTGTTTTAAGTTCCGGCCGAACTCTGTAGCGCTCGGGATCTAACGTAACTACCAAACCGGCTCTAACGCTTAAAACTCAGGTTAGACCATGGGGAACCGCCGCTATAGGTGGCGCCCGTCCTGGAATGTTTGTCTTATCCGGTGGTGTCTATGGCTGTGGTATTGCGGTTGGTGTGGGCCCGCAGCACGGTGTTGTGTTGGGTGCCGAGCATGTCGAACAGTCCACCGTCAGCACCCAACGCGCACAAACCGGTGCCTGCTGGTGTGACGTCAATCAACCGACCGTTCAACGTCTCGGTGTCAAAGATTTTGGTGGTGAGGGCGGTGATGTTGGGTGC
>JASLTG010000041.1 GCA_030743005.1 Acidimicrobiales bacterium | reverse complement strand
CGGCAACGTTGCGAACGTAAAATTGGGACCAGCTCCAAAGCGAGGAACCGGAGCTGACGGGGGATCCTCTGCTGTCGTTATGACGATTCAGAAGGCTCCAGGAACCAACACGTTGATCATTACCGAAAGGATCGATCAGATGCTTGATCAACTGGAGGACGCTCTACCGTCAGGTGTGGTAATCAATCGGCAAATCTTCCGTCAGTCGGATTTTATTGAGCTGTCAGTCAGGAACGTGACCCATGCGTTGAGGGATGCGGCTATCATCGTATCCATCATTCTCATCCTCTTCCTGCTGAATGTGCGGACGACAATCATCACATTGACGGCGATTCCGTTGTCTCTGGGAGTCGGTCTGCTGGCTTTAGACTGGATGGAAATGACGGTCAACGTCATGACTCTGGGTGGCCTTGCGATTGCCGTTGGCAGCTTGGTCGATGACGCGATCATCGACGTCGAGAATGTATTTAGGAGACTGAATCAAAACGCGGCAAAACCGGAGTCCGAACGACGGCCCAGGCTTGAGATTATTTTCGAAGCAAGCAATGAGATCAGACCGGCTATGGTCTTTGCCACTATCATCATCGTTCTCGCCTTTCTGCCACTCATGTTTCTCGAAGGCATCGAAGGACGCTTCTTCCGCCCCCTGGGCACCGCATTCGGGGTTTCAATCACTGCTTCCCTGCTGGTTGCCCTGACCGTGACGCCTGCGATGTGCCGCTACCTCATGAAAGGCCGCGTGGATGCCGATGAAGCGGCAGATTCACCACTCGTGGCCTGGTTAAAGAAAGTTTACCAACCCACGCTAGTATGGGCGGTAAATTACAAGGGAAAGGTCTTGGGCGGCGGATTGATTGCTCTGTTATTAGCGCTGTGCCTTGCTTCAACCTATGGCAAATCTTTTCTGCCTGAGTTCAACGAAGGCACCTTCACGATCGGTTTGTTCGCGCCTCCGGGTACTTCGTTGAAAGCCAGTGACCGCATGGCGGGTTCAATCGAAAAGCAGTTATTGAATCTCGAAGGGGTAAAAAGCGTGACCCGCCGTACGGGACGCGCCGAGCGGGATGAACATGCCGAACCGGGGAGCAACTCGGAGATCGATGTCACTATCAAGCAAGGCTACCGGAAGGAAGAAGTGCGGCAACAAATCAGCCGGATACTTGAGAAAGTTCCGGGAATCACCACCAATATCGGGCAGCCCATCGAACACCGATTGAGTCACATACTTTCCGGAACACCGGCCGCGATCGCTATCAACGTTTACGGTGACGACTTGGCGATACTGCGTTCGATTGCCAAAGAAATAAAAGTAAAGTTGGACGTTCTCCCCGGAGCGCGAGATGTGGCAGCCAATCGAGAAGTCATGATTCAGTCTCTGCCTCTGAACTACCGCGCCAGCGATCTCTCCGCATGTGGGCTTACGCCTCTCTCAGCCGCACAGCAGGTCCGCGATGCGGTATATGGAGTCTCAGTCGCAGAGATTAACGAGGGTGTTCGTCGATATGAACTTACTGTCCGTCTGGAGGAATCCGAACGCGACGAGCTGAAAGACCTGAAGAACCTTATCCTGCGTGGCCAAGGGGGAGCGATGGTCCGGCTTCACGAAGTGGCGGACATCGGTCCCGAAATGACCTCCAATCTCATTGCTCGTGAAAACACTGAACGCAAGGCCGTCGTGACTCTCAATGTCGAAGAAGGCTTCAACCTCGGACATCTGGTGGACCAGGTTCGATCCAAAGTCGATCCAATCGTTCAACGTCATGGCTACACCGTTCACTACGGTGGCCAGTTCGAGGCTCAACAGGCGGCGAGCCGAACGATTCTGCTGTTCAGCGGCCTCGTCATTTTAATCATGGCAATACTCTTGAAGATTGTTACCGGCTCGATGCGGGTTGCCCTTTTGGTTATGGTCAATCTACCTCTAGCTCTGATCGGAGGAATCGTGGCTATTTTCTTCGCTGAATCTTCCAATTTCATCACGAACGTATTGGCTCTTTTCAAATTGGGAGGCCACTACACAGCTCCTGTTATCTCCATTGCCAGTATGGTCGGTTTCATCACACTTTTCGGGATTGCCGTTCGAAACGGAATCCTGCTGGTCAATCACTACCGGCACTTAGTCGAGATTGAAGGTAAGACCGTTTACGAATCCATCATCACAGGTTCAACCGAGCGACTGGTCCCCATCATGATGACGGCCCTAACGGCTGCCCTGGCCGTCGTACCAATCACGCTGAGAGGCGAGCAGCCCGGAAACGAAATCCTAGCACCCCTTTCCATCGTGATTCTAGGTGGACTACTAACATCAACATTTCTCAACCTCTTAGTCGTTCCGGCAGGATACGCGGCCTTGCACCGAGTCACCGGAACGCACGCTGAAATCAAACCAAACACCAAACAGAAAGGATAAACACATGAAGAACAAAACCGTTACCGCATTCCTCTCGATCCTGATCGCAGGATTCCTGGTTGCATGCAACAACGCCAACACGCCGAACAACGAGAACTCGAACCCAACCACCTCTGCCAATCACAACGAAGAGGACCACGACCACGAGCATGACGAAGTTGCCCTGGGCACTCATGACATCGATGGCATCAAGGTTGAGGCCTCGCAAGGACACGGACATGTTGAACCAGGCAAAGAAGGTCACCTGGTCATCAAACTCCCCTACAACGACAATGGAGAAACGACCGTTCGCACATGGATCGGGACGGAAGATCGGACTCTATCTTCTGTCGGCAAAGGTGAGTATGCCCCGTCTCATGATGATTACGATATCCACGCCGTTGCTCCGGACCCACTACCGGGCGGAGCAAAATGGTGGGTGGAAATCGAGAAACCGGACGGCACTAAAGCCGTAGGCTCGCTCCCCTTCCATTGAGATATCGCTGACAAATTACAGCACACTCAAATCAACCATCACGGGAATCCCAGGCCACAGCTTGCTGGTTCGTCGCCAGCAGGCTTTGTAGCCCGTCTCAGTGCGACCACTTAATACCACCAGAAACCACTACCCGAGTAAATCGAGCAACGATTCCCTTCACCCGCTCCACTTCTCCACCCTTCATTCTGAACGGTTTACAGCTTGGGTAAAGCATTGGGGACTCTGATTCTCACTACGGATTCAATGAGCTTCATCTGAGATTTGATGATCACAATAGGGCACTTCTGGAAACCTCTGAAATAATTGATGAAGTTTATAGGATGGAAAGCTAAATTTGATAGGTTTTGGGGATGCGGTATCGTAAAGCGTCGCCTCAATTGGATGTGTTCTCAATGTTGTCCCATGAGCAAGCTGTAACACTGGCTCTGAAGGGCATAAATATACTGAGCAATGGTCGAGGTGATTGAGCTCGAGCATCCCCAACTCTCGCTTCCACCGGTGGAAGCTCTGCTCGCTGATCTGCCGCTCTCGGCATACATCCTGTATCGTCTTATCACTGCTCTGCGCTTCCCGGAGGATGCGTATCTTGGTTTCTGTTGTGTATCGTTTTCCTTTCATTTTCTGGGCCTTTCTAAACGCCCAGACTAACTCTTCATATGGACCAGTTTAAGTAACCTCGACCAATGGAAGTCGAGCTGAGTGAAAGTAAGGCTTGAAATTGTTGCTGTTTTAGTGTGATCAATTCTCGTGGTTCGAGGAAAAGTGTAGCATAAGTTTTTTCGAGATGACACTTGGATTGATGTTTCGCATCGGCATCGAAAATTTGCTTAAACGATATTAGACTCATACCAAAAGCGCACTCTCTTACTAATGTCCAAACACTAGGTCAGCGAAATGAAGACTACAGGAGTATTACTAACCCTTAAGAGCCGATTTGGACTGTGGAATACCAGTGGAAATAATGATCACTTTGAAGCAGCACTTCGCTGATATGCCTCGTTCGTTTATTCTATCTTTCATTATCGCATGCGTGCCCGTCTCCGGAACTAACGCCCGGGCCCTTGAGTCACTCACAGTCAAGGGCAAGGATGTCATCACCGAAAGCGGCAACCTGATGTCCATGCGAGGCATGAACTTCGGAGGCTGGCTTCTGATGGAGACTTGGATACCCAGCATCGAGATGGAGTGGCATGACCATCTGCCGCGTCTGGCGAAAGAAACCGGGGTGCTAAAAGAGCTCAGGAAGTCACTCAGAATTATCGGTGAGTATATGCCGGACGAGGATAAGGACGGCAACTTTACACCGATGGCGTACACGCATGACGAGTACATAGCCCGTCTTCACGTCGAGCTCGCAAAGCATGCTCCTGCTCACAAACTAGAGGAGTACATGGAATTGTTCGATCGCGAACCATCGGTTTTCGCAGCGAAACAAATGGACAGAATCTTGCGTGAGAGGTTCGGAGATACGGGAACACAGAAATTCTGGGATGCTTTTCACGACACTTGGATCACCGAACGCGATTTTCAACTCGCGCGGTCACACGGCTTTAACTTCATCCGCATACCGTTCTGGTATCGTTGGTTCGAGTCGGACAATAGGCCGTATCAGCACCACGAGTATGGCTTCCGTTATCTCGACAAGGCTATCGCCTGGGCCGCGAAACACCACCTCTATGTAATGCTAGACTTTCACGGTGCCCCTGGCGGCCAGAGCCCTTGGGATCACACTGGTACTTTGAGCGAGATTGAGTTCTTTCGCAACAAGGACTATCAGAAGCGAACAGCCTCCCTCTGGAAGGAAATTGCCCGGCGCTATGCCAAGAATCCAGTCGTCTGGGCGTACGATCTTCTGAACGAACCATTTAGCGCAACGGACACAAAGAACTGGGCCGAGGCCCACGACGTGATCTACGACGCGATACGAGAGACAGATCCGGACACCATCATCGTTATGGAGGACGGTTACAAACTCGAATTTCCGCGGTGGACTAATAAAGGTTTCTTTCCGAGTCCTAAAGAAATGGGATGGGACAGTGTCATTTACTCGCTACACTTCTACTCAGGTGCGGATCCTCTCTTTTCAGATGAGAAAGGGCTGGCTGACCACAAGAAACGTTCACAAGAAATCTTACGACTTGCTCACCTCGTGCAAGATCGACATAAAGTGCCTATTTACTTCGGAGAGTTTAGCACGATGGGCAATCACCCGAACGACATCGAAGGAATGCGAACGTTTCTGACCATGTTCAACGAGCACGGCCTGCACTGGTCGCCATGGACATGGAAGTATGTTGACGATGACAAAGAAGGCACCATCTGGGGGCTCTATCAGTACAGCAAGGACTGGCCTGTCACCCCCAATATCCATCGCGATTCACTTGAGAGTCTACTCAAGATAATCTCGCGCTACACCATGGACAACTTCGTCCTCATCGAACCTTACGCGGATATACTTAACGAGTGCCTGGCGCAGCCGGTGAAACCGGCCTCAACTTCGAACATCCCGGTAATCCCGTAGACCATTCGATGTTCCGTTCCGGTGGGAAAAATTTGGAATCGAGTAAACAATCAACCTGACTAGGCAAAGAAGTCACAAAGCGAGGTCATGAGGTGTTTTTTTTCGGCAATTACAAGCGTACTCCTGATTGGCGGAGCGGTTTCAGTCTTGGCCAAGGCGGCGGCGGTCTCCAAAGCGAGCTTGGGCAAGTACGAGCAGAAGGTGGAGCCTGTATTAGTACGGGTGTGTGAAGATTGTCACGGGATGAAGAAGCAGAAGGGAAGCTATACGATCAACTCGTTTATGCAGGATCCAAATGGCAGCTACTACGCACCAAATACCGCTGATGAAAAAAAGAAATACTGGGAGCAGTTCTCCAACGCCACCTCGGAGGTTCCCGTTTACGGGGATGGCAACTGGGTCGACTCATGGCCCCGGCCCGATAATGCGCCACCGCCGGACTATTCCGGCTCGCACTCCGATAACGGCATGCGCCGATTCTTTGTCAACCGCCACAACCTCGGCATCAACGCCGGATTCGCCGACGGCCACGTGGACAAGATCACGCTGCGCGGCTTGTGGGATCAAACTTGGTACCGGGGTTACGTCCTCACTCGCGAACCCAAGTTGCCCCAGCGATAATTCACACTAGACACACTTGCTCGAAAGAAGGTGGAAAAGCCTTTGTTGTAACTCTATCTTGCTTACTTTTAGCTTATTATTGCTCATTG
>JASLTG010000040.1 GCA_030743005.1 Acidimicrobiales bacterium | reverse complement strand
AGCCTTGATCGCTTCTTCTCGCGCTAATTCAGTTATTCGGCGTTCAAGATCATTTAGTGCCTCATGCAGAGCTGCGACGCGACGTGGGTTGCGCGACGTGCAATCACTACGAACAAGATCGTTTAGGTCTCCAAGAAGGGCACCTCCGTCTCGCGCATAGCGACGTACCGCACTGTCACTCCAGCCATCTGTGTATCCCTTAAAGCGTCCCGAAAGGAACACCAGTTGAGCTACGTCGGTGGTGAGATCTTCCTGGTATCCCAATTTCGGCATGCGTTTGCGAGTCATACGGGCACCGACCGCTTCATGGTGGCGGAAGGTGACACCCCCATGTTCATAGGATCGAGTTCGAGGTTTCCCGACATCATGAAACAAAGCTGCTAAACGAACTCGGAGCCTCGACGGACTCTGGCTAGTAACCGCGATGGTGTGGGTTAGAACATCTTTGTGTCGATGAATGGGGTCTTGTTCCAGGCGGAGCGCCGGCAGTTCAGGTAGATGTTCATCGGCCCACCCAGAATCCACGAGGTGCCACAGGCCCTCGGTTGGATCTTCCTCAACCAAAACAGCGTCAAGTTGATCTGAAGGATTGGTGTCAGTCATGCGATTCGTACAGACTCCGTCGGACTAGATTCCTTCCATGGTGCCATGAGGTGCCAGTAGAACCACCTACGAATCAAACTGAACCATCTAACGTGACCCGCTCGTTCGTCCATCTCCACACCCATACAGAGTTTTCCATGCTTGATGGAGCGGCGCGCGTTTCTGATGCTGTCGCGGCAGCAGCCCGAGATGGGCAACCCGCACTCGGTATCACCGATCACGGAAACATGTACGGAGCACTCGACTTCTACAAAGCATGCAATGACCACGGCATCAAACCAGTTATCGGCACTGAGGCCTACATGGCTTTAGAAAGCCGAGAAGAACGTCCGGCGCGGCGCGGCAGGCGAATGGACGACTCCGGCGGAGACACCGACGACGGAGCCAAGCTGTATTACCACCTCACATTGCTCGCGGAAAACAACACCGGCTACCGCAACTTGCTTCAACTATCTAGCCGAGCATTTCTCGAGGGCTACTACTACAAGCCTCGAATGGATTGGGAACTGTTTGAACAACACAGCGAAGGTCTCATAGCTACAACGGGATGTTTGGGCAGCGTCGTACAACAATCACTCCTCAGAGGCAACTACCAGCAAGCCCTCGACAGGGCAGCCCGCTTACAAGACATCTTCGGACGCGACAACTTGTTCGTCGAGCTACAGGACCACGAAATACCCGAACAACGTCAATGCAACCCCCAACTCCTAGAAATTGCCCGAACCCTCAAAGCTCCCCTGCTGGCAACAAACGATCTCCACTACACCACCCAACACGACGCTGAATCACATGATGCGCTTTTATGCGTTCAAACAGGCTCACAAATGAGCGATCCCGATCGGTTCAAATTCCACGGTGACCAGCATTATCTGAAAACAGCCAACGAAATGCGCGACCTTTTCGATGAACTACCTGAAAGTTGCGACAACACTCTTTGGGTCGCCGAACGCGCCGATGTCAACATCGAATTCGGAAACGTCTCCTTACCTCACTTTCCTCTCCCACCAGAATTCACCACCGACAACGAATACCTCCAACATCTCGCTTTCGAAGGCGCAAAACGGCGCTGGGGTAAGCAACTATCAGATCAAATAGTTGACCGATTGGGTTACGAACTTCGTGTTATCGCTGACATGGAATTTTCCGCGTATTTCCTCATCACATGGGACCTCATCCGTCATGCCCGCGACAACAGAATCCGTGTCGGTCCCGGACGTGGCTCAGCTGCAGGTTGTGCCGTCGCGTATTGCTTGCAAATCACTGATCTCGACCCAATCAAATACGATCTCCTTTTCGAACGGTTCCTAAACCCCGGCCGAAAGTCCATGCCCGATATCGACATGGACTTCGACGACCGCTACCGAGACGAAATGATTCGGTACACCGCCGAAACGTACGGCCGTGAGCACGTGGCACAAATCATCACCTTTTCGACTATCAAAGCTCGAGCAGCGGTCCGAGACGCAGCTCGAGTTCTCGGCTACCCCTACGCCGTTGGCGACAAAGTAGCTAAAGCAATGCCACCGCTAGTCATGGGTCGAGATACCCCGCTATGGGCTTGTTTCGACCAGGAGGAACAGTACGTCGATGGATACAAAGCGGCGGCAGAGCTGCGCCAAATGTATGGCTCGGACCCGGACGTAAAAAGAGTTGTTGATGTCGCCAAAGGCCTAGAAGGCCTCCGTCGTCAAGATTCAATTCATGCCGCCGCGGTCGTCATCACCCGTGACCCGTTAACCGATTATCTACCGATCCAACGTAAACCAGAATCAGGAGTTAGCCCCGAAGATGCACCGGTAGTTACACAATTCGAGATGAACGGTGTTGAGGAGCTTGGTCTACTCAAGATGGACTTCTTGGGGTTACGCACCCTGTCAATCATCGACGAAGCGTTAAAGCTCATCGAAATCACGGCGGGAACCAAGATCGATCTGGAACAGATCCCTCTCGACGACAAAGAAACTTTCGGACTTCTTCAAGCAGGCGATTCTTTAGGGGTTTTCCAACTTGAGTCCGCACCGATGCGCAGTCTGATGCGCAGTCTCGCTCCCACCGGGTTTGATGATGTCGCTGCCCTTGTGGCTTTGTACCGCCCCGGGCCTATGGCTGCGAACATGCACAACGATTACGCCGACCGAAAAAACGGTCGAAAGCCTCTGGATTTACCGCACGCAGATCTGAGCGAAATACTCGATGAAACCTATGGTCTGATGATTTATCAAGAATCAGTCATGCGTGTAGCTCAACGTATCGCCGGGTACACCTTGGCTGAAGCAGATGACCTCCGGAAGGCGTGCGGAAAGAAAGATCGGGAGCTCATTGCCGAACAACGGGTCAAATTTGTTGAGGGTACTGTGGCGGCCGGTTACGCCGAGGACCTTGGTACCCAGCTGTTCGACATCATTGAACCGTTCGCTGATTACGCGTTTAACAAAAGTCATGCCTTCGGATACGGCTTGATTTCATATCAGACCGCCTTTTTGAAGGCGAACCATCGCGTCGAATTCATGGCAGCTGTCCTCACCGGAGTGAAACATAACTTGGACAAGGCAGGTATGTACCTGAACGATTGTCGCCAAGCAGGAATCGTGGTTGAAGTCCCTGATGTCAACCGCAGCGAAGTTGATTTCTCTTCTAGAGACGGTCGAATTCCTTTCGGCCTGTCAGCGGTGCGCAATGTCGGTGAGGGAGTTGTAAGTCCGATAGTTGAGGAGCGGACAGCTAATGGGGCATACAAAGACTTTTATGACTTCTGTGACCGGGTCCCCACCTCGGTCCTGAACAAGCGCTCCCTTGAGGCTCTGATTAAAGCCGGGGCCTTCGAGTCGTGCGGCCATTCACGCCAGGGGCTTTTGTTGGTCGCCGAGCAGATCGTGGACCAAGTCGTCAACCGTCGCCGCGAAGCAGACATGGGAATTCAGACACTGTTCGGAGAACTAGACGAGAGTTCCGGTGGGTTTGATGAACGGATCGAAGTCGCTGAAGAAGAAGTGGACGAAAAGACGAAACTCGCCTGGGAGAAAGAGATGCTTGGTCTCTACGTGTCAAGTCATCCCCTTTATGGCGTAGATGCATCACTGAGAAGAGTTACAGACTGCGCTATTGCCGATGCAGGGAATCAGCCTCCCTACGAAGATGGTCGGGATCCGTTCATCACGCTCGGCGGGGTCGTCTCGAATCTGCAACGCAAGTTCACTCGCGGTGGCGACGCTATGGCGGTGTTTGATCTTGAGGATCTTCAAAGCTCTATCGAGGTGACCGTGTTCCCTAGAACAATGTCCGAACACGGCCATCAACTCGATGATGACGCTGTGCTGTTGGTAGGTGGGAGAATCGACACGCGAGATGATGAACCAAAGTTCATCGCAAACAGGCTCAACTACTTTGAACCGACAAAGGGGCCATCAGAGTTACGTCTGACCGTGCCTTCTCATCAGATCAGCGACAGACTCGTCGAAGAACTAAAAGAATTACTCTCGCAACACCCGGGTGACACAGCAGTCTTTTTGCACCTCGGCAAACAAACAGTTCAGCTCCCCGACAGTTTTCGGGTTGACCCAAGTAACGGCTTGGCCGGCGAGTTGCGTGTACTTCTGGGCCCGGAAGCTGTTCTAGCTTGATTGCTGATTTCTTGTCTTAAATCGAAATTTTGCTTCGATCATGTTGGTAGCGGACCTGTTTGGCTGCCATGCTGTGAGTTCATCCCTTGGGGGTAGCTATGTCCGATGGCGATACGCGCAAAGTAAATGAGAAGGTTCTCAAAGATCCTGGCGCGCAATGGAAGCCAATGGAAAAGTTTCGATCCTTTGAACGCATCGACCAGATTTGGGTATTTATAGGGATCGGGCTACTGATTTTGACGTTGAATATCGTTTTCGGATTCGGAAATTCAGGCGGCACTGTCGGTTAATACATCAGGGTCAGTGCTTAGAACCCCGTACGATTTGTAATTATGAGTTCCGACGTAACAATCGTCCTTCCAGACGGCAGTGAACGAGTACTTGGTCCGGACGCGACTGGTGCTGATCTTGCTGAACAATTAGGTGGACGAGCCGCGAAAGACGCACTCATCGCTGTTGCCGACGGCACTCAACTCGACCTCAACCAACCACTCCCTCATGGGGCCAACGTCACTTTGGTCTTCCCTGCTTCAGATGAAGGTTTAGAGGTCTTACGTCATTCGACTGCGCACGTACTAGCGCAGGCAGTACTCGCTCTCTATCCAGGGGCGACCTTTAGCATCGGGCCCCCGATCGAAGATGGCTTCTATTACGACTTCGATTTACCTGGTGGCCAAACCTTTAGCGATGAGGACCTCGAACAGATCTCTTCAAAGATGAAAGAGATCGTCAGTCGCAAACAACCGTTCATACGCAACGAGGTGGCACGTGATGAAGCAAACCGTTTGTTTGCTGATCATCCGTACAAACTTGAAATTCTTGATGGTGAAGCAGACGACCCAACGTCAAGCCCTGAGGATGGGGTGATTACCACATACCGAAACACGGATGAGTTCGTGGATTTATGCCGAGGTCCACATGTCCCGAACACCGGATATTTGGGTCATTTCGAACTGATGCGAGTCGCCGGCGCATATTGGCGTGGCGATGAGACCCGTCAAATGCTCCAACGTATTTACGGGACTGCGTGGGCGTCTAAGAAAGACCTCAAAGCACACTTAGAACGACTTGAGGAAGCCGCCAAAAGGGACCATAGGAAACTTTCAGCCGAGCTGGACTTGTTGAGTTTCCCGTCCGAACTCGGCGGTGGGTTAGCCGTATGGCATCCCAAGGGCGCGATTATTCGCAAACTCATGGAGGATTACAGCCGTCAACGCCACGAAGACGGTGGCTACCAATTCGTGTACACCCCTCATTTAGCCAACGAACGCCTATTTCAGACCTCAGGGCATCTCGATTTTTATGCCGACGGAATGTACCCGCCGATGGAAATGGACAACGGGACGTATTACCCGAAACCTATGAATTGCCCCATGCACTGCCTGATCTTCGGTCACGGACAACGCAGTTACAAAGAACTGCCGTTGCGCTTGTTTGAACTAGGCACTGTCTACCGTTACGAACGCTCGGGCACCCTCCACGGGTTGATGCGGATTCGGGGTTTCACCCAAGACGACAGTCACCTTTACGTCGCTCCCGAACAACTAGCGGACGAGATCACATCCCTATTGGATTTCGTTCTATCGGTTCTAAGGGCATTCGGTTTTGATGAATTCACTTTCAACTTGTCTACGAAAGATCCGGACAAGTACGTCGGATCAGACGACATTTGGAGCGAAGCAACTGCGGCATTGAAAGAAGCTCTCGAACGTCATGGGTTGGACTATGAGGTGAAAGAACAGGACGCTGCTTTTTATGGACCCAAAATTGATATCGACGTGAAGGACGCCATCGGAAGGTCATGGCAACTTTCCACTATCCAATGTGATTTCAATCTTCCGGAACGATTCGATCTTCAGTACGTGGGAGCGGACGGGGAACGTCACCAGCCGATCATGTTGCACAGGGCACTGTTCGGCTCAATCGAACGTTTCTTTGGTGTGTTGGTAGAGCACTACAGCGGAGCATTCCCAACATGGTTGTCACCAGTCCAAGTACAAGTACTGGGTGTACGCGCAGATCATGATCCTTTCGCAGCGGAGCTCGTTGCGCGTCTGCAATCGGAAGGGCTTCGAGCAGAGATGGTGGAAGCTGACGAACCTCTCGGGGCTCGTATCCGAAAGGGCAAGCTTGAGAAGCTGCCGTACATTTTGGTGGTTGGTGATGCAGACGTTGAGAACGACACAGCAGGAGTTAACCCGCGAGGTGGTGAGGTGGAGCGCGACGTGCCGATCAGTGACTTCATACGGCAAATTTCGTCGGAAGTGAACGAAAAAGCGGCTGGTCCTAGCCTCGGCTAGGCGATCTACATACTCTGCAACTAACCAGTACCCTTTTGGTTGATTCACTAGATCGTTGGACTGCAGAAGGTTCTCGGGCACTTGAAACGAAGTTTCGCCATTTTCACGTTGGTCACGGCCACCATTATCGGGCTCAGCGCGCTTCCAGCGGCAGCTGACGAAGATGTTCCGCTGATTGCCGATATCGACATCGAAACGCTCTTAGAACAAGAACTCGATGATCTGAACGTCGACGACTTCTACCTACTGGAACACCTCATCGACATTGATATAAAGGTAAAGGCCCAACAGACACGAATGGATGCCGTACGCGATGAAGCCAATCGGATCTTCGAAAGTTTCGGTGTAATCGAAACTCAAATTCTTCTCGACCGTCAACAATCGGAAACTGTGCTGGACAAAGCATTCGAAAAAGTAGTTCGCACCTACACAGCCCCAGAAGAACCTGACCCAATCGAAGCTCCGAAGCCCGTCGATCCACCAAAAGATGTTCTACTCGGAGCCGCTACGCGTGGTGACCTCGAAGACGTCGAAGCGATTACGCCTGCCGCGATCTTCCAGCCTTCTGACTCGTGGGAGCCGGCTCAACAAGGTTTCGCGGGTCCTTCGGTGCTAGTTCTGTTGTTGGAGGAATTGGAACGTAGTCAAGCCGATCAAGCCGAACTCCGTGAAACACTTCGCGATGAGCTAGTTGCTTTGGGTACTCAACTCGAAAACATCGAAGAATCTGAAGCTGATTTGGATGCAGCTATTCGTGGGCTGAGAGCTGAGTTGGTGGCAATCAAGGCACGAGAAGTTGAGTGGGACCAGGACAGCGTTACTCCCGAGACGATCATTCTTCCTTCTCCAGCA
>JASLTG010000003.1 GCA_030743005.1 Acidimicrobiales bacterium | reverse complement strand
GAGACGCATATCAAACTGAAACAGCTTCTCTACCTGCTTCGTTGCGCGAAGCGACCCAACTATTTGAATCAAGCAGTTTCGTCAGGAAGGCGTTTGGCGAAGCCGTCGTTGACCACTACAGCCACTTCTGGCGAAACGAAAGCGCAGCTTTCGATGCTGCAGTCACTGACTGGGAACGGCGCCGATACTTCGAACGAATATAAAGCTTGCAGCGCTACTTCGACTTAGCCGTCCAGTAGCGGCGGGCGCCGCTGGCCAATGCCCGTTGCCTGCTCAAAGGCGTAAGCAAGTTCCAACACCGAACGGTCGTCGCGGCTTCTTCCGACAATCTGAAGGCCCACAGGTAAACCTTCGGGAGTAAATCCGGCAGGCACTGAGATCGCTGGATGAGTAGTTGTGGTTATGTCACTGCACGACCTCATCCAGTCGATATAAGTGTCGAAGCGGACACCTTCAATTTCTTTGATGTACTCAATGTCTTTCGAAAAAGGTGGAATTTGTGTAACTGGGCACGCCAAGAAGTCGATGTCGGCCATGAAGCTCTGCAACTCAGCAAACATTTGAGCCTGTTTGAAGCAAGCTTCACCATGGTCTCTCATCGACATTGCCAAACCCTTTTCGGCATTCCATATAACAGTTTGTTTGAGCTGGTCTCGATGCGTCTCCAACAATGAGGCATAGCTGTGGGCGAAAATTTCAGCCCGAAGTGTCTGGAAGATCTCTGGGGCGTCAGAGAGGTCGGGCCAACTCTCAACTACCTCACAACCTAAATCCGAAAGGCGGTCGGGTACCGAAGCAAGGGCGGCACGAACCGCCGGGTCCACAGGTAAACCACCCAAGTCCGGCGACCATGCAACTCTGGTGCCAGTGAAATTTCGTTCTAATGAGCCAGCAAACATTTCTGGTGACTCAACGTTGGAACTGGGTGCAAGCTGGTGAGGTCCAGCTATGGCCTGCATGAACAGCGCTATGTCGCTGACTGTTCGTGCCATCGGACCCTTTGTTGCCATCGGCATCCACAGATTGGAACTCGGGACAGTTGGAACGCGTCCCCCAGAAGGTCGAAAGCCAACAACATTGCAGAATGACGCGGGATTTCGTAGTGATCCACCCAGATCAGACCCGTCAGCGATGGGGAGCATACGAGCGGCTAGAGCTACGGCGGCGCCACCGCTGCTGCCACCGCAAGTTTTAGAGGTGTCGTACGGGTTGGACGTGACTCCAAATACTTCATTGAATGTTTGAGAACCTGCACCGAACTCAGGTGTGTTTGTTTTGCCAATCATGATGGCACCCGCGTCACGAATACGTTCGACTATGAGATCGTCGTGGTCGGGAACTCTGTCCTGATATATGGGTGACCCCAACGTGGTGCGGACACCTGCAGTGTCAACTAGGTCTTTATGAGCGATTGGCAGACCGTGAAGCACCCCCAACGGTTGGCCATTCGCGTGAGCCTCGTCCGCCCTAGCGGCGCTTTCGTTCGCCTGTTCGGGAATTAACGTGACAATCGCATTGAGCTCAGGGTTGACTTTCTCAATACGTGCGAGGTGCGCTGCTAGAAGTTCTCGCGAACTGATCTCTCCTGCTGCGAGCAAGCTTCGCATCTCTATTGCTGTCAAATCGCACAGTGCCTCGTTGATCACGGATGTATTCCACCACAAGCGCGAGCTTTGAGGGGTCAAAAGGCCCAACCAACTTGAATCTAAGCAAGTATCTGCAGGCGCTCTGGCGCAGAGCCATCTACGCTCATTAGATGGCGAGTGACAAAGAGATGCGGACCCAAACAACTGTCGAGCTGTTGCAGACTTTGATCCGGAATGAGTGTGTTAACGACGGCACCGCAACTTCGGGTAATGAAGTCCGCAACTGTGACGCTTTGGAAACCTTTCTTGAGGGACCCGGTGTTGACATCGAGACCTTTGAGCCGACGCCAGGTAGAAAATCTTTGGTGGCTCGCATAACAGGGACCGATCCCAGTGCCCCAAGTTTGTGCTTGATGGGCCATACCGACGTTGTCCCAGTCAATCCCGAAGGTTGGGTACGGGACCCATTCGGGGGTGAACTCGTTGATGGTGAGGTCTGGGGGCGAGGAGCAGTTGACATGCTGAATTTGACTGCGTCTCAGGCAGTCGCGTTTAAGCATTTCGCTGAAAGCGGATTTCGGCCCTCAGGCGATTTCCTGTACTTCGCCGTGGCCGACGAAGAGTCAGGCTCCGCGCACGGTGCACAGTGGCTGGCAGACCATCACCCTGACGCCATCATGGCTGATTACGTATTAACGGAAAACGGTGGCCTACACACTGGCACATCAGACAATCCTTATATCGGAATCAACGTTGGGGAAAAAGGTGTCGCATGGCGAAAGCTGCGGGTCAAAGGCACTCCGGGGCACGGATCAGCGCCCTTCAAATCAGATAACGCTTTGGTAAGAGCAGCCGGGGTCGTGCAACGCCTCGCTGATTACAGACCGCCAGCTCAATTTCATGAACTGTGGCGTCAACAAGTCAGCATCCTTGACGTTGACGACGAGACAAAGTCGATCATGCTCGACCCCAATCAGATCGATGATTGGCTGGACGCTCACCCAGTAGAAGGCATCGCTCGACATTTCTATAGCTGCACCCACACAACCTTTTCACCCAATGTCGCCGAGTCCGATCGGAGAATGAAAACCAACGTAATTCCAGATCAGATTGACATCAACGTAGATATCCGCACACTGCCGGGTGAGTCGACAGCGGAAGTTCAAGCTCACCTCGACACCGCTTTGGGTGACTTAGCGGACCAAGTTGAGGTCGAAATAATAATGAATGATCCCTCGAGCGTCAGCCAGATGGATAACCCGATGTGGGACACAATTCAGAAAGCTGTCAACCAACCTTTCCCGGGAGCTCGACTTTCACCTCAGTTCATCGTCGGGTTTACCGATGCACGGGTATATAGAAATCTCGGATCGGTAGCCTACGGAGCCGGTCTTTTCAGCCCTGATTTGAAGGCGAGTGACTTTATGAGCCGCTTTCACGGCCACAATGAGCGAATCGATGTTGAATCGCTCAGTTTGACGACGCAATTTTGGCTCGATGTCTGCCGCGATTTTCTTGAATAAAGATCAATCTGAATTGTTCATCTCTTACTGAGTTTGATTTGCACTATTGAGACAGTGCTAATTGCTTCAAAGCCGCAATACACTGGGCTGTATGGCACCACCGCTCTTCGAGATTGAGGCACTCGAAGTTCGGGCCACTGACGGTCCGGACATTTTGCACGGAGTTGATTTAACGATCAACTCCGGTGAGATTCACGCGGTTATGGGTCCCAATGGATCGGGCAAGTCGACCTTGGCAACGACCCTGATGGGGTCACCTGAATATGAAGTCGTAAGCGGAAATCTCCGTCTCCACGGTGACGAGATAACAGATTGGGACGCTGACGTCCGCGCTAAAGCTGGCATGTTTCTAGCCTTCCAATACCCACAAGAAATCTCGGGTGTGTCAGTACGAAATTTTCTTCGTCAAGCAGCCTCCGCTCGTCAAGCCGAGGAAGTCTCCGCTATTGACATCTACGTAGCCATGCAAGAGTGGATGGGCCGCCTAGATATGGACGCCTCTTTCATGGATCGCTACCTCAACGAAGGTTTCTCGGGCGGAGAAAAAAAGCGCAACGAAATACTGCAACTGGCGATCCTTGAACCCGAGCTCGCCATTCTTGATGAGACAGACTCTGGACTTGATATCGACGCCCTCAAGGTAGTGGCGAAGGGCGTCCGCGAGGTTCACGAGGAACGGCCAGAAATGGGGGTTCTCCTCATCACCCATTATCAGCGGCTGCTATCTGAGCTCAATCCTGATCATGTCCACATCCTTTTCGACGGTCGGATCGTCGAATCTGGTGGCCCCGAGTTAGCAGAGAGACTGGAACATGAGGGCTACGAACGGTTCGAATCATGAACCTGCCATCTGACCTCAAAGAACAGTTCCCTCTTCTATCTCAAGTAATTAATGACCATCAGATCGTCTATTTAGACTCGGCTGCTTCATCGCAAAAACCGGACAGCGTGATTGAGGCAATGAACGATTACTACCGGACTATTAACGCCAACGTGCACCGAGGCGCATATGAGATCGCCGCTCAAGCGACTGAAGCTATGGAGACGTCACGAGGGCAAATCGCAACATTTATCGGCGCTAATTCAGCGAGCGAAATTGTCTTTACCAAAAACGCAACCGAGTCATTTAACCTCGTTGCCAGATCTTGGGGTGGACAAAACCTTTCCGAAGGCGACACTGTACTGATTACCGACATGGAACATCATGCGAACATCGTTCCTTGGCAAATTCTTGGAGCGGAACGCGGCTTCGAGATTCGTTGGATACCTCTGACCTCAGATGGCCTCCTCGATTTAACCCAACTAGATCAACTTCTAGATGGAGTAAAGATGGTCAGTGTTACGGCTATGAGCAATGTATTAGGGACTTTGAATCCAGTACGTGAAATCGCTGACCGAGCCCATGAAGCCGGCGCACTCGTGACGGTCGACGCCAGCCAATATGTTCCGCACTTACCCACCGATGTAAACGATTTGGGTGCCGATTTGATGTGCTTCACCGGCCACAAAATGTGCGGCCCCACTGGGATCGGAGTGCTCTGGGGCCGAGAAGAAATACTTGATTCGATGCCGCCATTTCTCGGAGGCGGCGAAATGATTCTGGATGTACGCAAGGACGGATTCACACCAAACGAACTTCCACACAAATTCGAAGCTGGAACACCTCCAATTGCCGAAATCATCGGGTTAGGTGCTGCTGTAAGTTTTCTTGAATCTTTGGGGATGACCGCGATTCGTCAGCATGAAATTCGCCTCACTGAATATGCCCTCAACGCCTTGGACGACCGTTATGGAGATGAACTAACAATCCACGGCCCAAAAGATGCTTCCCAACGCGGCGGAGTACTGTCGATCCAATACAGAGACGTTCACCCTCATGATTTGAGTCAAGTCTTAGACCAAAGAGGAATCTGTATTCGGGCTGGCCACCATTGTGCAAAACCTTTGATGAGGGAACTAGGGGTCGGCGCCACAGCACGCGCTTCCCTATACCTTTACAACGACGAGTCAGATATTGATGCTCTAGTTGATTCGTTGGAGCCTGCTGGCGAAATGTTTGCGCTCTAGACGGGGGAATGTCGCGTGCCTGGACTTGAAGATCTCTATAAGGAAATCATCCTTGACCATTACAAGAATCCCCGTAATCGAGGGGAGCTCGAATCCCCGCCAGCACACAAAACAGAGGGATTTAACCCTCTCTGCGGGGATGAGGTAACCGTCACTTTCGAATTAAGAGACGACTCCTTGGCGGAGCTTCGAATCGCCGGTCAGGGGTGCTCGATCAGCCAAGCTTCGGCGTCGATGATGTCCGCGGCCGTTCAAGGTAAGTCGATAAGTGAGGTCCGGGATCTCTCCCGGGAATTCAAGTCCATGATGTCGATTCACGAGGAATCGATCGATCCGAAAGAACTGGACTCAGCCTCCACGGCTACGTTTCAACTCGGCGACCTTGAAGCACTCAAAGGTGTCGTAAAGTTCCCAGTTCGCATCAAGTGCGCGACCCTGTCCTGGAACACGTTGTTAACGGGACTGGACGAACTAGAGGCCTAGGGCTTCACCAACGATGCCCTGGTGGCACTCCTGTGATCTGTTCTTTAATACGTCTGGTCGTCGCCGCCGAAGTCCCATCAGGCAAATCATCTGAAGCGAAAAACGCAACCTCGGCGATTTCAGGAGACACCGAAGAACTGATGGACCAATCTTTCACTACAAAAACCACTATGTGGTCACTCTTATGTTCCCTAAATGAGGAAAACACACCGTGAACGGTTTGTGGCGTTTCCGGCAGTTCCACTCCGGTCTCTTCGCGTAACTCTCTTTGCATGGCGTCGACCAACGACTCTCCGGTTTTTACACCGCCTCCGGGCAAGTACCAACCGTCGCGGTAACTGTGACGCACGAGACAAATTCGGTCTTCTTCATCCAGAACTAGCGCCCGCACTCCAATAGTGAGTTTGGCTGGTCGGAATCTCAACAACATCTTGTACAGCCGAAAGAGCAGGCCTCTTAGATCACGCATTGGCAAGACCTTGTATGAGTTCAGCCATCGTGATGTCAAGTCCGCTGATTCCACCCAGATCGTGGGTCGTGAGCCGAACCCGCACCGTCCCGTATACGTTGGACCACTCAGGATGGTGGTCTAGACGTTCAGCATGAAGGGCGACCGCTGACATAAACGAGAATGCCTCTACAAAGTCACCAAATTCGAAAGTGCGCTCTAAGCCATTCGAAGCAACATCCCAATCAGGTAGTCCTGTTGAGAGGTTCACTAGTTGTTCAGCCGTGAGCAGTTCGCGTTTCATTTTCTGTCGCCCCCAATACTGCTAAGCCGGGTGGAACTCCCACAAGTGTAATGGGTCCCAAAAGTCGCACTAACCATCAGGTCTAGGCGAGCGGGTCCGCGAACGGATCTTCTGGTTCTGCTGCCAGGACCCTGTTTATCTCTGACCGTCCACCGATTGCCACCGACACTCCATCCGACTCGCTGTCAGAGTCAGTGAATCGGGAGTAACCATTAGCTTCTAGTTCTCGTGCGAGTTCAGGTCCACCGCTTTCAACGATTTGGCCGTTCACCAATACGTGGACACGGTCAGCTGGTAGATAATCGAGGAGTCGGTGATAGTGGGTGATGCATAGCACCCCTAATCCTTCCTCAGTCATGGCCTCAAGACGTTCAGCGCATGCTCGTAACGCGTCGATATCAAGCCCGCTGTCAAGTTCATCTAACACTGCGATCTGAGGACCCAACACTGCTAATTGAGCAGTCTCATTCCTTTTCTTTTCTCCTCCTGACAAATCAACATTAAGGGCACGGTCCAGAAGTTCATTTTGCAGTCCGATCTGTTTGGCTTCCTCAATTAGCCGAGATTGGACGTCTACCTCTTCAAGCCCTCGTTCTTTTAAAGCAAACTCCAAAGTCTCGCGGACAGAAACTCCTGGAACTTCGGTTGGGTACTGCATAACGAGGAAAAGCCCAGCTTGGGCACGAGCCCATGTGGGAAGAGAAGAGAGATCTTGTCCATCTAATTCAAGCGAGCCGCTGGTGATTTGGTATCCGGGTTTCCCCATGATGGCGTTTGAAAGGGTGCTCTTACCTGATCCATTGGGACCCATCACGGCATGGACCTGCCCAGAGGAGATTTCGAGGTCAACTCCATTGAGGATCTGTTGGTCACCGACCGCTACACCTAAGTTTCTTATGGAGAGCACGGTCATGACAGTTCCACTTCTACTTCGCCATCAGTGATCTGCACCTCGTAAACCGGCACCGGCTGCGTTGCTGGAAAAACGTCTGGCAACCCAGTTCGTAGGTTGAATTTGGAGAAATGTTTCGGACATTCGATAGCGCAGTCCTCTGACCAGACCACTCCATCGGAAAGTGAATAGTTTGCGTGGCTACACCTATCCCCTATCGCATGAACTGTCTCCCCGATTCTGATTACTGCGATGCGGTGGCCTTCGATATCGAATCTTCGAGCTTCTCCATCTTCAATCTGGTCAACGTTGCATAGATGAGCCATAGCTATGACCGTCCCATGTCGAGCGCTAACAGTTGTTCGATCCGAATATCGATTGCATCGCTGACCATTGATGAAGGAAGTCCCTTCAAGACATCGGCAAAAAATCCCTTCACAACTAATGCTTCAGCTATATCGGCTGGAACTCCGCGACTTTCTATATAGAACTTTTGTTCTTCGTCGATGGGGCCGACTGCCGACGCATGACTACATTTCACGTCGTTGTTTTCGATTTCGAGGTTTGGGACAGACTCAGCCCAGGCTTTATCGGACAGTTTTAGCGTCCGATTGGTTTGGTAAGCATTCACGTCCCCGGCCGCAGGTTCAATTCTGATGAGACCGGTGTAAATGGCTCGACTCTCATCATCAACTGCACCTTTGAACAGCAGATTTGAGTTGCTATGAGGTGCCTCGTGTTTTTGAAAAGTCCTGAAATCATGTGTCGCGTTTTGTCTTCCGAAGTACACGGCACTGATCTCACTTGACGACCCTTGACCCGTCATCTTGGCATCTATTCTTGCTCGGGCATACGCGCCACCTAATGCAACTTGGCTCAGCGACACATGAGCATCTCTATCTGCTTCCGCAACTTGTGTAGCGATTTGCCAAACACTCGGCCCGTGTTCTTGAACGGTGAGGTAGTTAAGTCGACCGGCTTGACCAACCTTGATCTCATTAACTGGGCATACCAAAGCGTCCACATCGCTGCTGCTTTGGTGTTCGACAATGGTTGATTGGGAGTTCTCACCGGCGTGGATCATGACCCGCGGGAACCACGCAAGATTTTCAACTGTCGTGTGATGGCGTATCAGGATGGGAGACGTGATAACTGCGTTGGCCGCCACCTCAACCAAAATTGGCGTAGCGCAATACGCAAGGTTGGAGTCAGCGAAGAAGTCGAGGCTGGGTGCGACTACAGATCCGATGGCATTCTCTAATTCGGTGCCTTCGGAGTGCACCGAAACTGCTTCGTCGATTGTTGAAATTGAGACAATTTGCCCATTGACAATGTGAATAATCGCTGCGGCCTGTTCATCTAGTCCCTTCGTGAGACCGACATCGGTGATAGCTCCTCCTGGTGAATCCACCTTGTAGCTAGAGGGTTCTAATTCATCGATCGGCGTGTAACGCCATAGTTCTTCTTCAAAAGAGGGCAGCCCTGTCTGCAAAGACCGTTTCTCGGCCTCTTTACGCCGCTTAGTAAGGGCGCGAGATCCGATTAATTCGGTCCAATCTGGTGTCTCGAACAGGCTTGTCCGGGTAGATGCCACAACAAATAATTCTACCTATCTAGATAGTGCAAATCCCCGTTTGGCAAGATCAGCGTTTCTTACCTTTCTTTCTTTTTTTTGCTCGAGCCTTCTTACTGATTCGTGGTCGACGACGACCTTTTCTACCTTTTTCTGCCTCCATCTCCATCAAAATGTCTGGACCCGCAGCGTTGACGATGTCTTCTGCTGCATCTAAGAGGGCGGCTATGGATTCATCTTCTCCTAGGCTTTCGGGTTCTTCAGCAAAGTCTTGGACGCCAAGGGATCCATGGTCCCAAGCCACGTCAATTCGTCGAGGTGCGTATTCAGGGCAATCGTCAGGGCATCGCCAGGGTGCCTCGGGTGCAAGATCCAGGTTGCACTTTCTGACAGTCTCACCATTTCCATACGAGCGAGTCTCGTAGTGTCGGCAATTCGTGCGCATAGGCATACATACATTGTCGCGCCTGTTTAGTGATTCAACGAGTTAAGACCAGTTATTCCTCTTCAGAGCGCAGCAATTGCTTCTGCTACTGCTAACGCTCTGCGGGCTTCGTCAACATGAAGATTCTCGATCATCTTGCCGTCAACTGTTAACACGCCACGACCGTCTTTTTCTGCAGCCTCAAATTCTTCAATGACCCGTTGATGAAAATCTAGTTCGTCCAAGCTCGGTGAAAAGATTTCGTTGGTTGGAGCAACTTGGTTGGGATGAATGAGTGTTTTCCCGTCAAAGCCCATTTCAGCACCTTGGACACATACGTCCTCGAAACCAGACTCATCTTTAATGTCGTTATACACACCATCAAGGATTCCTATCCCTGCAGCTCTTGCTGAGAGCAAGCACATCGCCAAATAAGGCAGGAGCGCTTGACGATCAGCTGTGATTGAGGCACGCAGTTCCTTAGCCATGTCATTAGTTCCCATGACCATGACCGACATCCGCTCATGCCGCGCTATTTCTTCGACATTCAGTATTCCAATCGGGGTCTCAACCATGGCCCATATTTGGGTGGAAGGTGGCGCGCCGCCCTGGTCCAATAGTTCCGAAATTTCATCTAAGTAACTGGAGCCGTCAACTTTTGGAATCACCACGGCAGCAGGGCCAGCAGCAGCAGCAGCCAAAAGATCGTCCTTTCCCCATGGAGTGTCTAAGCCGTTGCAGCGGATTGTTAGTTCACGGTTTCCGTACTCAGAAGACGACGCTGCAGCGCAAGCTTGTTCTCGGGCTATTTCCTTGCTGTCGGGGGCTACCGCGTCTTCGAGATCAAAGATCAAAGCGTCAGCTTGAATGTCTTTAGCTTTTTCTAGGGCTCGCTCGTTGGCGGCGGGCATGTAGAGCACGGACCGTCGTGGCCGATAAGTCGACATGGGCTGCATCTCCTGAATTTCGCAGTTGATCCAAGTGGATCAGAATCCGTATGTTTTAGCTAACTCTGAGTCTCTAGCAGCTAACTCTCGGGCGAGGTTGACCACTACGTGGCACTGCTTGACAGTTGCGTCATCTTGCATTTTTCCGTCCAGCATTACCGCTCCAGTTCCATCCCCCATTTCTTCTATAACTCTCATCGCCCATGCAACTTCGGATGGTTCAGGGCTAAATACTTTCTTCGCTATATCTATCTGCACCGGATGAAGACTCCAGGCGCCTACGCAGCCCAGCAGGTAAGCATTCCTGAACTGGTCTTCGCATGCGATTGTGTCGGTTATGTCTCCAAAAGGGCCGTAATAGGGAAGAATTCCGTGGGCTCCGCACGCATCGACCATCCGAGCAAGCGTGTAGTGCCATAAATCCTGTTGGTAGGACAGCCTGGAGTCATCGTCTCGACCTTCTTCTGGGTCCTGTCGAACAAGATACCCAGGATGTCCTCCTCCAACTCTGGTGGTTTTCATACGTCGGTCAGCTGCCAAGTCCGCTGGTCCTAACGAAAGACCCTGCATACGTGGACTGGCACCACAAATATCTTCAACATTTGCGACACCTTGAGCTGTTTCGAGGATGGCGTGAACCAGAATGGGCTGCTTTAAACCGGCCCGAGCTTCAAGTTGGGCAAGTAGCTGGTCTACAAAATGGATATCTTCGCTTCCTTCTACTTTGGGGATCATCACCACGTCGAGCTTGTCCCCAATTTCGGTGACCAAGGTCATTAAGTCATCCAAAAACCATGGGGAGTCGAGGCTATTTACCCTGGTCCATAACTGGGTTTCTTCGCTCGCCCAGGTTCGACCAACTTCTACGAGACCAGCGCGTGCTGCCTCTTTGTTATCTGCAGCAACTGCATCTTCGAGATTTCCGAGTAACACGTCAACTGTGGGGGCGATTGCTGGGACCTTCGATCTCATTTTTTCGTTAGAGGGGTCGAAGAAATGGATCATACGCGATGGACGAAATGGGATCTCTCTGATCGGGTCAGGCGCCCCGAGCGCTAGCGGTGAAAAAAAGTTTTTCGGTGTGCGCACCTAAAGAAACCTCCATTGAAGCTTTCATTCTGACCGTACCCACCAGAAATAGGGATCGCTACTCTGGGTACAGTCTTTCCTTTATGTTCTCACAACCCAGTGGAAAGGGTTAGCCGATGGATCCTTCCATCTGCAATTCGATGAGTCGACTCCACTCCACCGCATATTCCATGGGCAAGGTTTTTGTGACTGGTTCGATAAACCCGTTTACGACCATCCCCATCGCCTGTTCTTCAGAGAGTCCTCGACTCATTAGATAGAAGAGCTGTTCGTCGGCAACTTTAGACACCGTCGCTTCGTGGCCGATTTCCGCATCTCGAGCTCCGATTTCTTGATACGGGTAGGTATCGGATCGACTTATTTCGTCTAGTAAGAGTGCGTCACATTGAACGTGGGATCGGCAGTCGTTCATGCCTTCTTCCACCCTGACGAGCCCCCGGTAGGTAGTCCGTCCACCGTCTTTGGAAATTGATTTGGAAACAATTTTTGAAGAGGTTTCGGGAGCCGCGTGGACCATCTTTGCTCCCGCGTCTTGGTGCTGTCCCTCACCTGCATAGGCGACTGAGAGCACTTCACCTGATGCTTTAGGTCCCATGAGGTACACAGCTGGGTATTTCATAGTCAGCCTGGATCCGATGTTTCCATCGATCCATTCAACGTGAGCTTCGTCGTAGGCAGCGGCCCGTTTAGTGACAAGGTTGAATACGTTGCTCGACCAATTCTGGATTGTTGTATAGGTGATGCGTGCGCCGGGAAGCGCAACAAGTTCAACTACTGCTGAATGCAGCGAATCAGTGGTGTAAACCGGCGCAGAACATCCTTCGATGTAGTGAACCGTTGCGCCCTCATCAGCGATAATCAAGGTACGTTCGAACTGACCCATGTTTTCGGCGTTGATGCGGAAATACGCTTGCAGGGGCATCTCAACTTCAACACCAGGCGGGACGTATATGAACGAGCCCCCAGACCAAACAGCTGAGTTGAGAGCGGAGAATTTGTTGTCCCCAGGGGGGATGAGCGTCCCAAAATATTTCTGAATGAGTTCGGGCTGTTCACGCACCGCCGAGTCCATGTCAGAAAAGATGACGCCTTGGGCTTCTAAGTCTTCGCGATTTCGGTGGTACACCACCTCCGACTCATATTGAGCAGTCACACCAGCTAGGTATTTGCGTTCCGCTTCGGGTATGCCGAGTTTTTCGTAGGTGTCTTTTACCGAGTCCGGCAGTTCTTCCCAAGCGTCGACCTGTCCTTCGGTGGGTTTGATGTAGTAGTAGATGTTGTCGAAATCAATTCCGGAGGTATCTCCACCCCAGCTAGGCATTGGTTTGCTCTCAAAAATTTTGTAAGACCGTAAGCGGAAGTCAAGCATCCACTCAGGTTCCTTTTTCATAAACGACATCTCTCGAATGATGTCTTCGTTCAGGCCTTTTTGAGGCTTAAAAACGTAGTCCTCTTCGTCACTCCACCCCAGTTGGTATTTACCTAGGTCTATGGAGACATTCGGGTCGGTGTCGGTCACGCAAACTCCTACGAAATTATTTACTCCTATCAGGATAGTGGTAATTGAATTTCAGTCCCACTTATTCGGCCTGACCATGACCCTGCATCGTCGATATGTAAATAACCCGGTACCTGGGTGTGCGGCGTGTCCAAATAAACTTTGGCTTCAGGAGCTTGAGCAAACCGACCATGGCTCCACCGAACTTCGACATGCCCGTCAACACATGTTTCCTCTGCTGCTTCGTGGTCTCTCACCGTGGCTTTCCATCCAACTATGGGTTGACCGGCTTCTTCACCCCACATTTCGAGGTCTCGGAATTCGAAACGACGGCGCCAATCCCATGGGGTAGTAACCAATAGTCGCAGCGACCGGTCTCTTGCTGATCCGAGGACGTAGTAAGGCGCCGGGCCAATACGCAACAGGCGCCACAGAAGTGCTTCTCGTTGGCGTTTCGTTGCTACCGACTTGCGCCATTGACTTGCTGTGACCCGGCCAACTTCAGCGGCGAGTTCTCGATAAGCCGCTGCACATGTAGGACTCCACTGTTGATCAGCCAACGTTAATTTCAGTTCTGTACGGTGATGTTTTGCCAGGTCACCTACGAATGGCGGTAGGTCGATATTGCTACCAACTTCTTCTCGGACCGCTGCATACAGGGCTTGGTGTTGTTCCGGTGCCGCGTGGTCGTACCAATCCCCGACTTCTTGATTTGCTGCGAAGAGATTGGAGGGTGCGGCGTTCAGCAAAATTTTCGATGAGTATTTACAGGAGATTAGGTAAACGTGGTCTACTCGGAGATCTATCGGTAGCTGGTCGTGTCCCGGGCTGCGGTGGCTGCCTTTCCATTCGATCAAGCGTGGGGGACGTCCCCTCAAACCGTGATTGGCTTCCAAAAACACCTGGCCGTTTCGGTATGCACCTGCGAAGTCCACGCGATGGAGTGACTCATCGACTGCCCGCACAAATTGTTCCCATACGCGGTCGGTCACATCAATGAATTGCGATGGGAGCTGACTCAAAGCCTCGACAGGATTGTCGTACCCCAACATTCCAAGGCCTGTCGCTAGTTCAGTGACTTCGGTACGGAGGGATGCCACGAGCTCAGTCGATCAAAGCGGGCGCCAATCGACGCCATCCCTCAGGTACTTGATGGGGTTCCTCAGTCAGAACCTGAACGCATACATGATCTGCACCAGCGTCGAAATGCTCTTGCACCCGCTTGTGAATATCGTCGATAGAACCCCACGCAACTACTGCATCGACCACGTTGTCCGCCATGTTTTCAATGTCCTCGGCTTCGTAACCTAAGCGGACGAGATTATTGGCGTAGTTCGGCAAAGCCGTATAAGTCTTCATATGTTGACGAGCTATCGCTCGGGCCGCATCTGGGTCACTTTCTATAACAACCATTTGTTCCGGATAGAGCAACGCTTCAGGGCCCATGACCTCGCGGGCCATTTGAGTATGTTCGGGCGGTACGAAATACGGGTGGGCGCCCGCGGTTTCTGATGCCGCTAGTTCAAGCATTTTGGGGCCTAGGGCCGCCAACACAATTTCGGGTAGATCCGATGGACCTACAGCCATAAACCGAGCTTTATGCATAGCATCGATGTACTCGCGCATATAGGTCAACGGCTTTGAATAATCATGTTTTCTGACCCACTCAACTAAATGAAGATGGCTAACCCCTAGTCCCAACAAGAATCGTCCGGGATGCGCCTCTTCGATACTTCGTTGCGCATTTGCCATGGTCATCGCGTCGCGCGCATAAATGTTGGCGATACCGGTTGCGATAGTGACGTCCGTCGTATTTTCAAGCACCCGCATGGCCGTTACAAATGGATCACGGCCGACGGCCTCTGGGATCCAAATGGTCTTGAACCCGAGTTCACCGGCTTCCGCGCAAAGCTCATTCGCTTCTGAAGAGGCCACCCTGTCCAGAATTCCCGTCCACAAACCAACCTTGCCAAGATCAATTGCCGCTTTAGTCATGCGTTGACCCTATGTCATCCACCGATGATTCTCAGTCGATACGTCGCATCTGTTCTCTGAAGGTTCGTCCGCGATTTATGTAAGTTTGCACACCGGGCAAGATAAGTGGATCTGTATCGACCCCTTCTCGTATTTTTGCTGGGGTGCCTAAAGCCATCGAGCCAGCCGGCACATGCATTCCTCCGGGAACAACCGCTCCAGCACCAACTAGCGCTCTAACGCCGATCACTGCTTCGTGTAGCACTATCGACCCACTACCGACCAGTGCTTCATCTTCCACGGTGCAACCTTCTAAGTGAGCTAAGTGGCCGATGGTGCACCCACGTCCTACGACAGTGGAGAGTTCTTCGGTTACATGCAACACCGCATTGTCTTGCACCGATGTTTCTTCACCGATCACAATGTCGTTGTCGTCAGCCCGAAGCACAGCTCCTGACCAGATGGTTGCCCTGGCTCCCACTGTGACGCGGCCAATCAGGACGGCTTCTGGCATCACCCAAGCGTCAGGGTGAATGTCGGGTTGATGGTCACCTAACGCATATATCGGCATATCTAAACCTCAGTCTGTTATTCGGTCAGCATCCAGCAAACTATCGCGCCAGCAAGCATTTCACGTTTAGTTCCAATGCCATTGGGCGCTAGCGTCCAGCCGATGGACTTCACCAACCACTCGTCGCCAACTGCTCCTCGCCGCGATTACACGCGATCAGTGCACGGTAAATCAACGAGCGACCCTTGGTTCTGGTTGCGGCACCGCGAAGACCCAGCCGTATTGGAGTATCTGCGGGCAGAAAACGAGTGGACAGACCATTCAACTGAACACCTAGCAGACCTTCGGGAACATCTTTTCGACGAAATCAAATCGCGAGTGCAAGAAGAAGACCAGTCAGTCCCTATCCCTAAAGGAGATTGGGAATACAGAGTCCGAACGGGCCAAGGCCTGCAATATCCGGTGCATGTGCGTCAACGTCGCGGGAAAACAGCAACTGAAGAGGTGCTGTTGGATGAGAACGATCTGGCTACTGGAGTGGACTATTTCGCGGTCGGCGACCTGTCAATAAGCCCTGACCACCGGTTGCTTGCCTACACCGTCGATACCGAAGGTAACGAAGAATACGAACTAACAGTTCTGGACTTGGAAACACGTGAAGTAATCGATAGCGGTATCGGGGGTCTCTCATATGGTCTGGTGTGGGCCAACGACTCCAGCACATTGTTCATGGTGTTGACAGACGAGGCTCGTCGACCGGATCGCGTGATCCGACACGAAGTAGGAAGTAAGCAAACACTAGATGCCACGGTCTTCACCGAAACTGACGAACGTTTTTGGGTTGGAGTCGGAGCCACGCGAAGTGAACGGTTTGTCGTGATTGGCAGCGAATCAAAGATGTCATCTGAGTATTGGTTGCTTGATGCTGATTCTCCTAAGAGTGACCTTTCTCTAGTTGAACCTAGGCGCGAAGGACACGAGTACCGGATTAGCCATCAAGGAAGTCGGTTGCTCATTCTCACCAATGACAATGCGGTCGACTTTCGGTTAATGGAGGCACCAGTTCATGATGCGGGGTACGCGAACTGGAAGGAATTAATCCCTTACCGGGAAGGTGTAAGGCTTGAAGATGTAGACGTCTTCGAAACGTTCACCGTCGTTACTGAACGACGGCAGGGCGTTCCGATAATGCGCGTCCTTGACCATGAGGACGCTTCTGAATTTGAGATCGAGATGGCTGAGCCAATTTTCGAGGCGGGTCCGGGAGCAAACGCTGAATACTCGACCCGGACCTTCAGATACGGCTATACGTCGATGGTTACACCTCCCTCTACTTATGAGATCGACATTGACACCCGACAGCAACTTCTTCTCAAACAACAAGCAGTTCTAGGTGACACCGACCTTTCCGTCTACCGCAGTGAACGGTCCTGGTCTACTTCTGACGATGGAACCAAGGTCCCCATAAGTCTCGTCTGGCGACCTTCATCTGTAACTTTTCCCGCCCCCACTGTTATCTACGGATATGGCGCTTACGAGATTGGCATCCCTGCTTCTTTTTCCTCAGCCCGTCTCTCGTTGTTAGATCGCGGAGTTGTTTTTGCCATAGCTCACGTTCGCGGAGGTGGAGAGCTAGGACGTAACTGGTACGAACAAGGCCGACTCGAACATAAGCAGAATACGTTTAGCGATTTTGGCAGTTGTCGGGATCATCTCGTGAATGAAGGGTGGGCTGATCCTCAACACATCGTGGCTCGTGGTGGTAGCGCTGGGGGTTTGCTGATGGGAGTCATGGTCAATCAGCGTCCCGACGCATTTACCGGAGTGGTAGCTGAGGTTCCGTTCGTCGACAACGTCAACACGATGCTCGACCCGACTATTCCTCTAACCGTCACTGAATACGAAGAATGGGGCAATCCCAATGATCCAGAGACGTTCCAAATGATGTCTGCATATGGGCCCTACGAGAACGTCACAAGTGTCGATCACCCCGCTCTGCTGGTAACAGCTGGGCTAAATGACCCAAGAGTTCAATATTGGGAACCAGCAAAGTGGGTTGCCAAACTGCGTTCGGAGACAACCAGCACTCAACCTATATTGCTTCGCACTGAAATTGACTCCGGGCACGGTGGTCCATCTGGTCGCTACGATGCCTGGCGCGAGGAAGCCTTTGTCTTATCCGTCATTCTTGAAATGCTGACCCTGGCTACACCGTTATCCCCCACTAGAGATAGCCGCGAGAGCTAGCAGTACCAAATTCCTGACGATCGAGCTGCTACCCACTGGGCGAGCTGTCCAACGACCAAAGCAAGCGCAACTAGGTCTTTGGTTGACCGGTCGACGCATCACGCGCAACATACCCACAGTGAAGGCAGCCAAAATGATTTCTGAGGCAATGGACGGCCAAGGTGATGCAGTCCCTGTCACCAACATCGCACCCAAAAAAATCTCTGTTGGGGCAATGGTGCTGGCTACCAGCCTGGGTGCACCAAATTGACGCGCCGCTGCCAGCCAAGAGGGGTCACGTAACTTCAGCGCACCGGAAAGAAGAAAAACGACTCCCAAAATTAGTCGTGCCGCGAGTGCCACCGTTCTAGATCAGCTGAACGTTCCGTAGTTTCCTTGGAAGAAAACAAGAGGTGATTTGCTGTCCATAACTTCTAGCTTGAGGACCCGTCCGATGACGATGTCATGGTCTCCGCCATCATGGACCATCTCTATGTCGCAGTCGATGTAAGCAATAGACCCCGAAATAATCGGTGACCCCGACCCAGCGGGAGACCATTCGACATCTGCGAACTTGTCGTCGGCTCGACTGGCCATGACACCGCAGACTTCCATCTGGTCTTGACCCATAACATTCACACAGAACGAACCCGATTCGCGAATCTCTTTCCAAGACCCAGATTCTTTACCCGGTAAGAAAGCAACCAACGGTGGCTCAAGCGATACCGATGTAAAGGAGCCGATGGCCATGCCAACAGGGTTACCGTTGTTAACCGCTGTGACTGCGGTGACTCCGGTGGGAAAGTGACCCAAAACATTCCGAAATACGCCTGAATCGATACCAGTCACTGCCGCTCCTTATTCCGTTCTGTGCGAATCGTAGCTGCCTAAGGTGGTCAACTGTTTAGAACAGCCTCCGAGAACCGATTATCGTCACCAGTATGAGCCCCACTGAGTTACCTATCCTCCCAGAAGGACTCGTCGTCATCGTGAAGGAGGACTGTCCGACTTGTGAGTTAATTGTCCCCGTCCTCGAACAATTGGCAAGTGGAAATCAATTAACGGTCTTCAGTCAAGACGACCCCAATTTTCCTCAAGAAATAGAAGACCGACAATTCGATAGCGATTTAGCCATTTCTTGGCATCACAATATTGAAACTGTCCCCACACTCCTAGCCATAGAGAACGGAAAAGAGGTCGCTCGAACTGTGGGGTGGTCTCGCTCTCAGTGGGAGTCAATCACCGGCGCCCCTCAATTGGGACTTGAGTTGCCCGACCACAGGCCAGGATGCGGTTCACTTTCTGTTGATCCGTCTGTCAGCGCTGATTTAGAACTTCGTTTCGGTGGTTCCACAATGAAGGCTCGACGTGTTGAATTTGCATCTCTTGAAGACAGTCACGAAGCCCTCTTCGACCGCGGTTGGACCGATGGGCTCCCGGTGGTTCCGCCAACTGAAGCTCGGGTAATAGCGATGCTGGAGGGAACTACCCGCGCTCCAGAAGAAATAGTCGCCTCTATTCCTCCTGATTTAGCACCCTGCACTGTTGAAAAGGTCGCTATCAACGCAGTGATGGCCGGATGTCGACCTGAATATCTACCAGTAGTGCTGGCGGGAGTGGAGGCTGTCTGCACAGACACTTTCAACATGCATGGCCTATTAGCCACCACAATGCCTCACGCTCCGGTACTCATCGTAAACGGGCCTATAGCCCAGCAAATAGGCATGAACTCCGGCAACAACGCATTAGGCCAAGGAAACCGTGCAAACAGCACTATCGGCCGCGCAGTCCAACTTGTTGTCCGCAACGTTGGTGGAGGAAGACCAGGTGAGGTTGATCGAGCGGCCTTCGGATCTCCCGCAAAGGTCGGATTTTGCTTTGCTGAACGGGAAGAAGACTCCCCTTGGTCACCAATCTCAACGATGTATGGCTTTCCGGCTGGTACGAACACGGTCCTTGCTTTCCCAGGCGAAGCACCTAGAAATCTGGTCGACCAGTTGTCGCGTGATCCAGATTCACTTGCCCGCACCTACGCAGCAAATCTGATCTCGATACAACACCCGAAACTTATTTTAGGGTTTGACGCAATTCTCGCCGTAGCTCCGGACCATTCGAGAGTGTTCAGAGAGGCTGGATGGTCCCGAGAGCAATTGGTAGATCGGATAAACGAGTTGACGGTGCGGCCCGGACATGAGTTGGTTCGAGGCGCTGGAGACATTCCAGAAGGCATTCCGGAAGCCATGGGAGAATTAGATTTACCGAAATTTCGGCCAAACGGCCTACATATTGTCCACTGTGGTGGCGCGGCTGGCCTATTTTCGGCGATCATTGGAGGGTGGGTGAACGGCGAGATGGGGTCAGACCCGGTTTGCGTCACAATCACTCCGTAGCAAGGGAGAATCTATGACCAAGGTGCTAGATCCAACCAATGAGGCGACACCCGCGGATATTCCTCGTGTGACCCGCCCAGAAAGTCTTGACGGACTCACGGTCGGGCTGCTCGACATCAGCAAACCCAGAGGTGACCGTTTCCTTGATCGAATTGAGGAGCGGCTTGTCGAACGAGGATTACGGGTTGAGCGTTTCCGCAAGCCCACCTTTACCAAACCAGCACCGGTCGACTTACGTCATGAGATCGCGACCAAATGCGATGTGGTGATAGAAGCCCTCGCTGATTGAGGTAGCTGCACGTCATGCAGTGTGCATGACATCACTGACCTGGAACGACGAGGCCTTCCGGGTGTTTTTGTAGCCACCACTCAATTTATAGATGGTGCCGAGGTTCAAGGGAAGGCATTGGGATTCGATGCCGCCGCTGTGTGGGTTGAACATCCAATCCAAGACCGCACCGACGACGAAATGGTGACAATCGCCGACAAGGCAATTGACGAACTACTGGAGCAAATCACCAAGCAGTAGGACTTCACGTTGAATGGTGAGGAGCCTTTCTCCTTGAAGATCAGTGATCAGGCGAGAAACTCTCGCCTGATCATCAACCAGTCCCATGGCCGCAGCAGCCTCTGAGATAGGCACCGGCCCGGCAGTCAACGCCTTTAGAAGGCGTCCCCGTGCTTGTCGATCACTGTCCTGAAAGCGCCGCTGCTTGGCGGTGACACCAGCACTACCCATAGAAGGGTCACCACCGACACCGCGCCACGAACACCATTTTTCGACGGGACACCCACCACATCGGGGATTTTGTTTCGTGCATCGTGTGGCAGCAAGGTCGAATAAGCCTTGGTTCCAAAGCCAGGGCCTCTCAGGGTCTACAAGCTCATCAGCTATCTGCTGAGCTTCCTTTACTTGCAATGGATGCCCACTCCAGCGGGCAAGCAACCGTCCGACGTTCGTATCCAGCACTCCTACTCGCGCCTCGAAAGCAAAAACCATCACTGCTCTCGCCGTATACGGCCCGATGCCCGGAAGGACCAACAACTCTTCTATTGTGCTTGGGACCTTGCCATCATGAAACTTGTCGATCTGAGTAGCAGCGTCATACAGGTTTCGTGCTCTTCGGGGATAACCAAGTCCCTGCCAGAACTTGAGTAAGTCAGAAAACCTGGAGTCGGCTAGAGCTTGAGGTGTTTTCCACCGCTCCATAAATTCCAGGTATTTGGGTTCAACTCGATTGACCTGAGTTTGCTGAAGCATTACCTCAGATACCAAGACCGCCCAAGGATCTCTCGTCGCGCGCCAGGGCAAATCTCGCAACGACGTCGATACCCAAAGAAGTAACGCCTGATTTAGCGCTCCTCTTTCGGCAACGATGCCTTTCTCAGCTCTGCCAGATATCTTCGCCATAAGGGAAGTTTCGTGCTGGAGCCGCATCTCGTTTCCATATCATGACCTTGCGGCGAAAGTAACAAACCTCTTCTTCTCGCTGGTTAATTGCTCGGGTCTCGACGGTCACAATGCCTCTGTCAGGCCGGCTCTTAGATTCAGCCTTATCTAACACTTTGGTAGCGGCATAAATAGTGTCTCCGTGAAACGTTGGACGTTGATGGGTGAGGCTTTCTACCTCAAGATTTGCTATTGCGGCTCCACTCACATCAGGGACACTCATCCCAAGCACCAACGAGTAAACGAGATTGCCAACAACAACGTTCTTGCCATGAACGGTCTCGTTTTGGGCAAACCACTCGTTGGTATGGAGCGGATGGTGATTCATGGTGATCATGCAAAACAAATGATCATCTGCTTCGGTAATAGTCTTTCCGGGCCAATGTCTATATACATCGCCTATTTCGAATTCTTCGAAGTAGCGGCCAAATGGACGGTCGTGGGTGCTCACAAGTCTCTCCGTTGGGGGCGGCGATCATAGAAGACGTCGCCATCGTAGGGAATCCTCGGCGTCAGAGTGCAATAGTTCACCCTAGAGTTCTTTTCGGTTCGCAGAAACCTTGTGTATTTGAACGTTCTGCTCATAGTCTGACTCATTGTCTCAACTCGATGAAGTGGTGGAAACTCATGACCGCACCTGACCTACAAGCTGCAGCAGATGCCTTGGCGATCGGTATCTCAGTCATCGACAGAGCAACCGCTCACGCGGCGTCTCTACCAGATGTCGATGAACACCAAAGCCTCTTATACGACCTTGCGCACTCGGCATCTGCAATCGAGATAAGTCGTTCACTTTTGGATTACGGAGCCAAGGGAGAAAGCGAAGGCAAAATAGCTTGTGCCTTCATAGCCGATGCCCTAGCGGAACTTCATTCGAAGCTCTTTGGTCGCGAGGATGCATGGGGTGTCGAAGAAGGAGAGATAGATCCAGCGCGGCAGTTCATTCACCAATTCCGAGCACCGGAATTTGTCGCCGAATTGGCAACCGTTAATGCTCCGCTTCATTTAGATGACGACTTCACAATGGTCGCTGACACATTTCGTCGCTTCGCCGAAGACAAGGTCGCTCCTCGTGCCGAACATATCCACCGGCAAGACACCGACATTCCCGAAGACATTATTGAAGGCCTCGCAGAACTCGGATGTTTCGGCCTTTCTGTCCCTGAGGAATACGGCGGGTTTGCTACAGGTAGCGAGAGTGACTACATGGGAATGGTCATAGCTACTGAGGAGCTTTCTAGGGCCTCATTAGGTGCAGGCGGTTCACTGATTACTCGACCCGAAATCTTGACTCGAGCTCTCGAACGAGGGGGCACCGAAGAGCAAAAGAAAGAATGGTTTCCGAAAATTGCTACTGGCGAGACCATGGTCGCAGTCGCAGTAACGGAACCAGATTACGGGTCTGACGTAGCGAACCTCAAAGTGTCAGCCACAGCTGTCGACAATGGCTGGGTAATTAATGGAGTAAAAACTTGGTGCACGTTCGCGGGCCGCGCCAACGTTTTGATGCTCCTAGCTCGAACGGACCCTGACCGCTCAAAAACTCACCGTGGACTTAGCTTGTTCATAGTGCCCAAACCTCAGGCAGAAGGTCACAGTTTCGAATTTTCTCAAGACGATGGCGGCACCATGGAAGGCCGGGCCATCCCGACACTGGGTTACCGGGGAATGCATAGTTTCGAAATTGCTTTCGACAATTGGTTCGTTCCAGCCGAAAACTTGATTGGCGGTGATGAAGGACTAGGAAAAGGCTTTTACATGCAAATGGCTGGATTCGAAAACGGTCGCCTTCAGACAGCCGCACGCGCAGTTGGAGTCATGCAGGCCGCTTACGAAGAAGCTCTTACCTATGCAACCGACAGAGTCGTGTTCGGTCACCCTGTGGCCGATTATCAACTAACGAAAACGAAGCTGGGTCGAATGGCCGCCATCATTCAAGGCTCCCGTCAGTACAGCTATTCGGTTGCCCAGATGATGGCCAAAGGTGAAGGCAGCTTGGAAGCGTCAATGGTCAAGGCTTATGTTTGCAAAGCAGCTGAATGGGTGACACGAGAAGCTCTCCAGATTCACGGCGGTTTCGGGTTTGCTGAGGAGTACACGGTTAGTCGTCTCTTCGTTGACGCGCGCGTGCTTTCAATTTTCGAGGGTGCCGACGAAACACTTTGTCTCAAGCTCATCGCCCGCCGGCTCTTAGCCGAAGCTCAATAGGTTCTCCACTCAACTATTGTTTGTCCCCTCTAAAAACCGAGGCGTAAGAGCTCTACCGCCACCACGCAATCCTCTCTACCTGTGTCCTCAGTGCTCCTTACTCCGGTCGGGCCGACCACATGCGTAATCACGTCAATGGGAACCACTTCATCGTCTGATTCCATCGTGTTTTGTGCAGCCAACTTTTGTTCTATTACTTCAAAATACGGTTGAGGTAACGCCCGGCCATGACCAACAACAGCCCAAACCTGACTGCCGGACTGCATGCCACATACTGCTGCGGCGTAAGAACCCGATGGCGCAACGAGAGAGCTAGGGCCGGCCGCGGCGGCTTCGACAATAACAACATCAGAGTTCAGGCACGCTTGTCCCAGTCCGGTGAACGGCACTTCTTCAACTTCGACACCCTTTTGGAGCAGCGACCTTGCGAGCCCAGCCCCTTCTCCGTATGCGTCGATAACTCGAACAGTTATGTCGCTTCGGTGGTGAATTTTCTCTAACGCCAGGTCAGGCCATCCGACAACGGCAATCGTTGCGTCACCGGGAAGAGAAGCCGTGACATTGTCTGCCGTCAAATCAGCGTTGAGTTCATCAAGAAAATCTAGGGCTGCTTTCTGAGCGTCAGTAGCAATCAAGACTCTCGTTGTCATTACCCACAACGAGCCAGCAAGGGGGTGGTGGTGCAATATCCGCCTACATGCATTGACTAGTTCTGCTGGCTCACCCCACAGCGAAGCCAATGCATCGGCAGCTTCACGCGCTAGGTCGGTTTGATCAAAGCCTCCCGCCCGGGCTACATATCGAAGTCTTTCAATCGGATGCACCAAAGCAGATTGCCACATGATGGGAGTCAGAATAAATCTCAAGTTGAGTTTGCCTCTATGCGGGTCCTAACGAACTGGCGCGCTAACTTGGCATTCGTGGCTACTGATCCCTCGACACAACTCACAATTGCAACCATTGACGGCGCTGAACAGACGCTTTCACAGTGGCTGACAACATTTAATCTTTTGGCCGTAGTACTCGATCCCTACACCTACGAAAGTGGTTGGATAATTCCAACCGCGGACCGCATCTTCGCTCATTACGAAGAAGCTGATATCAGATGCGCCTTCTTAGTCACAGGGAATAGCGACGGAGCTCGGCAATATTTGGGCAAGTACGCCGACAGTTGGCTGGCATTAACGGACGAAGATAGAGAATTCGTAGGTTCTTTAGGTCTTCAACGCCTTCCTGCTCTTGTTCACATCGGCCAAGACGGCTCACTTGTCGGCTCGGCCGAGGGGTGGGACCCTGCTGAGTGGCGCAGCGTGCTCGATGGTGTTGAGGAGGCCATGGCATGGCGATCCAAGCCACTCTTACCTACGTCTCAAGACCCAGGCTCATTTGAAGGTACCCCAGCTCTGACCTAGAGCTGCATCTTGATTCGATACATTGCGGCGTCTGCCCGCGACAAGAGTTCTTCAACATCGTTGCGGGTTCCGTAGCCGACTGTAAAACCGATGCTGGCTTTCGCTGAGAGAGAGTGACCACCAATGACAAATGGACGTTCCATCGCTATTTCAAGACGCTCGGCAACTAGTTGGACATCGTCACCATTTCGCAATTCAGGACATACAACGACAAACTCGTCACCTCCGTATCGCGCAACGGTGTCAGTCGGTCTGACAGAGTCGGCGAACCGTGCGCCGATCGCACAAAGCAGTCGATCTCCGACTGTATGACCGTAGACATCATTGACAACCTTGAAGTCATTGAGGTCGCAAAAGACGACGCCGACCGCTCGACCGCTAGTTCGAGATCGCTCCAACGCATCCTCTAGTCGGGACTCTGCTTGGAAACGGTTGCCTAACCCCGTCAGAGGGTCCTTCCTCGCGGCCAAAGCCAATTCCGCTTCTTGGCGACCCCCTACCCCAAGAGTGGCAATAGAACTGCACAACAACAGAGCACACGCGCAGAGCGCGGCAATACCCAGAAGCCATCGGATACCAGTCGATAACTGCTGTGAACCTAGAAGGACCCAGCTACACATCAACAGCATCACCAGAGACGAGGGGACGGCTAAGAAAAAAAGTATCCGACGGGCAGTCATTACAACACCCGAGAGTACGGGTATACGTCCAGTGGAGCGAGAACCCTCAGCGAGCTGTCCATCCCCCATCAACCGGGAGCGGAACCCCTGTGACATAACTGCTAGCTCGACTAGCTAGGAACAGTAAAGCGCCGTCCAGTTCTTCGGGGGTTCCACCTCGACCCATAGAAGCGTTGCGAGCAATCCATGCACTCGAGCGTTCGTCATCGAACATCACCTGAGTTAGTTCAGTTTCAAAGTATCCGGGGCACAGCACGTTCACCCTCACCCCTCTCTTGGCCCATTGGACAGCGAGCTCTCGGGTGAGATTCACAAGTCCTGCCTTACTTGCGACATACGCCGGTTGGAGGTTTGGAGCTGAGGCTACGAGTCCGTGTACCGACGCTACATTGATAATGCTTCCTTCTTGGCGGCTCAACATATCTTGAGCCGCAAGGGCGGAAAGCAAAAAGCAAGAATTTAGATTGACATCAACGACGCTTCGAAACAGGTCAATATTTGCTTCTTCAGCAGGATGTATCGCGTCAGTGATTCCAGCGTTATTGACAAGCACATCAATTTGACCGTAGTGGGAAATACTTTCTGCTATGAGGTGTCTGCATTGATCGTCGTCGCTCACGTCACATTGGATTGCGACCGCGTCAGGTAACTCGGCGACTAGTCGCTCAAGGCGGTCTTGTCGACGCGCCGCGACAACAACCTTCGCTCCAGCAGCTGACAAAACGCGAGCAAATCGATCTCCGAAACCGCTAGATGCTCCGGTAACGACACAAACCTTGTTGTCCAGGCGGTACAGACTTTCAACATCAGGAAGTTCACTCATACATGAAGACACTAGGCAAACATTGCGCTCAGTACACAAGACGCCGCACCGCTAGCTGTCCTAGGGTCATGACATGAAGATTCGTGTGGGCTTTGGCCTAGGAACCCGCAGCTTTACTAATGACCGTTCAACCTTCGACCCGTTCGTCGATTCCCTTGAAACACTTGGCTTTGATTCGTTATGGCTCAGTGAACGTCTTGGAGGTGAGTGCCCCGACCCCCTAGTTGGGTTGGCCTATGCAGCTGGCAGGACTACGAGAATGAAATTTGGTTTCTCGGTCATGGTGTTGCCGGGCCGCAACTTAGCTGTTCTTGCAAAGGAGCTAGCTAGTTTGGACAGACTCTCCAATGGTCGTCTTCTCCCCGCGTTTGGATTGGGCGTAGCGGACGTCCACGAACAATCCGCGTTTGGTGTACAACGAAAGCAGCGCGCAAGGATGTTCAATGAGGCCCTCCCTCTATTGAAACAAATGTGGGAAGACGGACCGGTAACCCACCACGGAGAGTTCTACGACTACGACGATGTTGAACTGCTCCCTAAACCAACCCAACAGCCAATCGATATCTGGCTCGGAGGGGCCGCCGATGTCGAGTTGCGCAGATGCGGTCGATTTGGTGATGGATGGCTTCCATCTTTTTGTACTCCGGAAATGGCAGCTGAGGGCTGGACAGTGGTGAATCAGGCAGCTGACGACCATGAGAGGTTTATGGATCCCGAACACTTTGGAGTACTCGTTCCATACAGTCACGGCGATTTACCAGCTAGCTACAAAACAATCCTCGATCGGCGTGCACCTGGCGTTGATCCCGAAGAAATAATCCCTATCGGTCATGACGGTTTACGAGAGCAACTAGAAAGATTCATAGAGGTCGGAGCCTCAAAGTTCGTTCCAATACTGGTCGGTGAACCTGACGATTGGTTCGCCGAGCTTGAAGGGGTGGCAGAAGCAGTCCTGCCTATCCAGACCTAACGTCTTTGTTGAATCTTTTCCACTTCGGAGATTCAACAAGATGCCAACATTTTCATCAGCCGCCCATCTCATTCACTCCTAGCGGGGTCAGAAACAATCAGCCTTGCCCGGCTTCGCCAAGATAGCTCGCCCTCAGATCTGGATTAGCGAGCAGAGCTTCGGCGGAGTCATCAAGTACGACCCTGCCAGTCTGCAATACCCAACCACGGTCAGCGATGGAGAGCGCCATGTTGGCATTTTGTTCCACCATGAAAATAGCTACGCCCTCTTCATGAATCTGCTGGATCAACTCAAAGTTTGCTTGCACTAAGGCGGGAGCCAGCCCCATTGACGGTTCGTCCATAAGTAGCACCCGGGGGTTTGACATCAACGCGCGCCCCATTGCAACCATTTGCTGTTCGCCACCAGACAAAGTGCCTGACTTCTGATTGATGCGCTCCTTCACCCGTGGAAACAGCTCAAAGATGCGTTCCAAATCGTTGGCAATCCCGTCGCGATCTGTTCGAAGATAAGCCCCAAGTTCAAGGTTTTCCCGAACCGACAGGCGCTTAAAAAGTCGTCGATTTTCAGGGACCATCGTGGCGCCTCGTTCAACGCGATAACTAGTTGATTGGTGAGTCACCACCTCTCCATCCAGAACCACTTCTCCTGTCGTTGGAGTGACCATACCCAGAAGGGTTTTTAGGGTCGTACTTTTCCCACTCGCGTTACCTCCCAGCAGACAGACAAGCTCTCCTGGATAGATTGCTAAGTCCACATCTTTCAAAATGTGGACCGCTCCATAATGGGTGTTTACATCGCGCAACTCAAGCAAAGGCACAGCTGGGTTATTCATGGCCGTACCTCCTCATCAGTTTGTTCGGACCCTACTGGTCTCCCTAAATAGGCTTCGATTACCTTCGGGTCGTTAGCTACCTGGCTATATGGCCCCTGAGCGATCGTTTCACCATGGTCTAAAACGACAACGCGGTCGGACACGTCACGAACCACGCTCATGTCGTGTTCGATCATCACAATAGTGAAACCCCATTCGCTTCGAAGGCGTCCTATCAATTCGGTCAATTCGGCCGATTCGCGCGGATTCATTCCGGCCACAGGTTCATCTAACAGCAACAACCTCGGACGAGTTGCCATTGCTCGAGCGATCTCGAGGCGTCTTCTATTCGCGTATGACAATACTGAGGCCGGTTGATCAAGCCGGTAACCAACCAGTCGCGAACCGAAGAACGAAAGAACTTCTTCGCCGTATTTTCGAATCGCGTCTTCTTCTGCTTTGAAAGCCTGAGTTTGGAAAAGAGCACCGAACACTCTCTGGTCCGTCCGACAATGCTGCGCCACCATGACATTTTCCAAGATTGTCATGTTCGCAAACAGTCTCACGTTTTGGAACGTTCGAGCTATCCCCCGTTCCGTTACTTGGCTTGGGTCTAAACCAAGCAAAGATTCGCCTTCGAAAACGATGTCGCCGGCCGTTGGGGTGACCATGCCGCTAATCATGTTAAAGAAGGTGGTCTTCCCGGCACCGTTAGGGCCGATGACACTCACAATTTCACCTTCATCGACTTCAAACTGCAGATCTTTTAATGCATGAAGACCGCCGAAGGTCACGCTCAAGTCAGTGATTTGGAGCATGCTCACGAGAGTTCCTCTTGATCGCCGGTATCTATCTCACCTTTGAGCCATGCATCTTGCAGGAATTCGTCTTGATGGAGTTCTCGTGTCCGGCGAACGTTCGGGACTAGGCCTTCAGGGCGTTTAAGCATCATCCATACAAGCAACGCCCCGTAAATCAAAAGTTTGAACTGGCTGAATTCTTGGAGCAGGCCTGGCTGTTTGGGGCCACCCAACACTCCAATTAGCACGAGTGCTCCGACTATTACTCCCGCAATATTTCCCATTCCTCCGACTATCACCACAACCAAAATGATGATGGATACCAACATCAGGAAGCTGGTCGGGAAAATTGATCCGACCTTCGCGGAGAAGATCGCCCCAGAGAAGCTGGCAAGTACAGCACCTACGACGAACGCCATCAATTTCGTGTTCGTTGTGTTGACGCCCATGGCTTCTGCCACGTCTTCGTCTTCTCGAATCGCCATCCACGCGCGTCCGAGTCTCGAGTTCTCAAGACGCCAGGAGACATATATAGCAATGGCACAGAACACTAAGACCAGCAAAAAGACCGACCTTGGGTCAGTACCTTTGACAGTTCCTATCCCAACGTCAACTCCGGGAATGTTGGTAATACCTTGAGCGCCGCCAAACCATCCAGATAGCCAGTCACTTAAGAACAACAGGCGAATAATTTCACCAAACCCAAGAGTGACGATGGCCAAATAATCGCCTCTCATGCGAATCACCGGGGCGCCGATAAACAACCCGACGATGCCTGTAAGTACGACAACCACTATCAGAGCTATGGGCCACGGTAACTCTGGGGAGAACCCGGGTGAATTCGGAGAGGTAAGAACTGCTGTCGTGTAGCCACCAACGGCGAAGAACGCGACGTACCCGAGGTCTAGGATTCCTGCCAAGCCCACAACTACGTTGAGACCTAAAGCCAACAGGACAAACAGCCCAACATTAGCTAGTAGCTCATTGGCGATCTTCCCGAGGAAGAAAGGCAGAACTAGAAGCAATGCTGCGCTCACCGCGAGCAGGATTAGGTTGACTCGCTTGCGTTCCTCGGCTGGCAGGTCCACAACCTGCTTCTTGACATCCCTAATTCTTGTACCGACAAGCAAAGGAATTAGCAAGGCCAAAGCTGCCACAAGCAGCGCTCCGCCGACTTCTAGCCCGCCGCGTTTGTAGTACACGAAGTCAGTGAGGACTTCTAGCCTGAAGCCCTCCAGTAAATCGGTCAGAAACGTCTCCAGAACCGACACTGCGAACACCGATAACACCACAGTACGAATTCGGGAGCAGAGTTTTTTTGGTAACACATGCATCGCTCCGCCAAAAACGCCCAATATCAATCCGAGCAGAACCCAGAGCAACCCTCCAACAGCAAGAGACCGGTTAAAGGACAAAAGGTTGAGGAGTTGAGGACTCCAGTTGACCAGAGGGTCACGCAGATTGAAATTCTGAATCAGAACCATCAACAAGACCAGGCCACCAGCGCTACCTAGTCCAACAATTCCTCCGGCTAGTAAGTCTTTCGAATCTCTTGTTCTTGCCGTCATGCCTTCGAGCACCACTTCGCTACCGGCAATCGTCGCCAATACAAAGGGAACCCAAAGCAAAGAGAGAAAGCCCATACTTAGAACAGGCTGGATGATGCTTCTTCCGTCAAGACCAACGGGCATTCCGGCTAAAGCAATAAACGCTGAGGAAAGTGCTCCGATCAGAGCGAAACGGATTTGTTTGCGCCAGGCAACACCCGGCGTTTCAACCATCGAGAGGTTTTCGGAGGTAGCGGTCATGCTCGATCGTCCTCAGACAGTCGCTCACCAAAAAGGCCGCTGGGTCGAACAAGAAGTACGAAGATCAAAACGGCAAATGCGACTGCGTCACGTAGTTGCGAAACGCCGTCAACACCGAGCGGTTCGAGCAGCACCAGGGGCGCCGTTGCCTCTGCAGCTCCTAAAGAAAGACCGCCTGCCATGGCCCCGCCGAGGTTGCCTATGCCACCAACTACAGCAGCACTAAAGGCTTTGATACCTGGCAAGAAACCAGTCGTGTGGATGACACTCCGGAATAGGATGCCCCAAAGAATCCCTGCGACTCCGGCCATGGCCCCGCCCACAGCGAAGGTTGTGACGATGGTTCGATTCACGTCAATTCCCATTAGAGCAGCAATTTCTTTGTCTTCAGCTACTGCCCTCATTGCCTTGCCCGTTTTTGTGCGTTCCACCAAAAACCAGAGGCCGGCCATCGAAACTGCTGCGGTTAATAGAACCACTAGTTTCGTACCCTCTATCTCAAATCCAAGTAGTGAACGCTTCTGCGATAGCCAAGTAGGTAATGACGGATAAGACTTGGCCCCTGGTCCTAAGAGAACAACCGAGACGTTCTGGAGAAAAAATGACACACCGATAGAGGTGATCAGGGGGATGAGCCTCGGAGCTCCACGTAACGGTCGGTAGGCGATTCGTTCCATGATGACTGCTACGGCTGTCGAAATTAGAATCGAAGTAATAACGACGAAGGCCAGACAAAATAGGAAAGCGTCTTCCCAGAGACCTGCGTCAGCAAGTTTGTTTGAAGTGATCATGCCCGACATAGCGCCGGCCATGAAGACTTCGCCGTGTGCGAAGTTAATAAAGCCCAGCACTCCGTAGACCATTGAATATCCGAGCGCTATCAGTCCATACATAGCACCCTGAGCTAGCCCGGTCACCAACAGGCCTTTAAATTGTGGGGCAGTCAGACCAGTCGCGTCGGGATTCAGCCACCGTGCTAGAGGATTCTGCGGATCAATTTGCTGGGCAATGAAGGCAAACAAGCCGACCGCTATCACTACGACAAAGGCGAGCCGGATGAAGGTAAGAAAACGGTCGACCCAAAGCACCCGAGAAATACGTTTCGCGTCATGAGTAGTTGCCACATCTGTCCCAAGAGTCACGGTAGTTGAGTTGCATCTCAATCCACCAAGGTGCATAACCGACACTCGGCCCCGACCCGGAGTTATCGCCGGGTCGGGGCCGATGTCGAGTTAGAAACGACTGATGACCTCGGGGGTCAATCAGTCATGCCCTTTATTCGGGCGGGTTTATCAAGGAGCGTAAGAGAAGACTACGTTCTCAATCGAACCGGCAAAATCAGCCGAGTTGTTTTGCACAACGGTAATTCGCTGTGCGCCACAGTCCCCAAAGTCATCACATGACAAGGTTCCGATGATGCCTTCGTATCCTGAAAGACCGTCAAGATATTCGCGCACACCCGCTCGATCGATTTCGAGATTGCCGTCGTGAGAATGTGACGCTGCCTTAATGGCCTCCAACAGAATTGTGGTGGCATCGTAGGAGTGAGCCCAGAACGGTGCCTCTGGAGGATTTCCGTTGTTCGACTCATAATCAGCCAGGAACTTGTCAGCAGTGGCACCAGTACTTTGGTTGGTGTTGCTTCCGTACCGAAGGTCTGGACCGGAGAGGTACATGCCGTTGGCTTGGGGCAGTTCCATGAAGCTCTGAACTTGCAGACCATCGGCACCAAGCAGCACGACTCCTTCAAGACCAGAAACTCCAGGAGCCTGGTCGGCAACAAAGTCACCTGCAGGCTGGAAGATTGGGAAGAAGACAGCTCCAGGTGAGCCTGCAGCGATCTCAGTCAGTACCGGAACCATGTCGGTGTCTTCTTTGTTGACACCGGTGAATCCAGTTACCGAACCGCCAAGGTTCTCAAAAGCGTCCGCGAATGCTTGAGCCAGACCCTGGGTATACGGATCTCCATCATGAATCGCTGCTGCTGCGCTAATTCCAAGTTCTTCATATACGAACTTGGCCATAGCGGCACCCTGGAACAGGTCATTGTGAGCGGTGCGGTAGTAGCCCGCGTGATAGTTGTCCCCAGCTGTTCCCGCAAGGTCTGAGGTCAGCGCCGGCGAAGTATTCGAAGGGCTAATCATGACCATTCCGGCCTCGCTAATTAGCGGAGATGCTGCTGTAGCAGCACCGGAGCAGGATGTACCAATTACGCCAACTACATCTTCGTCGGCGACGATTGTCTGAGCCGCTGCTTGGCCACCATCAGCTGAGCACAAGTCATCTAAGCCTGTACCGATGGTCACGCTGAACCCATGGATATCTCCGAAGTCAGCAATGGCTTGCTCAACGCCACGTTGGTTAGGAATACCGAGGAATGCGACATCTCCCGTGATTGCGTTCAGCGAACGAATCTGGATGTCGTCTCCGGCTTCTACGGTGACGGTTCCTAGAGAACCATCGCCGAGGCTGTCGTGCTCAGCAGCGGATGAGCTTCCACTCGATGATCCACTACTGGAATCATCGTCGGATCCGCCACAAGCGGCAGCGACTAATGCAAAGGCAAACATAACGCCTAGCAGTCGCATGAACTTAAACTTCATGAATTCACCCTCCCTGGGTGTAACAATTTGGCGTACGAAGTCGTTCTATCAACTAGTTCTTTGACCGCGACGCCCTGAACATTTCGCAGTCTATGCCCTGACCAGGGCCTTGACGACACAGTTCCGGTTAGATCCGCCATGTCCGGTCTTAGGGATGGGTAGCCTTCGTCAGGAGACCGCTCTCATCTCATCGTTAGAGCCGTAAACATGCTTATTCTCTCAGGATACGAAATAGACCAGTGCCTACCCATGGCGGACGCAATTACTGGAATGAAAGAAGCGTTCGCGGCTTCCAGTGCCGGCACTGCTGAGATGCCAAATAGAACTGTGATCCCGATAGGAAAGGATTCTGATCTGGCAATTTTCATGCCGGCTCACATCAAAGATTCGTCTACAGCATCAGTGAAATCATTGACTTTTCTGCCTGATAACGAAAGCTGTGACCTACCAATAATTCAGGCCGTCGTGTTGGTTTTTGACGTATCAACCGGCTCTCCAGTGGCGTTGATGGACGGCTCCCGACTTACCGCCATTCGAACCGCTGCAGGTGGCGGGGCCTCAGTCGATTTGTTAGCTAGAAAAGACAGCACTTCGTTGGCGATGCTCGGTAGCGGCAAACAGGCAAGAGCGGGAATCGAAGCTGCCTGCGCAGTACGCGACATCAAATCCATAAGGCTCTATAGCCCCACTCCGGGCAATGCACAGAAGCTGGCAGACGACTTATTCAAAGCTAAGTGGTGTCCCGACATTCAGGTCGTAAACAATCCTGATCAGGCAGTAGGCGGTGCCGACATCGTGTGGACCGCCACTACTTCATCCACCCCAACGTTTTCGCAAGCTTCGGTGGCTCCTGGGACCCACATTGTTGGCATCGGATCTTTCCAACCTTCAATGATCGAAATCGAACCTTCTATTCTCAACTTAGCTTCGATTTTCATTGACCAATCCGAAGCATGCTGGTCCGAGGCTGGTGAAATTATCTCTGCAAGGGCCCAGGGATTAGTTGATGTTGATGAAGTCGTAGAACTGGGTGAAATTATCTTGGGCCTTCACCCCGGCCGCGCCAACGACGAGGAAATCACAGTGTTCAAGTCGGTCGGCATTGCAGCACAAGACGCTGTCGCATCTTCAATTGCCTTGGATACAGCGAAAACTCGAGGAGTCGGAACGACGGTGAGCATCTAGAAATGAACTCCATTCGGCCAGCCCCTGAAGTCTTATTTGTCATTGGTGGCATATCTCAATACCTCGGCGCCGCTACTGCCATTGGTCTATTCGATGAGATTGCTCCGGGAGGGGTGGCGTTTCTTCGAGTTTTGGGAGCGGCGTTGCTTCTTATCGCCTTTCGTCGTTCATGGCGACGTTCTTGGAGTAAGCAAAACTTTCTTTTGGCCGGTACCTTCGGGGCTTCATTAGCATTAATGAACCTGTTCATCTATCTCGCGATGGACCGTCTACCTCTCGGGAATGCTGTGGCCATTGAGTTCTTAGGCCCGATAGCTGTTGCGGCTATTGGTACGAGAACAACAAGGTCGGCAGGAGCGCTCGTCCTTGCAGCCTCCGGCGTTTTAGTACTCGCTGGAGTTCAAGGCAACGGCACCTTGTTGGGAGTCTTCTTCGCGCTCTTGGCGGGTGCCATGTGGGCCGGATACATCGTTCTAGGGCACCGTGTAGCCCAAGATGGTTTGGCTGTTGATGGGTTGGGTGTGGGAATGCTCATCGGTGCAGTTGTCATTAGCCCATCAGGCCTGGGTGAACTCAACGTCGCATTCGCGGATGCCCGGATTCTCGGTTTAGCTGTAGCTGCGGGATTACTTTCTAATGTCATCCCCTACGTCATTGACCAATCTGTGATGAGGCACATCACTCGATCTAGATTTGCCTTCCTTCAAGCTCTACTTCCCGTCACTGCCACCGTTGTTGGTTTCTTAAGTTTGGGCCAATCGCCTAGTTGGAGTGAGTGTCTGGGTATCGGGTCGGTGATCGTAGCTATAGCAATCAGCAGCAGCGAGCGCGAGTTTCGAAAGTGACCGAGGAAACGACGAGATAAATGACGGAGCCAACCTATGAACCCATGGAACACGAGGAAAAGCTCGCTTGGATGCTCGATAACCAGGGTTGGGGTATTGAACCTGTAGCCCCGTCGAGTCAAGAAGATCTCCGGGCTGGTTATTCATATACCTTTGGCCTTGAATCTCTCGTCGGACACCCTGAACTAGTCATCTTTGGGTTAGCGCCGGTCGCCGCTCGCGGGTTGCTCGACTTGATCGTCAACCATTTGAGACTCGGCGGAACAATCCCTATTGGAGAGATCTTTACGGGACTTTTGGATAATGAACAGAAAAGTGTCCTGCTAGATATCGAACTCGCTGAATTTGCTGACCATTTTCCAACTTTGGATCTCATATATAACGACCAGCCATGGAGAATCTGCCAGTTTGTGTGGCCAGACCGCAATGCAGCTTTCCCATGGGATCAGGACTGGCCCGAGAAGCTCCGGTATGCCCAGCCCATTATCGGCACTTGGCAAAACTAGACACTTCGTCTCGACTCAGCCGGGCCCTAAGCGTTCAAAGTAAGGGGTTTAGCCAAGTATTAGCCGCTATGCCACCTAGCAAGCAGCCTAAAACGCCAACCATCGACAAGATTATCCAGACCCGTAACCCGCGACTTCGGCGTTGGTCGCCAGCCGTCCAGCCACAAAGAAGTCCACCACATAGGCCTCCTAAGTGGCCTCCAACTGAAATTCCCGGGATCACGAAGGAGAGGACCACGTTGACAACAATTAAGGTTCCTAACCCTTCACTCCAGGGATCTCGACCGCTCAGTCGTTCGACCACTAAGACTGAAGCCATCACCCCATAAACAACGCCTGAAGCGCCGACGACGGCAGTATTTGGAGTTGACAAGAGAGCTCCCGCTGAACCCCAGATCATGCTGATGGTGCAGACCGCTACAAACACCGCAGGTCCTGTCTGCCTCTCAAGTCGTCGACCTAAGAGAAAGAACATGATCATGTTGAGCAGAAGGTGCCGAATGTCGGCGTGCAGAAATGCTCCCGTTGCTATGCGCCACCACTCACCTAACTCAGCCACCGGAAATGCGTAGGTCGCCCATTGCACTAGTGAATCTTGCTGCAGCGATGCCCCACCTATAAGAGTCATGTCGTGCGTGAGCACGAAAACCATCACGTTGATAGCAATGAACGCGACCGTCACTGGTCTTGTCATGTTTTCGTTAGCACCATTCAGCACACTTGCACAGTAGAGCCCAAATGCTCGTCGCCCACTAGGGTCAGGCCATGAAATTCGGAGTTATGTTTGCTAACACGGGTCCTTTTGTGGAACCTGATGCTGCCGTAGAACTCGCTCAAGCGGCTGAAGCCGCAGGGTGCGAGTCAATTTGGACTGTGGAACACGTAGTGGTCCCAGCAGGGTATGCGTCGCAGTATCCGTACGCGAAGGATGGGCGAATGCCGGGTGGAAGAGAAGATTTCGATATTCCGGATCCCTTGATCTGGCTTTCTTATGTTGCGGCGGCCACCAGCAAGATCCGCTTGGCTACGGGGGTCATGATATTGCCGCAACGAAACCCACTTGTAACCGCCAAGGCGGTAGCTACTTTGGATCGCTTATCTAAGGGTCGAATGATTCTCGGGATTGGGTCCGGGTGGTTAGAGGAAGAATTTGACGCTCTCGGCGTCTCCTTTGGCGATCGAGGTGATCGCACCGACGAATACCTCGAAGCGATGAAGCAGGCATGGGCGTCCGACACCGCTAGCTACGGTGGGAAGTTCGTCAACTTCAGCAACGTATACAGTCGCCCTCAGCCCGCGAGTGGGCATGTACCCATAATCGTGGGCGGCCATAGTCGGCGCGCGGCTCGCCGTGCCGGAGAGCTAGGTGACGGTTTCTTTCCTGGTCGAGGGCACCTTGACGAGCTGACGGCTTTATTTGATCATGCTCGACACTGTGCAGAGGACTCAGGGAGAGATCCGGGGGCGCTTGAATTTACAGCCGGTGGCCCTACAAGTCCCGATTATGTCGAGCAGTTAGCGGAGATCGGTGTAACCCGTATGATTGTGCCTCCTATGGATCCATCTCAGTTAAGTAAATTCGGTGAGGAAGTTATCTCACAGTTTTCTAGTTTTTGAGGTGGCAATGTCAAACTCAACACTTGAGAGACTCTTAGGTTGGATCGATGCAGCTCCTTCGCCCTATCACGCTGCTCGCAACGCTGCCAGTGACTTGGCCGGCTCGGGCTTCGACCGGTTTAGCCCAAGTGAAGTTTGGGGTGACAGCGACCGCATTGTGGTGAGTTGGGGTGGGGTCGTTGTGGCAGCTGCGTTCAGCAAGCAGCTAGATCCCGATCGACTCCGTTTTCGTTTAGTTGGTGCCCACACTGACAGCCCGAATCTACGAATTAAACCAAACCCTGATCTGAGTCATGTCGGTTATCAACAACTGGGTGTAGAGGTCTACGGAGGCGTACTTCTAAATTCTTGGCTTGATCGAGACTTGGGTGTTTCTGGTCGAGTAGTGGTTGGCGACCAAACCAGTCAAGAAACCCACCTGGTTAAGGTTGATCGACCGTTACTTCGCGTAGCTCAATTAGCAATTCATTTAGATCGAGACGTTAATGATGGTCTGAAGTTAGATCGTCAATCACATCTCGTGCCGATCTGGGGACTTGGCGACACTGAGGAGGGCGCATTTCGGTCCTTCCTTGCTGACGAACTTGGTGTGAGCGACTCAGATGTTCTGTCCTGGGACATCATGTGTCATGACCTCACTCCAGCTTCACCTCTAGGACGAAATGAAGAGTTTTATGCCGCACCTCGGATAGACAATCTTGCTTCTTGTCATGCAGCGTTAGAAGCGTTGAGCGAAATCGAAGCTATAGAGGACAACACCATTTCCGTAGTGGCGTTGTTCGATCATGAGGAAATTGGCAGTGAGTCGTCTAGTGGAGCCCGGGGACCGATGCTGTCAAACGCTTTAGAGCGGCTGGCGGGAACAAGGGCCGTCTCTCGTGAACAGTTTCTTCGCGCTTTAACCAAATCATCTTGCGTGTCAGCAGACGGAGCCCATGCTGTTCACCCGAACTATGTTGACCGCCATGAACCCGAACACCACGTCGCTTTGAACGCTGGGCCGGTGATCAAACTCAATGCAAATGTTCGGTACGCGACCGACGCGGAGAGCAGTGCTTTGTTTCAGGCAGCTTGCCGATCAGCTGGTGTCCCCTTTCAGCAATACGCGCATCGGACCAACTTGTTGTGCGGGAGCACAATCGGTCCGATTACTGCCGCCCAGCTAGGGATGTCAGTGGTTGACGTGGGAAGCCCTCAATTGTCAATGCATTCGGCGCGTGAGATGGCAGGTTCCTCTGATCCTGCCTATCTGACATCTGCGCTTAGTGCCTTTTTGGGTGACACATAACACAGTTACTCGCCCTTCAGTGACTCTCACCCGTGGTGAAGTTGTTCGAATAGATGGCTGCTGTCGTTGAAGCGTCGGATAGCCCAATCACCAGCAGTCCATACGATCTGGCTGATGGAACAGTTGTCAGCTCCTCCGAACGCAAATGGCCTTGACTGGGCTATTTGAGCAAGGACGGAACCGATGACTCCACCGTGCACACCACATAAGATCAGCTCTCCTGGATGGCGTAGGACTATTTGATTCAAGGCATTCATACATCGGCTACCGAACTCCTCGTTGCTCTCTGCGCCGGGGATGACATCCCATCGTTGTTCCCTCAGCATTTGTTGGTAAATGGGGTGATTTTCTGCTGCTTTTTGCCGCAGTAGGCCGCCTTCCCATTCGCCTAGTCCAATTTCTCTAAGGTCTCTTTCGACCGCTATATCAATGTCCAGCGTTGCTCCCAAAGGGGCGAGCGTTTGTTGAGTTCTCTGCATATTCGTTGCATACAAAGCTGCTATCGGTTCTTGGCTTAGTCGAGCAGCTGATGCTTGAGCCTGTTTCTCACCTATCGTTGACAGCGGTGGATCCCCTTGGCCTTCGATGAGTGGGAATGGTTCTCCTGGTACGAACGGTTGCGACGCTCCATGTCGCAGAAGAATGACTTCGGTTGAGTCTGGAGTTCGTTGCCATCGTTGTTGAGCAAACTGCTCTGGGCCTTCGTCGTTTGTTGTCACGTCAAGAAACGTAGCAAGCTCGCATCGATCTTGGTTCGATGCGAGCTTGCTGTTTAGGTCACGGGTGTCACACAGCTAGTTGCGTGTCCCTGATGTCGCCTAGGTGGACTAACTCCGTGCAACTACTTCTATAGGGGTTAGGGCTCCATCACGTATGCGGCTTCGCCGTGGTCGCTGACGTCTAGGCCTGTCATTTCAGTGCTTTCTGTAACTCTGAGCCCGATTGTCTTGTCCATAACTTTGGCAATTATGTAGGTGGCCACGAAGGAGAACGCACATACAGCGGCTATCGAGAGGATTTGATTCCAGAGCAATATGCCTCCACCGAAGAAGACCCCGTCAATGAAGTCACCCCCAGGCACAGCTGACGAGTCGGCCATGAAGCCAAGCAGGACCCCACCAACAGCACCTCCGACGAGGTGGATACCTACCACATCAAGACTGTCATCGAAGCCGAAGCGGAATTTTGCCTCGATGGCGAAGAAACAGATCACACCCGCGGCTGCTCCGAACACGAGTGAGTGCATCGAGCCCACGAAACCGGCAGCTGGGGTGATAGCGACCAACGCCGCGACGACTCCTGATGCCATTCCGATAGTGCTCGCTTTACCTGTCTTGGCTAATTCGACAAGCATCCAGGCCACCATGCCCGCAGCCGCCGCTATGAAGGTATTTACGAAGGCTTGAGCCGCGGTACCGTTTGCCCCGAGCGCTGAGCCTGCGTTGAAACCGAACCATCCAAACCAAAGGATGCCCGCGCCGAGCATGACGAACGGCACGTTGTGAGGGGCTGGTCGATTTTGCGGCCATCCGGTTCTCTTTCCTAGAACAATTGCGAGCGCTAATGCTGCCGCACCAGCGTTGACGTGAATAGCTGTACCGCCTGCAAAGTCATGCGCCGGCAAATTGAAGATCCAGCCATCGGCTCCGTAGACCCAGTAGACGACCGGAGCGTAAACAACCAATGACCAGATTGGGACGAATACCATCCAAGCCGAGAATTTCATGCGATCTGCAACAGCACCAGAAATCAGGGCTGGGGTAATGCAAGCAAAGGTCATAAGGAATGCGAATGTTGCTATGTCTTCGGTGCTATTGACTCCCTTAAGCCCTACGACACTCAAATCACCTAACCAGCTTCTGCCGCTGTCACCTGATGCCAGGCTCCATCCAACAAGTACCCAGACCACGGGCACAATTCCTAAGCACCACATGTTCATGTTCAACATGTTCAACGCGTTCTTGGCTCTGACCATACCCCCGTAGAAAAGGGCTAAGCCTGGCACCATAAAAAGCACCAAAGCAGCAGAGGTCAGGATCCAGGCGGTATCGCCTTCCATTTGATCTTCCTTCCGCGCGGATGGGATCCGCTCCATTAGAAACTAGACAAGGAAAATCATCACGCAGTTTCGTTTGTGTTAAGGCACTGTAAATTCTGCTTGAGGTCCCGAAGGGTGTCAGCCCGCTTGGTCGAGTGCCTGAACGAGGTCTGCGACTAGGTCGTCGACTGATTCGATACCTACCGAAATGCGAATGAGGTCGTCCGGGACTTCGAGTGCTGAACCGGCGACCGAGAGATGCGTCATCACTCCTGGGTGTTCTATAAGTGACTCGACCGCTCCTAGGGACTCGGCAAGCGTAAACACCTCAGTTTGGGTAACAAGACGCTCAGCGGCCGCTTGCCCTCCAGTTACTCGGAAACTAACCATCCCACCAAAATTTTTCATTTGCCTTTTGGCAACCTCGTGACCAGGGTGGTCTTTAAGTCCCGGGTACAAGACTTGGCTAACAGCATCATGGTCATCCAAAACATTGACGATTGCCTGAGCGTTTTCACAGTGCCGATCCATTCGCACGGGCAACGTCTTAACCCCTCTTAGGGCTAGGTAGCAATCAAATGGGCTGGGGATAGCACCGACTGCATTCTGTATGTACACCAAATCCTCGGCTAACGATTCACTGTTGGTTGCTACGAACCCTCCGACAACATCACTATGACCGCCGATGTACTTAGTGGCTGAGTGAACTACGACATCAGCACCTAGAGCTAATGGCTGCTGCAAGTAGGGAGTCGCAAACGTGTTGTCGACTACGACCAAGCCTCCTAGGTCGTGCACTACATCGGAGATGGCTTCAATATCGAAGACCGAAAGCATCGGATTTGTTGGTGTTTCTAGCCAAACCATTCTTGAGTCCGGGGTCCAGGCTTCCTTGATTTGCTCTGGTTTCGTGAGATCGACTGCCGCGTTCGCTAGCCCGGACTTCTTTCCGTGGACGCTATCGATCAACCGAAAAGTCCCGCCATAAGCGTCGTTACCTAACAAAATTTGAGACCCGGGATCCAATTGCCGAAATAGGGCATCTTCGGCGGCAAGTCCACTAGCGAAAGCGAAGCCGAATTGAGCGCCCTCTAAAGAGGCCACACAGGCTTCGTAGGCGTGGCGCGTGGGGTTTCCAGTTCTGGAATATTCATATCCATTTTTTGGAGAGCCTGGTGAATCCTGGGCAAAGGTTGTGGACATTGATATTGGTGTGACTACACCGCCGGTTCGTTGGTCATGAGGTTGACCAGCTCGAATTGCGCGGGTTTCGAAGCCGAATTCATCTGGATCTTCGAAGCCCGAAAGGAGAGGATCTCCACCCATCATTTCGCGTCCACCTCCAAATGTTGTTTAGCGATCTCAGAGTTCATTACATGTGATTCTGTCAGTAAGGCGTGTGGCTTACCGGCATCAAGCACTAGTAGAACCGGCGAAATCTCTAGTTTACTTACCGCGGTTGTCGCTGATTCTCCTAGTCCAATGACAGGCAAGGCCGGGTCCATCACTTCTTCGACCGATTCGTCGAGGATGGCTTCATTATCAAAAGATTTTTGCATCAGAGAGTCTTCCGATACCGACCCCATAACTTCAGCGGCTGCTATCGGCATTTCGCCTTTTGCGACGGGAACATGGGGTAGCTCATGTTTCCGCATCGTTTCAATTGCATGCCGAACCTTGCTGTGAGGTGAAACGTAGATCAATTCCGGGTTGTCGGCTGACCCGGGTCCGAGCAACTCAGCAACGCTTATTCCCTCACACTTTGAAAAACCCATGTTTGCCATCCAGGTTTTGTCAAAAACTTTACTTAGGTAGCCACGGCCACTATCGGGGATGAGGACTACCACCAGGTCATCTGCTGTCAGACCCTTAGCTGCTTCCAGTGCCGCTGCAACCGCTGTTCCTCCGGAGCCGCCGATGAGAATTCCTTCTTCGGTCGTGACTCGATGCGCCATGGAGAACGACTCGGCGTCACTTATCGCGATAGTTGAATCAACTATTTCCGGGTCATAAGTATCGGGCCAGAAGTCTTCACCAACACCTTCGACGAGATAAGGGCGGCCATTACCTCCTGAATAAACGGAATTGATTGGGTCAGCTGCAATTATTTGTATTCCGGGGTTCTGTTCTTTCAAGAATTTACCAACGCCGGTAATTGTCCCTCCGGTGCCTGCTCCTGCGACGAAATGGGTCACCCGCCCTTTGGTCTGTTCCCATATTTCAGGACCTGTGGACTCATAGTGTGCTTTCGGGTTTGCTTGATTGTGGTACTGGTTCGGTCGGTACGCGTTGGGGATCTCTTGGACCAGTCGTTCAGCGGTGGAGTAATACGAACGCGGATCTTCTGGCGCTACCGCTACCGGGCAAACGACTACTTCGGCGCCATAGGCCTCTAAGAGAGTGACCTTTTCGCTACTCACTTTGTCCGTCATCACAAAAATGCAGTCGTAGCCACGTTGAGCGGCGACTATGGCCAAACCCACTCCTGTGTTGCCAGATGTCGGTTCGATGATGGTGCCTCCTGGTTTGAGGAGTCCGGCCTTTTCTGCCTCGTCGATCATGGTTATTGCTGGTCGATCTTTAGAACTGCCACCAGGGTTTGTCGTCTCAAGCTTTGCGACTATGGGGCAGGGAGATTCTTCTCCGATTCTCGGCAGTTTCACCAGCGGAGTGTTTCCTACGAGGTCAAGCACTGAATCGGCAACATCTAAGTCCCGCATATCCATGCCTCTAGTCTGGTCGTTTTCGGTCATATTCACACGGTTAATCAACAGATCTCAAGGCAGTTGGGAATTGCTTAAGATCAGCTTTCGCCTCTAGCAATATGAATGTTCTGATGCCCAAAGGCTGGGCTCTGGTGTTCTCGTCAACTCAAAATTTCGTTGGCTGCCTGGCGGAATCTCTCAACGTTTGCTTCTTTGACTCCTTCGTAGCCACGAATCATGTCTGGAAGTTCTGCTAATTGGACCGCTCTGTCATAGGTCTCAGGACGAAGATCGGTTAGCGCTTGATCGATCATCTCTTGGTATTCGTCAATTAGGCCCCGTTCCATTTTGCGATGAGCTGTATTGCCGAACACATCTAATGGGGTTCCGCGTAAGAACTTCATCCTGCGTAGCAGTGCGAAGGCAACATCTCCAGAGCGACCCAATCCTATTTTCTGCTCCAGGCCCAAACGTCTCATCGAAGGTGGATGCAGCTTGTACGTGACCTTGCTGCGGTCTCCGAATTGTTCGCGCACAGCCTCGTGGAAAGCTTTTGAGCGGTGGAGGCGAGCCACTTCGTATTCATCTTTGTATGCCATGAGTTTGTAGAGATACCGCGCATACGCCTCGGACAGTCGAGTGTCTTCACCCACTGCAACTTCCGCTTTGCGAACTACGCTTACTTTCTCCACATACCTCTTGGCGTAATTGCTGTTTTGATAGTCGACAAGTTCTGCCACCCGGATCTTCAGAAGTCTCTCGAGTTCTTCAAATGGCTCCGGAATCGTTTGGATAAGGCTCTCTAGCGCAGCTGAAATTTTGGTTTGCTGGCTAGCGTTTCCTTCACTCTCGATTCCCAATGATTCGATGAAGTTGGGGTCGAGAACGATCTGGCGACCGATTCTGAATGCCTGGGTATTCATCTCGACTGCTACACCGTTCAACTCAATCGCTCGCTCTATCGCCACTGCGCTAATGGGTACGACGCCACTCTGATAGGCGGAACCAAGAACGATGATGTTCGCCGGCATGTGAGATCTGAATAGATTGTCTGACAACTTGCCTGCGTCGTAGTAGACGTTCTTCTCGGCGATAGTGGCGCTATCGATTGAATCTTGAAGGGCTGACCATTCGGGATATTCAGCCGAGGTGTCACGGACCATTGCTCCGGTGGGTACTTTGCTTGAAGAAACAAGCGCCACCGTTCGTCCAGGCATTGCTTTTTCTAGGTTGGCTGGGTTGGTACCGCTTAATAGGTCGAAGACGATGTATGCATCGGCTTCTCCGGTTGCGATCTTGTTTGCTTCACCCAATTCCAGTTCACCATCGGGACGTCGGATCTTAAGGTTAGATACAACTGGGCCGCCCTTTTGTGCGAGGCCGGTCTGGTCTAGTCCGTGAGCTTCTTTGCCGTCTAGTAGGGCGGCCGTCGCTAGAAGCTGGTTGACCGTCACTACCCCGGTTCCTCCAATACCGATCATTAGGACATTGCCTTCATCGAGCCGATCGGGCTCTATTTGGCCTTCAGCGATTTCAGCTATTGCCAGAGCCGATTTTTCGGGAACAACCCCACCTGGTATTACTTCAATAAAGGCTGGGCAATCACCGTCAAGACAGGTGAAATCCTTGTTGCAAGATGACTGATGTATGACCGTTTTCCTACCGAATTCGGTTTCAACAGGCTGGACGGAAAGGCAACTAGATTTTTCGCCACAGTCGCCACATCCTTCACATACCGCTTCGTTTATGTAAGCAGCCATTGCGGGTTCCGCGACCTTGCCTCGTTTACGGTCACGACGAAGTTCTGCGGCACAGGGCTGGTCATAGATGAGCACTGTGCATCCGGGAATGTCTCGCAGTATTCGTTGAGCTTCATCAAGGCGGTCTCGGTACCAAACTTCCGTGCCTTCAGCGAAGTGTGCTTCCTCTCCATATTTTTCTGTGTCGTGGGTAAGAACCATGACCTTTGAGACACCTTCTGCGTCTAGCGACCGTGACAGTTCAGGAACTGTCATTCCACCATCAACGTCTTGTCCCCCTGTCATCGCTACCGCCGCGTTGTACAGAATCTTGTAGGTGACGTTGGTGCCTGCCGCTACTGCCTGTCGAACCGCTAGCGACCCTGAATGATGGAAGGTTCCGTCGCCAATATTTTGGAAGCGATGGTCCATAGTGACGAATGGCGCGGCCCCGACCCATTGGACTCCTTCGCCACCCATCTGGGTAGTACCTTTCACATTTCTTGTGGGGGTCATTGATGCCATTCCATGACATCCAATTCCTCCGCCGGCTTCAGAGCCTTCCGGAACCCAAGTCGATCGATTGTGCGGACACCCAGAACAGAAATTAGGGGTTCGGTTTGACTGTTTCTTGCTGTCTGGGCTGCCAAGCGAAACGGGGATTGTTATTCGTTCGCGCACGGCGGGACCTACAGCATCTTCTCCCAAGCATTCGACAAGAAACGGTCGAATCTTGCGGGCAATGAGGTCAGCGTCCATCTCTCCATGGCCGGGGAACCAGAACGCATTGGTCGCGTCACGCTTACCCAGGATGGTCGGAGCATCTGACGAGCCGTACAAGATTTCGCGCATAAACATTTCAATGAAGGCACGTTTTTCTTCGACAACGACAATGGTGTCTAGCCCACGGGCAAATTCCTTAACTCCTTGAGCTTCAAGTGGCCATACGACAGCTGGCTTGTACAGTCGCATTCCCCGCTGTTTGAGTGCAGCTTCGTCAAGACCCATTCGGTCTAGGGCCTCACGAAGGTCGTAATAGGTTTTGCCTGCAGCGACAATTCCTATGCGAGCGTCTGAGGTGGCGCCACTTACTAGGTCGAGACTATTTAGACGGGTAAAAGCATCTGTAGCTTCCATCCGACCTTCATGAATTTCGAGTTCTTGACGCACAGCAAAGGGACCGAAGAGTGAGTCTTGCTGTGTGTGTTGCCAAGGAACACCGTCCCATTCAAAGTCGGGACGCTTCATCTGCACTCGTCCCGGTCCGACTTTGATGGTTGAGTAGCCGTCAGCGACGTTGGTGACGATTTTCAGTGATACCCAAAGGCCGCTGTATCGAGAAAGTTCGTAACCGATTCGACCGTAGTCAGCGACTTCTTGAACGGTGCCTGGATAAAGGATCGGCGTTTGAAAGTGAAGCAATGCAAATTCTGATTCCGAAGCCAGCGTTGAAGATTTAGAAGCAGGGTCATCGCCTGCGACTAGTAGCACCCCACCTTTGGGGTCTACCCCGCAAACATTTGCATGTCGGATGGCATCTCCCGAACGGTCGACCCCCGGGGCTTTTCCGTACCACATACCCAACACGCCATCGAATTTGCCATCAAAGTTACGATTGGCAAGCTGTGATCCCCAAACAGTTGTGGCGCCAAGATCTTCATTCAGTCCGGGAACAAACTCAATGTTGTTGTCGACCAATTCTTGGGCATTGCCAAGCATCAGAGCGTCAATCCCTCCTAAAGGGGAGCCCCTGTAGCCAGAGACCATGGCCGCATTGTTCATCCCGTCGCGTCGATCAGCGCGAAGTTGGTCTACTAATACCCGAAGTAACGCTTGAACTCCGGACATCGCAACGTCACCTTCGCTACGCGCGAAGCGGTCCTCAAGTTTGAAGTCAGCTAAAGCCATGGTGTCCCCTCCTGCTTCCACTACAGATTAGTAGCGTGCAGGGCACTGGTGTCTACCTATAGCCCAAAGACCGTAAATCGTTGATTTTAGGTGGCTTCCGCCGATCGAGGAAGACGAGTAGCTAGCACGAAGGCAAGTCCGTTAGACAAGCCTGCGAGTAAGAAGGCCCATTTGTAGTTACCTAAGGCATCGTGAAGAATTTGTGCCGCGTATGGCCCGATGGCTGACATCGCCCCGGCCGTCGCAAAGATACGTCCGACTATTGAGCCCGCATGTGCTCGGCCAAATAGATCTGCAACCAATGGTGGGAAGACGACTACCCCTCCCCCGTATGCGAAGCCAAAGGCCACCGCCGATGGATACAAAAGCCAAAGGGTAGTGCTGCTCGCCATCCCGAGAAACGAAATGGTTTCAACGAACAGGGCCAACATGACTGCGTTCTTTCTCCCGATGCGGTCAGAAATAGGACCCATGACAAGCCTGCCAGTTAGGCCACCAATTCCTATCGCTGAGATCACTGTCGAGGCAGTTTGCAACGAGGCTCCCAGGCTCTGGGCAAATTGGACACCGTGGACAAATGGCACGAAGACCGCCAGAAACGTGAGGGCATACATGCCAAATATTTTCCAATAATTAGGGTTTCTCCAAGCTTGAGCTGGAGTCATTCCTTCGAGCGATTCCAGTTCAACATCGACTGTTGTTCTCATTCGCCCATCAGGTTGCTGCCCTATCCCTTCAGGGTCTCGTTCGAGAACAACTGAACTCACCAACATGCAGGCGCCACCTGTGATCGACATGATCAGAACAGCTACTCGCCAGCCGTAAGCGGAGACAAGCACCGCTGCAACCGGGGGAACCAGAATATTGGCCAAGCTTCCACCGGCAGTTGCTATTGCCGTCGCGAAACCCCTACGCACTACGAACCATCGCACAACGGTGGCGTTACAGGGCACCCAAGAGCAGCTCATTCCTAGAGGAGCCACCACAGCCATCCCAATTGCGACAACGATCAAACTGTTGGCTGTTGCCCACAACAAATATCCAGTCGTGAGTAATAGTGCTCCAACCGCAACGATGGGTCGTGGGCCCACTCGATCTGTCAGCCAACCACTCACAGCCGATAGGGCGCTATACAGCCCGATGTAAATAGCAAATATGAGCTGTAGTCGGCTTTCCGACCATCCGGTGTCTTTAACTACGTCCCCTACAAAGGTGCCGAAACTGAATTGGACTCCGTATACAACAAATAGGATTGTGAAGGCGGCTGCGACGATGCGCCACCCAAAAAACCGTTGTTCAACTGGCTGGACCGAAAAGATCACAGCTGTTGTTAGCGATCTCCAGGGGCCATATAAAACCAAATGGGTTGCATCTCGCCTGCATCAGCCATGGCCTGCCTAGCTGCCATAACTACTTTCCCGGCTTCGGTATGGTCCAAGAACCAGCGAGTCCCCGCCCACGCTGATGGAGCATGGTCCGATAGCGCCAAGGCTGCTGTTTCGTAGTATCCGCGTATGTCTTGGCTAACCCGTGCAGGGATCCCCGGTACCCCAGCCTCTTTCCATGGGATCCCATCAGCGACTCTTATGAAGGCGTCTATCGCCGTCGTTATGTCATCGGCTTCAACAGTCCTTCCAGCTCCGACGCGGTTCCCGTATTTAGCAATGGCACGTTCATAGGCAGGTCGAATTCCGTTTGCTTCATCAATGGCAGGGTGAAGGTCGGGATCGTGACGTGGTGGCATTGGGCACGCCATTACTTCGGTCCCGTCATCAATAATACTTACGTCGTATTCAGCGAAAATTGGCTCTGGACTATCTAACAATTCCAAGGCCTTGCCAAGTACTCGATGTTGAAATTCTGAGTCGGAGGGAACTCCGAGAGGCCGCCCAAGAGGAAAGTCACACCAAAGCCCTCGAGGAGGTGCGGCTGTTTCTATCTGACTTTTTATGGAGCCCAGGGCGATAGTCGCGAGACCCTCCGCTTCGAAAATGTGTGCGAGCGTACTCACGGTACGCGTGCAAAGCGGTCAAACGGGGGTGAGTAAGACAACGTCGACGTCTTGCTCTTTCAAGAATTTCGCTCCTGCTGGTCCGCTATCCAGCCTTATTGCCGACAGGTCAAACTGGTTACCCGCATAAGCCAGGTGTTCATCGGCGACAGAACCAATTGTTCCTTGTGCAGCTAGTTCATCTAAGCGATCTATCGGAAAGACGGTGTTGATGTCTAAGGCGAAGCCTGTCGCGTCGAAATTTGGACTCCAGTGTCCCATTACGTAGTCACGAGGCTGAGATTTCAAAACTCGATATCCGGTATCCATGGGGGAAAAGTCTTCGTCCTCGGGGTGATGAAGTGAAGCCGAGGTAACGATCGCTACTTTTGCCTCGCGCAACGGAACCGGGGTTGTAAAAGCTGTCTCTTCGAACTCGACCACATCAATGTTGGCCGTCATTGCCTTAACGTCGCTGTCTGCCATAGCTCCGAAGGCTACGCCAGTTATTGATTACTTGCAGACCTCTTCACCGTCGGTCAACTGACAAGACCGCTACGCCGGCAATAACCAAAAATCCCCCCACCATCTGGGCTCTATCTAATCGATCCCCGACCAGCAACCAACTGAAGAGGACGCCGAAAAAAGGTGTCAGGTAAGCGACAGCGGCTCCTTGTATAGCGGGGGCCCGACGTAACACGCTAGCGAAGAGATAAAAGGTGACCGCTAGAGACGGAATTCCTGCGTACAACAAAGGTATGGCCAATCCCCAATTGAACGAGGTTTCCGACCAATCTTCGAAAAATGGAACCGCTAGATGCAAACAGACCGCCGAAAACGTGATCTGTAAAGCGACCAACATCAGCGGGCTGATTGCTAAGGCTCCCGGGAGCCGTTTATTTAAGACTGCTCCCGCAGCCCAACTGATGCTCGAAATGAGGGAAAACGCTATCCCCAACGTGGTGTTGCCCGAACCAAAAGCTGGAATGGCTAAAAATACTGCTCCGAGTAGGCCAATCAACAAGCCGAAATAGCCTCGCCGACCGGGGAACTCAGCTATGGCTACGACTGCAATAACTGCGGTAAACAACGGCATCGTTGCAGACAGCATTGCTGACAAACCTGGGGACAACCGTGAAATTCCCAGCACAAGAAACCCGCTAGACACGGTGGTGATAGAAAGTGAGATCCACCATACAGCTACCCATTGTTGCCGAGTCTGTGGAAGCCGCTCTCCGCGGAGAAAAGCGACCGCTAGGAGGAACGGAGCGCCGACGGTTGTTCGAAGAGCGGCTAGGGCCAAGGGTGTGGTGTGGTCCAGCGCCCATTTCATCACTGTGTAATTGAGACCAATCAGCAACGCGGTCACAACTACTAGAGCGACCGTGACCCTGTTGGAGGCCTGTGCAGATTTCAGATCAGCTCCGCTGTAACGGTTCACGCTCCCTCAAGAAGATCCATTGATCTCCTACGAAGACGACGCATGCCCTTGAGCCACCGATCGGGGTCTGAAGCTTTTCGTTCTGTATAGGTTTGGACCTCAGGGTGCGACAGGATCAGAAACTCTTCGTTTCTAAGCGCTTCGGTGATCTTGTCTGCAACGAAATCGGCTTCCACTATCCCGTCGGTTCCGCCATCGCCAAGTTGTCGCGGTGCCATCGCGGTGTTGACTCCCTGAGGACACAAAACCGAAACTCGTATGCCGTCGTCTCCGTGTGTGATTGCCAACGTTTCGGCCAGTTTGATACACGCCGCTTTCGTCACCGAATAGGGTGCTGAACCAACGGCAGCTAGGAGACCAGCAGCACTCGCTGTGTGCACCAGGTAACCCTCACCACGTGCCGTCATCGATGGCACGACGGCGCGTGCTGCGTACACGTGTGACATGACATGTAACTCCCACTGTGACTGCCATGCATCGTTGGGAGCTTCTACACCGCCCTCTGCCCCTGCTCCAGCGTTAGAGAAGAAGATGTCAACTGGCCCAATCGTTGTTTCGGTCTCTTCAACCAACTGGCTTACCGCTGCTTCATCAGTGACGTCGAGTCCAACGCCGATACAACCCAATTCCGCCGCAACTGAGAGTGCTGCTTCGGCGTTGTAATCAGCTACTACGACTCCTCGCGCCCCTTCAGATATCCATTTGCGAGCAGTGGCGGATCCAATACCGCCACCACCGCCAGTAATGATTGCTACTCGGTCCTTAATTTCCATAGCTTGAACCTAGATCGATACAGCTATGCGTTGCTCAACTTTCAGCAACTCCGTTCTTCGTTCTCATGGCAGCGTAGGCAACTTCATCCGCATGTCCTGCACCTAAGAATCTTCCGGGACTAGCTCCATCCACGTGGCCCATGATTCCCTTGTAGAGCGTGAAACCACATAGAGCTGCCAATCTTTCAGGCATCGCCTTCACGTCTTCCGGAGACAGGCTGTAGTACTGATTCTGTTGTTGACGCAAGTAGCCCTGGCAGTATTGGACACTGACTCCCAGTCTCCAATCACTATCTGTGTTATTTGCTCCTCCGCAGTGCCATGTTCCACCATTGACTATCAATACTGAACCCGCCTCCATTTCAGCGGCTATGTGCTCGACTTTCTGACCTTTGCGAGGTTCGTGGTCAAATTTATGAGAACCCGGAACGATTCGGGTTGCTCCATTATCAGCGGTGAAGTCGCTAAAGGCCCAAATAGTAGTAACCATGAATGGAATTCTGGGCCTTTGAACATTCACCAATCCGTCGTCACTATGTAGTCCCTGGTGAACTTCACCCGGTCCTATGTGCATGCATGTGGTGCCCGACAAAAGGCATTCTTCATCCAGAAGATGTTCTGCGAATGGGAGGACATTGGAATGAACAGGTAGGTTCCAAAACACTCGGTCTTTGGCTAGCAGGTTGTACATCCGTTTCGTGGCAAAACCCTCAGCTCGGTTTCCTCGCGGTTCGATGTTTAATTCATCCTCTAACCGCGCCACAGATGCTCGTACCTCTTCCACCAGGTTCGGCTCTATGGCATTTTCGATGATGCAGTAGCCCTGCTCTTCGATTGTGTTGAGATGCTGCGAGAATGTTGCTGCGTCCATCCCATGATTCTTACAGCTTCAGGGCGCCAACGACGCTTTGCTGCGAGACTGCGCTTTATGGACGAGCGTTCACAGCCGAGGCGGATGATCTTAAACGCGTTCTCCATGAACTGTGTGAGCCACATCCAACAAGGAATGTGGACCCGAGATGATACTCGTCAGACTGAATTCAACTCTCTGGATCCGTGGATGGAACTGGCTCAAGTAGCCGAGAGTGGTTGTTTTGACACAATCTTCTTAGCGGATGTTCTTGGCCTGTACGACAACTACAAGGGTGGCTCAGATACCTCGTTTCAAGAAGCTATGCAGGTGCCAGTCAACGATCCAATGCTTCTCATTCCGGCTATGGCTTCTGCGACCGAAAATCTTGGTTTTGCGTTTACTAGTTCGGTGTTGCAGGCACATCCATTCACCTTTGCCCGACAACTTTCTACTTTGGATCACCTAACTAACGGTCGTGTCGCTTGGAACGTAGTTACTTCGTACCTACCTAACGCGGGGAGCAATTTGGGTTTCGATGGTTTACCTCCACACGAAGATCGTTACGCAATAGCGGAAGAGTATTTGGAAGTGATCTACAAGCTCTTGGAAGGGAGTTGGGCCGATGATGCTGTCGTCGACGATCGTGAGGAACGGATTTACGTCGACCCTCGTCGTGTAAAAGAGATAAACCACCATGGTCAGTATTTCGATGTGGCCGGGCCCCATCTCTCAGCGCCGTCCACGCAGAGGACACCCGTAATTTTTCAAGCCGGAATGTCAGAACGCGGAAGGGAGTTTGCTGCCCGGCATGCCGAGTGCATATTCGTTGTGGGCTCTTCTCGAAGCGGTCAGGCGTTGGAGATTGATCTTCAAAAACGCGCCCGTTCCAATGGAAGGTCTCGCTCTGATCTCAAGTTGATTGGAGGGGTTGCGCCCATCGTGGGGGGTACCGAGGCTGAGGCGTTAGCAAAACGTGAGGAGTACGAACAAAGTCTTTCCCTCGAAGCCGGATTGGCTCACATCAGCGGAAACATTGGGGCAGATCTGGGCGACATTGACCCAGATGAACCTTTAGAAAATTTTCGAACGGAGCGGGTTCAAGGCTTCATCAAGAATTTGTTGGATTCAGCTCCTCCTGGGACGAGAACTATGGGCGATTTGATCAAATCAAATTTGGCTGGGGCTTGGCTGGCGGGGTCAGCTGAACAAATTGCTGACGAACTGGAACGCCGGTTTAAAAGCGGTATAGACGGATTTAACCTGGCATACACAGTGACACCAGGCACCTTCGTTGATTTCGTTGAAGGGGTTGTGCCCATCTTGCAAGAGCGAGGCCTAGTTCAACGTGACTACTCCGAAGGCAGCCTGAGAAAAAAGCTCTTCGGAGAGGACCGACTTCCAGCAAGCCATGCAGCATCTGGATTTCGATTTTAGGCAGCGGGATTTAAACACCATTCCTTGCCACTTCGCCACGCAAGCAACGTCGCTATGACCGACAGAAGGAAAAGAACCGCCCATGCGGTCTCGTAACCACCGGTCGCATCAGCGATGAGGCCGGTGAAGAACCCACCTGCGGTAAGCCCTGCCATGAAACCCATGACGACCCTCCCGCTTGCACGACCGGACTGATACTGGGGCACTCCGATGATTACAGAAAGCATCGCTACCGCATTCCAAGCGTTAAGACCTAACGCGGAAAGAACTGCCACGGGCCACATGATCCAAGAGCCAACTGCGACAGCGACCCACAGCATCAACATGACAAAAGCTGTAAGAACAGACTGAACAGCAAGTGCCCGAGGAGGCGCTATCCGGTGTTCAGCTAGGTGAGCCCAAATAATTCGTGTCCCTATAGCGAGACCTCCCGGAAGACCGGCTACGAGCCCGGCTTTAACGTTCGACATGGACAACGCGTTTTCGGCGAACAGAACGGTGTAGCGCCCTACCCCTCCGACAACGCACCCCATACAAAGTGCATATAGCGCCAAGAGCGAAACCGAACTCGGCAGAGGCGTCTTTTTTGAGGCTTCAATCCCAGGGCTATCTTCGGCTGCTAGCTCACGGCTATCTGGCAGTGCGAACGCAGCGACAAACGCCGAGAGAAGAGCCGCTGCTGCGTACAGACCTATAGCTAGTTGCCAATTAAGCCAAATGCTTAACGCTGGCAGAGTAAACCCACCTAGGAGAATTCCCAATTGAACACCGGACTGTTTGATACCTGTCATGGTTCCTCGGCGCCCAGGAGCCGCTCTTTCAGCCACAAGTTTGTTGGTCGCTGGATTGCAGGCTCCTTGTCCGTAACTCGATACCAAAAGACCCAATATGAATCCGAAAGGCGATGTAGCGAGGGCAAGAATTAGCAGGCCAACTCCCGCAGAGACCAGGACGAGAACACACGACCATTTGCCCCCATAACGGTCGCTGAATCGACCTGATAGTGGTGCAAACCCAGCACCGAAAAGCGTGTTCACCGCCACCCCCGCTCCGAACAGGGTGAGAGACATTCCCAGGTCTTCGGCAAGAGCTGTGGCGACGACCGCTGTTCCTACGATTGGGAACGCACCCAGTCCCATTGTCAGCATCAAAATTGCTATTAACAAAGTTGTGCTGGCGGGCTTCGACGAAATCTCTGAATCATCGGACAGCGACACGGCTAGCACCCTACGCTGATCGACTATGTCCAAGCGTCAAGTCCTTATTCCTCTAATGGCCTATGACCGAATTCAATCACGTCTCGAGGCTTCTCCTAGCGAACTCGACGTTGTGTGCTGGTCATCTTCAGGGATCACTTGGCCAGATGGATCTCAGGTGGCTGCACCTGACTACCAGCCAGAGATTGCGTGGATACCTATTGACCTGCTGCTCTCAGAAAAATCCACTGGTATGCCCGGTGGAGACTTCGTTTCCTTCGTCGATTCTCTACTTGAGTCCGGAACTGTTCAGTGGGTGCAGTCGTGTCTCGCAGGCGCAGATGCTCCGCCGTTACAAAAAATTCTTTCATCAGGAATCCGTCTCAGTAACAGTGACTCCCCCAACGCGGGAGTAGCCGAATACGTGGTGGCAGCAGTGATGAATGTTGTTCACGGATGGCCTCAACGAAACGACCACCAGCGACAGGCGCGTTGGGTTCAAAAAGGTTGGACCGAAATAAACGGAGGGACATGGTTGATAGTTGGTTTCGGTTCAATTGGAGGCGAAATCGCAAAACGAGCTCAGCCGTTCGGGGTTGAAATAATCGGGGCTCGCAGAACCAAGGTGGAAGATCCTAGGGCCGATCGCATGGTCACCATGAATGACCTGGCCGATGTGCTGCCCTCTGCAGACGTGGTTGTTGTCGCATGTCCTTTGACCGACGAAACACGCGGCTTGATAGATAAAGACTTCTTGAAACAAATGAAGGCCAGCTCGATTCTTGTCAATATTTCCAGAGGGCCTGTCGTAAATACTGATGATCTGTTGGAGGCCTTAGATTCAACAGGTCCAGAGAGAGCAATCTTGGACGTTTTCGAAACAGAACCATTGGACACCGCTAGCAGCCTCTGGAGTCACCCCGGTTTGACTCTCACATCTCATCTTGCAGGAGCTGGATCCGGGATAATGAGACGTGGTGACGACGTTTTTATCGAACAGTTGAACGCTTATCTTGAGGGCCGCGAATTGCGACTGGAGATCTGAAAATGAAATCCGAAACAATGCTTCCTCTCGGCAAAGTCGATCCAGGGCTCCGGGAACCTGACACTCCACTTGATGTCCGAACCATTGCCGCGGGAGCAGCGCAGATTGAAAGTCTGGGCTACGACGGGATCGCAGTTGAGGAATGTAAGGATGACCCATACCAACAACTCGCGCTTGCCTCGCTAAGTACGGAGCAGCTAGATCTTGCGACATCAATCGCTATGGCGTTCCCGCGATCCCCGACCATTACAGCTATGTCGGCTTGGACACTTCAGAAAGCATCGGAAGGGAGACTCATACTAGGACTGGGCTCACAAGTTCGCGGCCATATTCGACGCAGGTATGGAATGGAATGGACGGCTCCTGCACCACGTATGCGCGATTACATAATGGCAATGAAAGCTGTGTGGCGGTGTTGGCAATATCAAGAGCCGCTCCAGCATGACGGGGATCACTACAAGCTAGATCTGATGGTTCCTCTTTTCGATCCAGGACCGATTGATCATCCTCAAATTCCAATCCATATTTCGGCTATCAACACCAACATGTGTGCCGTAGTGGGTGAAGTTGCCGATGGCATCAGGCTTCATCCGGTTTGTTCTCCGAAATACATTGAGGAAGTGATGGTTCCCGCGGTCTCTCGTGGCGCAGCACGAAATGAACGCGCTGCCACTGAAATTGATTGGTGCATGAAACCATTAATCGCAACAGCCCAAGATGAGATCACCCTAGAAAAGGTCGCTGAAAGCGTGAGGGCACGAGTGGGATTTTATCTAGCAACACCTGCATACAAAGCAGCGTTTGAGGTCCATGATTGGGGCGACAAGGTCGACCAAGCAGCGGCGCTGTCTCGAGAACAAAGGTGGGATGAGATCCCGGCGTTAGTCGATGACGAAATGTTCCACACAATTGCCACTGTCGGGACTTACGAGAATATTGCTTCTTCACTAAATGCGCGATTTGGCAGCTTGATCGATCGCATCGAGTTCAGTATTCCGGTTGCTAATCCCGACGACGAAAGTCTTCTGCGTTCGATGTTGGATGAACTTCGAACGAGCAACCAACTGCGCCCTTGAAAACGTGACCTGAAAACAGTTGCCACTAGTGGCGAAAATTATCCAGCTTCAGAATGGGTAACGGGTTCTTCGCCCATCCATTCTCGAAGCGTGTTTTTTAGTTTGGTCTGCTGAATGAAAATGTCGTGTTCGGGGCCTGATGCACTGCTTGACTGTGGCGCTTTCAGGTAGAACGACAACCATTCTTGAACACCTGATTCACCCGCTCTTTGCGCTAAATCTAGGAACAGAGCAAGGTCGAGCACAATTGGTGCTGCAAGAATCGAATCGCGACACAAGAAGTCGATTTTGATCTGCATCGGATAGCCAAGCCACCCGAAGATATCGATATTGTCCCAGCCTTCTTTGTTGTCTCCGCGAGGTGGGTAGTAGTTGATTCGCACTACGTGGTCAATATTGCCGTAAAGCTCAGGGTAAACCTCTGGTTGCAGGATGGTGTCGAGGACTCCCAGTTTCGACACTTCTTTCGTTTTGAAGTTCTCCGGGTCGTCAAGGACTTCTCCGTCTCGATTGCCCAAAATGTTTGTGCTGTACCACCCCCGCAATCCGAGCATTCTCGCCTTGAGCCCAGGAGCTACAAGCGTTTTCATCAAGGTCTGACCAGTCTTGAAATCTTTACCGACAATCGGAACTCCTCGACGCTCAGCTAGCTCAATCATGCATGGAAGATCAACGCTTAGGTTGGGTGCTCCGTTAGCGAACGGAACATCGCTCATAAGTGCCGCGTACGCGTAAATCTGACTCGGCGAAATATTCTCATCGTTTGCTTCGAGCCCTGCTTCAAATGCTTCGAGAGTTTCATGTGCAGCGCTTGCTTCTTGATACGCCTCGGTTGAGCCACACCACACCATGACCAGGCGATCACAGTCGTTGTCAGTTCGGAACTGTTCGATATCAGCCATTAGCGCTTGGGCTTGATCCAATTTTGAGTCCAGTGCCTTAACGCGATTGCCATCGAGTTTCTTTACCCATTTCTGGTCGAACACTGCGTCCATTGCGACAATGCCTTCGAGCTCACCTGAGATCGCAGCAAGGTCTCGTTCTTCAAGAACTCCTGCAGCCTGAGCTCCTTCTAAGGCATTGGGGGTGATGGGGTCCCATCCCCCAAAAACAAGGTCGTCGAGCCCAGCTAAAGGAACGAAGTCCCTTATGAGTGGGTTTCGAACATCATCTTTCTTCCCGAGACGAATATGTGCCATCTGTGACACCGAGCCGATCGGCGCGGCGAGGCCTTGCCGGGCGGCTAGCACTCCAGCGATAAAGGTCGTCGCGACAGCACCCATTCCGGGGGTGAGAACACCAAGTTTTCCATTAGCGGGCGCAATATTGGCTGAAGTCATACATAAATCATAAGTGTTGTATTACTTTTGTACCTTTATGTTAAGTAATTCTAATCTTTAGTTTTGTGATGGTGATCTAATGGCCCCAGTTCATTCCTCGCTCCCTGATATTTCTATGACCCAACTGCAGTACCTAGTTGCTGTTCAAGAAAGCGACACGTGGGCAACCGCTGCGAAAACCTTGGGTGTGAGCCAATCCGCTCTTTCTCAAGGATTAGCCGAACTTCAACGTCGATTAGGGATCGAATTATTTTCCTGGAATGGACGCAGGCGCGTGCCCGCATCCTCTACAGATGAGATCACTGAACACGCACGGCGAATACTTGCATTGACAAGTGATCTTTCCGGATGGAGTGACCGAATTCGTGCCGGTTCCGCCGGCAAACTCCGGGTAGGGATGATTGATGCTGCAGCGGTCGACCATTTCGGCGAAACCTTACGAAGCTTCAGAGAAGGCAGACCACAGTTAGATCTGCACGTAACTGTTGGTCCATCTAGCCAACTCTTAGGAGGCCTTACCAGCGGTGACTTAGATCTGGCTGTTTGCGTCTCCCCTCAGGATCCAAACTTCTCGAGTGTTGCACTGTTGGAAGAAGATCTTTACGTTTACGCCCCACCCGGGGCAAGACCTTCCGGACCGGGGGAATGGGGACCATGGGTGACCTTTCCCACAGGTTCTTTGACGAGGGACCTAATCGGCGAGGCTCTTAGATCAACGGGGTCAACGTTTTCTGTTGTCGCTGAGTCCAACCAACCAGAAGTACTTAGTGAGATGGTCCTGATAGGGATGGGTTGGACCGTGCTCCCCCGTATCCAAGCCGAACGTCCTCCCGCTTCTCTCATCCCCGTTCAAAAAAAGCCTCTCCTCAAACGAGAACTGGTTGCCGTCACTCGAGACAGCAATCTAGTAAACCCTGCCGCTTCTGAACTCGTGTCAGAACTTCTACGACAAGCGACTCAAGCTATCAAAAAGAAGAAAACGTAACTAGATCTCTTGACAATTCCGGAACCTAGTTCTCTCGAGAGACCGAATTTCTAAGATGGCTGAGTATCGCATCAACCACAACAGGCCAAAGCGGTTCAGGGAGATCGTGACCCATATCACTTACCAGCAAATAATTTGATCCGGAAATAACGTCAGCCGTCCGTTCTCCCAACAGCGGCAAGAGAAGTTGATCGTCCCGGCCATGAATCACCAGGGTCGGAACATTCATTTCTGCCAAACCAGGTTCGCGGTTTCCGCTAGCCAACATTGCGGCGATTTGTCTACCTGAACCATCTGGATAGTGACTGCGATCATACGAAGCGGCTGCGTACTCCCTTGCCAGTTGGGGGTCGAAGTACTTCTTGCTGCACCAAATCGCGTATTGCGATGAGTATTCCAGATACGCAGATCTTTCAGTCGGAGCTGGCGCCAACAAAAGAGCAAGCGATTCATCAGGTATATCTATTATTTCTCGGGTACCGGTAGAAGACATGATCGATGTGAGCGACATCACCCGACTGGGGCGTTCAACCGCCATGGTCTGAGCAATCATGCCCCCAAGGGAAGCTCCGACGACATGGGCCTTCTCTATTCCAAGATCGTCGAGAATCCCAAAACCATCATCGGCCATATCCGAAAGGTCATACGGTGTACCCGACACCTCCTGACCCTCAAGCGCGGCTGCGACCAAAGCAAGAAAATCAACTTCAACGCCATCCAATTTGGTCGATAGGCCTGCATCTCGGTTATCGAATCTGATGACTTGAAAGCCTCCGTCAGCAAGTAGTTGGCAAAACTCTGTGTGCCAGTGAATTAACTGCGCGCCTAGCCCCATCACGAGCAGCAGGGCAGGGTCGTCGGGTGACCCGAAGGTCTCGTACTCAAGCTCCATTTCTCCGACTTGTGCTCGAGCCATTAGCCAGACCTCGCTGGGGTGAACTGCGCCTTTAGGTGTTTAACACCATGGATAAATGAGGACTGAAGAGGATCCGGCTCCTCAACTGCTGCTATGTCTGGCAATCTCTCGAAAAGCTCTCGAAACATCACTGTGATTTCACGACGAGCCAAGTGGGCTCCCAGACAGAAATGAGGGCCCGGACCACCAAAACCGCATTGAGAATTCGGGCTGCGCAGCACGTCAAAATGATATGGGTCGTCGAAAATCGCTGGATCGCGATTGGCGGCAAGATAGAACATCGCCACCTTGTCTCCTTCGGACAACTCTTGGTCCGCCAAGACAGTGTCTCTCGTCACAGTCCGACGCATATAGGTAACCGGACTAGCGAGTCTGATTATTTCGTCAATGGCACTGGGAGCTACGCCCTCAAAGTCATTCGCCCAAATAGCTCTCTGTTTGGGGTGGTCAGTCAGATATTTGAGCCCCCATGAGATCGCGTTTCTAGTTGTCTCATTGCCCGCAACCACTAGCAACACGAAAAAGCTTGCTAGGTCTGCTTGATCTAAATGGTCACCTTCGATCTCGGCGTTCACCAGCACACTCGTTAAGTCAGTACCATCTCCACCCTTTTTCGCGTCCGCTACCTCATTCATTAACTCAGCTAGTTCGGCCCCTGCGTTAAGCAGTGCAGTCACAAAATCAACGCCCTCTGGGGCGAATTCCGGGTCTCCCACACCCAGAATTATGTTTGTGTTCTTGAAGACCATTTCGTACGCGGAATCTGGTACTCCCATAAGGTCACAAACAATTTTGAGTGGCAATGCAGCAGCAACGTCGGTAACAAAGTCACACTGGCCCCTGTCAGCGATTTCATCGACGATGCCTGCAGCCACGCTCTGCACTGAATCCTCCAAGGCAGCCAGCATGCGAGGGGTGAACCCCTTCGAGACGATGCGACGCAATCTCGCGTGACGCGGGTCATCCATCGCGATCATCGAACTAAAAAACTCGAGAAACTCTGGAGGAGTGTCGGTGATCGTGATTCCCTGAGCTGAGCTGTATATGTCGGGGTTCCTGGAGATCGTCGCTATATCCTCGTGACGCGTAACACACCAATATCCGGGCCCTGCCTGAAGGTAAGGATTGTCAGGAAGGGGTTCCTCAAACCAGTCCAAAGGTGCTTCAGCATGCAACTGAGCGATGCCCGAATCACACTCAACCGCCGGCTGTAACCAATAATGCGGATCCATCAAGTTGGGGTGTGTCGTATTCCATCTCCGCATACTCCGACGCTAACACTCGCACTTCTGAAAGCATGAGACTGTGACTAATTCCAAAATGAGCCCAGCCGAGATAGTCGACCAATACACAGAACAGGTTTACCACCGGCGTGACCTGACATCTTTAGACACGCTGCTAGCTGACCCCATGATCCGTCACGAACCCGATGGAACCCGTCTAGCGCTAACTATTGAAGAGGCGAAGCTTCGTATCACTTCATTCCACCGACAATTCCGGTCGATGAGCTTCACCAATCGCAAGATCATTCAAGATCAAGAATCAGTTGCTACTGCATACGAAGCGGATTTGGTAAGCGAAGACGGAGAAGTATCAACCATCTGCGGCATAGAAATATTTACTGTTCGCAACGGACGAATCACAGAGGTCTGGAATGCACCAGCCGGCAATGGGTCCTGGGGATGACGGCACTTAACTACATAGTCCACGGTGCTGGTGGGATCGGATGTGTTATCGCGAGCAGACTGGCATCCGTCGGACGCAAGGTGCAATTAGTTGCTCGAGGCCCCCACCTTCAAGCTCTTCAGACACATGGCTTGACCCTGACACAAAACACCGAGGGAACTTGGGACCTTCCCGCTGAAGCATCTGCCCAAGAACTTGATTTGGATGACAACACCGTTGTTTTGCTCGCAATGAAAACTGATGACACTTTCGACGCTATGGAACAGCACTCGTCGATATACCGAGATTTACCGGTGGTGTGTTGCCAAAACGGGGTCACAAACGAAGAGTGGCTTTCCGCCAGGGGGTACAACACCTATGGGTGCACAGTCATGGTTGGTGCGGAAATCACTCAGCCTGGCACTGTTCGACATTCGGGAGGAAAGCTCTTAGAAATAGGTAATTGGCCCTCAGGGAGCGATGAGATCTCGCGATCTCTGGTCTCAGATCTTGACGCGTCAGGAATGGATGCGTCCGTCGACGAACGAATTATCGATGGCAAATGGGGAAAGCTCGTCAGAAATCTCGCCAACGCTTATTTAGCTTTAACAGACCTGTCAGTTCAAGAGGCCTCCTGTGATCCTCGAGACCGCCAATTCATTGCCGATGTAAACGAAGAAGCTGCAGACGTATTGGAGGCTGCCGAGATTTCAGCTCGAATGGTCGGCAAACGAAACTTACGGGAACAAATTGCGCGCCTTCGCGAACCTGGTATTTGGCCGGCGAGACCCGCTGTTACACAAACAACAAGGTCATATCCAAGCACTTGGCAAGATCTCGCGTTCCAAAGAAAAAGAGTTGAAGTGGACCACTTCAACGGAGCCATCGTGCGGCTGGGCGAAAAGCACCGCGTGCCGACCCCACTTAATCGAATCCTGAGAGACCGTTGCGTATCAGCAGCGGAGAACCTGGTACTTCCTGGCTCAGAGACAACTGACTCGTTACGATCAGCCGTCGTCTGAAGTGCCCGGAGTGGGATTCGAACCCACACGCCCCGTTAGGAGCCGAGGGGTTTAAGCCCTCTGCGTCTGCCTTTCCGCCACCCGGGCCGGTTTACATATCGGTGTAAGCCTACGTCCCAAGATCGGTTGCGACGCCTTCTTACGCGGCCTCGATATTATCGTCGACCGTCGGGTGATGAACCAACACAGTTCGTTTAACTCTCGATGTTGGCTTTTGGTTTCGACCTATTTGCATCGCAGCACTCCACAACAGGTTTCGAAGCTTTCCTGCCTTTTCTGTTGACATGCTGTTGCAAAGGACTACTCCTTCAATCATGTCTGCAATCACCGCCTCGAAAGGTCTGTCTTTTATACGAACGGCGACGATACTTCCGCAGCTTTGGCGGCGCACGGTTCGATCTATACCACCGGAACGTGGAGGGCTCTTGAATCCTGGGACTTCAAGACCACAGTTGGCGGCAACTTGAGTAATCGTCTTTGCCACGATCGCAAACCGGACCGATGGAGCACTTTCAATCGTCGAGACAGACCCAGGATTGTTGTCTGTGGGCGCGCGGGAAGCGAAATTCGGATTGCTGACTTTATTGGTCGCTATTTCCATCCAAATAAGAATCCAATAGGGGTAGGACAGTCAAGTAGATGTCGTCGGCAAGATCACGAACGTCGGCAGCGGTTTAGTTGTTCAACTTATGTCTAGGGTGTCGAACAAGGTCTCACGCTCAGAGCTACCGTAGATCCGTGGACACCGCCGACAACCTCTCCAACAAGCCAACGCCGAGTGATCCACCCCTCACACCAGCACAACAGGCAACGCTGGATCTCATTCGGTTACCAGTTGAGGAGCGGATCACCCATAAATCAACGCTCCGAGCTCAAATTCGACTGGAGTTAGAAAAAGAGACAGTCGATCTCGTCGATCAAATTGAAGAACCTTTGTGGGTATCTAAACGCCAGTTACAAGCAGTCACCAGTTGCGAGGCCCTCTACGAAGCACAAGAAGTTGACCTCTTCGAGTGGAAGCTTCCGATGACGCGCGGCCAAATATTCCACAAATGCGTCGAGCTCTCTATACACCTTTCACCCCCGAGATCTGCCCCTGAACTCGTCGGCGAAGCGTTAGCGAGCCTCATGAACCGCGGTGATGGTTTAGCTGACTTCTTACTTGATTTGAACGACATCGAAAGGGCGGAGATACGCAGCGATGTTGCGTCTCTTCTCCAGACTTTCTTCGACACCTTCCCTCCTCTTCGACCTGCTTGGAACCCCACGACTGAATTACCGAGAAAAGTCCTGCTCCACCGGGGCAAAATCGTATTGCAAGGCAGGTTTGACCTAACAGTGGGTCAACCAGATGAACTAACCGCCGGCAGGGTTCTCCTGGAACTAAAAACCGGCCGAGCGGTTCCTCATCACTTAGACGATCTGCGTTTCTACGCGTTATTGGAAACACTCGTCGTCGGAGTCCCCCCTTCGCTCCTAGCAAGTTTTTATGTCGACGCAGGGACAGTTCAGGTCGAAGCTGTCGACGAAGACCTGCTGCGTTCAGCCATCAGGCGCACAGGCAACAGCATTAAGCGATTAGTTCAACTTCGACTCAAAGAAGTCCAACCAGAAAAGCGACCAAGTGGATCTTGTAGATGGTGTCCAATTGCGGCCGATTGTCAACCTGGTCAGAGTTGGTTGGAAGAGGCCGGTGGTGGAGGAGCTTGGTGAACTGAGTGGGCCAGTGATGTCTAAACGCCAACAGCGACATCAGAAATTAGCTGCCAGAGTTCTTCACGTCGCTCTTCCCATTCCTCAGAAGTGATGCCAAACCGCATGTGGTCTTCCCAAACTCCCGCGATTCTCAAATATCCCTCGGCAAGACCCTCATAACGAATCCCCAATTTCTCTACAACTCGAAGACTCGATTCATTTCTGGGAATGATCGATATTTCGAGTCGATGCAGCCCTGCCCTATCAAAAGCATGCCCAAAGACAGCAACCAACGCTTCTGGCACAAATCCGCTTCCCGCCCAACGTTCATCTACCCAGTAACCAACATGACCACTCTGAAATGCCCCTCTAGCGACATTGTTGACGTTGATTTCTCCACAGAAGTGACCTCGATGCCACATAGACCATGCAAATCCCGTTCCGAGCTGACGTTCACGGTCTCGCGCGTTGCATCGCGCCGCGAATGCAGCTGGATCTTGTGCAGGATCGGGGGCGCCCGGTACGACTTCGGGTTCCCATTTGGTCAACCAATCCACACAACGCTTACGAACTTCACTCCACTGCGCAAAATCGTGGGGTTGCAAACCGCGTAACAGCAACCTTGGGGTGTGCAGATCATTCACAGTCGGAACACTAGCCCGCCGAGGCGATCTCTATTCAACCGCTAAGAGTTCGAACGCCAATCCGTCTAGGAGGTCTGACTCGCGAACCAGACACTCGTCCAGTTCCCAATGGCGCATGACAGCTACCAAAATGCAACATCCAGCGACTATCACATCGGCTCGTGCGGTTTCTAAACCGGGATTATGTTTTCGGATCTCAAGCGACTCGGTCGCCAGAGTTCTGAATACGTCTTCTGCAGCTCTCCGGCTAAGCACAAACCCATCAATAATTTGCGGATCGTAGGGCTCCAACCCAATTTCGACCGCCGCAATGGTGGTAATTGTTCCGGCAACTCCCACAAGAGATCTTGCCTTTCCCACGATTGCATGATCCCTGTCAATGTCGTCTAGGTGTAAACGAGCAACCTGGATAGCTCCACTTAACTCCTCGGGTTTAGGGGGGTCATTAACAAAAAACTGTTCCATAAAGCGAACAGATCCCATGTCAACAGATCTATATATTTCCGCCTCATGAGTCCCGTATGAGAATTCAGTAGAGCCTCCTCCTATATCGATGACGAGGAATGGCCCATCAGTCGAAGCCAAGCCTGCGGTCGCTCCCAAAAATCCATAACGGGCTTCTTCTTCCCCTGACAGGAGTTCGAGTTCATGTTTCAAAGCTGCCGATACAGGTTTGAATAGGTCGTCTCGGTTCACTGCATCGCGGGCGGCGCTTGTAGCCACTGCTCTAATTTTTTGAACACCGTTCTCCGAAATAAGCGACTTGAATTCATCAACTGCATCTAAAACACGGCCTATTCCCTGTTCGTTAAGTCGCCCCGTTTTCCCTAACCCTCGACCTAATCCGGTAACACGATGAACCCGTATATCTACAGAGGTGCCATTGGTTATCAAAAGACGGGTTGTGTTAGTACCAAAGTCCAAGATCGCAACGGGCGCGTCATCAGACAAGATCTGTCGCCTCTAACTGCTGAACAACCCACTCACCGACCGGGTCATCACCAACCGCCAGATGATGCGCTAGGTGGGTGTGTAGGCATTTGACACCCCGTCGAGTGCCGCCAACTCCACCCGTCGGTCGTGGACCTAAATGCCCCGTTGGAATCTGAGAGTCCCGTTCGGCCGCGTAACGCTCATGGGCCGCTGTCAAATCATCGGCATCCACTGCTAGTTCCGCTGCTTGAACTCCTCCAGCTCCTTCAAGTCGCCCGACAAGGCGAGACAGTTGACGACCCACAAGCCAATAACGGGTCGGCATCGGTCGGCCATTTTCCATTATTGGTCCGTTACGAATCACAACGGGTTCTCCTCCACTGTCGATCACAACTATTTCAAAATCGACCTCGGGTGGTCGACCCAATAGTTCAGCCACTTTCGCGATCTCATCTGGCGACGGTGGGGCGACCGAGGACACTTTCGCAGCATCGATAACCATGATCTATTGACTTTGCTGTTACCGCTTGCGGCGACGCAGAAGAACTAACACCAGAGCAACTAAAGCAAAGGGGCCAAATCGTTTAAAGAGCGGCGCGCCAGCCGTATCAAGCAAGTCAACAGGTTCTGGTTCCGGCATATCGATTTTTCGTGGTCCGGAGTCACCCTCGACAGCCTCGTCATTGGTCGCAGAGTCATCTTCATCAGATTTACTTTCTGATCCTTCTTGACGCTCATTTGATTCAAGAAGTTTTTGTTCGAGGCTTTCAACAAACTGCCCAATCAGCTTTTCTGATACATCAGCCATCACGCCGCGACCGAACTGAGCGACTTTGCCCGTGACTTTCAAGTCGGTGGTTATAACGATCTTGGTTCCATCACCATCGGCAGTCATCTCAGCCGTCACCTCTGCTGCCGCATTTCCGGCCCCGCGAGTATCGCGGCCACTTGCGTCGAGGACCAGCCGGTATTGACTCTCATCTTTTTCTTTGAACTTAGCGACGCCTTTATATTGAGCAGTGATCGGCCCAACCTTGACCTTCACTTGTCCTTTGAATTCTTCGCCATCAATTTCCGTCAGTTGTGCACCCGGCATACAGGGCGCGATGTACTCAACATCTGTCAAAGTGCCCCACGCCTGGTCAATCGGAACACCGACTCGGAATTCATTTTTCAACTCCATTGTCCGAGATCCTCCACAGTATCTATGTCATCGGGAGAGCCTTCGCAGGCTACCTGCTCAACCAGTTCTGGCCTCGTACGTAGCAAAACCCGAGCTCCTTCGTCTCCTGATCGCGGAAGTAGCGGCCACACCGATTTTTCAAGACGAACTGGGTTTCCAGCACGACCACCGTAGTTAGCGACCGCTATAGGTGCGTTGGTATCACTCAAACGCCTCCAACTCGAACTTGGAACTCCTGGCTGATCAGCCAATCCAACAATAAGGGCATCAAAACCAGCGGCTTCACCCCAGTCAACCGCGACACCGAGTGACGTAGCTATTCCTTGTTCAAATTCAGGATTTTCGACAACTACTAGCTCAGAAAACTCTGTAAGAGCGGGAGCCAACTGAGCAGCACCTGCAACCAGCACATAGCCAGACAAACCAGAGTTCACCATAGAACGCGCTGCATGAGTAACCACAGCTTCGCCGGCTATATCAGCAAGAAGCTTATGAGTTGGCCCCGAGAAACGTGACCCACTTCCTGCCGCGAGTAGAACCCCAGCTACTTTCACAACTTCAGTAGGACCTGGGTAGGCCAAGAACCTTGTTAGACACATAGTTCAAAACCATTTCTTGGCTGACCGGTGCAATCTTCATCAGGCGACTTTCACGCCAATACCGCTCAACGTCATACTCTTTGGCGTACCCGAAGCCTCCGTGAGTTTGCATTGCCCTATCAGCGCATTCAAATGCAGCTTCGGAGGCTAGATACTTTGCAAGGTTCGCCTGTGCTCCACAGTCAAGTCCGTTGTCGTAACGCCACGAAGCGTCTCTAATGACCAACTCCGCTGCATGGAGTCGAGCGTGGCTATCGGCCAAGGGAAAGGCCAAGCCCTGGTTCTGACCTATTGGACGCCCAAAAATCACTCGATCATTCGCATAGTCGACCGCTTTTTTCAAGGCAGCGCGACCGATACCAAGTGCCTCTCCCGAAATAAGGATTCGCTCCGGGTTCAGGCCGTCCAAGATGTAGCGGAAGCCCTCCCCTTCTTCACCTACCCGACGACTTACTGGCACCCGTAACCCGTCATAGCGCACTTCGCAGGAAACAACGGCGTTACGTCCAACTTTTGGGATCGGCGTTATATCTACGGCGGGGTCTTTCAGGTCGACCAAGAGGAGCGTCATGCCTTGGGTCGGTCCATCACACAGTTCTTTCGGAGTGGTCCTTACCAACAGCAAGCAGACGTCACAATACGGTGCCTTGGTTGTCCACACCTTTGCACCGGTGATCACATATTCATCCCCATCTCGTTCAGCTCGAGTTTTAATTGAAGTGGTGTCGGTTCCGGCATCAGGCTCTGTGACTCCGAAGGCTGCGTGAAGTGACCCATCAGCGACTTTGGGGAGAATTTCGTTGACAAGTTCAGGTGAGGCGTATTTTCTGACCGGCTCCATACCAAAGATCGATAAGTGAATCGCTGAGCAGCCATTCATTGCTGCACCGCTTGCTGCAACTTCTTCGAGAACAATCGATGCTTCCGTAATACCTTGGCCTCCGCCACCGAACTCCTCGGGAATGGCGATACCTATCCAGCCTCCATCCGCCATCGCTTGATAGAAGTCCCAGGGGAACTCATGTTGCTCATCCTTTTCCCGCCAATATTCGTCGGGAAACTGAGTGCAAACTCGTCGGACACCTTCACGAATATCGTCGTGATCTTCAGATGAGGAAAAATCCATACTACGAACGGTAGTGGGCAACGAGCCGGTTGGCTCAGTGAATCGATCCTTTACCTTCACTTAAGCTGGGAGCTTCGCGGCCAGTTCGCAAAGCAATGATCTCTGCGACAATAGACACCGCAGTCTCTTCAGGTGTCCTGCCTCCAATATCTAGCCCAATCGGTGATCTAACTCGCTCAAGTTCTGCTGAAGTGACGCCTTCCTCAAGTAGTCTCTCAACCCGTTTTTCGTGAGTTTGTCGAGACCCCATAGCTCCGAGGTAGCCGACTCTCGTCGGTAAGGTCCCCATGATCGCTGGTACATCAAATTTGGCGTCGTGAGTCAAAACACAGACAGCGTCTCGAGGGCCTAGATCGCTCCCTATTCGTTCTAATAAACGGTCTGGCCAATCGACGACTACCTCGTCTGCCATTGGGAAACGTCGACGAGTCGCGAAAACTTCACGGGCATCACAGACCGTGACTCGAAAACCTAGAAGTTTCCCTTGACTCGCCAAAGCCCTGGTGAAATCAACCGCTCCAAATATCACTAGATGCGGCCGTCGCGCATGACACTCAATAAAGACGCTGAGATCGTGTTGTCGCGCTTCGCCTTCAGGTCCGTAATGCCGAACTTCGCTAGTTCCGGCTTCGAGCATCGCTATAGCGTCTCTGCTTACAACACGATCCAGTGCCTCTCCCCCGAGACTGCCAAGAGCAAATCCTGATTCCTCGATTAATAGTTTGGCGCCAACCTCTGGCCCTTCAATCAATGTGGCTAACGCCACCGGTACTTCCGAGCGGATCGAATCTCGGAAACGTTCATATATCGGCGTCACCAGTCAAGTTCCTCGATAAAGAGATGGATCGTCCCGCCACAAGTCAATCCCACTGCAAATGCTTCATCATCGCTGTAGCCGAAGGTAGTGATGCCTGCCTTCCTTCGACCCTCCAATAGCTCTATTGCTTCTCCTACTACAGCGCCTTCGACGCAACCGCCCGAAACCGATCCAGCGACCTCCCCACGAGCATTAACTGCCATAGCGGCACCGGGGTCGCGAGGGCCGCTTCCCTCGATATCTACTACTCGTGCGATAGCTACCTTTTCGCCAGACGCAAACCATCTTTCGATGTCATCGAAGATTTCATCCATAGCTAAATGCTCCCATGTTTATGCCGAGACAGTCTCAGCAAGTCGCTCAAGTGATTCAAAAGAGTGCCCTTCAATGAACTCATCCGTGTGTGGCAGTGCAGCCGCCATTCCACGAGCTAGCGGTGCATAACCCGGCGTGTGTTTGAGTGGGTTCACCCAAATTTGCCGGTAACTAACGCGATGCAGCCGTTCCATTTGCTCAGCCAATACCTCTGGCTCTCCGCGATCCCATCCATCTGAGAGCAGCACCACTATTGCTCCGCGTGCCATGCCTCTCAGACCCCATAATTCGTTAAATTCTTTCAGCGTCGCGCCGAGGCGAGTTCCCCCAGACCAGTCAGCTACGGCATGTGCAGCAGCTCTGAGGGCAGCATCTGGGTCTCGAGACGATAGCTCGCGAGTGATGCGGGTTAGGCGTGTACCTACCGCAAACGCTTCCACCCGTGTTCTTCCCACAACTGTTGCATGAGCGAATCTGATAAGCGCTCGAGCGTACGGTTCCATCGAACCCGACACATCAAGCAGCAGAACCAGGCGACGGGGACGTTGGTCTCTTTGGAGAAACTTTCTATGTATAGGTTCACCACCCATGGCCAAGGCGGCACGCACTACGCGGCGCAAGTCAGGATTCCTTGTCTGACGTTTCGATGGCCGTTTTCTTCGGGAAGGACGGGTAGTCGATGTGAAGCGGAGACCTGTTATGAGTTGTCTTAATTCATTCAGTTCTCGGTCAGTGCACTCAGCGAAATCTTTTTCCTTAAGTGTTTCTAAAGCGCTGTAACGAACTTGGAGCGTGGGCCCAGAAGGAGTTGTGTCATCTTCCGGAAGGTCATCATTATCTTCGGCACCATCTGTCGAGATCGACACTGAGATAGGTGGTAATTCGACCTCGATACCCGATGATTGTTTTCTTTCCCAAAAAACTGCGAATGCGCGGTTGAATTCCTCAATTTCTTCGGGGTCACCAACAAGAGTTGATCGCCCTGCCCAATAAACGGCATCTCGGTCATCGAGTCCTACCAGCCCAAGGGCCTGAACGAATAGCATCACGCGACTCACCGAGACTTCTAACCCTAGACCGCGAAGGATTTGACAGAAGCCGACCGCTATTCGTGCAGGACTATTTCCCGACTTGACCGAAAGCGTTTCATTCATGTGCAGCGGCAGCCATGATCATCTCAATACCTTGCGCCGAAACCCGGTCTTGGTCCTCTCGGTATTTTAGAACGGTGCCCAGTGTGGCTTTAATCGTTTGTTCATTAAGAACCGACTCCCCAAGCTTTCCTAACGCCGTCGACCAATCAATCGTTTCAGCGACCCCTGGTGGCTTATACAAACCCATGCCCCGCATTGCATTAACTGCAAGCGCTACCTGCCGCGCAAGTTCGCTATCTACTTCAGGGGCTTTAAGCCGAATGATTTCGATTTCGCGTTCAAGATCAGGGTGATTAACCCAGTGATAGAGACATCGTCGCTTGAGAGCGTCGTGTACGTCTCGTGTCCGGTTGGAGGTGACGACCACCAGAGGAGGTGTTTTACCGCCAAAGGTTCCCAACTCTGGGATCGTTACCGTGTGATCTGAAAGAACTTCGAGCAAGAAAGCTTCAAATTCGTCATCTGCTCGGTCAACTTCGTCGATCAACAAGACTGGCGGCTGGTCGGCGTAGTCGATTGCGCGAAGCAGCGGCCTGCGAATAAGGAATCGTTCTGAGTAGAGCTCGTCCTCGATTGCTTGAGAGTCTTTCTGTGCTCTACCCGATGCCTCTGCGGCTCTGAGGTGAAGCAACTGTCGCGTGTAGTCCCACTCATACAGCGCCTGGGACGCGTCAATACCTTCGTAGCACTGAAGTCGAATGAGGTCGCCGCCTGTCCATGCAGCTAAGACCTTTGCTAGCTCCGTCTTGCCAACGCCGGCATCACCTTCGAGAAATAAGGGTCGCTGCATGGTTATCGCCAGGTAGACGACGGTCGCGAGACCCTCATCGGTCAAATAGTTGTTGTCAGCCAAGGCCGACGAAACTTCTGAAGGAGAGTTAGGAATGTTAAACATGCGCTATTCAGAATACGGGCTATATCGGAATTAGCCCTCACTGAGCCTTCATTCAGCAGAGTGACCCTCTTTCCAGATATGTTGCCGCGAGGCATTTGAAGGGATTTTGGGAAATGGATCTAGGTATTAACGGAAAGACGGCAGCCGTAGCAGCAGGCTCGGCGGGTCTGGGATTAGGGACGGCGAAAGCTCTTGCCGCGGAGGGAGTCCGCCTCGCAATTTGTGGTCGAGATGGTACAAAACTCTCAGAGGCAGTGGAAGCGATCGGTGGAGACGTAGTAGCCATCGAGGCGGATTTATCAAACCCAGATTCCGGACGGACCTTTGTTGAACAAGCGATCACCGAATTAGGTCATTTGGACATATTGGTCACCAACGCAGGTGGGCCTCCTCCAGGTACTTTCGAAAACACTGACTTGGATTCATATCAGGCGGCCTTCGACATGAACTGTCGAGCGATGATTGAGATGTGTCGGACAGCTATTCCCGCGATGCGCGAGCGTGGATGGGGTCGCGTCTGTGCGATCACAAGCGTCGGAGTTAAACAGCCAATCGAATATTTGATGGCCAGTTCGGTTGCTCGAGCAGGCCTCACTAGTTTTCTGAAGATCACGGCCCGCCAGGTCGCGGCTGACGGAGTAACTGTTAATTCGGCGCAACCAGGAACTCATTGGACCGATCGCGTCGCCAAGATCGTTCCAGACAGAGAGACCGCCGCATCGACGGTTCCCGCCCGAATCACTGGTGACGCTGACGATTTCGGTGCAGCGGTAGCGTTCCTTTGCTCGGAACAGGCGAAATTCATCACAGGGACCGGACTACTGATTGACGGAGGCCAAGCATCCGGGCTTCTAGATTGATTAGGTTCGCCGCCCGGCCATGGCTCTGATTGGCCACTTTATTGCGCCAGCAACAACCTTGGAACTTATGAGATACCGCTGGCTTCCAAGGCTCGTTTGGTAAGAACACGAGCCAAGTGGTCCCGATATTCGGGCGAGGCATTGAGATCGGTGGGGGCGTCAGTTCCCTCAGCTGCCGCTTCCGCAGCTTCTGCCGCCGAAGCTCCTCCCGCTAACGCCGCCTCAACGGCTTCAGCTCGAAGGGGTGTTGAAGCCATGTTCACTAATGCGATTTGTGCCGCACCTTGAACTTCGACTGCAGCCACTCCCACAATCGCCCAGTCCTGTGCTCGCCTATTGAACTTTTGATAGCTCCACGAAGCTCCCGGTGCTTTCGGAACTCGTACTTCTGTAAGCATCTCGTCATCAGACAGGGCTGACTCAAAGTAACCAGTAAAGAAATCAGCTACAGCAATCTCACGTTGGCCATTAGGTCCTTCAGCAACAAGCGAAGCTCCTAAAGCCAAAACTGCGGCTGGCAAATCGGATGCCGGGTCGGAGTGGGCGAGCGAACCACCAAGTGTTCCTCGATGCCGGACTTGAGGATCACCGACCTTGCTCGCGACATGAGCGAGAAGCGGGCACTCCGTTATCAAAAGATCACTGGTTTCCAAGCTGCGATGCTTGGTCAGCGCTCCAATTGCTATGTGATCTCCACGATCGTCTATATAACTGAGGTCTTCAACGCCAGCGATGTCGACGAGGACACTAGGTACGGCGAGCCGCAACTTCATCATCGGTATGAGGGAATGACCTCCCGCAAGTAACTTCGCTTCGTCCCCATGCTCAACGATCAGAGCGACCGCCTCTTCCGATGAGCCGGCTTTCTTGTAGTCAAAGGCAGCTGGAATCATTTACTTAGCCTCTCAACTCGCGTCTTGGCCACTACAGGCCAAGACCGCTTTGACAATGTTGTGGTACCCGGTGCATCTGCAAAGATTTCCTTCGAGTCCTTCTCGAACTTCCTCTTCGGTAGGTGCAGGGTTTTCGTCAAGCAACGAACAGGCAGCCATCACCATGCCGGGGGTGCAGTATCCACACTGCAGGCCATGGTTATTTTGAAAGCTCTCCTGCATCGGATGAAGTTCTTCAGACGAAGGAGCAAGGCCCTCGATCGTTGTGACTTCCTGACCGTCAGCTTGAACCGCCAACATCGTGCAGGACTTGACTGACTCGCCATTCACGTGGACCGTACATGCTCCACACGAGGACGTGTCACAGCCCACATTCGTACCAGTAAGCCCAAGTTCATCGCGCAGGTAGTAGACGAGCAACGTTCTGGGCTCGACCTCACTTACACGACCCGTTCCATTTACGGTGACGCTGAGTTCCACAGTTGTTCCCTTCCTCCAACAGCAGGGCGACCTTTAGGTCGGCCTCAATCATGCCCTATCGAAGGCCTTAGTGCCTCACCGAATGCCACACTTCTTGGATTCATTTCACAAAGGTTGTGGAGATGGGGATCCTTAACAAAGCTTCTATAGAGACCATTGAACTCTGCGTTCAAAATTCCCTTCAGAACTTTTTGCTGATTTTGGGGGCTATGAACATCTATTTCAAATAAGAGTTAGATAAGTTTCTACCCATGTCAGCGGTTGAAGCGGATCACCAACAGACGGCGAATACCAAGAACCAAATTTTAGAGAACGCCCGCGAACTATTCGCCGAACATGGCTATGACGGCACATCAATTCGTCAATTGACCGCAAGCTTGGGCATCACCCCAGCGGCCCTGTATTACCACTTCGCTTCAAAAAACGATGTCCTTGAGGGCCTCGCTGCCAAACTTCACGACGGTAGCGACGACTTCCTGAAAAGAATCAGGGAATTTGATCAAAGCCCTGAGTCAATGCGGGAAGCGCTCAATCAGTATTACGACTTGCTAGCCGATGACATCCACGTGTTCCGATTGGTTTATAACGACGCGGCTATTCAGCACAGCCCTATTGGACAGCGACTGCGCGGTCAAGCCCGCGACTTTTACGCGTACTTAGTTGGCCCCGACCCTTCGGTTGAGGACAGGATGCGGGCTGCTGGTGCCGTTGGCATCATCAGACTCTCACTTGAACAACGTGGCGTTGATCCCGACAAGCACAGGGAAGTTGTGGTGGAGCGGGCCTTTCGCGTCATGCGGGACCTATAAAAAGAAGCTCTTATTCCGACTTCCCAGTGATTAGATACTCGATTCCTGGCAGGTACCAGCCTCTCGGCAAATTGATGACGTCAGCTGGAACCACGACCCGGAAAAGCTCATCCCCAGGCTCTACTAGAGACATCTGTTTTCGAGCCTCTCGTTTAATAATTGTTTTGTCTTGTGCTCGTTCCAACCGCGTCTCAAGATCTGAGCGCCGTTGTTCAAGCTCAAACAACTCCTGTTTCGCTTGTTCAATGCTTCTTCCTTGGTCTAGGTACTGCCGGTACGGAAGAAAAGTATTGGCCGCGAGGGCTATCACTGCTGCTGCCACCACTACAACTAAGGATCTTCGCCCGAGTCGCCCTAGACGAAATTTTGTCACTATCGACACGACTCTCCGAAATGAGGCCAGTCTCCTCCTCGACTGTTCATTACGAGAGGTGCTTTCCTTCATCTTGGCGAAAGGATTAGTCAAGCGCCAAAGCTTTCTGACCTAGATACGCAGCTGCTTCACCTAGCTCTTCTTCGATTCGCAACAGTTGGTTGTACTTGGCAACTCGATCTGAACGAGCCGGCGCTCCAGTTTTGATCTGCCCGCAATTGGTAGCTACCGCCAAATCTGCAATCGTCGTGTCTTCCGTCTCTCCGGAACGGTGCGACATCACACTTGTGTATCCGCTAGCAGTCGCCAACTGCACGGTCTCGAGCGTTTCAGTCAAGGTACCTATTTGGTTCACCTTGACCAGAATGGAGTTAGCAATTCCACGTCTCACTCCATCTTCAAGACGGTCACTGTTCGTCACGAATAGGTCGTCTCCGACCAGTTGGATTTTCTCTCCTAGCAATCCCGTCAACGCGGACCAACCTTCAAAATCTTCTTCGTCCATCCCATCTTCTATGGAAACAATTGGGTACCGATCACATAGGTCTGCGAGATACTGCGAAAATTGGCTCGAATCGAGGCTTCGGCCTTCACCGGCTAGTTGATATTTTCCATCGATATAGAATTCCGTTGCCGCCGCGTCGATGGTCAGAGCTATGTCGTCTCCTGGCCTAAATCCGGCTCGTTCTACCGCTTCGACCAACAAAGCAAGTGCTTCTTCATTGCTGGCTAGATTCGGCGCGAAACCGCCTTCATCACCTATTGCCGTTGAAAGTCCGCGGTCGTTAAGTACCGACTTAAGAACGTGATAGATCTCGATCCCCCAACGCAGGCCCTCAGAAAACGATGCTGCGCCGATGGGCATAATCATGAACTCTTGAAGGTCAACATTGTTGTCGGCATGTTCACCCCCGTTGATGACGTTCATCATCGGGACAGGGAGGACATGAGCATTCGCTCCTCCGAGGTACCGGTACAGCGGTGTCTGGCTTTCCATCGCGGCAGCGTGCGCTGTGGCCAAGGAAACTCCCAGGATCGAGTTAGCTCCAAGATGGCTCTTGTTTTGGGTGCCATCCAAATCAATCATTTTCGCGTCAACGACACGCTGATCTAGGGCGTCAGTCCCTACTAGAGCCTGAGCAATCTCTTGGTTAACATATTTGACTGCTTTGAGGACTCCCTTCCCATGAAAGCGTTCGCCTCCATCACGCATTTCGACAGCTTCAAACTGCCCCGTTGACGCCCCAGACGGGACTTGGGCTCTTCCTTGAGCACCGCTTTCTAACAGGACTTCGGCTTCGATAGTTGGGTTTCCTCGAGAGTCAATGATCTCTCGGCCTGACACATTCATAATTCTGCTCATGGGACTTCTCCAAGCAAGGTTTCGAACTGAAAGGCACTCACGGTGTCAAGACTGAATGGTAGCTGCGAGTGGGTGCAATAGAGACTGCACACTTCAGGCTTTGTCGGCTTTCGCTGCCTGCCTCACTCCGCGACGGAACCACTATCTCTAGTTCCTACTTCCCTGAGTTCTTTTTTGCTTCAGCTCCTTCAGATGCCTTGATCGCTGCCCACTGCTCAGCTAACTGTTCTCTAGATGGCATCGGCGCATCAGGGTCTCTGTCGAATATGTGCGGATGCCGTCGAATCATCTTGTCTCGAATCTCACGAGCCACATCCCCTATGTCAAAGGTTTGTCGCTCTTCGCCAATTGCGCCTTGCAGCATTATGTGAAACAGCAAATCGCCGAGCTCTTCGATCAAATCGTCTAGAGGCCCTTCGTCACTTTCGATCAACTCAATGGCTTCCACGACCTCGTTCGCTTCTTCCAGAAGTCCGGGGATCAAACTAGAAGGAGTTTGATCCCGGTCCCAAGGGCATTCTGAGCGAAGGCGACGAACTAGGGCATACAACTCCATCATCGATCCGGTTGGGCCCGAAAGAGGTAGCTCCGGAATCCAAAGAGATGTGAGGTGATCTGGTTCAAATTCCCGATCTAGATTTTCCCACTCAACTTCAAAAATTGCTTCGTCGTCGAGGCCCAAATGTTGAAGCACCGTTACTTTCGGCAGGTTTTCCACTTCAACCGAAAGCTTGATATCTGAAAGTACGAATCTGTTGTCACATTGCGCAACCAACACAGGGCCAGTCAATCCGGCAACTTCAGTCTCGAAGCTTTGCCCATCAACGATGGTGACTCTCCGACCTACAGGGTCGAATTGAAGTCTTTCCCAAGCAAGATCAAGGAAGGAAACGCAGGGGAGGATCTCGATATTCACTTCCTTACGTTGCCGGAGAAGATCGACGGTTCGCTCCGCGATTAAAGGTGAACCCGGCACCAGGTAGCCAATCTTTCCTCGCTCTATTGCTTCCAACACCAATTGCTCAGTTATCGCTTCGTAGACCTCTGGTACTGATCGGTGCGATTCGTAAAGGTGGTCGAAAGAATCCAACTCATCGAACGCGTCGGCGCTTGGGTGCTTTCGCGTACGCAAAAATGTGGTGTGGGTCCTGGCCAGCTGGTGAACTGCGTCTGACACCAGGTCCTTACTACCGGGGCCCAGTCCACCGATAATGATCTCCGACAATGCAGGACTACTCGCTCGGGGCTACAGATAGGCCGTCGGAGTCCCAGTTGCCGACTTGTGGGTCAACCGCAACGTCGTATCCAACTACTAAGTCTGCCAATACCCTTTGGGAAAAGGGGCCAAGTGTTGCTGGGTTTGCTTCTTCGTTTCGGAGTTCTCGGACATAGAAAACCAGCCACAAACGTCCGGTTGCGCTGAAGTCTGACGACATTGAGACAATCTCAGATATGTCTCCCGCTTCCATTTCCCCAAGCGGCGCTGCACTTTCACCAAATGTGTTCGCCCATGTAAGTAAGTCCGCGCACCCAACGTCGCCATTAGGCCACCGCGTCGCGCCTTGCGCGTTGACTTCTGAAGCAACTACCGAGGCGGACTCCCCTGCCTCAAGTCTTTTCTTAGCGACCTCGGTTTCAGTCTCGGTTTCAGTCGCTATAAGGGTGATGCAATGCGGTGTGGCGAACTTTTCTAAACGAGGATCTTCGGCAAGAGCGTACTGTTGCGCCCACTGTTCGAATTCGCCGGAGATGTGTTCCTGAACTTGGGAATTCAAATTTTCGTCATCTACCTCAAAATCGATGTCAAATCCTGCATCGTTGATAGCTATCGCTGCTAAACGAAGTCGCAACATTGAAGTTAAACGAGCGACAAAAATTTCGTTCGGTGGATTGTCAGGATCGAGAAGGCGGCTGGGCCGCGACTCGGCAAGACTCACTAAGACTGAACCAATAGTGAGTTCTCCCCGCGGATAGGACGCTATAACTCTCGTCCGGTCTGTCAGTGAAAGCGCCATTTCGTAATCGCTCCGAAGCGCGACACCATCACCGTCTTGGTCGATACGGTCGAAAATTTCATCTCGGCTGGATCCAGTAACTGAACCGGGATTATCGCCGCAACCCGAGAGCGTTATGAGTAAAGCAAAGGCCGCCAGTAGTGCTGTGCCTTTTAGGTTCTTGCCCCTATTAACTGTCACGCCCGAAATGGTACGGGTTGAATGTCCTATTTGGCGGGTCGAAGCTCGCGAAGAAAGCTAAAGATCTCTCCAGGCAGACTCGAACCCACATTCTCTGCATGAATTGTAAGTTCAAAAAATTCGTCTTTATACGTGCCGCCGTTATACGGGTTGTCGTTGATTAATCGTTTATAACGAACCTGTTCACTTTGGGTCAGCTCTAGAGGGGAGATTCTGATTCGGTTGCGGTTGGTGACACTGACATCGGTGATTTCTAGACGAACACATTCAGATCTCAGCAACGCTATGTGAAGAAGGGTCTCTGCCGGGTCTGGAACTGGACCATACCTGTCGATCCATTCTGCTTCTATGTCTGCAACCTCGATGAGTTCGCTGACGTTGGCGAGTCTGCGGTATGCCTCGAGACGCTGTTCTTCTGCTTCTACGTAGTCATCTGGCAAATACGCTCTGATCGGCAAATCAATATTTATTTCTTGGACTTGTTGGATGCCTTCGCCTCTCAACTCCGCGACCGCTTCAGTCACCATCTCGCAGTAAAGGTCGTAACCCACTGCCGCAATGTGACCTGACTGGGCACCTCCGAGCAAATTGCCAGCACCTCGTATCTCAAGGTCGCGCATCGCGATTCTGAAACCTGAACCGAGTTGAGTTGATTCGCCGATTGTCTTCAATCTTTCAAAAGCTTTTTCGGTCAAGACACGGTTCGCCGGGAAGAACAGGTATGCGTAGGCCCGCTGTCCGGATCGTCCAACCCGACCGCGAAGCTGGTGTAGCTGGCCAAGTCCCATCAGGTCTGCTCTGTCAACGACAAGCGTATTGACGCTTGGCATATCAATACCTGATTCGATGATCGTGGTGCATACCAGAACGTCATAGCTTCGCTCCCAGAAATCTATGACCACCTGTTCAAGAGAGGCTTCATCCATTTGGCCATGGGCTACGCCAATTCGCGCTTCTGGGACCATCTCTCGCAGTCGCTCTGCTACCTCAGAGATATCTTCGACTCTGTTGTGAACGAAAAACACTTGACCTTCACGAAGAAGCTCTCGACGAATAGCCTCAAGTACGGCCCTCTCGTCGTATTCGCCAACATGAGTGAGGATGGGAAGCCGTTCAGCTGGCGCTGTCTGCAATAAAGAAAGATCTCTTATGCCTGTGAGGCTCATTTCTAGGGTACGCGGGATCGGAGTTGCACTTAGAGTCAGCACATCTACGTCAGTCTTAAATTTCTTGATGGCTTCCTTGTGGACTACACCGAATCGTTGTTCCTCATCAATGACCAAAAGTCCAAGGTTTTTGAACTTTACGTCTTCTGATAGCAGCCGATGAGTTCCAATCAGTACGTCAACTGTTCCATCCGCTACCTCAGTCACAACCTTTCTCTGTTGCGCAGGAGTGAGAAAGCGACTCAGAGCTTCAACTCTCACTGGGTGCGCAGCAAATCTATCTTCGAAGGTTTGGTGATGTTGTTGTGCCAAAAGGGTTGTGGGGACTAACACCGCGACTTGTTTGCCTTCACCCATGGCACTGAAGGCAGCTCGCATGGCTACTTCTGTTTTTCCGAAACCTACGTCGCCGCAAATCAGGCGATCCATGGGATGCGGCGATTCCATATCAGAAAGGACGTCTCGAATAGCGGTTAATTGATCGGGCGTTTCTTCGAAAGTGAACGACTCAGAAAGTTCTCTCATCCATGGTGTGTCGGCAGGGAAAGAGTGCCCATGTGTGTGTAACCGCGACTGGTAAAGCACCACCAGTTCTTGGGCTATCTCGGCTACAGCGCCGCGCACACGATCTTTTTGTTTGGCGAAATCAGTTCCGCCCATGCGACTGAGCGTCGGTGTTTCGCCTCCTATGTAGGGGCGAATCAGTTCTATCTGGTCACTCGGTAAATACAACTTATCTGTACCTTTGAAATCCAGAACCAAATAGTCACGTTCAGAGCCCATCAGGGTTCTGTGTTTCATCCCGGCATATCGGGCAACACCGTGGTGGTGGTGGACGACGTAGTCGCCCGTTTGCAGATCTTCAAAAGTGCGCTGAGAACCTTGTGTCGTTCGAACCGCTCGATGAGTTCTTCGCCGACCGGTTATGTCTCTCTCAGTCAACACCGCCAGCGAAAGACTCGGCGCGATGAAACCGTTCTCGATCGGCGCGGCCACGACATGGCCGCCGGCTTGGGCCATATGCAACCCAGCTTCATGTACCTGGAGTTCGATATTTTCTGACCGCAGCGTGTCAGCCATTCTCTGAGCAGATCCTTGACCGCTAGCTGCAACAATTAGCCGCTGACCAGGCTGAACGGATAGATCTCTAATTTGATTAAGTAACCGTTCCGGGGTACCGGCGATGGTCTCCCAGGGCATCGTTTCGAACCTATTTTTCGCAGGGCCTGACGCTGTATTAGTCACAGTCCATACATTGGAAACGCATTCACTTAGAACACGGTCAAAGGGCACATGGAGTCCAGGAAATGGTTGCGGGTTTCCGACTGGGTCTAATGCTTGCCAGGTAGTCGCAAGCGTCCGAGCTAGGTCCTCCTCTTCCGCTATCAGTTCCGATGAACGGTCTCTCAATCGTTTGGGGTCAAGTAATAGGACGAGTGCCTTCGAGTGAAGCATGTCGCCAAGGATCAGCTCCTCGGTTGTCAACCACGGCAGCCAAGATTCCATACCGTCAAAAAACTCACCGGCGGCCAGACGCTCCCATTGTTCTCGACCCCAAGGTTCCGTTTCTAATAACTCAAGGGCTCGATCTCGAACTTGCTTAGTTGGTAGCAATTCACGTGCCGGGGCAATAATCACTGACTGAATATCGGTAGTTGACCTTTGGTTGGAAATCGAGAACTCGCTCAAACCTTCGACTTCATCGCCCCATAGATCGACTCTGACCGGGAAATTACCTGTCGACGGAAAGATGTCGAGAATCCCGCCTCTGATGGCAAATTCACCTCTATGTTCGACCTGAAATTCCCGGCGATACCCCTTTGCTACCAATGATTCTGAAAGTTCTGATAGGTCCGCTCTTGATCCGCGACGCAACTCCAAGAGTTGGACGGCTCGCACCTCTGGGTTTATTCGCTGAAGAAGCGCTCGCACTGGCAGCACTACGACGTCAGGAGGGTTTTGAGATTGGAGTCGATTCAGTAGTTCGAGACGTTTTCCCATGGTCTCTGTCGCCGGACTTACCCGTTCGAATGGCAGCGTTTCCCATGCTGGGAAATGTTGAACTCGTCCTTTCCCGAGCCAGATCTCAAGATCATCACATAGGGTTTCCGCTTCTCTCACTGTTGATGTGACCACCACGATTGGGGTCTGGGTGCTTATGTCAGCGAGTCCTGCAACAAAAAAGGCGCGGGCTGCGTCGGCTACCACTACTTCTGCGTTTTTTTGGCCAAGTAGTTGTTGAAGAACTTGATCATCGGCTAGTCGACGCGGCAACCCAGCTAAGGCGCCATCCGAAGTCACGATTGAAGACCATTTATGTTATTCATCGCCTGCTCGACGCCATCCCTCAAGATTGTCTCGATTGCGTCGACCCCGATCTGAACTGCCGCGTCAAGCCGCGAGCGGTCTTCCGAAGACGGTCTTCTAAGAACCCAATTTCTACCATTTTGGGGATCTGGGGGTTTCCCTATCCCTATTCTGATCCGCACAAAATCGTCGGATCCAACATGTTGTCGGATGGACTTCAGACCATTGTGGCCGGCTGCGGATCCTCCCCGTTTGACCTTGACTCGACCGGGTTGCAGGTCGAGCTCATCGTGTACGACGATGACGCAACCAACATCGTTGACTCCATTTCGCCGGATCAACGATGCTACGGCTTCTCCACTCAAATTCATGAAGGTCGTCGGGCATGCGAGAACCACTCGGTTGCCTAGATGATTGATAACAGCGATTCGGGCGCGATTGGGTTTCGAGGTGTCTAGCGAGATTGATTCGCGTTCAGCCATTTCCTCGACGACCTCATACCCAAGGTTGTGTCGACTTCCCAGAAACTTGTCACCTGGGTTGCCGAGCCCTACTACTAGGTAGTCGGCCGGGGTGCCGCGCCGTTGAGCAGCACGGCGAAACACCGACACTGTCAGTCAGCTTGGCTATCTTCGTCAGCGCCTTCGCCGGATTCATCGGCACCATCCGCTGCTGCTTCACCTTCGGCAAGTTCTTCGCCTTCAGCAAGTTCGTCTGATTCTTCGCCTGCAGTCTCTTCAGCTGCAATTGAAGCACGGCTGCGTTGACCGATAGCGATGAGCGAGTCGTCCTCAACTTGAGCGACAACACCACTTCCCATCTGTAAGTCAGAGACACGAACCGGGGTGTCGATAGACATCTCGGAAATATCAACCTCGAAGGCTTGAGGGATATTGCCTGCTGGCGCCTCAACAGTGACTGTCATCATCTGCTGCTGTACCACAGCTCCTTCTTGTCGAACCAAAGCAGCATCACCAACAAGTGTGATGGGGACGTCGACTACCAGTCGTTGGTCTATGTCGATAAGCATGAAGTCGACATGAGTAACACGGTTGGCTATCGGGTCCCGCTGCATATTCTTCACAATTGTCAAATGGTCACTGCCATCCACATCGAGGGTGATGACGGCGTTAGGACCAGCGGCGTTGAGTGCGGCCCGAAATTTAGGTCGGTCCAAGGTCACCGGTAGGGGTTCAGAACCCTGACCGTAAACAACAGCGGGGATCTTGTCGTCACGTCGCAAACGCCGAGAAGCGCGACTGCCATGGTTCCGGCCAATTTCAGCCTCGAGCTTCAGATCTGACGACATCGCTGACGACTCCTGGAAAATAAAAGTAATTGGGACCAGTCTTCTGAGACGGTCCTGAAGGGTTGACCATTGTAGGGCCCGTGGCTACTCATCACTCACTCCAACAAGTACCTAATCAACTATGAATGGTTTTCGCCATCAAAGATTTCAGATACCGAAGTGTCTTCAAAGACTGATTCGAGTGCATCGGCGAGGATACCTGCAGCACTCAGCACCTCTAATTTGTCGAACCGTTTTGCGTCAGGCAGAGGAACGGTATCGGTGACAATGACCCTGCTCAATGCTGAATTCTCCAAACGTTCGATTGCTGGTCCAGAAAAGACTGCGTGCGTTGTGGCGCACAACACCTCGGCAGCGCCATGTGCGGTCAAGGTATCGACAGCGGCACAAATGGTCCCCGCTGTGTCCACCATGTCATCAATGATCACGCAGGTTCGGCCGTTGACGTCACCCATCACTCCCAATGCTTCTACTTCGTTCGTTGCCTGAAGCGAGCGTCGTTTGTAGATAGTTGCTACTTCGCAGTCAAGTTTTTTCGCGTATCGTTCCGCGACCTTGACCCGTCCCGTGTCAGGGGAAACGATGACTGAGCCCTCAGGAATCCTTGATGCCAAATATTCAATCAGCACTGGTGCTGCTGTTAGGTGATCAACAGGTCCTTCAAAAAATCCTTGTATTTGACCGCTATGCAGATCAATGCTGACAAGACGATCAGCACCGGCCCGACGCAGAAGATCTGAAATTAACCGAGCAGTTATAGGTTCACGGCCCTGGGCTTTACGATCCTGACGGGCATAGCCGTAGAAAGGAGCGACTGCTGTTATCCGCTTCGCGGAAGCTCGTCGTGCCGCATCCACCATTATCAGGTGCTCCATGATCGCGTCGTTAACGCTCATGTCTTCGGTAGCTGCGTGAGTTTGGATGATGAAGACATCTCCACCACGGACCGACTCTTGAAATCGGCACTTAATTTCGCCATTGGCGAAATCGATAAGTCCTGGGTCACCCAGTTCTATGCCCAAGTGTTGGGCGATTTCTTGGGCAAGCGCGGGATTAGCTCTACCGGTAAAGAGGTGCAAACGCTTTTTGGTTACTAGTTCCATCGCTTTTCCTACTCTAAGAAGAGTTGTAGAACGGTCATGTGACAGTAGCTGACGCGTACTTGTCTCTCGGCGTTAAAACCGTAAGAAGTCCAATTTGACAATGATCTCCGATTTTGATGGCAGGTGAGTCGGATTCGTGAAGCCCACACAACATAGGTGCCATCACCGGTTTGTTCGAGCCGTTAACAACATCTCACATTCCGCGAGCTGCTTTTTGTCGTTAACTCCGCGCATTTCGTCTGGATCGTCAGCAATCACAGCCGTCACGAGGTGCCCGCTCACCTGGAGTAATTCAACTACGTCAGTCAAGTAGTACTCGTTTTGGGAATTCGAGCTTTCGACTTCTTGAAGCGCTTCATCGAGCAGCCGCCGGTTGAAACAGTAAATCGATGTGTTGACTTCGCAAATAGCCAATTCATTAGGTCCGGCGTCTGCATGTTCCACAACACGTTCAATTCGGCCCTGTTGATCTCGAACAATCCGACCATATCCCGATGGATCTTTGAACTCCGCTGTTAAGAGAGTGGCAGCGGCACCCGATTTCACATGGTGCGCTTGCAATTTGATCAAAGTCTTAGATGTGAGAAGGGGCATGTCTCCGGGCAGCACCAGCACATCAGAGTCCACGCCCAATTCGTCGCTGCTAGCAAACGCCTGAAGTCCGACCTTTGCCGCGTCAGCAGTTCCGCGTTGGACACGTTGTTCCGCGAACTCAAGGCGTGTCGGCTCGCTAGACATCTGGATCAAGGTTTTACAAACAAGTGCCGCCTGATGCCCAACGACGACAACCGTAGATTCCAAATCGAGTTCTTCAATCGCCTTCAAGATGTGTCGCGTCATTGGTACACCGTTCACCAGATGCAGCGGTTTGGGCACGGTTGACAGCATCCGTGAACCCTTGCCAGCGGCTAGAACGATTGCCCTCATGCGACGCCGAAAATTTGTCGATTCACGTCGAAAGATTCCATTCTTTCATGGCGAAATACGTAACAAAACGTTAGTCGTAGAGAGTCCGCTCGGGGAGGAGGGCTCGAACCTCCATTGTCGGGACCAAAACCCGATGTCCTGCCAGTTGAACGATCCCCGACCATCGAAGCGCCACGGGCGCTAGGTCGACAGCACCAGCCTAACGACGAGAAGTGCGCGATACCGGTCGCTTACGGCAACAATGTCGGCCGTCTTCACGTTGGCTCTTGGCCAAGGTTCAGCTACCCTGCAGTTCCTCATGGGATCCCTTGTAAAGAAGCGCCGTAAACGTATGCGAAAGAAGAAGCACAAGAAGATGCTTCGCCGCACGCGTTATCAACGCCGAAACAAATAGCTAGTCCTCAGTAGCTCAGTTACTCAGTAGCGCTTGTCTTGTTAGTGCTGTGCTGAGGCAAGGTTTTGACTTTTACTGATGCGACTCCGCTGTGTCGAAATTCTTCGTGGTGTCCTTCGACAAACCAGGTACCGCCGCTACCGGCTAGACGGGCTCGCTTTCCAGTTGCTTCGCTGAGTGCATCTCGCCACTCTCCTAACTCAGGTTCGACTATGAGTGCGGCAGGTTCGAGATCATTGCCGTGGTCACCAACTGGGCTACCTAGGTCGTCCCATGCTTGATAAACATCCTCAGTTGACACCCCTATAGGTGGGATGAGTAAGGTCATTTCACGTTCCAGGTGAGGCAGTGGTTGAAGTATCTCTCCGATGCCTTGAACACGAGCTCGTCCCCCCAGAAGACAAAACGCTACATCCGCGCCCAATGACGCAGCTGCTACCGGATCGCTAAACCCGGCCCATCGCAAAACAGCAGCCGCATTGCTAGATCCTCCGCCAAGGCCCGCCCCTGATGGGATTCTCTTATCGATCGTGACCTCGGCTGTGCGGCCTAGTAAGTCCAGTGCACGATTGACGAGATTGTTTTCGTTTTTCGGGACTTCAAATCCTGAGTCTGATGATCGAATCTTCAATCCTGACCCATCGCTAATCACGATTTCGTCACAAAGGTCGACCGACACCATTTCAGCGTCTATGAGGTGGTAGCCATCTGCGCGGCGACTATTCACCCTAAGTGAGAGGGTCAATTTAGCTGGGCAGATTAGATGTTCAGACTTCATGATTCGATGTTCGTGGACTTCCGGGCAAGGTCTATCCATCTATCCAATTCGATCTCTTCCGGTCGAGACGTAGGCGCAATTCCTGCGCTTTCTAGAACTGTCTCCTGTATTCGTCCCTTCAAACTTTTTCGTAGCATCTTGCGGCGTTGATTAAAGGCGATCCGGACGAGTTCTATAAGTTCGTTTTCGATGTGCTCTTCCAGGTTCCTATCTACTCGTTCGATCGCTACGAGAGCTGAGTTCACTCGTGGCTTCGGATAGAACACGGAAGGTGACACATGTCCAACAATTGTTGCTTGAGCTCGAAGGGCCACACGCACTGACACAGCTCCGTACGCCGAATCTCCAACAGTTGCCGCTAGACGTTCTCCAGCTTCTTGCTGAACCATAACCAAGAGTCGAGTCACAGCAGGAACTTCATCTAAGACTGTGAGGACGACAGTTGTAGCAATGTTGTAAGGGAGGTTCGCTACGAGGTGCCAACCAGGTGTGGGTAATACGTCGTTCCAAGAAAGGTCTCGGACGTCAACGTTCAGGATCCTCGCCTGCTCTCCGACCGTGGAGTTGAGTATGGGGATCAGTGATCCATCGGTCTCGATCGCTGTCACATCTGCACCGGTTTCAGCTAGAGCGAGCGTTAACGAGCCCAACCCCGCGCCAATTTCTAGTACCTGACTGCCTTCTCTAATGCCTGATAATCGTGCTATTCGCCTAACGGTGTTTGGGTCGACCACGAAATTTTGTCCAAGGCTTTTCTTGGGACTTATGCCCGCCTCGTCCAGTATTCGCCGTACATCAGTTATGGACAAGGTCATTCGCTGACCTGCCATCTCGACCAGCCGAAATATTCTTTGCAGCCGGGCCAACCATTCCAGCCTTGGGCTTGCCAGAGCAGATTGGCTCTAAAGATTTGTTCTTCTTTGCTGGCGTCTGCTGGGCTTCCTTCGCCTCCCATCCATTGCCATGAGCCCAATGCAAATTGGAGCCCTCCGAAGTATCCATTTCCGGTGTCCACATCCCATGTTTGTCGTGACTCACACCAAGCCATTCGTTCCCACATCTCCAAACTGGGCCAGGTATCGAGGTAAAGCTGCCCGAAGATAGTTACCTCTCCGGATGGTTCCAAAGATTCCTCTGATGGTTCAGTGCTAACAGGAAGCGTTTTCGCCACAGTCGTTGACGTCGGAGCGGTCGTGGTGGTCGTGGTGGCGACTGATGTCTGTGTAGTTGGAGGGGTTGAACTTGAGGGAGGAACTTTCACCTTTATTGTCGTACTTGGCGGTGCTGTCGTGCGAGAGGTTGAAGATAGCGAGGTTGTCGAAGTTGTCGTCGAAGTTTCTATAGGTTCAAAGCTTTCGCTTGATATCGCAAGAGTCGTTATAGGTGACGCAGCCTCCAATGTTGATGGGTTCAGGAGCGATTGTGTACCAGAAAACAAGTTGTCGACCAGAAACACTGCGAGGCTTCCAATCCTGAAGCCAGCCAACGACAAATCTGGTCTTGTGGATTCCGTGATTGTTCTACTCGCAGGCTGCGGCGCAGCCTTTCCATAATCGGAATTTGAGTCTTTTATCGCCATAGCCGCGACACCTATGACAGCTGCCCCTAAAAGCAACAGGAGGGCAGTTCTCTGCCAGCTCTTTCGAAGCACAGGTTGCACCGCCAACCACCCAATGTCGCAGCTATTTCGTTGAGCCTACTGACAGAGAGGTTTCTTCTGTTCACTCGGCTAGTCCATAAAATCTTGAAGCATTACTCCACGACTCTTCAGCTACTTCTTTGATTGCCACTCCCCTAGCCGTCGCTACACCCTCTCCTACCAAGGTGACCCATGAGGGACGGTTCTTTTTCCCTCTTTCGGGAACTGGTGCGAGATAGGGAGCGTCAGTTTCAATCAGGTAACGGTCGGAGGGGGTTAGAGCAGCAGCTTCACGTAGCTCCGGCGCGTTCGGGAATGTGATTATTCCGCTGAACGACAGGTAAGCGCCTCGTTGCAGTCCGGCTTGAGCTTCGTCGGGACCACCTGTGAAGCAATGAAACACGGTCTTGGCAGGGGTCCCTTCGGTGTCGAGTATGTCGAAGGTGTCCTCCCATGCTTCTCTTGTATGAATAACTAAGGGCAAATCAAATTGATGGGCTAGTTGGATTTGTTTGGCGAAGACGTCCCTCTGGATATCTCGCGGAGAATGGTCATAGTGGTAGTCCAGGCCGCACTCCCCAACCGCTACGACCTTGGGAGATGTTACGAGCTGTTCTAGACCTTCGATCCCATCCTTTGCGTCGTGGGGATGGACCCCAGCAGTGGCCCACACTCCATCAAATTCATTAGCTCGAGCTATGCATTTAACGCTGTGTTCTATTGAGGTCCCCACATCAATAAGTCGGTAGACACCTGAATCTTTGGCGTTTTGCACCACTTCAGTTGCGAGGTCCATGTCATCTGGCAAGTGACAGTGGTTGTCGGTCCAGTTCATGTTGCTCACTTGAGTCGCGGAAATAGTGGGTCGCCTTTGAGCACTGGAAGTCCCGCTGGGTATTGACCCCATTCGATACTTTCTGGCACTCGTTCTCGGGTGTGGTCCTCATCAAGCCCAATTCTGCGGCGGATTTCTGAACATGCATTCGGCACAGCGGGCGAGGCCAAAATTGAGACTATGCGCAGAACCTCTAACGCATCTCCTAAGACCACATCGACATCTGGGCCAGGGTCTGATTTCCAAGGCTCGGCGCTTTCGAGGTACGCGTTGGTTTCGTGAATAATTTTCCAGGTCGCGTCAAGTGCAACGGACGGCGCTATCTGGTTCCATCCATCAGCGATCTTTCGGTATTCCTCCGCGACGATCGTCGCTAAAGGACTATCCGGGCTTGCCGAGGGGCCCACTCCACCACATTTCGAAGTGACCACCGTTGTTACTCGACTGAGTAAATTTCCCAGATTATTGGCTAGGTCCGCGTTGTAACGGGCTGTCATTCCTTCATGACTGAAATCACCATCGGGTCCGAAAGTTTGACCATGTAAGAAGTGATGCCGCACTCCATCAACACCGAAATCCTCGACCAGGTCAGCTGGAGCAATCTGGTTTAGTCGAGTTTTCGACATCTTCTCTCCTCCGACCAGCAAAAACCCATGAACATGGATCCGTTCAGGTGGAGCCAACCCAGCACTCATCAGCATCGCTGGCCAATAAACGCAGTGGAAGCGCAAAATGTCTTTACCAATCAGATGAATTCCGGGCCAACGGGTATCAAACATCTCAGGGTCATCGACGTATCCCGCTGCCGTTATGTAGTTGGTCAACGCGTCAAACCAAACGTAAGTGACGTGGCTGGGATCCCAGGGAAGCGGAATGCCCCAGTTAATAGAGGTTCTGCTGATAGAGAAATCTTCGAGCCCTTGGTTGATAAATCCCAAGGCTTCATTTCGTTTAGTCGAAGGGACAACGAAATCAGGGTGAGAGGCGTACCAATCTTTGAGAGCTTGCTCGTAGCGACTCAACTTAAAGAAGTAGTTCTCTTCAGTTACATGCTCAACAGGTCGCCCGTGAATCGGGCAGTTTCCTTCATCTAGGTCGGCTTCGTTGAAGTAGGCCTCACAACTTACGCAATAAAGACCTTCGTAGGTCTGAAGATCAACGTCTCCGTTGTCATAACAGGCTTGCAGCAGTTTCTGCACCGCCGAATAGTGCCGTTCCTCACTAGTGCGAATGAAATCATCATTCGATATTTCAAGTTGGGTCCAGGCATCTTTGAATCTAACGACGGTTTGGTCAGCCCATTCGATTGGTAAACAATTGTTAGCTTCGGCCGCTCGTTGGACCTTCAGTCCGTGTTCATCAGTACCTGTAAGAAAGTGGACATCGCGACCTAAGAGCCGATTCCACCTAGCCACGGCATCGGCCGTGATGGTCGTATACGCATGCCCGATATGGGGCGCATCGTTTACGTAATAGATAGGAGTGGTGACGTAGTAGGGGGTGGTCACGTCTGCCATGGTACCGACCAGGCTCTAGCCAACCGGCAGGGTTTCATGCAAAGGGTTCATTCACCAATCTCGAGGGCCAGTGAATATACGCGATTTCTCGCCACCCCTAGGTTTGAGGTGACTTGACTCACTGCCCCGCTTTTGGTGGCACCGTTTGTTAACTCGGCTTCTAGAGCTTTGATAATGGTCTCGTCGCTTATTTCTTGTTGGGGGGCAGCACCAACCACGATCACAACCTCTCCTTTTACGTCCTCGGAAAATCTTGTCGACAATTCGGCTAGTGACCCATGAACACTTTCCTCAAATAACTTGGTGAGTTCGCGCATCACCGCCGCTTGTCGGTCGGAGCCGCATGCGGTAGCAAGGTCCGCAAGTGTTTTCTTTAGCCGTTTGGGTGATTCAAAAATGACCGTGGTCCGATCGTCAGAAGCAACTGCTGCTAGGCGACGATCTCTTTCCAGGCCTTTCCGAGGAAGAAAACCTTCCATGGCCCATCGATCAGTAGAAAGTCCCGAGAGTGTCAGGGCTGTTGTTACGGCGCTGGGACCCGGAACCGCTGACACTCGATGTTCATGTTCGACGACGTATCTAACGAGACGCTGTCCTGGGTCCGAAATGGCAGGTGTGCCCGCGTCGCTCACTAAGGCAACACTTTGGCCTTGCTCCAGTAGCGCGACGATGGTCGCTCCGGCAGAAGTTTCAGTGTGTTCGTTAGCAACCATGAGTCGTTGTGCGCGTAGGCCAAGGAGTTCTAGAAGTTTTCCCGTTCGGCGAGTGTCTTCGCAAGCGATCACCTCGACGCTCTCCAATACTTCGCACGCGCGGCGTGAGATATCCCCCAAGTTGCCGATTGGGGTGGCTACTAGGTAGAGAGTTCCTTTAGTTAACTTTTCGTGAGATTCATTCATCAGCGACAACCTAAGAACATTTTGTCATTCCGAGGACGCTTCAAGCGAAGAGAGCAACAAATTGGCTCTGTAGCGATCTTGGAACTTTCTTGTCGTTAAACATTGAAGCGGAATTCGACCACATCTCCGTCCCTCATCAGGTAGTCCTTGCCTTCTAGACGAAGTTGTCCGGCGTCTCGCGCCGCGGACCAAGATCCCAATGTAAGTAATTCATCATGGGCAATCACTTCAGCTCTTATGAATCCACGTTCGAAATCTGTATGGATTCTGCCAGCGCATTGTGGCGCCTTCCATCCTTCTTTAAAGGTCCAAGCCCGAGATTCTTGTTCGCCAGTCGTTAAGAAGGTTCGCAGTCCTAACAGGTCATGTGCGGCCCGCACGAATAGCGGCAGGGCACCTTCTCCTAATCCTAAACCTTCAAGTAGCTCAGCTCTTTCTTCATGCGGCAGCAACGCCGCTTCAGCTTCTAGTTGAACCGAAAGTGGTAAGACTTCTGCACCCGGGAGTGCTGCCCCTAAGGCAGTAGAGAGTGCGTTGGCTTCGGTTAACTGGTCCTCTCCTATGTTCAACACCGCCATTACAGGTTTGTTAGTCAGCAAAAAGTGTTCTCGCAAGGCTGACCGGCGCTCATTAGAAAGATCCGATTGATAAAGCGGTGTCCCCTCTGAAAGCAAGATTAAGGCTTCTTCTAAGGCATCTACTTCTGCTACTAACACAGCATCTCGCGGGTCAGCACGCAGCGCTTTACGGCGGCGATCAATGCGGCCTTCTACAGCCTCAAGATCAGCAAGCGTAAGTTCGATTTCTACAACACGGAGGTGTTCGATCGGGTCAGTCGGACCTGGCACGTCCTCATCAGAAAACGTTCGAAGAACCAAAACCAGAGCGTCAACTTCTCTAATCCCAGCAAGGAATTTGTTGCCGAGTCCTTCTCCTTGGCTAGCCCCTTCAACTAGTCCTCCTATATCGACGAACTCTGTTGTTGAGTTAACGACTTTTCGACTTTCGCTCATTGCGGCGAGAGCATCTAATCGTTGATCGGGAACCTTAACGACGCCGACATTCGGGTCGGTGGTGGCGAACGCATAAGGCGCAGCGAGTGCTCCGCCTCCAGCTAGGGCGTTGAACAGAGAAGACTTACCAGCATTGGGTAGGCCGACGAATCCGAATCTTTCCATTGGCAGGCGAGGCTACCGCTGCTCGGACTCAAGTCACCCATCAGCCGTGAAGGTCGCTCCCTGCTGTGAAAGAATCTGGGAACTAGTTCTTAGGGAGGACGTTGTGGGACCACTAAGCGGAGTCAAAGTTATCGAGTTAGCTGGCATCGGGCCTGGGCCTTTTTGCGCAATGCTCTTGGCGGACCTGGGAGCTGATGTTGTTCGGGTTGATCGCATGGCTCAAGTAGATATTGGGATAGACAGAGGCAGGAAATACAGCGTTCTAAATAGGAGTCGTCGTTCGGTGTCGGTCGATCTCAAGAACTCCGATGGTGTCGAGACCGTTCTTAAACTCGTTGAAGGAGCAGATGCTTTGATCGAAGGTTTTCGTCCGGGCGTTACAGAGCGGCTCGGGTTGGGCCCCGAAGAATGTCTCGAACGAAACCCAAAACTGGTTTACGGCCGAATGACCGGCTGGGGCCAAGATGGCCCAATGGCGCACGCGGCGGGTCACGACATTAACTACATCGCCCTGACCGGAGCGTTGCACGCCATCGGATCGGCAGACAAACCATCACCTCCCCTCAACCTCGTGGGTGACTTCGGCGGCGGCGGAATTTATCTTGCTTTCGGAATATGCGCTGCCCTGCTCGAAGCAAGAACCTCCGGCGTAGGTCAAGTTGTCGATGCTGCAATGACTGAAGGTGCTGCGTCCTTGATGGGCTCTATTTATGGAATGCATGCTTCAGGTCATTGGTCAGATGAGCGTGAGGACAACGTCCTTGATGGCGGCTCTTACTATTACGGGGTCTACGAAACCTCAGACGAGAAATTTGTGTCCATCGGTTCTATCGAAGGCAAATTTCATGACGAGCTCTTGGAATTGACCGGCCTAACAGAAGCCTCAACAGAGGCTCGTAACGATCAGGAAAGTTGGGCAGAGAAGAAGTCTCGACTCGCAGAAATAATTAAGTCCCGAAGCCGCGATGAGTGGGATGAGGTAATGCTGGGCAGCGATGTGTGTTATGCCCCGGTTCTTGACTTGTCTGAAGCACCAGAGCATCCCCACAACGTGGCACGGGGTTCATTTGTTGAGGTAGACGGTGTCATGCAGCCCGGCCCAGCTCCCAAATTCAGTCGTACCCCCGGCCAAGTACAAATGCCGCCACCCGCGCCAGGACAACACACCCTCGAAGTGTTAACCGATTGGGGATTTTCAAGTGAAGACGTCGAGAAGTTAAAAGACGTGGGCGCCGTCAGCTAAACACTCAAGTTTCTTATCTCTAGGGAATCGATTAAGTCCCCTGTAGCCTTTACGACATGTCGAAGCGCAAAAAGAAACTTAGGTTACGCGCTCGCCGCAGCAAAGCTAACCACGGTAAACGGCCAAACTGCGGCAGGGGCTGACCTCTCGGTTCATCAGGTCAGTCACTCCTTTCCTCTATAGCCGCAACCACAGCAGCTGTGATGAGTCGACCTCCATTTGACTGATAGTGGGTGCCGTCATCTGTGCGTACCTCAATTGTTTCGCCATTCTCATCCAAAATATGTTTAGTCCAGGTGCCGTCTGGTGAGACGATTGCTGCCGCGTCTACCCAAGCAGAGCGGTCACCGTCGCTAAACACATCTTGGGTGATTACGTTCACAACATCAGGCAACGGCACCATGAACGGGATCCGAAAATGAGGTATTCCGACCCAGATGACCAAACGGCCAGCTCGGTCGACAGCGTCCAACATTTTCTTGACCCTCTGTTCATATTGCGCAATCCACTCAGCGCTCCCTTTGTCTGAAGGGCCTCCACGAAAACCCTGCCAATCGTTGCCTCCTATCGAGAGCACTATGACCTGATAGGGGCCATCAGCTACTTCGTCCTCCAAATATTCGATCCAATCGAAATACCAGTCACTAACCACACCGGTCGACTTTCGAACATCCTCGGTATAGCGCCAACGCCCTTGTTCTCGCGTCAATTCTCTGAAACCCAATGCGGCTCCTCCAGCGAGGGAGTCACCACCAACCCAGATATTGAGCGGCCTTGCCTCAGTTGCTTCAGGTAAGAGTGACTTTCGGTCTTCTCGACTCCAGTGGTAGTAAGCCTTCTCTTGACCTAAGTGCGAAGTATGTAAGTCAGGCCACCGGTGGTGAGGGGCGCCCCAGGGGTCGAACCTAGGGGCGTTAGCGGTGACCCGAGATGAGTCATCCTCCTCTCCTTCCGCGGCGCTGGGCATCCCAACAATCAAACTGGTCGCCAATAGGGCGGCCACGTAGACAACAAGACGGAATTTCACTGGTTCCAGAGCTCTTCAACTTGGGGAGACTTTTTAATTTCCTTTAGAAGAAATTCGGATAGCCACTCACCGCCCCAGTGGCTCAAATGCACTCCGTCAGTCAACCGCACATCTACTAATTTCCCAGAGGAGTCAAGGAGATACCGAGCATAGTTCCCTGACTCATCAGTAAATAATGATCGAAGATCGAGATACTGGACACCTGGTCGTTCGTCTGCTTCCGCGCGATACAGGTCATTCAATTGCTTCATACGCAAGTCAAACCCCTCCCCGCGCATTGGAGGCTGGCCAACCCAGAGCACGATCCGTTCCGGTTTAGCCACCGCGAGATCCATGACAAGTGCTATTCGTCTTCGATACTCCTCCTCCCATTGCTTGCCGAATCGATCAAGCCATCCACCATCATCGGCTCTAATATTTTGCGCGTCATTTCCACCAAACATCAGGATCACGGCATCTGGGTCATGGGTAGTCATCACCTCAGAAATTCGTGATGGCCAATCGAAATAGTCAGGCCGACTCAATCCGCTGGCTAATTTAGGTTCGGCTGTAGCTGAGACCGAAGGAGATTTCTCAGCCATCGTCACAAAAGTCTCACCAAAGAATTGGACCATTGAGTCCCCTAACACCCAAATTGTGAAGGGATTGCTAGGGCCCCAAAGTGACTCCGAAGTGTCTGTTGTACCTTGGTCCAACTGAAGTTCAGGACGTTGTTCTTCTTCGACTGAAAAAACTAGCCATTCTTCGTTTTGTGATTCAGGCACCACTTCGATTTGTTCACGTCGAAGACTTATTTGTCCCTTGTCACCTGATCGACCTAACAGAGAGTCACCGACTGTTCTCGGCCACGTCAACTTCAGCGTTGAAGCTGCTGCCTCAATTGGGGTCCATATCGCAACCGACAGCGAACGGCTCCTCCCGTCGGGAAGACGTTCGGCGTCGGTGAGTAACGCCGAAGAATTGATACACGCGGCGAGGATTAAACCCGCTATCCCACTTAAGAAGACTTGCCCCGCGGGAAAACGACCAGCCTTCGATTGAGGGTTTGGTTCAGTGTCAGTGTCGTTTTCCATCAGAATTGGAAATAGATAAAGGGTGCAACTCCATCGGGTCCGAACATGTCGATTAAGACAAGACCGGCTCCGAAGGCCAAACCCTGGGCCAATACTCCGCGCCTATTCAGCCACTGCTTCACGTCCTCGGATCTGGAATCTGGAATGAATTGCGCAAGCAACATGGCAGCCAGAACAAGGATCAAAAGGACGTTGGACAGTTCTGTGGGACCTGATGAGATGACTATTGCTCTGAGGACGTCTATCGCCGAAGAAAAGGATTCTGCTCTAAAAAAAATCCAGGCAAAACACACAATGTGAAAAGTTGCAATCCAACGCACCGCAGGGTGGATCTGCCATTTCGGTAGCAACCGTTCAACCGCTAGAGCTACGCCGTGGATAGCTCCCCAGATTACGAAATTCCAAGTGCTGCCATGCCACAAGCCACCCAAGATCATGGTGATAAGCAAATTGCGATAAGTATCCGCGTTCTTGCCGCGGTTACCTCCCAAGGGGATGTACAGATAATCACGCAACCAAGACGACAACGTTATATGCCATCTTTTCCAGAACTCTCTCAGTGAAAGAGCGCTGTAAGGGCGGTCGAAGTTAGTTGGGAAGCGAAACCCGAGAAGCAGTGCTACACCGATTGCTATATCGGTGTAACCAGAAAAATCTGCATATATCTGGATGGCATACCCATAGACACCGAGGAGCACATCTTGGCTGCTGTGGCCCTCGGGGTTGGCGAAAACATCGTCGACTATGGCGCTCGCCAACCAACTAGAAATGACAACTTTCTTGAATAAGCCTCGAAGTATCAGTTGGAAAGCCTCTCCTGAGGCAACGTGTCGGGGATCTGGTCGTTGACTAATTTGTGGCGCCATTTCAGAAGCCCGAACTATCGGCCCTGCCACCAACTGAGGAAAAAAGGAGAGGTATACAGCGAAATCGAGGACCGGCATTGGTTTGATGAGCTTTCGATGCATGTCGATCACGTAGCTCATTGCCTGGAACGTAAAGAAGGAAATCCCGACTGGCAGTGTCAGTTCCAGCAACGGGATTACGGTTGAACTGCCCAATAAATTGGACAGTTCAACTGCGAAAAAGTCGTAGTACTTAAATACCCCTAGTAGGACAAGATCTCCGACTATCGCTACGCGCATCCATTTTTTTGCTGAGTCTTTGCTTCCTAGCTGGAGGCATTTGTCTATCTGGGTTCCTGCGAACCAGTTGGAAGCAATGGCCCATAAGAGGAGGAAAACGAATCGCCAATTCCACCATCCATAAAAGAAGAGACTCGAGCAGAACATCGTGATCTTCCAGATCAATGGCTGCGGGCGCGTCAACCAATTGAGGAGGAATATGGCTACGAAGAACAGGCCAAAGGCCAGTGTGGGGAAAAGCATCTGTTTATCAATGGTGAAAGCGCAACGCTAGCGTGCCGGATGAGGCAGGATGGCTTAGTGCGTGATGGTTCATCAAGACTTTTAGTCCAGCCGGAAGCTTGGATTAACGCGGATCCGGACCCACATACGCGATCCACTATTGAGAGTTTGTCTGCGAACTCCGATCTTCTTGCTGCTCACTTCAACGCCAAACTCTCGTTCGGCACGGCTGGTCTTAGAGCTGAGCGTGGTGTGGGGCCGTCGCGGATGAATCGCGTATCGGTTCGCGTAGCGGCGCGTGCAATCGGCAGCTATTTACTTAACCGCGAACTAGCTGAAAAGGGGGTTGTCATTGGCTACGACGCTCGACCTGACTCAGATATTTATGCACTTGATTCAGCTCGTTTGTTAACCGCATTAGGCGTTCGATGTTTGTTAATTGACGAGCCCTGCCCCACCCCTGTTGTCGTATGGCATCAAATAGCTCGAGCGTCTGCCGGAGCAATAGTGGTCACTGCCAGCCACAACCCTTCAAGTGATAGTGGCTACAAGGTCTATGGCCCCGACGGAACTCAAATCAGACCGCCAATTGATGAAGAGATCGAGTTATTGATGAATTTCGATTCTCTGCCCACAGAAACAGACCTCGCTACTTCCGATGAAGTTTCTCGCTTAGGTGGTCAGGATTCGATTTCTGCTTACGTTCAAGCAGTTATCCCTCAATCGGATGAGTCATCTATTTCTGGACATTCAACTGAATGGGTGTACACGCCGTTATGCGGCGTTGGAGGCGCCACATTGGAGGCTGCCTGTTCTCGGGCCGGTATTTCTTCTCCTATACGAGTTGATTCTCAGTTTGAACCAGATGGGTCTTTCCCGGGCCTCCCATTTCCCAACCCTGAAGAGGTAGGGGTCTTAGATGAGGCTTTTAGGACCGCTGATAGGAGCAACGTAAATTTGGTTCTTGCCAATGATCCCGATGCAGACCGGCTAGCGGTCGCTATACGTACCAAAGATGGCTGGAATCAATTGTCGGGCGACGAGGTGGGTCTGTTGTTATGTGATCACCAACTCAACACGACCACTGGAAAGGACCGACTGACCGCTAGTTCAGTCGTATCTTCCGAAGCAGTTGCGGCCCTTTGCGCTCTGCACGACGTCGAACATGTTCGAACGCTTACCGGCTTCAAATGGATTATGGAACCAGCTGTATCAAGACCAGACAGGAATTGGATATTCGGTTACGAGGAGGCCCTTGGATACTCAGTTAACGATGCTGTCTTGGATAAGGACGGAATTTCTGCTGCAGTCAAATTTCTAGAAATGATTGAAGATCTCAACTCGAGGCATGTGGGGCCATTGGAACGACTAGATGAGTTGGCTCTTGAAATCGGTTTGTTCGTGACACATCAAGCGAGCGGGCAATTTGAATCCCTGACGATCAAGTCACGTCTCGATGCTCTACGCAACGCTCCACCTGAGGAGGTCAATGGAAGTCAAATAGTCACCACCATCGATTGGCTTGAGAAGCCTCCTCCCCTTGCTACCAATTTGATCGAGTTTCGATCAAAGGACGGTGTCCGAATCGCGATCCGTCCCAGCGGCACTGAACCAAAGGTGAAAATTTACTTGGAGCAAACCATTCCGAACCCGGGTGGCGACCTAGCAGCACTTCGCTCATCTTGTTCCGAGAATCTGAAGTCGCTAGGAGATACCACATTGTCATGGTTCGGCTAATTACCCCGACTAGGCAAGCTCTCCTGCTAGCTCTTTGAGCGATATCTCTGGTCGGGGCCCGATATGGGCGATCACCTCTTCTGCGGCTAGCGATCCCAGCTTCCCGCATCTCTCTAGGTCATACCCTTTAGCTAGCCCATACAAGACGCCCGAGGCGTATAGGTCCCCAGCTCCCGTCTTATCCACGACGCGAGCTACCGGATCAGCTGGAATCGTCGTTCGTCCATCTGAAGTGATGAGCACCGAACCGGAGGCTCCCATAGTGATAGCCGCCAGCTCGACCCGTTCTTGGATTAGGTCCAGTGCTGCATCAAGTTGTTCCACTTCGAATAGAGACATCACTTCATGGTTGTTCGCGAAAAGCACATCAACATGGTCATCTATTAGATCTATGAAAGAGGTCCTGTGACGTTCGACGCAGAACTGGTCCGAGAGCGTAAGAGCGACCCGAGCGCCCTCACTGACAGCTGATGCGGCATAGCGCATTGCGTCTTGTGCCTCAGGCGGGTCCCATAAGTATCCCTCTAAAAAGAGCAGTTTCGCTCTTGCAATTAGTTCCAGGTCAACGTCCGACGAAGTCAATCCGTTAGAAGCTCCGAGAAATGTATGAAGTGTCCTCTCACCATCAGGTGTGATGAAAACTATGCAGCGTCCAGTTGGGTCATCAGCTGACGCTCGCGGGGTCGTGTGTTCTATGCCTAGCTGGCTCATATCTGTAGTGAACACGTCACCAAGATCGTCGTTCGCTACTCTCCCGACATACCCAGAAGCACCCCCAAGGGAGTTGACGCCGATCACTGTGTTAGCTGCCGACCCGCCCGAGATCGTTACTCGTTCTCCTATAAGTTCGTAAAGCTCTGCTGAACGCTTCGCGTCAATCAGGTTCATCGCGCCTTTGGTTGAACCGATTTGATCAATGAACGCGTCTTCTTGATGAGACAACACATCCACAAGAGCATTACCAAATCCGACAACATCAAGGTCTAATTGAGATTCAGGAGTGCTCATGGGTCCTTTCTATATGGGCTGCAGAAAACCCTAGCGACTCAACCTCTTTAAGTCTGTATTGGACCGCTAGGGTTCGGCCTGTGACAGCTCAAAATCCCCACCGACTCCCCAGACACGTAGTGCCGAAGCACTACGCGATCGAACTAGAACCTGACCTGAACAGCGGCTCGTTCGATGGTCAAGTAGTAATTGATCTTGAAGTCGTAACCGAGACTGACACGATCGTCTTAAACGCGGCTGAATTAGAGATCGAAGATGTCCAGATTGAACAGGGCGACTCCGTCCCCGCAAGTTCAATCGTTATGAACGAGGATCTTGAACGAGCCGAGTTCGCGTTTCCTATTGTTCTCCAGCCCGGAACTGCTCGACTTTCCTGTTCTTTCAAAGGAATTCTGAACGACAAGCTTCGGGGCTTTTATAGGTCCACTTGGAAAGACGATGCCGGCAACGACCATGTGATCGCTACTACTCAATTCGAGTCAACGAATGCGCGAAGAGCATTTCCTTGCTTCGATGAACCAGACCTAAAGGCCACCTTCGGTGTGACCTTACGCGTTCTCGATTCACTGATGACCGTAAGTTGTGGTGAATTGGTGAGTTCTACCGGACTTGAGAATGGTCTTCGTGAAGATTGCTTCGCTGACACCATGGTCATGTCCACCTACCTGGTCGCTTTCATCGTTGGAGAGCTTGAAGCTACTGAACCGATTGACGTTGATGGAGTACCGCTCCGGATAGTGCATGTTCCAGGCAAAGGTGACTTAACTGAATTTGGATTATTGGCCGGCGAGTTCAGTCTTAGGTGGCTCGTCGACTACTACGACATTCCTTATCCAGCGGGAAAGCTAGACCTCATAGCTGTACCTGACTTTGCGTTCGGGGCGATGGAAAACTTAGGGTGCGTCACTTTCCGTGAAACTCTTTTACTCGCAGATCCTGACCGGACAACCCAGGCTGAGCTAACTCGCATAGTTGATGTGATCGCTCACGAAATAGCGCATATGTGGTTCGGCAACTTGGTGACCATGGATTGGTGGAACGGGATATGGCTTAAGGAAGCTTTTGCCACGTTTATGCAAGTTGCTACCACAGATGCTTTTAGACCTGACTGGAGAAGGTGGGACGGATTTTGCGCGGAGCGCGGGGCAGCTTTCGATACTGACTCCCTCGCCTCTACTCGTCCTATCGAATTTGAGGTTGTTTCACCGCAAGACGCTGAAGCAATGTATGACGTCTTGACCTACGAAAAAGGCGCCGCCGTAGTGCGAATGCTCGAACAATTCTTGGGACCTGACGACTTCAGAAGCGGCGTTAAGCATTATCTGACCACCCACAGTTATGCCAACACCACCACTACAGACCTCTGGGACTCCCTTGAAGTAGCCACCGGGATGCCAGTCCGAGCAGCTATGGACACCTGGATCTTTCAAGGTGGGCACCCTGTCATCTTCGTTCAGAAGTCTGCCGAAGGAATCACGGTCAAACAGACGCGGTTTGGATATACCGACATCGAACAAACAGCTTGGCATGTTCCGATAATTGTTCGTGCTCAAGTTGGGTCAACCGAAGTGGAAAGCCGGTTACTCCTCGAAGACAGTGAAGCCACAATCGATCTTGGCGGTCCACCTGAATGGGTAGTAGTAAACGCCGGCGGTCATGGATTTTACCGTGTCGCCTATGACGCGAGTCTCCTACAGGCCTTGTCTGCCCGGGCTCTCGATGTGCTTTCTCCATCCGAGCGTTACGGGCTCGTAGATGACACTTGGGCATCTGTGCTCGCAGGCCAAATTGACGCTGAAACACATCTCTCGCTAGTTACTGGCTTGGCAGCAGAAACCGATCTAGCCGTCTGGCAACGCATGCTTTCGTCGCTTGAACATCTGTATTCAATTGCTGACGAAGATGGTCGAACTCGATTGCAGGTATTGATCCGAGATCTGTCGACCACTGCGCTAGGCGTTTTAGGTTTAGAACCGTTGGATGCTGAACCTGACTTAGATAGGGAGTTACGTGCTTTGCTGTTCACGGCAGCAGGCACCACCGGTAACGATAACTCCGTGCGAGAACTAGCTAGATCTATTTTCGCTGATAGTAAAACTGACCAAAACACCGAACCCAACCTCACTGCCGCCGCAATTCGAGTTGTGGCATCTGCAGGTAACGAAAAAACCCACGCCGAATTTGTGACTCTCTACCGAGAAGCTCCAACTCCACAATTAGAGGTTCGATATTTGATGGCACTATTAGAAGTTGAAGGCAGTGAACTCTTCGAACAAACTCTCGATCTCTTTACGAACGAAGTTCGAACCCAGAATGCTCCCTACCTTCTCGGAGCGGCAATGGGCCACCGTAGTCATGGCCCCTTAGCTTGGGAGTTCATTCGAGATCGTTGGCAAGAATTGAACAAGAAATTTCCCCAGAATTCGATCCCGAGGATGGTGGGTGGAATTCGTTCTCTGTCTACTCCCCCACTCGCCGCCGAGATTCGTGCTTTCTTCGAAAGTCATCCAGTTCCGCAAGGACAACTGACCCTAGATCAGCATTTAGAGAAATTGAGTGTCAACGTTGCGCTTCGCGAACGAGAAGGCGCCAGGATCGGACGCTGATTCTGATTTGGGCGGTTTGCCTGCCAGAATGAAGATATGTTCGGCCGTCCCACCCGCAGAAAGCTGGGTCCCCGTTACACCCTGTGGTCATCCCTGGTTTCAGTGGTGGTGGTCTTCGGTTTGGTCTGGGCTGTCATCTATTGGTCGGGATCAGTGCTTGATTGATGTAGGTCGCCCGATGGGGAGATCGGCTTGTTTGACTGCCGGAGCTCTGCGCTTTCGGCGCGACTAACTTCACTCCACCGGTACATCAGGGCAAGAATGGTGCCCCAAACGACGGGAATTCCTCCGAGTTTCATTACGAGACCGGCTAATTGTTGATCGGTAGTTGCTCCAAGCCCGTGAACTCGAGGAGCTAACTCGTAGGTCGCGTAGAGCGGAAAGCTGGCGAAAGTCAAAAAGCCACCCGGAACAGCGGGCACGACGCCCAAGGCCAGGAAAAGATAGGCCATACGTCCTGGGTAGCTAGTCATTCGATGCTCGGGGATGGGAGACACCAACGGCGCCCAGACTAGGAACCCTCCGATTAACCAGAGAAGATCCATAGCGAAGGAACCAAACTGGTTGGCGCGTAAATTATCCACTGCCCAGGGCGAGTGGCTAAAGATCAGCATTCCGTTGAATAACAACCCAGCGACAACTGGTTGCGTACATCGACCCATGAGTCGATACAAGCGCATGCGACCAGCGAGGCGTCTGGCCATCCATTCGGGTATTCCTAACAACAAGATGGGTGCCACTGCCATCGTGTAAATGACAAATTGCAACATATGCGCGGAGGCTAAGTAACTGGCGCCCAATAGTCCCAAAGGCCAATCAGTTGCTACCCATAGAAGAACTACGCCCAGCGTGAAGAACCGACGATGAAATCTTCCGTTTTCAATTCCCTTTGGTGCCCTGCGTTGAGAAACAAAATATGGAATCACCAGGCACAGCATTGCCAGCCACACCCCCGGATAGGCACGAAAACTCCAAGACCACGGCTCTTCGAGCGTTGAGCACCAAAATCTCAAAGGATCAGCCTTTTCTCTTCGCCACGACCGGTATCAAACTTGGACGCTACCGCAGGGTTGCAAGAATAGGTAAGTCACGCGTCCATGTTGTCTGTCGAGTTGGATGCGGGTACTGGGTTCGACCGAGGCCATCTGGGGCAAACGCAAAAACTCGACCGTCATGACCTATATCTTGGACGTCTCCGTTCTCGTCTACTGCGGGTGAGGCTACTAGCGCCGAGAACTGTCGTTGAACCTCAATCAACTTCTCTTTCGTCCCGGTCAAACCTATGAATTCGGCACTGAATTGATTAAGAAAGTCTCTAATAACTTGAGGAGTGTCGGTGTCCGGGTCAACGGTGACAAACAAAACTTTGATGTTGGGCGGCATGCCCGGCCGAGCCAAAACGTCACTGAGTTGTGCCAAATGAACCGGGCAGATATCCGGACAAGATGTGAACCCGAAGTACACGAGTCGCACCGACCCTTCGGTATCGGTACGCATAGCAAAGGGTTGTCCGTCAGTGTTAACGAGCACGGAGTCCGGCATTCTCTCCGGCTGATCTGCCTCGAGCCCTGAGAAAGGACGTTCAGCAGAACTCTCAGCGCACCCTGCGGTCAGCAAAAGCAGTATGAGAACGCTTAGTGAAAACTTCAGGATATGGCGACAGCGCGTCACTGTTCTAACTGACGTGGAGGTGAGGGGAATTGAACCCCTGGCCTCTTCGATGCGACCGAAGCGCTCTACCAACTGAGCTACACCCCCAGAGGGACGTTTGGACGTTACAGCAAAACGGGTCAATACAGATGATTGAGATGGCGACTCGAATGGGGCGCTAAAGCTACTTGGTGGCGCTTCGCCCTGTGCCATCGTCTGCAACTTCTCCAGCTATAGCTATTTGTGGCTTTAAATAGTGGATTTGAGCGAGTCGTTCCATCTCTTTCTTGCGTCGCTGATTCAAGAGTGCGAGGTATGCAATTAGGGCGACATCAAAAACTAAGTGTGTCGCGCCAACAATTGCCAAGCCCCCGGCGATCCAACCGAAGAGAGTCATACCGGAACCCATGGCCAAGAGTCGTAAGACATCACGGCGTCGCACTGCTGCCTCGCGACTGTTGTTGGGGACCGAACTTCGTGGACGACGATAAACCCCTCGCCGGTCGACTGTAGCGACACGAGCTCCAAACGGCGCCGGCATTCCAGCCGCGGGCGATGAGTCAGACAATGTGTTGAGCTGCCTCTGCCACGCCACCATTGGGGTCCGGCGGCCTCCGCGGTAAAGGAATGCGCGAACCCATCCGGGTACCAGCACTAACGCCCACACGAGGGCCAACGCGAGGAGAACTATTTCGGTCAAGTTGACTTATCCTCCTCATCATCGTCGGGTCAGTGAGCCGTCGATATAACCGTGAGAACTTCCGACACATGTATGAGTGTCTTAATCGCGGCGACATCTAGGGCTATATACAGCCAACTAAGTATTACGACCCTATGCCCTTGATGCAATGCCTCATTTCCATTATCCGGAAATTAGTTATTACTGAAGCTACTTCCGGCTATAGGGGCCTGACTTTCCGCCGGTCTTCTCCCAGAGTGTTAATTCGCTTATCACCATGTTCTTGTCGACCGATTTACACATGTCGTAGATGGTTAATGCGGCGACAGAACACGCAGTTAAGGCCTCCATTTCGACTCCCGTTCGATCAAGAGTTTCAACCTCGGCTGTGACCGCTACGTGAGTTTTTTCGATTTCGAATTCGATCGAAATCGATCCAATCATCAGAGGGTGGCATAGGGGAATCAATTCAGAAGTTCGCTTGCCAGCCTGAATTCCTGCGACTCTTGCTACAGCTAAAACATCACCTTTTGTTAGCTCTCCGCTTCCAATGACGGCAGTAGTTGCTGCGTCCATTTCAATACGACATTTCGCGACCGCTCGGCGTCGGGTTACTTCTTTGGCCAACACGTCGACCATGTGTGCCTTCCCAGAGGAGTCCAGATGGGTTAACTCTGGGTGTTCAGATCCGGTCATTGTTCAACCTCCGATCTGGCTCATGGTGCGCTTGGGGCGAATGAAATTAACTTGGCCAATCGCGTGACCAGCCCATTTGGTTCCCACCGCATCGGAGATGGCTTTTGCGACGGCGTCATCTCCAACTTCGCTTCTGAGAAGAGCACGCATATCGAATTCGTCTACGGCAAAAAGGCACGTGCGGAATTGGCCTTCCGCTGTTAGGCGAACCCGATCACAGTTGCCGCAGAACGGTTTGGTTACCGAAGCAATAACCCCTACTTCTCCATTACCGTCGCTATACCGCCATCTCTCAGCTGGTTCATTTCCACGAACCACGGGCTCCAGGGGAATGACCTGATCGATTGTTTCGATGATTTCCTGCGCTGGAACGACTAGTCCTTCGTTCCATATGTCTCCGGCTTCAAGTGGCATGAACTCGATGAAACGAACGGTGACGCCTTTTTCTCTTCCAAATTCGGCGAAATCGATTATTTCGTCGTCATTTATTCCTCTCATCATGACTGCATTGATTTTTACAGGACTCAGCCCAGCATCAATGGCGGCATCGATTCCGTCTAGGACACGGTCGAGTTCGTCACGTCTGGTCAGCTCTAAGAACCGTTCTTTCTGCAGTGAGTCAAGACTTATGTTGATTCGTTTCAGTCCAGCGTCGGCAAGTGCTGAAGCATGGAGTCGCAGCGTGGCCCCATTGGTGGTAAGTGCGACGTCGACACCTAAGCGAGCCAACCGTTGCACTAGCTCTGGGAGATGGGCTCGGACCAGCGGTTCACCCCCAGTTAGGCGGATACCGTTGAATCCGAACGTTTGAATGCATATGCGGGCAAACCGCTCGATTTCCTCGAAAGATAGAATTTCCTCTCGTGGAAGCCATTGCATCCCTTCTGCTGGCATGCAGTATTGGCATCTGAAATTACAACGGTCAGTTACGGAAATACGAAGATCACGAACTGTGCGACCGAATGGGTCTACTAAATCCTGAGCCGAGGTTTCTTCATGCATGATGGTTCAAGGGTAGCGACGCTTTGAGGTTGGCACTTGTTCAGCAACTTTTATGTCAGTCAAGGAGTAGCACGTCGACCTGTCCACCGGTTTCACATCCTTCACCGTCAGGCAACACAGCCAGGGCGTTCGACCGTGCCATTGACGCCAACATGTGCGAACCCTGGCCCGACACTGGATATACGACTGTTTTTCCATCTTCGTGTTTTGCGAATACTCGCGCGTAGTGGATTTTTCCGTCTGCTCGTCTAGTCAGTGGATCTGCCACGACACCTTGGATAAGAGGTCTGATTGGCTGAGCAAATCCCATCATCGAACGAAGTCCTGAGCGAGCAAACAATTCATAGGACACCATTGATGAAACCGGGTTTCCGGGGAGACCGAAGATAGGAGTTCCTTCGATCGTGCCAAATGCCAAAGGTTTCGCGGGCTTGATTGCGACCTGCATCCACCTCATCTCTCCTACCCGATCAAGTACTACTTTTACGTAGTCGAAGTCACCCATACTGACGCCACCGGAGGTGATGACTGCATCGCACTGTTCAGCGCCTTGGACTAACGCTGTTTCGATGGATAGTTCGTCATCGGCGATAAGACCTAGATCAACTGGTTCAAATCCGTCTCCGCTAAGTAACGAAAGCAAAGTTCTCCGATTTGAGTCACGTATTTGTCCAGGTGCTAAAGCTCCTCCATCATCTACTAATTCGTCGCCAGTGGATATAACCCCTACTCGAAGACGTGGGTATGTCTCAATTTCGCGTAGACCCAAACTGCAGAGGAGCCCTAAATGCCCAGCTGACAGTTCGGTCCCCGACGGGAAAACCAAGTCACCCTCGGCTACGTCGTCACCAGCGGGACGAATATGGTTACCGGGCTCAACTTGTGTCTCGATCATGACGGTATCTCCATCAACGGAAGTCTTTTCGACCATCACGATTGCGTCTGCCCCAACGGGGATAGGTGCTCCGGTCATAATCCTGCTCGCTTCACCTTCACCGATCTCTCGGCTGGGGCTATGGCCTGCCGCAATGGTTTCTACGATTCGTAACCGGGCAGGAATAGTACTCAGGTCAGTCGACCGGATAGCGAAACCATCCATCGCGGTGTTTGCAAAAGGTGGGAGTGATTCCTTTGCAGTCACATCGACTGCGGTAACTAGGCCTAGGGCGTCAGCTACTTCAGTCGTGACAGCCGCTAGAGGCCCGCAGTGGTCCATGACATATGTTCGGGCCTCTTCAATCGGGATCATGTGCCGGAATCTAGTGCCGATAAGGTCTCGTTGTCGTTCCTTATTGGCAGGTGTCGGCTCAGCAAGTCGTCGCTAGAATTTCTGTCGGCCTCTAAGGGCTGCCAGGAGCCAACTCATAACATGCCTACTTACCAATATCGCTGCACTGCTTGCGACGATCAGTTTGAGCTGCGTCAATCATTTTCTGACGATCCGATCACGTCGTGTCCCGACGAACGCTGTGGTGGTGAGGTAAAGAAAGTTTTTGGCAGCGTTGGCATAGCCTTCAAAGGCAGCGGTTTTTACAAGACCGACAGTCGTTCGGGTGGTAGCAAGTCTTCAGAGTCATCGGGTTCAACTGAAAACAACAAAGAATCAAGTTCTTCATCTGAAAGTAAATCTTCGTCCTCTAGTTCTGCGGACAAATCTTCGAGCTCTGCAGATAAATCTTCGAGCTCCGACACATCAAAGAAAACCAAGGATTAGGGAGCGACTAGAAGTCACTCTTGGTCGCAGTGAGTCGCGTTTGTTTAACGAGCGAATAACACTGCCGCCACCATTAATGCCAAACACACGCGGTACGCGGCAAAGCCTGCGTAACTGTGGGTCCTTACCCAGCGAAGCATTATGCGCACCGCCAGCCAACCGGTCACGGCTGAGGTAATAGTTCCAACTACGAGAGCGTTCCACATTCCGCTGGGTAATCCGTCAGAAGCAACCCCGAACATTCTGTACAACGCTGCGCCTCCGATTATGGGCAACCCCATCAGAAATGCGATTCGGGCAGCATCAGGTCGACCGTACCCAAGGGTTCTGGCGATGGTGATGTTGATTCCCGAACGACTGACACCAGGAAACAAGGCCAAGCACTGACCACAACCCAGCATTGCGGCACGCGAGAGTGATAGGTCACTCGTTGAGAGCTCATTTCTGGTTCGTCTGTCAACTGCCCATAACAGGAGACCAAAGGCAGCTAACCCAAGAGCAATCAAACCAACCCGATTACTTTGTGTCAGGAAGAAAGATTCAAAGAGGGCGGCCACCAAGGCTGCTGGCAAAGCCGATAGGAGCAAGAACCATCCAAACTTTGCTTCCCCATCCCAGCTTCTACGTCCAGCTATGGCTGAAAGACCGGCTCGAGAATAAGTTCGGACATCACCCCACAAACAGGTGACTGATCCAATCAAGGTCCCTAGGTGAAGCGCCACATCGAAAGTATTTTCCATCCTCGTGTCACCGGCAAAGTCGTTCCACTGGAACAGCCACGGGATTATTCCTAGATGACCACTAGATGAGACGGGTAAAAACTCCGTAAGACCTTGCGTAATGCCTAATACGATTGCGTGGAAGATTGGCATAGTTAAAGCCGCGGGTAGCGGAGCAAATAATCAGTCGGCCGTTGATGGAACAATACGGGGTCTCCAACGTCTTGGAGGGTCGTAGTAGTGGCCTACAGCGCGGCCTTGACGCATCGAATCGAGAAATTCTTCGGGGTTACCGAAATCTGGCATTTCCAGATATGCAGCTCCGATCGCCTCCGCTACATGGGCATCGCTGCCAGCTCCTATTGCTAGGTCGTGTTCGTTAGCGTATGTAACAGCTTGCTGGTTCAAGCTTTTCAGGCTTGTCTTCCCATTGAGCACCTCTATACCGTCGATAAGTCCTGCGGCGACCAACTCGTCTAGAACGTCTGACCGCAAATTGTTCCTCATCTGATCGAATGGGTGAGGCACATAAACAATTCCACCCTGATCACGAATGTTTTGGGCGGCTTGGGCAGGGGGGATCCCTTGTGGGATCCGTTCTTGCAAGAAAAGGCCGATTATTTCCCCTGCGTGCGTCTTTAGTTCTTCGCCCACAACCACTCGGCACGGAAGTTCATTAACGAGTTCGACCGCTCCTTTAATCGCGTTGTGGTCGGTAATACAAAGAACGTCGATACCAGATGCAGCGACGCAATCTCGAAGTTCTTCCGGGGTAGTGGTCGAATCTCCTGACCACATGGTGTGAGAATGAAAATCCACTCGAACCCAGTCTTGGGGACAAGGCTGGGCTAAGTGAGGGTGACGCTCAAGCGCTTCTGGTTTTGGCAAAGAAGGCACTGCTGCAGGGTATCAACGGCCCCGCTTTATTCGCCTTCGGGAACTACATACCCGAGAGCGCAACGTCCTCTATTGCGATCGATGCCATGCCTGAACCGCCCGGCAAAAACTCAAAATCTCCACCGATCGCCACCACATCAAGAAGCATTCGTTGAAGCGTGGAGGCGATCGTCGCTTCGCTGAAAGGTTCCGCTAGCGCGCCGTCTCTTATCTTGTGCCCATAGGCACCTACTGAAAAGTCGCCACTAACTGGGTTCACTCCACTGTGTAAGCCATTCACACCACGCACGAATATGCCGTTAACAACCTTTTCAAACAGTGCGTCTCGGTCACCTGTACCTGGATCTAGACATAGGGCGTGGACACCGACGCTCGGAGTGGAACGAGGACCCCTAACTGCTGAACCTGTGGAACTCACCCCTACCCGTCTACCGGTATAGGAATTATGTAGGAACTGTGCCAGGACACCTTTTTCGATGATCATATTTTTTCGAGCTGCCAGGCCTTCGCCATCGTGATTGTCGGCTCCTAACGAATCAATGTTCGTTGGGTCGTCAAATAGCGTCAGCATCGAGGCGCCCACCTGTTCACCCAACCGTTCAGCGAACGGTGACCGCCCTTTGATGACACGGTCACCTGTAAGGGCACCTGCGATGGTTCCAAGAAAGGCAGCAGCAACTCCGGGTTCCAAAACCACCGTTAAGCGTTCTGAAATTGGTTTCGTCGCCCCGAGCATTCCCGTCGCGCCTTCAACCGCTTCCGTTACGACTCGGTCTATATCTAGCGAATCGGGTCGACGAGCTGCATCTCCGGCGTAGCCAATCTGAGTTTCGTTACCCTCCACGGCAAGAGGTTGAACACCTACTGAGCAGCTGCCGCCTTCGCTGTATATCGATATGCCAGTTGTTGAAGCTAGAGCAAATTCACCCCAACCATCAGACCATGCAGCTGTCCGTACGCTACTCACTCGCGGATCTGCGGATAGGCATCGCCGTTCTAGCTCGATGGCAAGTGACGACTTCTGTTCTTCGCTCATATGAAGAACGGCCGGGTCAACTAGGTCAAGGTCCGGAGAGTCGACGCCATCGGGTGAAGCTACTCCTTGGTGCGGATCACTTTCAGCAAACTGCAGGTTTCCACGAGCTTCTTCGACCACTTGACTCAACACTCGACGATCAAGCGAGCCAGCGGTAGCAAAACCTTGCTGTCCATCTACGATTACTCTGATTCCGACAGCCTCAGACTTTCCTGAGCGAATGGATTCAACTTCGCCAGAGTAAGCCTTTACTGTTGTCGACCGGTTTCTTGATACGCAGACCTCTATTTGTTCGTTTTCGTGAGCAAGTGAAACGAGTTCATTCGCTAGGTCAGGAAGTTCAACGGTGTCACTCAACTTGCAGTACCGCCAATGGTTAACGCTGCGACTCTGAGCGTTGGCTGCCCATCCCCAACGGGAACACCTTGCCCATCCTTACCGCAGGTGCCCGGGCTTCCCATGGCGAAGTCGTTTCCGATCACTTCTATGTTTTGTAAGACCTCGGGACCGTTACCAATCAGATTTCCCTCACGTAGTGGCACAGTTATCTCACCATTTTCGATGAGATAGGCCTCAGTCATACCGAATACAAAATCACCCGTTGCTGTATTGACCTGACCTCCGCCCAATTGAGCAACGTAGACCCCATTTTTGGTGTCTGTGATGATGTCTTGGGGTTCAGCTTCTCCGTTGGTAACGAAGGTGTTGGTCATCCGAACCATCGGGAGATGTTGATAACTCTGCCGTCTTCCATTTCCGGAGGCTGGTCTACCCGCAGACCGACTTCGTAAGTGATCCCACATGTAATCAGTGAGAATTCCATCTTCAATTAGAACATTTCGCTGCGTCGGACATCCTTCGTCGTCAATCGCCACGGTGCCCCATTCGATTCCCATCGTCCCATCATCAACCAATGTGACAGAGGGTGCGGCAACCAGTTCTCCGACGCGATCGCGGAATACTGATGCACCTTTATTAACGAGATCTGCTTCGAGACCATGACCGCACGCCTCGTGGAACAGCACTCCTCCCCCTCCTCGTTCTATGACCACCGGTAATTGTCCGCTGGGCGCTGGGCGTGCTGCCAATTTCGTTACCGCACGAGCGGCTGCTCTGCGTGCCATGGCTTCGACGTCGTGCTCTTCGAATAATTCAAATCCAACGGTGTAGCCCACAGTTTCTCGTCCTGTCTGCAAACCCTGGTCTCCGGTAGCCACACAATTCACCGACAGCAAAGTACGAGTTTGGTCGTCAGCGTTGAAGAGACCATCAGTGTTAGCAACCAGTATTCGGCGACGGCCTTCTGAATATCGAACATTTACCTGGCTTATGGCTGCATTCTCTGCTCGGGCGGCGTCATTGGTTTGTTCAAGCAATTCAACTTTGCGGGTTTTGGAAACAGACTCCGGCAATATTCTTGCGCTGCTTTCAGCCAACCCGTTTCCATCTAAAACAATCGGCTTAACCTGAGAGCCTCCTTTAGCGACAGCCGCAGCAGCTTGTGCTGCCTCGAACAATCCATTCGTCGTCAGATCAGAGGTGTGCGCAAATCCTGTGATATCTCCTACTGTCACCCGAATTCCGGCGCCCAGGTCTCTGCTCGACGCCATCGCCTCGACTCGGGCTTCGTCAAAATCAGCAGAGGCACTCTGCCGGTCCTCAACAAAGATCTCGGCCCACTCTCCCCCATTTGACATCGCTTCGGAGAGAGTGTCTTGGACCAGATTTCTATCCAGTAGCGGGGAATCCGATTTCATGCTCACATCTACCTCTCTGGAGTCCGAGTTGGCTTCGGCGCCACAGTACCTTGATCGGCGACGATTTGGACTTCTCAGAGCCACCGCTTCGGCCTAATCTTTCATCTCTCGTGTTACCGAAACCCAATCACTCGTTCCGTTTGCCGAAAAGGGCCTCCTTTGCGCTTCGCATTGTTGCGAGTTCAGCCATGCTGACGTTATTGCTAACTCAATTTCCTGCTGATGACTTGCAGGCACGGTGGCCTGAGTGGCAAGCCTCGAGTTGGTTATGGATTTGTGCGTCTTTGGCATCGACGCTCGCTGCGTTTGGTCTCGCCTCACTTCGTTGGCTTGAGGTATGTAGGACACTCGGCTCGAATCTCAGTTTCTCTAAAGTGTTCAGCTGCTTTCTAGCCGGTCAATTTGTAGGAAATTTCCTGCCAACAACCGTCGGCGGAGATATTTTGCGCGTCACCCGGATGGGGGCACAAATTCGAGATCATTCAAGAGCTTTCGCTTCGGTTGTAATTGAACGATTGACGGGTTGGTTGGTGTTACCCGTTATTACTCTGTGTGCCTTAATTCTGAACCCCAGTCTTATGTCAAGTCGAAGAGGCGGAGTAGCGTTGACGGCTGCTGTGGTCACGTTAGCCCTGCTCTCTGTTTTGATTTTTGTTGCACAACACCCTCGATTTGGAGGTCGACTCCAAGGCCAGAACCGCGTGACCGCTTCACTTGCAGCTGTTCACCAAGGTCTCAAGATTTACAGAAAAGTCCCAGGTTCAATGTTGCGGCTACTGATCGTGGCAGTGACATTTCAGGCGTGTCTCATTGTTGCTGTGATATGTATCGCTAACTCCATCGGGATACGTCTTGAAACATCGACTTGGTTTGCCTTTATCCCGATGGTTTTTGTCGCCCAGGTACTGCCCATAGCCATCGGCGGACTGGGTGTAAGAGAAGCAGCTTTGGTATTTTTTCTTGGCGGTTCGTTTATTGCTAGCGGCCAGAGTGTGGTCTTAGGGCTCTTAACTTACGCTGTTACTCTCATCGCAAGCCTCACTGGCGTGGTGCCCTTCATATTTGGTCCGCGCCGTCAGAACACGGAGGGTGAGCTTTGACATCGCTCGAAACCGCTACCGATAAGAGGCGTTGGTGGAAAGAGGTTCTTTTCGTACTTGGTTTCTATTTGGTTTATGCGCGAATTAGAAATCAGTTCGGTTCGAACGGTTTATTCGCAGCTACTACGACCACAGCAGCAGATAATGCCAGGCGAATAATTGATCTCGAAAAAACATTTGGTTTGTTCTTCGAGGAACAACTCCAGAACTTCTTCATTGATTGGGGTTGGTTCTTGTGGTTCTGGAATGTGTTCTACGGAAGTCTTCACTTCGTCGTGACGATTGCGACAGGAATATTTTTATTTAGAAAGTTCCCAGCCCGATTTCTGAGATACCGCACGGGACTTGCCGTAACGACTGGTTTAGGTCTGATCGGTTTTGCAACTTTCCCTCTCATGCCTCCCAGGTTGTTGTCATCACCACCCCCTTACGGCGGTTCGATGACTGACTTTGCCTTCATCGACACTCTCTCGGTTCATGGGGGTCTTTGGTCGTTCGATTCCGGGACACTGCAAGCAATTTCGAATCAATGGGCGGCCATGCCTAGCCTTCATCTCGCGTGGGCAGTTTGGTGCGCTTTGGCTTTGATTCCGATTTTGGAATCGCGGTGGATCCGTATCGTCATGTGGGCATATCCCGTTGCAACTAGTTTCGGCATCGTTGTCACCGCTAATCACTATTGGGTTGATGGTTTGGCAGGGCTAATTGTCTTAGGTGTGGGAATGGGATGTGCAAGGTGGATAGAAAGAATTCGGTTTAGTTGACAAGACTCGTCTAGCTGGCGATGTCAAGTGATCTTTAGACGGTAGTGTGACCCGTATTCCGGCCAGCCAGTACTCATCCTATGCACATAGAAAAAATCCAAAGTCCCGCAGACTTGCGTGCGCTTGATAACGACCAGCTTCAAGAACTCTGTACCGAAATTCGAGGGTTTTTGGTTGAAGCCGTTTCCAGAACCGGTGGCCATTTGGGGTCCAATCTGGGCGCTGTAGAACTGACCTTGGCGGTACATCGAGTGTTTGAATCGCCCAGAGACGTAATTCTTTGGGACACCGGTCACCAAAGTTATGTCCACAAAATCGTGACTGGGCGCTCAGACGACTTCACAACCCTCCGTCAACGACATGGTTTGTCCGGATATCCCAGCAGCAGCGAATCAGAGCATGATGTTGTGGAGAATAGTCATGCTTCAACGTCGCTTAGCTGGGCTTCAGGGCTCGCTGCTGGCTTCGATCTAACGGGTCACGAACACAGGCAAGTTGTGGCAATTATCGGTGATGGCTCAATGACTGGAGGGATGGCATTTGAAGCACTCAACAATCTCGGTCATTACGGGCAGAGGGCGGTCATTATTCTCAATGACAACGGAAGATCTTATGCGCCAACGGTTAGCCGTCTAGCTACGGTGATGTCTCGGCTACGTCAATCACCAAATTACGTGAAAGGGCGTCAAGCAGTCACCAGCATTCTCAATCGTTTACCCCTCGGAGATGAAGTCAAACGCGGCTTATCTGGGGCGGCAGCGGCCATGCGCGAAATGTGGGAACCTCCGGCCTTCTTCGAAACACTTGGGGTTCGCTATCTCGGACCTATAGATGGGCATGATATTGATGCACTTGAGTCGGCTTTCCGTGACGCTTCTTCGTACGAAGATGGACCGATAGTGGTCCACGTCCTGACCGATAAGGGACGCGGTTATGCACCGGCTGAGGCGGACGTCGAAAAACACCTGCACGATATCGGGCTCTTTGACCCTGTGACTGGTAACTCTTCGTCACAAGGTGGCAACACCTTCACTTCGGAGTTCAGTACAGCGTTGATGAACATCGCTGAGCGTCGCGACGACGTTGTAGCAATTACGGCGGCGATGCCAGGTTCTACTGGATTACTTCCGTTTCAGCAGCGTTATCCTGAACGATTCTTTGATACGGGAATCGCTGAACAGCACGCTTTGACATCGGCGGCTGGTATGGCCAAGGCAGGGCTCAGGCCCTTTGTGGCTATTTATTCGACTTTCTTGGCACGTGGTTTCGATCAAGTGATGTACGACATTGGATTGCATGGCCTTCCAGTTGTTATCTGTGTCGACAGGGCCGGGATTACCGGACCCGACGGCGCATCACATCATGGGGTTCACGACATCGCTATGTATGCCCGCGTGCCGGGCATGACCATATTCTCACCCTCATCGCTTCAAGAGCTCCCCATAATGTTGAATCAAGCACTTGAAATAGAGGATGGGCCTGTCGCAATTCGATGGCCGCGAGGCAACGCTGCAGAATCAGATGATGTTGGTCAGGGAATGAACGCCCGGCTGGTTCGTGAAGGCGAGGATGTCGCGATATTGGCTGCAGGCAAGATGTTGACCGCAGCGACCACCGCCACGAATTTGCTAGCTGAAGAAGGGGTACAGGCTGCACTCTGGGACCCCAGAGTGTTGAAACCAGTTGACAAGGAAATGATCCGCTCAATTATTGATTTTCCCTTGGTGGTCACCATTGAAGATGGAACCAGGGTGGGCGGATTCGGCAGTCTCGTTGCCGATGCTCTACAGCGACGTTCTGGGCCAATTCCCCGGTTACTGCAACTCGGCACCCCTGACGACTATTTACCTCACGGTGCTGAGTCGGAATTGCATGCCGAACTGGGGCTTGATGCGTCTGGAATCGCGGCGCAAATAAATAAGGCAATCAAATCGACTCAACATTAGGAAGGCGCCTGCGCAAGCGGCGTTGGATATGTGACCTGATGGACGCGCAACGACCGTTCATTCACATGGCTGGAACGAACGGTCGTTGAATTTTCGTATTTGTTTCGCTTTAGCCGATTTCGGAACCAACGACTGAAACGAATGAGACGCAAGCACCGGGCTGACCACCCAAGTTGTGTGTCAAGCCAAGTGTTCTGTCGGAATCAATTTGACGTTCAGGTGGTGCTTCACCTCTGAGCTGCAGCCAACATTCAAAGAGCATTCTCAGACCTGATGCTCCAATAGGATGCCCAAAGCTCTTCAGGCCCCCGTCTGGGTTTACTGGTAGGTCTCCATCAAGGTCGAAGGTTCCGTTAAGTGCCTCTTTCCAGGCAGTTCCTTCCTCAGCGAACCCAAGGTCTTCCATCAACACCAACTCGGTCGGTGTGAAGCAATCGTGTACCTCTGCCATTGCTATTTGGCTTCTGGGGTCATCGATGCCGGCCTGCTTATAAGCCTCTTCTGCTGATGCGCGAACTTCTCGGAAGGTCGTGTAGTCATAACTCGGATCCAATGCCCCGGTCGCAGGTCCCGAAGAAAAGCTCAATGCCTTCACGTACAGGGGTTTGTCGGTGTATCGATGAGCATCTTCAGCACGAACTATGACCGCCGCAGCTGAGCCATCGCTGACACCTGAACAGTCAAATATCCCCAAGGGTCCTGCTACCAGCGGAGAACCCGCAATTGTCTCTTTCGCTACTTCTTTACGAAATTGGGCCCGCGGGTTTAGAGCACCATTCTTGTGGTTCTTCCAGGCGATGCGAGTTAGAACCTCTTTCATGGTTTCGTCATCGAGACCATTCTTGTGAGCGTAGGCGGGTGCCAAAAGGCTGAACGTAGCCGGGGCAGTCAGGGATGAATCGGTTCCATCACTAGGAGGCCTGCTACCTGTCAGACCCGAGTATCCGCTGTCCTTGAGTTTCTCAACTCCGATTGCCATGACTACGTCGTATGCGCCAGATGCAACTGCGTAACAGGCGTTTCGGAAAGCTTCCGAGCCGGTCGCGCACATATTTTCCAGACGGCTGACGGGTTTGTAGTCAATTTGTAGCGGCTTCGAAAGCGTTAACCCAGACACACCTGATCCCATGGTTCCTAACCAGAAGGCATCAATATCGTCTTGGTTCACTCCCGCTGAGGCGTATGCCTCGTGTGCTGCGTCAACGAGCATGTCGTCGGCGCCTTTATCCCAGTGCTCGCCGAAGGGCGTGCAGCCCATACCGACGATGGCGACCTGGTCCTTTATGCCATGTGAGGCCATGTCACTTTTCCTTTGTTGTGTAATACCAGTTTGGTAGATAAGAGCGTATCCATGCAGGGATACTAAACAATTCCACTCATTCAGCGAGTGGGCGAGCCTTCCAGAAGTAGTTGTGTATTCCTTGTGCTGTGAACAAACGGCGGAAAGTCATCTCCACGCGATCTCCGATTTTTACATCATCGGGATCTACATCTGTCATTTCCGCTTGGAACCTGCCGCCGCCATCAAAGTCGATTACCACAGCCACTGTGGGAGGAGACAAAGAAAACGCTAGGTAGTCAACCGTGAATGTAGCGATCGTCGCTGGGGTATCAGCCATCCGGACTCGTTCCATATCATCTACGGCGCCACCATCCATCGACACCCGCATCGGTGGCAGATGGATTGCACCCGAGGAGCGATCTCGCGAGCCGACGAAGGCGTACTTCCAGTCCTCTGAACGGAATGTTGGTGGAGCTCCAGGGCGATCCGGGTCGGGTCGTCTCGGCGGCTCTCTATCGAGAAATCCTCGCCAGGTTAGATACAGGTTGTAGTCCAGATTGTCGCTACCGTTTTCGATCTGAGATTCAACGCTTGAGAACGGGGTGTAATCGGCTATTGCATCTGTGGTGCGAAGAACACTTGCGTTAGCCCCATCTGCCAAATGAACACAGAGGATCGTCTCTCCGGGGGCCGCGTTATCCAACGCCGACGCCACTAGCAGCGGCAGCTGAGCAGCTCCTGGGTTGCCGATGCGCCCGGTCAAATCATCTACCAATTTATCGCCGGCGATTTTCGAAAGACTTCTAACTGCTCTTGCGTGAAGACCGGCTATAACCACTTTGTCCACATCTTCGAGAGCTAAGTCTGCCTCTTTCATGGCTCGCTCAATCGCGTCTTCAGCCAAAGTGAGGTAGGCCTGTTCGCCAAACCGTTCTTCCCAAATTCTGCTGGCGTTCTCCCCTGGCAGCCTATAACGGTCAAGAAATTCACCGGTAGCCGCTGCACGTCCAATTGCATGAGCAATAACTGGCGCGTCTTCGTCGTCTCCGAACAAAAGCGCTGTGGCGGCGTCACCACCACCACTTTCGTCATTACTCGTCGGGTTACCTGTTCGTAGGTCAGAAATCACTGCCATTGAAATACCCGGAGTGCCTCGCGCTCCCGTTATTGCCGCCTCTGCGGACCGCGCTGAACCTCCCGCATCCACAGCCCATGTCTCCTGAGGTAAATCAAGGGCGGCCTGTATGGCGGTTGCATTGGTTTTGTCCAAATACGCTGGGTTTGCAGTCGCGAACCAAATGGATGATGGCGTCACAGTGCTGCCCCGCAGAGCATTGCGTGCTGCCTCGACACCCATAGTCGTGGTGTCTTCGTCGTATCCCGCCACTGCGCGGTGGCCTCTACCTCCGCCTGCACCCATAGCGGCAGTAATTTTCGCCCGATCCAGCCGGTAGTAAGGAACATAAGTCCCATATCCAATGATGCCTCGCACCATCACCCCCAAGAATTTCCGATCTGCAGAGAGTCTAGGCGGCCATACTTCGGACACGCCATGTGGTCTTGGTAGTTATCTATCAAGTAGCCGCGAAATATGGGTTTTCGCCTGACGTGTGATCTGTTATATCAAGCACATGGTCAACGCCGTCTACGAGTTCGGTCAACGTTTTTTCGATTCCAGCTGTAACTGTTGCGTTCGCCATCCCGCAGCCTTGACAACCACCGCCCAATTTGACCAGAACGGTGGACCCTTCGACTCGAACTAATTCGGCGTACCCGCCATGCGCGGCTATCGACGGATTAATTCTCTTGACTAAGACTTCTTGGACTTGTTCTTCGATAGTCCCTGAAAGTTCCAAAGTCGCGTTGGGTCCAAGGTCGGGTCTGTTGGGATTGCGAAGCACCAGGCCTACCTGGTTTGCATTGCTCGGTATATCTAGTGTTGCCCCTTCGAGTTTCGAAGCGTCTCGACCGGGGACAAGCACGGTGAGTCCCCCACCGACGTGCGTGGGGACGTCATCGGAGTCCGCTTCAGCAAGAACCTCAAAGGCGAGATCATAGGAATAGTCAACTCCCTGGGTTCCAACGACTTCGATTCTCAAAGCAAGTTGATGTTCGTCTTCTTCTCCAGCGCGCAATTCGAGGACCTTTTCGAGCGCCGCCTCTGTGACACTGACAATTTGTCTCTCCGACATACGTCCAGCCTACAGATTTCTGACTGCTAGGACATAAGACAGGTGACCCCCAGAAGAGTAAGGTCCTGGCTCGACTCGATTCCCTTAAGGGGACCATAACAAGTGAGGATTTATGACATTCCGGGCGGTGCTTCTAACTCAGGCTGATAAGGCTGTGTCATCGGAAATCACCCAGCTAGAAGATGATCAACTCCCTGATGGAAATGTCACGGTCGATGTTTCTTACAGCACCTTGAACTACAAGGACGGGATGATTCTCAACGGGGTTGGTCGCTTAGTCCGCGATTATCCGCATGTACCTGGGATCGATTTCTCTGGAGTTGTTAGCGCCTCCAGCGATGATCGATATGGCGAAGGAGACCGTGTTGTTTTGACTGGTTGGCGCGTTGGAGAAGCCCATTGGGGTGGTTACGCAGAAAAAGCTCGGCTAAACGCCGATTGGCTCGTGAAACTCCCAGAGGGCATTTCGGAACTCGAAGCGATGAGTGTCGGCACGGCAGGATTGACCTCGATGTTGGCGATGCAGGCACTAGAAGACCAGGGAATTGGCTCGCAACCGGTACTAGTAACAGGAGCCGCCGGTGGGGTGGGAAGCGTCGCTGTTCATCTTCTTTCTCAAGCTGGCTATCAGGTTGCCGCCTCCACTGGCCGACCTGAGACAAGTGATTATTTGATGAAACTGGGGGCCACCCAAGTTGTCGCGCGAGAAGAGTTAGCTGAGCCGGCCTCCGGACCTCTTTCCTCGGAGCGCTGGGGAGGCTGCATCGACGCCGTCGGCGACACAACTCTCGCTCACGTGCTGACAGAAATGCAGTACGGGGCAAGCGTCGCAGCCTGCGGACTCGCTGGCGGTAACGGGCTCGACACAACTGTCATTCCCTTTCTGCTTCGTGGCGTCAATCTCTTGGGTATCGATTCGGTTATGTGCCCATTCGAACGAAGGGTTCAAGCATGGCAAAGGCTTGACGAATTATTGGAACGAGAAGTTCTCTCCGATATGACGACTGTGGTCGGGTTAGAGGAAGTCCCACATCTAGGTTCAGAGATCCTTGCCGGAAAAGTTCGAGGACGAACAGTGGTGGATGTGCGAAATTAATTAGCGAGATAGCTGGCTCTACTCAATTTCTTTGCGCATAGGAATATGCGGAATGCCATCTTCAAGGAATTCTGAGCCAGTTTGAGTAAACCCCAAACTGTCATACCAGTCATGCAGATACGACTGAGCTGAAAGGACCCAGGGGCCTTCTGTCGCAGTTAAGACATATTGGATTAGTTCTCGACTCAAGCCGTTGGAACGAGCATCGGCACGTGTCACTACGCGACCGATTCTGTAACCCTCTTCCTCTTTTGCGACTCGCAAATACGAAGCCAACCCTTGAACATCATCGATCCATAGGTGACTCGCTTCGAAATCTATATTGTCTATTTCGGGGTAGGCGCATTCCTGTTCCACGACAAAGACCTGAACCCGTAAGCGCAATATCTCGTACAGCCGCTCCAAGGTCAACTGTTGAAACATTGCTTGTTGTATCTCGCTCATAGAGCAGCGACTAACGCAGAAAAGCCAGCTAGAACCATCGCTGCTGACACGATGACCGCTGTCCAGTGAACAAGCGGGCGCCTGTATCGCAACGGTCGGAGTTCTCCACTGGAATTGTGTGTACGCCGGTTCATATGGCGCAGAGTAGCGGAGCGGTTAAGCGCGCCCCTCCATCTCCTCCGATATATCAAGCCACAGAACCTCGGCCGCTTCCAACTGCTCTAAGGCGACCGCAAGTCCATTTGAAATCTCAAGGCGAGAGTCGTGTGAAAGGCTTTCGTTGTCTAGACGGGCGACGTAATCATCTCGTTCGCTTGCAAGTCGTTGAAGTTCTGCCTCAACGTTTTTGAGTAAATGTCGAAGAGTCGACATCGAACGCCCACTTGACTTGGTTCTGTTAACACGTTTTTTTTTGGTTTGGTTACCTATCTTTGGCTGAGATCTTGCCTGTTCCCATACGGCTTCGCCTGCCCCTAAAGGTCTGAAGCCGTCGGCTCCGATGGCTACTACATTTTCAACTACGCGTTCTAGGAACACCCGGTCATGGGTAACGGCGACCAAAGCACCATTAAATGTGTCGAGCCAATCTTCTAGGGCGCGCAGTGTGTCTATGTCGAGATCGTTGGTGGGTTCGTCGAGCAGTAAAACGTTCGGTTCGGCCGCTAGAACGCCCAAAAGCTGTAAGCGGCGTTGTTCTCCGCCCGACAGAGAGCGGATCTGGGCTCGATGGGTAGCCGGTTGAAACCAGAATCGGCGCAAGAGTGCGGCTTGATTGTGGTCCAAACGTGCACCTGGTCCAGCAATCACCTCTTCAACTGTCGAGTCTTGATCAAGCGCCTCGCTCATCTGGTCGAAGTAGCCGATACGCACAGTTGACCCAAACGTGACGGTCCCTTCATCGGGCGTTCTTACTCCGGCTATGACTCTCAAAAGCGTCGACTTGCCAGAACCATTCGGTCCTACTACTCCAAGGCGTTCGTTGGAGGAAAGGCTGATGGTTACGTCGTCGAACAATGTGTGGCCGCCAACCGACACCGTGACCTGTTCGAGGTCGACCACTTTGCGCCCTAACCGTGTCTGATCGAATTCGTTTAGGGCAAGCGAACGAGATCGGGAGTCGTCTTTTTGGGTGACTTCAAGTGTTCTATGAGCGATAGCAAGTCGTGATTTGGGCTTCCTCCTTCGAGCTCGCGCTCCTCGTTGTAGCCATGCCAATTCTTTCCGGGCCAAAGTAAGCCTCGTCGACTCATCCTGTTCCGCTTTGTCCTCACGGTGAGCCTTAGCCATAAGGTGTGCTTGGTATCCCCCTTCAGTTACATAACAGCCATTGGCCGTTAGCTCTAGGGTCTTTGTAGCTACACGATCGATCAGATGTCGGTCGTGGGATACGAAAACAACACCGCCCGAAAATTCGTGCAACACACTTTCCAGGTATTCGATTCCTTCGATGTCAAGGTGGTTCGTTGGTTCGTCTAACAACAGCAGGTCAGCATCCTGATCATGAAGCACTGCCGCTAACGCCGCTCGCTTGTGTTCGCCTCCCGAGAGTGCTGAAATTCTTGTCTCAGATAACGCTGTTAAGCCCAACCGATCTATTGCGGCTCTTCCTTGCCAGTTCTGACCCACGGCATCGCTTACCGTTCCGTCGCCTAGGGCTGGCCGTTGCGCCAATATGGCGACCGATATGTTTTGCCGACGACGTATGAGTCCCTGATCCACGTTCTCTTGGCCTGCAAGTGTCGCTAACAGGGTTGACTTTCCGGAACCGTTGATTCCCAGTATCGCCAGCCTGTCTTTTTCTCCAACTGTGAAGGAGAGACCGGAGAAGAGCTTTATTTCTGTGAAGCCCAATGAAATATTGTCAACATCCAACAGGTTCATGACGTTGAGCAGATAGTGATTACCAAAGGATCAAGATCGGACGAGATCCCATTTGATTCGACCTTGTTCGTTTTCAAGTCGAACCTCAATGGTGGCTTGAGCTCCACCGTCTACTCGGGTTGCTACGCAGTTGAACGTACTTCCGATTGGTGCAACCAAATATTCGTCGTCACCACAGTCAAGCATCACATCAAAGCCGACTTCGTAAGCCACTTCGTTTGCTAGCAAAGCCTCTGTATTCACAAGTTGCAGCGGATAGTGCTTATGCGCGTACGTGTACTGTCCTTGCTCATCAATAATGCGGACTTGTATTTCGTAATACTGGCCGGCTACTTCGCTATTGCAGATGAACACTGATTCTGGGGTCTCTACGATGTCTTCCGGGCAGTCAACTAAGCCAAGTTCTACTGGAAGTAGGTCGCCTCCTGCTTTGTCCTGCAGTTCGCGTTCAAGCTGAGTTTGGTCGGTACCTCCGCTGCACGCGGCTATGAGCGCGGTCAGTGAAAGCATCGTTAGGACCAATTTGAGTGCTTTCGAATGCAGCATTGATTCCCCGTAGATCAATCTCACTTGGTTTGACCCTACCCGTCTTTGCACCCCAAACGGAACGGTCACTCTTGTTCAGATAAAAGGCTTTTCTTGGTATCTGCCAAACACCTCAGCGAGTGTGTTCATTATTTCGCCGACGGTTGCACGTGTTCTAACACTGTCGATCAAGGGCAACATCAAATTCGCGTCAGTTTCCGCGGCGCGACTCAAAGCAACGAGAGCTTCGTCGACAGCTCCTTGGTTCCGATCAGCTTTTATTTGCTGGAGGTGTTTGATCTGACGTTGTTCATCTTCTCTCGTGATCTTTAAAAGATCGATCTGATCTTCTTCGTTGCCCTCGGTAAAGTCGTTGACTCCGACCACAATTCGACGACCAGCGTTCACTTTCTTTTCGAACTCATAGGCTGAGTCGGCGATATTTCCTTGGTACCAACCTTCGTCAATTAGTTCAAACGCTCCTTCCAACATCGATCCGCCTCCGGCTTCGGCAATGTGACTAAACATTGACTCCGCTTCGGCTTCTAACTGATCAGTCAGTTCTTCTACAAACCAACTTCCACCCAATGGGTCCACGACGTCGGTAACCCCAGTTTCGTGAGCGATAACTTGCTGAGTCCGCAAAGCTATTCGGGCCGCTTTTTCGGTAGGGAGGGCTAGTGCTTCATCCATTGAGTTGGTGTGCAAGCTCTGCGTACCGCCCAATACCCCTGCGAGAGCTTCGATCGCTGTGCGTGCAACGTTTATTTCAGGTTGCTGTGCTGTCAGAGATACGCCCGCCGTCTGAGTATGGAATCGCAGCATCATCGATTTGGGGTCTTGAGCTCCGTAATGGTCCTTCATCCATCGCGCCCAGATTCTGCGGGCAGCCCTGTATTTCGCGATCTCTTCGAAGAAATCAATATGCGCGTTAAAAAAGAAGCTCAACCTTGGAGCGAAGTCATCCACTGGGAGACCTCGCTGGATTGCCGCTTCGACGTATGCGAATCCGTTAGCCAGTGTGAAAGCCAGTTCCTGTGCCGCTGTGGAGCCTGCTTCTCTGATGTGGTAGCCGCTTATAGATACCGAATTCCATCGGGGCATTTCATTTTTTGCGAATTCGATGGTGTCAGCAACGAGACGCATGGAGGGCCGGGGAGGGAAAACCCATTCTTTTTGAGCTTGGTATTCCTTGAGGATGTCATTTTGAAGCGTTCCACCCAATCTGCTTCTTTCAGCTCCCTGGTCTTCGGCATTAGCGACAAACATCGCCCATATGGGTGCCGCTGGAGCATTGATTGTCATCGATGTCGTTGTCTGTTCAAGGTCGATGTTGTCGTACAGGGTGCGCATATCTTCGATGGTGTCCACAGCGACTCCACAGCGGCCTACTTCACCTACTGATAGGACGTCATCACTGTCAAGGCCCATGAGTGTGGGCATGTCAAACGCTGTCGACAAACCTCCCCCACCTGCGCCGAGGATCTCTTTGAATCGTTTGTTCGTGTCCTCGGGTGTACCGAAACCTGCAAACATCCGCATTGTCCACAAGCGGCCTCTGTATCCGCTTGGGTGTACTCCACGGGTATAGGGGTACTGACCTGGCCAGCCTATGGAGTCGTCGACATTTCCATCACTGGGTGCATAAAGCGGTTCTACAGGTAGGCCGCTCATCGTCTCGTAGTCAAGGTCGCGGATTTCGCCAGCCTCATACTCTTTTCGCCACTGCTCTCGCGTCACAAGTTTCTCCCAAAGGCTCCATCGGGTTTGAGCGTCATCAGTCTAGGCGGGCTATGTCGGACTGCTCTAGATGACCGATTGGTCCTTGGCCCGCGCCAAGTGTCCAATTAGCTGCTCGGTGAACCGCTTCGTTGGTGAAGGTTTGGGCTTTGCTCACGGACTCAAGCGTTGATAACCCTTTAGCTAGTCCGCTTGCAATTGCTGCTGAGAAAGTGTCGCCTGTGCCTCGGACGTTGTTCGTTGAACAGCGTTCAGCTTCTAAGAGCGCTACCTCTCCGTTATATGCCACAACGTCGACCATTGTCGGCGCCTCGCGTCGACCGCCTGTCAACACCACAACAGTTGGGCCCATGGCGGCTAGGCGCAGAGCTGCCTCAGACAAAGCTTCGATATCTTCATCTAGTTCGGTTCCCAATAAATGCATCGCTTCGAGATGGTTGGGGGTGATCACCAAAGCTTTTGGTATCAAATCTTGGCGTATCAGTTCGATGGTTGACGTGTCGTATAACGGTTCTCCGTGACGGTTCACTATCACGGGGTCTACAACTAACGGCGGTAAAAGCCCAACGTCTGCCATCTCTGATATGAGCCGAATATTTTCTTCGGAATGGAGTAGCCCGGTTTTAGCTACGTTGACTTCAAAGTCATCCAAGACTGCTTCGATCTGGGACCGTACGACGGTCGCCGGGATAGCGAGTGCTGACCGAAATTCTTCAGTGTTCTGAGAAGAAACGACGGTCAATGCGCACACGCCATGAATAGATTGAGCTGCGAAAGTTCGTAAATCCGCTTGGAGTCCAGAACCTCCTCCTGAATCTGAACCGGCAATCGTCAGCACCACTGGAGGTTGAGTCACAAGGTTGTTGTAGCAGATACCAGGCAGTTTCCTTGCCTAGGGTGGAACCGTGACAGATCAATCTCAGAGCGTTGGCATCATCGCAAACCCCGTTTCTGGACGCGATATCCGCCGAGTGGCTGCTCGCGGGGGTGTTTCGAGCGCTGAGGACAAACGGAATCGCATTGCTCGCGCTGTCATAGGTGCGGTAGCCGCGGGGACACAACACGTAGTCGCTATGAAGGAGCCTTTCGGAATCGCGAGCGGCGCCCTGACTGATTTACCCGTGGAAGCAGATCTCGAAATTCTTGATGTCGGCGCGCGCGTCGATCCTATGGACACCGTACGCGCTGCTCTTGCCATGAAAGAACGCGGGATCAGAGTAATAATCACCCTCGGTGGTGATGGAACGAATCGGACAATAGCGAGGGCTTGGCCTGACGCAATCTTGGTTCCCATGTCAACAGGAACAAATAATGTTTTCCCTTCCCTCGTCGAACCTACGGTTGCGGGTGCTGCTGCTGGATTAGTCGCCAAGAATTTGGTTGATCTCAACTCGGTAGCACCCCGATCGAAGATGGTTCACTTGACCTTTGCTGATGGGTCCGAAGACGTCGCTCTTATAGACGTTGCTACTCTCGCCAACGATTTTGTCGGTAACCGCATGCCAGTCGATCCCAATAATCTGCGGCAGTTGTTGGTCACAACGGCCAAACCGGACACGATTGGGGTCTCCTCTATCGCAGGGCTGCACACCACATGTCGCTCAGAAGAAGATGCGGCAATTTTGGTCACCTGCGGCTCCGGTGGCGCGTCAACCAACGCTCCCATAGCGCCTGGTCTCTACCGGCAAGTGCCTGTTAGGGATGTGAAAAGGGTCAACTTGGAAGAGGAGGTCCACTTAGTGGGACCATCGACGTTGGCCTTCGATGGTGACCGAGAACACCAGGTACTTGCCGACACTTCGGTGCTCGCCGTTGTGAGACGAGATGGGCCGCGCGTAATTGATGTTGCGCGCACGTTAGAGGCCGGTGCTTCTGAAGGAATTTTCGTTACCCGTTGACCTCAGAGCTCTCAGACAATGATTAAGGCTGTTCGGGGTCTACAAAGTTCGCGCTTCGAATAGCGGTTCGGAATTCAACATTCGCATGGAATCGGGCAATTCATTTCGAACCCGAAGGTGGAACTTTCGGTCATCTTCGAGGCTGTAGGGATAGGCAGGTTCGGAAGCTCGAAACAGTGGAACATGAAGTGCCCTGGCGTCGGGAGGGCCGGGCCGGTCGTGTTGGACAAGGACTTCATCAACAGCTGTGCCGTCGTCGATAATCCGGTATGGGCGTACTACCCCACCTCTAGTCGCTTTACCTTCGGAGGACTTTGCTACCGGAACAACCGGCTCATAGGTTCCTGACCTTCGTGCAATAGCCACGAGTTTGTACACCATGCCGGCGGTCGCGTGACCTGACCCGACAACCAACTGAGTTCCTACTCCATATCCGTCGATTGGATGATCAGCTAAATCTGCGATTCGGTACTCATCAAGGTCGCCGGACACAACGATTCTCGTTGACTCGGCGTCACTTTCGTCTAATTTTCGTCGAGCTCTGAGAGCTTCATCAGCGAGATTGCCTGAGTCGATGCGGATAGCTCCGGGAACTCCACCCAGTCTCTTAGCTGCAGCTAATGCTCGATCGATTCCAGTATCTATTTCGTATGTATCTACAAGAAGGGTGGTTTCAAGTCCATGGGCTTCAATTTGGGCTTCAAAAGCGGACTCTTCATCGTCGTGGGCCAGAGTAAAGGCGTGCGCTGATGTTCCCGCGGTTGGCACATTAAAACGGATCCCGGCTTCCATATTCGAAGTGGTATCAAAGCCCACTAACCATGCTGCCCTCGCAGCGGCGACGGCTGCTTCTTCATGGGTTCGACGACCTCCCATCTCAATTAGATGTCGGCCCTTAGCTACATCGTGCATTCGTGCCGCGGCAGACGCGACTGCGGAATCATGGTTTAGGACCGATAAGACCAACGTCTCGAGAAGAAGACCTGCGCCGAACGAACAATCGACCCTCAGTACCGGACTTCCGGGCACGTAAAAGTCGCCCTCTCTGTAGCTCCACACCTCCCCTTCGAATTGGAAAGTTTTGAGGAACTGGAGGAGTTCATCGCTGAATCGACCGAGGCCCGCCAAGTAGTCAATTTGAGTTTCAGAAAAATGAAAATCGGCCAGCAGTTCAGCCAAGCGCCCGGGTCCGGCAACAATCCCGTAGCCACGGCCGGCGGGCAACCGTCTCGCAAAAACCTCAAAGGTTGCCTGTCGCGAGGCCACTCCGGATCGGAGCGCAGCATCAAGCATGGTGACCTCGTAAAGGTCAGTCATTAAAGCGGTGCTCATCCCTCCAGCATGCTTCATGAGACGGGTGCAAGAAAAGGCTGTTTCTATTTCTGCCCTATTTTTCGGGCAAGTAAAGGCCTCTAAATAGATTTGAGGGCTCGAAAGACCTGTCTCGAACGCTGATAACCGCCACACTCCTGTTATGGCGATAACACCATCGAAGCGATCCAATATTGCGCCCTTTTATGTGATGGAGGTGATGAGAGCAGCAGCAGATCGAGAAAACGCTGGCAAGGAAGTGCTCCACCTCGAAGTGGGTCAGCCCTCTACGCCTGCGCCATCAGGTGCTAGAAGAAAGGCTATTGAGGCGATCGAAAGCGAAATTCTCGGGTACACATCTGCACTCGGGCTGGATTCTCTTCGCGAGCGTTTACATCATCATTATTTGGAGTGGTACAACACCGATATCCCGGCGTCGCGAATTGCCATCACTATGGGAGCAAGCGGTGCATTTACCCTTGCGTTCCTCGCGTGCTTCGAACCTGGTGATCGAGTAGTTGTTCCGACCCCGGGCTACCCGTGTTACCGCAATGTGCTTCGGGCCCTCGACGTAGAAGTTGTAGATTTACCAGTCGGTCCAGAGACGCGCTTCCAGCCCTCACCAGATGGTCTCGAGTCGGTCGGCCCAATCGACGGGTTAGTGGTGGCAAGTCCATCCAACCCAACAGGAACCATGCTCTTAGCAGATGAACTTGCGGAGCTAGTCCACTGGTGCAAAGGGAACGAAGTTCGTCTGATCTCAGACGAGATTTATCATGGAGTTACTTATGGAAATGTTGCCCCTACTGCTGCTTCCTACTGGGATGAAGCTGTAGTGGTTAACAGTTTTTCGAAGTACTTCTCCATGACCGGCTGGCGAGTCGGATGGCTGGTGCTGCCTGAGGCTTTGGTGTCACCGGTTGAACGTTTGGCTCAAAATGCGTTCATTGCTGCCCCATCGGTGTCCCAGCATGCTGCCCTAGG
>JASLTG010000039.1 GCA_030743005.1 Acidimicrobiales bacterium | reverse complement strand
CCAGCCGCTTTCCCTTAGACATATGCACCAAATCCTTTCCCAATTCCTCGACCCTACCGGACTGTCATTCCTTAACTTCCTTGACCTGAATTAGGGTTCGGATATGGATCGGAAAGAAGCAGAGAAAATCACCAAGGGCTTTGAGGAAGCCTACGTAACGGCACACGCCAACCAAGACATCGAAGCCCTACGGGAAGGATTTCACCCCGACGTTGAGATCTTCCTTAACGGTCACCTGCAGGCGCAGGGTCTTGACGCCTACCTCGCCCTTTATGAGCCGATGCTTTCGTCCATGCAAGACTTCGCTCTCACCAAGACATGTCGTGGCGTCGACGGCGACCGGATCACCGTTACCTATGAGTGTTCGTTCACGACCCCTCAAGGCGACTCAAAACTTGGCTACGGCATCGAAGTGTGGGACATGGAAAACAGTCAGCTCCGCCGATGGAAACACCTAGCCGCAGAGGTCGATGACGAAGCTGTGGCCTAAACCGGCAAAAGGCCGTCCCGAAGGGCAGCCTCTTTGCCTGACTCTTCTCTCAGTCAAATACGAAGCAGCGACACTATTTCAGCTGCTTGTTAAAACCTGAGTAATAACGCGACCGACGGGCTGTGGGTTGTTCTTAACCATAATCGCTTGCTGATCCGGGTCCGAGAAAGCGTTAGCAGAAGCTGCCAAGAGCGCATCGACCGAATTGGTCCAACAGAAAATCGTCCCTGTCCAGGGCGACATTCCAGTTGCGAGTGAACCGAACCCTCTAAGTTCAGGATTCAACACCCAACATTGAGCGCGTGGTTCTTGAGGCGAGCGCGTAGTCACCCGTCAAACGAATCCTCGCGTCGGGCATCACCTGTCTTGATCTCGCCACACGACGGGAAATGTTGCGCTGTCTAACGAGTCACCGTCACCCACTTCATCATCAACGGGAAATTCACCACGTGCGCTCGGACGGTCTAGGTATGTCACATCATCGCCTGCGTAGCGGAGCGAGACTGCCCTCCGTGTCCGGTCGGTGCTGACATTGCCGCGCGAGCCGTGAACAGTTCGGTAGTCATGCACGATCACATCGCCGGGTTCTACATCGAAGTAGATGACATCGAACTCATCCTCGTTGCCCTCAATGTCTGGAAGTTGAGCTAAGCCGTGGGTTGGGCCAGTCTCTTGAGATACGAACATATTCGGCGCGTGCATAGCCCAGAGATGCGACCCTCGGATGTATCCCATTCGACCGTTGTCCGCGTCAACCGAGTCACAGGAAGTCCAAAACGATGCCACTTGTGGGCCGTCCACTTTGAAATAACCCTGGTCTTGATGGAAAGCAGTCCGGCTAAGCGCTCCTGGCTCCTTGATCAACACCTGATCGAAAACAAAGTTGACCTTGCTTGAGCCGAACAGTTGACCCGCTAAGGCTGCTAAAGGGCTTTCGAGAGCAATCCTGCGTATTCCGGCGTAGTCAAGGACAGCGTTATTTACGAGGATGTATTCCCCTTCCCTACCTCCACTTTGTTCCTCAGCCAACACTGACCCACCCATAGCTTCGGCAGCCTCACCCAAGACGCTGAGTGCTCGAAGGTGGGAGCGGCCCAAAACGATGTCCATCACTCCATCGCGCTGCACGCCAGCTGTCTTGAGGTCGGAATAGTCAGCGAGGATGTCATCCATAGCCTGCGTTAGCACCTTGACCCATTCGAGCGAAAGGACATCCCGCAGACACACCACTCCATCATTTCGATAAGTTTCGATTTCCTCTGTGGACAGTTGTCTAGGTCTGCTCAACGTTTTACCTTCTCGTCCTTTCCGATCACCCTATTCGAACAGAAACTCACCCGATCCCGTTCAGCGCGGGCCATCATGGACCTCGATCACAAAAGTCGGTTTCTATGTGGGCGCTACGGCGCTAGAGGTTTAATAAAAATGTCGTCGCCGCCCAATTTGGTCAACCTAGTTTTCATCGCGGAGGAGAAACAGCGCCTCTACCTCGACACAAATGTCGAATGGCAGCTCGGCCATTCCCACTGCAGCGCGGGTGTGGACACCATCGTCACCGAATACATCAAGGAAGAGCTGTGAGCACCCGTCGATCACTGCCGGGGTGTTGTTGAAACCTGGTGCGCAATTCACCATGCCGAACACCTTCACCACGCGATCCACCGCGTCGAGTGACCCGAGCTCCTCGCGGACGGTGTGCAACATCTGCAGACCTGTGAGTCGGGCCGCGTCCTGTGCAGCCTGAAGGTCGACGCCGTCACCGACCTTTCCGGTGACCATCGATCCGTCATTGCGAACAGGGCCATGACCACCAATGTGTAAATGGTTGCCTACTCTCACTGCGCCCACATAAAGCCCCGCGGGCGGGTACCCCTCCGGCAGATCGATACCCGCGTCTGCCATTCGTTGTTCGTGACTCATCGCAACTACTCCCCTTGAGCCGCTAGGACCCGACGACATCTGACTTGTCTACTTAAGGAAGCTTTAGTTCGCAAACAAGCATCGCCTCTCCCGCCAGAGCGGCATCATTGCTTTAAGCTGCTCATGCACGAAACCTTGCTCTCCATCAATGACGAGCAGGGGAACGACCTCAGACTCTTCGGTGGTGAGGTCGTCGTTAATAAGCCGGGTCGGCCACGCGCCTGCCTTCGGCATCGGCTGGCGCGTGTGACACATCGTCAGGGGTCATGTCTCGAAGCCAGCAAGCAAACTCTAAAAGAATGCCGTCTGGGTCACGAAAATATGCTGAACGAATCCACACACCATCATGCATTTCATCGCTAACCGTGCTTTCGCTGTCATCGTGATTGATGATGCGCGTTACTTCGACTCCCTTGTCTCGTAACCGCTGCACGGCCGCCTCAAACCTTTCGGGCGCCACATCGAAGGCGACGTGGTTCATGGAACCATGCGCTGAGACGATGTCACCACCGCCCGGCATTTCTGCCGCGGCGGCAACACCGAGTGCCTGACTAGGAGCATGAGGAAACCAAAAAAACGCAACCTGGTCTCCGCCCCCACAGTCGAAAAAGAAATGCTGGCCTCCGCCAGGAATCTCCAGCGTCTTTGTGAGTGGCATTTCAAGGACGTTGGTATAGAAATCAACAGTCCGAGCCATATCGCTACATACCAGAGCCAGATGATTTATACCTCTGAATTCGAACTCATCACCAGTGTCGCCCATCGTCACCCTCCTCAGACAAGGTCTGCTTTCTGTCAATATGGTAGGCACATGACACGCACTCGACAGATACCTCGCTCCGAAGCTCCTGATTCCGTTCTGCCAATATATGAGCGGCTGTTCGGCAGTCGCGACCCGGTCGCTGAACCTGGCACAGCTACAGGAACGCCAGGAAATTGGTGGACCGTGTTCGCTCAGACCCCACCATTACTGGACCATATGGTCTCCGGCTTCGGTCTTTTCAACGATCCCCAAAGAGCTCTACCTCCAGATCTGAGAGAACTTGCTCTCACGCGAGTGGGGTTCGCTGCCGCTAGTCAATTCGTGTTTAGTCAGCACTGTAAAGCCGCGCGAAATGCTGGTCTGAGTGAACAAAAAGTGGCGGCGATACCGGCGTGGCCTGTAGCTGACGTCTATACGCCTGGGGAAAGAGCAGTTCTGGCGTATACCGATGATCTCGTATTAGCTGGCGGGCGAGTTCAGGATGGCACTTACGAAGCACTCCGAGAAGAACTCAGTGAAACAGCGGTGATTGAACTCACATACGCGGTGGCCATGTATCAACTCCACGCGACGATGTGTCGAGCGCTTCGGCTTGAATTCGATGATGTTGACGAACGCATCGTCGAAGTGGCAGCCCCTACCGACGGTGACCAAGATGTAATGGGCGCCATCAGCATGCAAGATTGACACAAATTCAGATTCTTGATTTAGGCCTCTGACCTGGGTTTCGTACTCTCAGGGTGGACGCTACACGACTGTGCCTCGATACGACCTAGATGATCACCTGCAGTCCCTCGGCGCTGAGAGGTTCCGCTTTGATTACGCCCAGGGGACACCGTCATAAGGGTCGCGTACCAACCTTCGCGCTACCACCATTCGGTGCACTTCGTCGGGCCCGTCATATAGTCGGGCGTAACGAGCTTCTCGGTACATGAATTCCAAAGGCGTGTCAGCGGTGACCCCCAACGCGCCGTGGACCTGGATGGCGCGGTCAACAACGTTGTGAAGCATCCGTGCTCCCCAGAATTTGATGAGACTGATTTCAGTGCGGGCTTCACTCCCAGAATCAATGGCGCGCGCTGCATCGAGAGTCATCATCCGAGCGGCTTGAATTTCTGCCGCTGATTCAGCAATCATCGCTTGAATATCGCCTTTTTCGGCGAGGTAACTGCCATGGGCGTATCGCGTTTTCGCTCGCTCACACATCAACTCAAATGCGCGTTGCGCTTGTCCCAGCCAGCGCATGGAATGAAAGATTCGGCCAGGCCCGAGTCGCTTCTGAGCAATATGAAACCCCTGGCCCCGCCCACCAAGAAGATTTTCATAGGGGACCCGAACGTCGTTGTAGTTGACCTCACAATGATTGCCGCCCGTGTGTCCCATGGTTGGTACAACTCGAACAATCTCATAACCGTCAGTGTCGGTCGGAACGATGATGGAACTGAATTTGTTGTGCTTTTCTGCATCAGGTTCGGTGATAGCGAACACTGTCGTGAACGCAGCGCGATTCGCTCCCGACGTAAACCACTTGTGTCCGCTAATGACCCACTCGTCACCATCTAAAACTGCAGTGGCTTGCATTTGTGTGGGGTCTGATCCCGCCACCTCAGGCTCGGTTAGACCGACCGATGGATAAATTTCGCCGGCAACCAGCGGTTTCAAGAAACGCTCTCGTTGCTCGTCGCTGGCGTACAGATGAAGCATGATTGAATCTTGCATAGACAGACTGCCAACAGCCCACTGACCCCAATGAGACCTCCCGATAACCTCGTTTAAGTAGACGAAATCCATAAACGGAAGTCCCCCACCACCTATCTCAGATGGATGTCCAAGAGCCCACAATCCTGCTTCTTTGGCTTGAGTTTTCAGCTCCGCGGCGACTCGCTCAGAATTGGCATCTTCACTCATCAGCTCTGGCTCGCTGGGAATCACGACCTCGTTAATAAATGTCTTCAGCTGCGTTTTGAGAGCTCGAAGTTCTTCTGGTAGCTGATCAACCATCATGTTCCCCTTCTTCGTTTGGTGAGGAGCTTAACGGAGGCCTACAAACCATTGAACTTCAATTGACTAGTGGGTTTGTACGTGGGTGCTCTGGGTCTCGTTACTCCATATTTGACAAATTTCGTCTCGTCGCGAAATACCAGCCAGATCCCCTTCGTTTAGCGGTAAAGCGTCATGGCCCTTTCACTAAAGCTGTAGTTGTCTGCGACACACCCACCCGGTTGCTGAGCTTCGATGACAAGACTCAAACCGTCTACTGAAACGGCAACCAGGAAATCGGCGGTCGGCACTTTCTCGTACTGAGGTCAATCAGTTCTCTACTGAACGAGTACGCAAGTTAAACCTCAAGGGGCCGATTTGGGTCAAGGAGCCACTCACTCAGTGAACCGTCATAAACCGCTACATCGTCATGACCGAGCAGCGCCTTGAGCACAAATGCATCTGAGGTGGCTGCTATTCCGCCACCGCAATAAGCAACGATCGGCTTATCTTCTGAAGTTATCTCATCAAAGAGCGCTTTCAGCTGGTCCAAAGGCAGGTAACACTGGGTGTCCCGGTCGAGAAGATGTAAGGCGTAAACGTTCGAGGCGCCCGGCAGGTGCCCTGGGCGGCCGTAATCTGCTTCGCTGCCGTCATGATTGCCAGGGGATAATGCGTTAATGACACAAGTTTCGTCATTTAAAGCTTCTTGCATTCTTGTGAGATCGGCGACATATCCCGCTCGGGGAGCACTTTGAAACTTGGTTTCAGGTCGAGAGGGCGCTGGACCAGTGTCAACGGGAAAGCCGCCTGACTCCCATGACTTCCAGCCTCCGTCGAGGACCGCGCAATCATCAAAACCAAAGGCCTTCAACATCCACCACACGCGGGTTGCCCACATGGTGAACCGTCGATCGTAAAGGACAACTCTTGTGCCCTCTCCAACACCTAGAGACTCCATGGCTTTCGCGAAACGGTCTGGTGTCGGCATCGTGAAGCGCAGGTCGCTTTGAGGGTCGCTTAGATCCCCTATGAGGTCAACATAATCGGAATTCGGGATATGCCCTTCAGCCCACTGCTCGCGCATCGATGCAGGTGTGGTGCTTCCGGGAGTGAGAGCGACCGAGCACTCCAATATTCTTAGCGAGGGGTCCGATAAATTTTCCGAAACCCAGTCGGCGTCAACAAGTGGGTCCAATGCATCCCTCCAAGTGGTTCGCAAGTTGCTGGTTAGATCCACCAAATCTTATGCGAACCCTAGACCCTGGTGACATTCTGGATTTGGGTACCGGTTATTGATGGTTGTTTTGTGTTGTTACGCAGTGGCTGGTGCCCCAGAGGTGCCCCTGGAGCGTCTTCAGTTAAGCAACGCTCCGATGCGTGAGCCGGTGGTGTGCCGCCACTCCCCCACATACATGTACTGATTATCGGTGTGGGTTCGAGTTTGGTTCAGGAACTAGCCGCGGCTATCCCGGTCTTTTAAGCAGAACGCCTAATCCTTACCCCTCGGGGGGGTCGTTCTTAGTGCTTTATGAGACTGGTTAAGCAACTGCGATACAGCTGGAACGCCCACATGTGTTGCCCTGCACCCACGCAACCCACAGCAAAGACCCCGAAGGCGTCGCCGACCTCGGGAAGATCAGTGTTCCATCGTGCGCTGGGACGGGCCGTGTTATCACCGAGGTAGAACCATCAGGAAGGTCAGCGATTACGGAAAGACGGAGCTCTCGCTCCATCGTGTCAAGGCCTTCCACCGAAACCGACAGCTTCCGGTTCTCGTCATCGAACCCCTGAACCAGCAGGTCCTTTGTTCTAGGCATCTCTGGGTGTTTTATCTTTTTAGCTTTGCGTGCCATTTGTCACTCCTTCTAAGTACTTGCGTGCCGCAGATGGATGCATTGGCGGGACGTGTACATGGTCGTATATGCCCCTGACATGGCCGCTGTCTTTGTCTATCCAGCGGCCTTTCTTATAGGCGATCGGAACCCCGCATTCTTGGCAGGTGGTTTTCCCTGTTCTTCCGTACAGCCAGCCGAACAGGAAGGCACCAATACCTCCACGGAGGAGCCACGCCAGAAGGGCAGATGGTCCCGCTACAGCTCCTGTGGCTACTGCTGCAGCTGCTGCTATTAGTGCGGCGCCTACAACGGCTGCTGCTGCGGTTCCACCGCTGAGGAGGTTGCTAACTAGCGACCCCTCAGTTTCCTTTGGAACCTCAGGGGCTCTCGCTGCGAGTGGTTCTTGTGGGGTCACTTCAGCCACTTGAACCGAACTCACATCCTCAGCCGCCCCAGCAGCTGTTTCACTACTGCTATCTCCATCGTCGGGGTTAGAACTGTCTCCATCGTCAGCCGCCCCAGCATCTGTTTCACTACTGCTATCTCCATCATCATCAGCCGGGCCGACCTCTGAGGCCTCTGTGGTAGTTGGTGAAACCGTCGTCGATGTTGTGGTTGTTGGAACCGTTGTCGTTGTTGTGCTTGTTGGAACCGCCGTCGTGGTTGTGGTTGTTGGAACCGCCGTCGTGGTTGTGGTTGTTGTTGTGGTTGTGGTTGTGGTTGTTGGAACCGTCGTCGTTGTTGTGGTTGTGGTTGTTGGAACCGTCGTCGTTGTTGTGTTTG
>JASLTG010000038.1 GCA_030743005.1 Acidimicrobiales bacterium | reverse complement strand
TTGAGTCTGGCGAAATTACTCAAGCCGAAGCTGACGACATTCGCGCCAAGCTGGCTGACCGCAAAGCCAAATTCGAAGGAGGCGAACGGCCTTCTAAAGAAGACATGCAGGCTCGTAAAGCTGAAATGCAGGAACGGTTAGCGGCACGGGTTGAGTCTGGCGAAATTACTCAAGCCGAAGCTGACGACATTCGCGCCAAGCTGGCTGACCGCAAAGCCAAATTCGAACAGCGCCGCGACGCAAAGAACCAATAGCCAACTATTCATTTACCTACACATGGGCCTCCGGGATTCGGTTCGCTGACCCCCGGGGGTCTAACCCGTTCGAGACTAATTAGGCCCACCGGTCGGGTGGGAGTCGGTTTCCAGGTCAAGCTGGTCTTCTTCGGACACCACCACCCAGGTACCCATAGGCATCAAATCCACTGAGGATAAGTACAGAGTTGCGGGGCGCTGTGACGAGCCAACGTCCATGCGAATTAAGAGACGCCGCGCCAAGCGAGCGAGCCAACCCTCTTTGCTGCTCTTTGGCAGACCAGCGCGTCGACTCGGTCGATTAGGAAGATCAGGAGTGAAGAACTCCAACATGTGGCTAACTTATCAAACGTTTAGTAGGTAAGTGGACATAGTCTGCTCCCCACCTCCCGAATACCCATCTACGCTCGGTAAATGGACCAAGATTTGACGTCAGCAGCTCACGTTGCAGGCCATGCCGTTACCGGCGAACTAATGGGCTTCGAGTGTCAAGGTCTAACCATTCGGTGGACAAGCCAAGAACTGGGCGTGTGCCGCTGGCCTCAAATGCCTGGCCATGTATTCGAACAACTGCAATTCCAACGTTTCGGACCCAGCGACCCAGAATTCGTCGAAATCAAAGACTGGGTGATTCGTCGAATCAAATCATATTTGGGAGGTTCAGTAGCCGAAGCTCAGCTGACCGGTGACATCAATTTGCCCTGGCTGACGACGGATTTGAACATGGTCAGCGTCATAACGCGAAATGTATTCGGTCAACCAGGACCCCACTTTGACGAACTCCTCACAAGCGAAATTATTTACGACATCGATCTCGGTTTGGAAATCGAAGATCTAAGTCGCGTTGTGCATCGTGTGAGGGACTTGTGGGAAGACGAAATTCAGCAGCTACTTGCGGGCAGGCAAGAATGGTTAGACCTAATTACCAACCTGTTGCACAAAAGGAAATCGTTAAGTGGCGACGAAGTACGTTCACTAAGACCTGCCTTGTAATCCAAATCTTGTGCCGCTAAATGTGCTTAAGATCTCCCTATGACTGGATCTTCGAATCAACCATTACTTGAGCTACCTGAGGTCCAAACTTGGGATCTAGACAACAAAGTGGTGCTCATCACAGGCGGCGCTTCGGGCATCGGCGCGGCTACCGCCCGATTGGCTGCATCTGATGGCGCCAACGTTTTGGTCTGCGACGTTGATGAAACCAATGGGCGAGAAGTGGCCAACGAAGTCGGCGGAAACTTCATCTCGTTAGACGTGACCTCCGCCGAGTCATGGGCTGCAGCCGTCAAAGATGTAGACCGACTCGATATCGCAATTCTGAACGCAGGAGTTGAATTCAGAGACCCTGCCGATTTCGAACGAACACCAGATGACCCAGGTGAGTGGAACTTAGAGTTATACGAGCGAGCTAGAGGAGTAAATGTTGACGGGGTGGCCTTCGGCCTACACGCCCTTGTGCCGATCTTTGATGGTTCGGGAGGCGGCTCGATTACCGTCACCGCCAGCCTCGCCGGGCTAATTCCCTGGTCGCCTGACCCTATCTACAGCATGACGAAGTGGGCAGCCGTTGGACTCGTTCGTGCCGCCACCACTCCCCTGCGTCGGAAAAACATAATGATCAACGCTGTTTGCCCAGGTGGGGTAGCTACTCCAATGACCAGAATCTTCGATGGTTCGGTCCCTCCAGGGATGGCCGATCCCTCACACATCGCGACTGCCCATCTAGGTATCGCTACCTCTGGGCATTCAGGCCGCATTATCAAAGCGGTCGCAGGTTTCCCCCACACCGCTCATCAGTTTGCAGAAGTAACAAATACCTTTTAATACTTCTCTAAAAGGTCAGCTACTAAGCCGGGGATGTCCATTTCCTTCCCCAACGAGCAAGTTCATCTAAAACCGGGCGAAAGTCATGCGCCGAAGCTGTCGGCACATACTCGAATCGTTCCGGATTCTGGTTGTATCGACGACGCTCCAACAACCCGTGGCTCACCAATGTGTTGAGGCGACTAGCCAGCACTGTCGGGGCTATACCCAACGCCTTCTGGAGTTCATCAAACCTTGTTCTTTCATGCATCACGACTTCTCGCAAGATCAACGGAGTCCACCACTCTCCTACTACTTCAAGGGTTTGAGCTATCGGGCATTCCATTTGGCTGAAACTCTTGCGCTTCATGAACGACAATTTAGTCCCGCTTTTCGACCGACTAAACCAACTCCTTGTGCGGTGATGGCAGGACCGGTTATGTATGCAGATCCCTCATCGGCCTCGAACAGTGACTACTCGGAGTAGAACTTCAGGTTTAAGCAACAACTACGATGAGCGCTGTGACTTTAGAAGTTCAACGGTCAGACGAGGCTCCCGGGGTAGTGCACCTGACGTTAGATAATTCACCCGTCAACGCGACTTCCATAGATGACCTTCGTTCCATCGCTGATGTTCTGACGTCTCTTTCAGGGAATGACAGAGTCGTTGTTATCTCCGCTCGAGGAAAGGGATTCAGCGCTGGTGGCGATCTCAAAGAGATGGCTGAACTACCAGGCCATGAAGGAATCCTTCAACAATGCTTGGAGTCAGCTCGGGCTTGTGCTGCTATCTCTCAATGCCCAATTCCTGTCATCGTCGCGGTACATGATTACTGCCTCGGGGTCGGCATAGAGATCGTCGGCAGTGCTGACATAGCAATCGCTAATGAAGAGGCATTGTTTCAGTGGACAGAGATAGACAACGGCACCATCGGAGGCGCAGCGCAGGGCTTTCGAATGCTTCCATCTCAAGTACTTCGCTACCTGATGTTTACAGCCGAACCAGTTAATGCTCGCGATCTGTGGTCTAGAGGAGCACTCACAGAGGTGGTCCCAGCATCAGAACTCGCAAGCCGCACACAACACATCGCCGAAGTAATCGCCAGCAAACAACCCGACCTAGTGCGTCATCTGAAGTCTTCGATGGACACTCTCGAAGCGGTAGACATCGAGAACGCCATGCGTTTCGAACAGGGCTTTATCTTTCAACTCAACATGGAAGGCACAGGGTCAGCAGCAAGAACGGCTTTTCTTGAAGGGACCCGTCAAGGACTCAACAAGGGCCCTCCTCGGCCAAACGCCTAGAAATAAACAACTCACGAAAGGAACCGAACGCTCCCACGCGAATATCCTCTTGACATGTCTAACCCAGCAACCATGAGCGACGCTGATGCGTACACCGCTATCACTGACACAATCTTGAGCTACGCAGAATATGTCGACAGCGGGGAGAGCGAAAAATGGGCTCAACTGTTCTGTAAAGACGCCACGTTCGATGAAGGAAGCGCTGTCCAAGGTCGAGCACAGATCGAAGCACTCTTACCGAAACTTTTAAGACTGTTCACTGCTACTTCTCACCACATCAGCAACATTCGAATTAACCGCACTTCTACTGACGAAGCGTCAGCCACTTCGTACGTCTACGCCTGGCATAGAAAACATGATGGGACCGACTTTGAGTTCTGGGGTCGTTACATCGACCTCTTCGCATTTGAGGATGATGCGTGGCGCTTCTCGTCACGAAGAGTTGAGCAATTTGGTGCGCGGGGACTCAACATCAAGGTTGATCAAGTCCCTCGTCGTAATTTCGAAAGTTCGTAACGTTACGAATTGTTGGCCGGTCAGGTAAGACCGAGGCCAACTATTGATCGGGTCCTGTGCGATCGACGTACGACATTTCCCCTACCCAGTTGTGATCTCCCATGGACCTAAAAGTTCTTTTGTGAATGAGCCAACCTGTATCGCTTCGCGAAAGTTCGTCGCTATACCGTCCGAAGATCCATGCATCGGGTTGATGACCTTGAAATTCGTGCCATGCATTGACGTATGAGTAGGCAATCGCTTGGTCTTTGTCTGGAAAAGACACCTCAACGTTTGAGACGAAATGAGCTGACTTTGCGTAAAGGCGGCCAGTTCCAATTGCAAAAAATTTTCTTGCAGCAGTATGACCTTCAACAATGGGGAGTTGTCCGCCGTAATCCAAATAACAGTCCTCAGAAAAGAGACCTACAACATCGTCTGGTCGGTTGTCGTCGATTGCTCGGCAGTACGCGGATAGCAAATCAACGATTTCTTGCCGATCTGATAGTTCGCTATGTGAATATGTCATAAGTACCTAGTTTGCTTTATTTGATAGAGGGCGACCGGCCTACGGTTCACGGCGGTTGGTATTTGCTTCCACGGCAGGCTCTCGAGGTAAGCCAAGTACTCGTTCCCCGATGATGTTTCGTTGTATTTCATCTGTGCCACCAGCTATAGACATTCCTGACGCGAACAGTCCCGATTTAAGAAAATGCCCTTCGTCAATGGCGTCTCCTTGGGCGAGTTGTGACGCCGGTCCGGCAGCGAATCCAAGATCTCGAAGCTCGCGACATAACGCAGAATTGAGCAACTTGCCTATCGAAGGGTGTAAACCGCGGCTTGCGTTGAGATCTAAAAGGTTGCGGTGGATCTTCACTACCGTCGCAGCGTCTCGCAGGACAGAGTCTTGATTAGACGCAAGCTGATCGAGAAGGTTGAAGGTCACATCGTCTTTTACAGAGCCCGTGGCGTAGAAGAACCCCGACGTCGTTCCTCCCTGTTTTTGTTCATCTTGCACTTCGCCTACTGGTGCGCCAAGGTCAACCTGGTTGATGACGTCACCGCCACCGTCGTGCCCGACCGCATCGGCGTCTCTTTCATGTTGGAGCATGGTCATAGCAACTCTCCAACCTTCACCCAACTCACCGATGATGTCTCGGTGGTCGACTTCTACGTCAGTTAATGACACTTGGTTGAATTCCTCGTCTCCTGTCATGTCCCTAAGAGCCGACACCGTGACCCCTGGTTGTTTCATGTCGAGAATGAAAAAAGAGATTCCTGAATGACGGTCAGCTCCCGTGTCGGTGCGTGCCATGAGAACGGCTCTTCTAGACGCGTGCCCGCCTGTGGTCCACACCTTGGCACCATTGATGATCCAACGATCACCGTCTCGTTCAGCTGAAGTCTTAAGCCCAGCTAAGTCAGATCCGGCGTCGGGTTCACTGAAGAGCTGACACCACATTTCTTGACCGGTCGCAATGGGTTCGAGGTACCTGTTGAGAAGTATTTCGTTGCCATGCTCCATCAACGTTGGTGCTACGAGCGTCACACTCACGTCATTGGGAACTCCGAAAGCACCGACCGATATCCGAGCGCGTTCAACTTCCATGTGTTCTTGGTGGCTCAAGTCTTTTCCAAATTGTCCGACCGGCCAGTGTGGATAACCCCAACCTGATTCGGCTAATAGTCGCCACCACTTCTCAACCGACATTGACGGATCCCAGTTGGCGAGAAACCAACTTCGTGCTTGTTCATATACCAACTTGATGCACCTCAATCCGCAGGTCGACACCCCACTATTCCTGCGGAACAACAGCCGAACCTAGACTATGACCGATGGTCAGCGCAGTGAAACCCTTCTCCGAATTGAAGGTCGTTGAGTTGGCTGGCTCTATCGCCGGGGCTTATTGCGCAAAACTTTTTGCCGATAACGGGGCTCAAGTAGTGACCCTTGGAGAGTCACAGTTGAAGCAAAGCCAATCCCTCTACCTCGATAGAGGGAAATTGACTGGGGTAGCTGAAGAAACCGATCGCATACGGAATGCTGATGTGGTTATTCGAAGCGCTCCCTATAGCTCATTGCAGCAGCCATTCTTCCTTCCTGGTCCCGAGACGATCCTTGTCGAAATTTCTCCTTACGGATCCTCCGGGCCTTACTCTGATTGGCTCGGTACCTCTGCAACTGTGTACGCGCACTCTGGTCACACTTACTTGACGGGTGACCCTGAGAGGGAACCCCTCATGGGTCCGCCAACTCACCCACCATACGCTGCGGGGCTGTTCGCCTTTATCGGTGCGATGGGCGCCCTGTTTGACCGGGAGCGCAACGGCCAAATTCATTCGGTGGAGGTAACCCATCTTGAAGTTCTGGTGGCCCTGCATCAGATGAGTTTCGTGCGTTATCAGCTAGGTAACGATGTGCTCTGCCGAATGGGGAACCGATGGACCGGTCAAGGTCAACCCAATGGCATGTACCGCTGTGCCGACGGTTGGCTGGCTCTGTCTGCTCCGACTGACGTTCAGCTCGAAACCCTTCTCTCCATTACTGGCCTCACCGATTTGCTGGATGATCCGCGAATTCAGTCACCTATGGACTTTCAGGAACACCCTCAGCTTTTGGATGAGCATCTCGTTCCTTGGTTACTGGAGCGCGAAAGCCGTGATGTTGTCGAGTTATTCCAAGCCGCTCAAATTCCTTCCGCTCCGGCGAATACCATCTTTGGACTTTTGGAGGATGACCATCTCGAAGACCGAAACTTTTGGCGACAAGCTGGATCATGGCTGATCCCGGGTCCACCTTTTCAGACTTCGTTTGCAAGTGGAACGCCTACCGAACTGCCGGCCTCTGAGGGCGGTGAAGGCCCTCTATCGGGGATTCGAGTACTCGACCTAGCGAAAGTTTGGGCCGGACCTCTTGCGGCTCGAATCTTGGCAGAACTTGGAGCTCAAGTGATTCAGGTCGAAGCGCCTTGGGGAAGAGGCCCTCGGGAACTCCCGGAGTCATTGGTAGTCGCCCAACGATTCCATCCTGACAATATTCAGGGTCCCGATCAATGGAACCGAAATGGTCATCTAATTAAGTACGGACTGAACAAGGAGTCCGTGGTCTTGGATCTCAGCAGAGAAGAAGGTTTGGCCACATTTGAACGGTTGGTACCCAACGTTGACGTCCTCATAGAAAATTTCAGTCCTCGTGTGATGCCTCAACTGGGATTGGATGAACACCACCTTCATCACTTGAACGAGGACTTGATCTACATGACGATGCCTGGTTACGGAAGGTCAGGTCCCGCTGAAAACTGGGTTGCGTACGGCACAACAGTGGATTCTCATGCCGGACTCTCACAGCTGGTCGGTTACAAGGATGAACACCCCTGGAAGTGTGGTGTGGCATGGCCAGATCCGATAGCTGGTCTACACGCGGCGGCCGCGGTTCTCACTGCTCTGTGGGATCGCTCAACTCAAGGCGGCGTCACCATTGAAGCGGCGCAATTCGAGGCGACAATATCGGTTATTGGTGATGTAATACTTGAAGCCCAAATGAACGATCATGAACCATTGTTAATGGGCAATCGTGATCATGATTACGTCCCGCAAGGTGTCTATCCCTGCAAAGGCTCAGACCAGTGGGCGTCAATTTCAATCACAGATCAGGGTGCCTGGGAGACCCTCTGCCAAGTAGCACAGTTACCAGAAGAATGGGCTCAGCTAGGCAAGTCTGAACGTCAGATTCTTCATGACAGTATCGACGCTGCCTTGGGAAGTTGGACTAGCAATTTTGATCAAATCGATCTGGCCGAATCTCTTCAAGATCAGGGCATCGCGGCAGCACCGGTTCTGAATGTTCCTGGGGTGTTGGCCGACAAACATTTGGAGGCTCGCTCGGTTTTCGGGATGGTAGAACAACCGCGCGTGGGCGCAATTCTGTTTCCTTGTCTTCCCATCCATTTTTCGGCAGCAACGGAGCGGCCACCTACGCGACCTGCACCGGTGTTGGGAGAGAACAATCGTGCGGTTCTGCGAAATATTGGTGGCTTGTCAGCAACCGAATTGGAAGATCTCGAAAGTCTCGGTGTCGTGGCGACGGAGCCACCGGTTTGATTTGTGCAACGGCTACTGATCTTAGGACGTCGCTGCGTCAGAGTGTTTGGCGCATTTCAGTACCGATGACCTCGAAACCAAGTTTTTCGTAGAATCCGCGGTTGCCTTCTGTTGATGGCACGAGATACAGGCCAATTTCTAGGCAACCACGTTTTTTTGCGTCATCGATGGTTCGTTGGACCAGAATCCGCCCCAGATTTAGACCCCTCGCAGAGTCATCAACGATTAGCTCTTCAAGTTCGCAGTATTCGCCTCCGTAACGAATGGTCAAGTTATAAGAGACGGTAGCTATACCTAAAATTCCGTCATCGTTTTCCGCAACGATGACAGCTCCCCGTTCACCGCGGAGGTGTGACGAGTAAATATCTGCCCATTGGGAGTTTTCTTTTTCGCCAGTTAATTCTTCCACTAGCTCGAATACTCGCGTCTGGTCTGAGGTCGTTGCTGGTCGGGTTCGTACGCCGTTGGGGTGTTGTTGAATACTCATCAGGGGTTTGTGACTTTGGGCGAGTAGATGTGGTGTGCGCCGAACTGGTTTTGCTTGACGGGGTCGCCTGTTTCGGTGAAGTGGGCGACGCCTCTCACGACAGCTCGGAGGTATGGGGGAGTTGCTTCACGAATCATTTTTCTTTCGTAGGTCGCTCGCCGTTCAGGGTCTACGTCTGAACGAACATATGAGATCACTTCAATGCCGAAGTCGCAGCTGTTCATTGAGGTTGGTTCAATCCACCAGCGCGCTGTCGCGATTTTTCCTGAAGGAGGTCCTACTAGTAGCTCATAGCCACTCCCTTCGGCCCAGGTCAACACGTCACGTTGATAGTGAACACCGCTGTAGTAGTGGACGTGGTCCAGACCTCCGGTGCCGGGCCATTTTTCGACGGGATTACTCGAACAGAACGGGTGGATATTGGTCAAGTTGCCTGGGGCGCTGATTGCTACCCAAACATCTGAAGCAGCGGCCTTTATCTCTTGAGTGGCTTCAATCGGCGCTGTGGGATCCAAGCCTCTTTCAGCGAAATCCTTCATCAGTCCTCCAATAGCTGGGTT
>JASLTG010000037.1 GCA_030743005.1 Acidimicrobiales bacterium | reverse complement strand
CCACCGCAGTTCGGTCTCGGTAAATCCCGGGATAGTTATGGTCCTATCGGTCCGGTATTGGTATCACCAGATGGCCTCGACAACCCTGATGATTTGCATATCACATGCGATGTCAACGGGGACCGCCGCCAGGATGCTCAGACGAGTAGTTTGATTTTCGACGTTTCCTTCCTGGTTAGTTATCTATCAGAGGTCCTCACCTTGGAACCGGGAGATTTAATCTTCACGGGCACTCCTGCAGGGGTCGGAATGCCAGACAAGCGGTTCCTCGTTCCCGGTGACGTGATCACCACCAGCATTGACGGCATCGGGACGATGACCAACGTTTGTCGTTAAAGCGCCGTGTGTAAATAACGAGGACTAGCCACTCGCCGTTCCCTACGGGGTCGAGGGCTACCAGGCACCGCGTTCTCTTAGCGCCTCAAGGTCATCCCAGTCATATCCTGCTTCCACGAGGACCATTTCTGTATCTTGACCGAGTTGCTGGGCTTCAATTCCGTGGCGCGTTGGGGTATCGGACATCTGAATCGGGCAGCCAACAATATTGACCGTACCAAATTGTGGATGTTCGACTTCTACTATGTAGCCGTTAGCGAAGGACTGTGGGTCTGCTGCTACCTCATCGTGCGAACGCACAGGCGAGAATCGTTGTTCTTCGGCGCTTAGTCGTTCGCTCCATTCGGCGGTTGAACGCTGACTAAATATTTCGAGGAAATCTTTCCGCATCTGGCGGCCTATTTCCTTGGTCACAAAATACTGGTTATAGGTAGGGTGATTCACCCAGTCCGGCCGTTCGATGGCTCGGCACATGCCTTCCCACAGATGTTCAGGGCAGCCCGCCATGGCCAAGGCTCCGTCCGCCGTCGGAAAGACGCCGTAGAGAGCATGCACTAATGGATGTCCTCCATTGGAACGTCCAGCAAGTTCACCCGTCAAGAAATAGTGGGTGTATTCGGGTGCTTGCATCCAAATTTGCCCTCCCAGAAGGCTGACGTCAACCCGTTGACCGCGTCCAGTTCGTTCCCGGGCGAACAATGCTGCCAAGATGCCTGTCTGTAGGTTCTGGGAACCGCAATGATCAGCTAAGAGGGTCCCGGCGGTAGTGACCGGCTCTCCATCGTTGCCAATACCAGCTATCACGCCGCCAGCTGCTTCTCCGACGATGTCAGCACCCTCTCGTAGCGAATCGGGCCCTGTTGGACCTAAGAAACTGCCTGCTGCCCAAATTATCCCGGGATTGACAGCAGCGAGGTCGTCGTAACCGAGACCCCACTCGTCCAAGGTGCCCGGTTGAAAATTCGAAAGAACGACGTCTGACACCCCTACAAGCTTCAAGAAGGCCTCGTGGCCAGCTTCAGTGCGGAGGTCAAGAGTGACTGAACGTTTGCCGCGGTTGCACGCCTCCCAAAACGCAGACGTGCCGAGCCCATCAAGAACCCCTACATGTCGGCCCATGTCTCCAATCTCAGGCAACTCGATCTTTATGACTTCTGCGCCTAGATCGTGCAACATGGCCGCAGCCTGCGGTCCTTGTACAAGAGTGGATAGATCTAGGACTCGAATTCCATCTAATGCTCCTGACATTTCAACCTCTCATCGGGTAGAAGATACGTAATGGATAAGTGCCATCATCACAAAATGTTGACGTCACCGTAGCAATCCGGAATGGACCGATGGACCAAGCGGCTGAAGAATCCGACAAACAAATAGCCCTTTTAACCAACAAGGCGGCAAATCGCGGGCGGGCGGAAGCCAAGGGGCACATAGTTGCAGAACTTCTGACCTCACTAGGCCGCCACGTCGATCACGTCTTGCCGGACGACATTCAAGGAACATATAGAGCTGTACGAGAGGCTGTTTCCGAAGACCGCCATATTGTCGCTGTTGGCGGTGATGGCTTCATTCATCACGTCGTCCAAGGGTGCGCAGAAACATCAGCGACACTGGGGATCATCCCCGCTGGGACTGGAAACGACTTTGCGTTCGGCCTTGACCTACCACAGGACCTTGACAATGCTGTCCGCTCAGCCGTAAGCCCCTCCCAACGGGTCGATATCCTGAAGTTTGAGAAGCCAACTGGTCAGAAATGTTACGGAGCTACGATCGCTACAGCAGGCTTTTCAGCCACCGTGAATATTCGGGCGGACGCTATGGCTTGGCCACGGGGCCCCAGTCGTTACACCCTGGCGACCCTCATCGAGTTATTGCGACTTCAAAGGTACGAACTGCAAATGGTGGTCGATGGCGTTGAGGTGGACGGTCAGTGTCTAATGGTTGCCATTGCCAATACCAGGGCCTTTGGCGGGGGAATGCAGATAGCACCAGACGCCAGTCCCACCGCAGGTCACGCAGATATCGTTGTGATACGAGACACATCGGCATTCAACCTGTTACGAATGTTGCCGAAGACCTTCAAAGGTGGACACATCGGGCACCCGGCGGTTGAAGTTCGTACTGGTCGCGTTATTCAACTCGAATTGCTCTGCACGGACAGAGCCAAGTCCGGCAACCTGAGATCAGACGGCGAAAATGTGGGATCGCTCCCGCAAACGGTTACTGTTGTCCCTGGAGGGTTACGCGTTGCGGGAATCTCCCCACCGTTGACCGTTGCCGGCGAGGCTAGAGAACACACCGAATGACCAAAACCGCTATTGCCTCAACGACAGAGGCGGAAACTCGTACATTTAGCGTGTCGATGGTTGTATCGGGCGTTAGATGCGGATTGACCTATGTCATCCTGCCCTTTTTGGCACCGCTAGTGGGGGTCGGATCCGGGGTTGGTCCGTGGGTAGGCCTACCGCTCGGAATAGTGGCAATCACCGCGAATGTGTTCAGCATCAGGCGCTTTTGGTCAGGAAATCGACGCTGGAAATTGCCGATGGCAGTCATAAACCTCTCGGTCATCGTCCTTCTCCTAGTCCTCGTAGCAGGTGACTTGAGTGAATTGTTCGGCTAACGAAGCGTTGTGCGCTACCTACTACCCGTCTCCCGGAGTGGCGCACCATGACCGCTGTTTGGTGTATCGATTTAGGTGCGGGGGAGTGTGAAATTAAATGGAGTTATATTTCGCAGACACCATCGAACTTGAGCACATTGAACTCTTGGAGAGCCGAGGACATAGGTGTGTTGTCGCGACAACCGGCGACAAAAAAGATCTAACGCAGCAGCTCGGAAGAGCGGAAGTTCTAATTGTGAGAAGTACTGCTGTGAGCCGTGAAGTGATCGAGTCAGCTCCACAGCTGGGACTGATCATCCGAGCGGGCGCTGGGACGGACACTATAGATGTAGATGCCGCGAGTGAATACGGGATCTATGTATGCAACGTCCCAGGTCAGAATGCTGCAGCCGTTGCTGAATTGACCCTGGGCTTAATTTTGTCGCTTGACAGACGAATCCCTCACTCCACAATGGATTTCCAAGACTCTGTTTGGGACAAATCCAAATACTCAGATGCAAGTGGCCTCAAGGGAAGAAATATTGCCATCCTCGGTTTCGGAAGTATCGGTCTTGAAGTGGCACAAAGAGCAAAGAGTTTCGGACTTCACATTCATGGTCTCTCTAATGACACCAGAAGCGTTGAAACTACGGACATCTTGGCTGAGCTTGGCGTTTCGTTACATCAGTCCTTGGAGGAATTGTTGGAGGTCTCAGACATCGTCTCATTACACCTCCCCCTCACGGACCAGACTGAACAACTGGTAGATGAAGCGTTTCTCAGTCAGATGAAACAGGGAGCCATGCTCATCAACACATCTCGAGGCGCCTTAATAGATGAAGAGGCACTTGCTACGGCTATGACTGAAAAGGGGCTGAGGCTCGGGCTGGATGTGTATGACGCCGAACCGAAAGATGGAACTGCGGAATGGGCGCCTTCAATCGCATCTATGGAGAACTTCGTCGGCACCCACCACATTGGAGCCTCAACAGATCAAGCAAGGTCGGCAATAGCACAAGGGGTCTTTGTGACGATCGCTGCATATGAGACAGGTCTTCCTCCTAATTGCGTCAATATTGCCGACCGCCCGTTGGGAGAATGCGCTATCGCAGTCCGACATAGGGACGAGGTAGGGGTACTCGCCGCCGTGTTGTCGTCTCTGCGCACAGCGGGTATCAACGTTCAGCAGATGAGGAATGAAATTTTCGACGGTACCGGCCCGACGGCTGCCGTCGCGACGATCCGAGTATCACAAGGTCCCGACGATTCCGTGATTCAAGCGCTCCAAGGTATCCCGAGCGTCATAAAAGTGGATGTGTTGACGTCCTAGCAACCAGAGAGCTAGTCGCTGAGCCTGCTTATCGCATCGGCGCGCCACGCTTCGGTGTTTTCGATTTGGTTGAACGTGAAAATATGAAGGCCTCGGATATCTAGCGGCTCAAGTTGTGCGGCTAGGGGGTTCAACAATTTGTTGGGGTCGTAACCACCAGGGGCGAATAGGCGAGCGAGTGTTGATTTGTTCTTTTGTAGAAATCTGAGCGACGCGCCAACTCCGAGGCGTGTGCCGATTGATAACAATTTTGCACGGTCAACCGCTCCGGGAATTCCCAGATGAACGGGCAGCGTCAAGCCAGCGGAGCGTTCCGCTTCTAACCAGTTCCGAATCGCATCAGCATCGAAGCACATTTGGGTTGAGGCGTGTCCCGGAACGCCCGCAGAAGCCAGGAGTTCTTGCTTTCGGTGAAGGCTTTCGGTCAGGACTTCTAGGTTGATAAACGAATGCCCATCCGGATAGGCCGTCACTCCTATGTGTTCAAGCCCGTGGTCCAATTCGAGGATGGATTCAAGCACCTCGATCGAATCGCGGAACGGCCCGAATGGTTCTGGCGCGTCACCTCCGACTAGGAACAATTCCGTAGCACCAATATCGGCTAGTCGACTGATCAATACTGCAAGTTGTTCTCGACCCGTCACCATTCGTGCCGCCAAATGGGGGACAGGCTTCAAGCCTCGATCAGACAAACTTTTGCTCAATTCCCAAGTGTCTTCAAGGGTCTTGGCCGGCGAGGCCGTAACCGAAACAGACGCTCCCTCAGGCAAGTGCGGGAGCTGAGGATCAAGGTTTTTGAGGGGAATCACTTCGAATCGTGCTTCTATCAACAGCTGCCGAAGGTGGGTACTGTCCGCGGAAGGATTCCTTTGGTGACCGAAGAACGACAATCCTGCTCCTCTAGCTCAAGCCGACGATGTTGCCGTCGCTATCAATATCAATGTTGTGAGCAGCCGGACTTTTACCCAAGCCGGGCATCGTCCGCATGTCACCACAAATAGGGTAGACAAAACCGGCACCAACTGAAGCCCTGACTTCACGAACCGGGAGAGTCCAGCCAGTTGGAGCTCCTGACAGTTTAGGGTCGGAGGAAATTGACAAATGTGTCTTCGCTATGCACACCGGAAGGTGTCCGAAACCGTTCTCTTCGTATCCCGTCAATTGCTTGTTAGCTTGAGCGGTGAATGACACGTCCTCGGCGCCGTAGACGCGTTGAGCGACGGTCCGAATCTTGTCCCGCAGCGACAGATCGTCGCTATAGAGCGGCGAGAACGAACTCTCCTCGTTGGCGGCCTCTGCAACTGCCTCCGCAAGATCCGACGCGCCCGCACCACCATCAGAAAAGTGTGTGCAACGCGCTGACAGGGCGCCGTATTCGGCAGCGATTTCGGCTATAGCGGCGAGGTCAGCTTCCTTATCGTCAGGGAATGTATTGATGGCGACAACTGGCGTCACTCCATGAATCTTCATGTTCTCTAGTTGCTTTCTTAAGTTGTCACCACCCGCATGTACCTCATCTGGATTTTCGGCAAGCAACTCCTCTGGCAGGGGACGCCCAGCAACAATCTTGTGATTACCCGAGTGAGCTTTCAGGCCGCGGACGGTCGCTACCAGCACAGCGGCGTCGGGCTTAAGCCCCGAGTATCGACATTTGATGTTGAAGAATCGTTCGGCTCCCATATCGGCACCAAAGCCCGCTTCTGTAAGTAGAAAATCGCCACTTTTGATGCCAATCTGATCAGCCACGATCGAAGAGTTGCCAGTCGCTATATTCCCGAATGGGCCAGTGTGGACGAGAGCTGGGGTCCCTTCGAGCGTTTGCATCAAATTTGGCTTGATAGCTTCTCGGAGGATCACCGTCATCGCGCCCGCAACTCCGAGTTCTTCCGCTGTGACAGGCGTATTAGCTTTTGTGTAGCCAACAACGATGTTTCCCATCTTTTCTCGGAGGTCCTGCAACGACGTTGCTAGCGCCAGAGCAGCCATAACCTCTGATGCCGCGGTAATGTCAAATCCGCTTTCTCGGGGAATGCCGTCAAGTCGGCCTCCCAGGCCGAGGGTGACATTGCGTAACGCTCGGTCGTTGATGTCCACGACTCGACGCCAGGTGATGTTGTGAAGGTCAAGTTCTAAGTCGTTGCCGTGGAAGAGGTGGGCATCGAGAACAGCTGCGCACATGTTGTGGGCAGCTGTCACAGCATGCATGTCACCGGTCAAGTGCAGGTTGAACAATTCCATAGGGACGACTTGGCTATACCCGCCGCCTGCGGCTCCGCCTTTGATTCCGAAAGTCGGACCCATCGATGGTTGTCGAATTGCGATGGTCGCGGTTTTGCCGATGTGCTTGAACGCCTGACCTAGACCAACGGTGGTGGTTGTCTTGCCTTCACCCAGTGGGGTAGGCGTAATGGCGGATACAACTACATACTTCGCATCTTCCCTGTCCTTCATGGCCTCTATAGCTTCGAGCTTTATTTTTGCGGCACCGGTTCCGTATAGCTCCAGAAATTCTTCTGGGATCCCGGCTGAAGCGGCCACGTCTGGCAGTGGCAACAGGGTTGCGCCATTTGCGATTTCTAGGTCGCTCGGGATTGGCATTTGCTGTTACCTCTCTGGTCGCTGATACGACAGGCGCCGAATTTTACTTCGTAAACGGAAGATCGTAGACAGTTCCGTCGGTACAGGGTTATTGTTTCACCTAGTGGAACAGTTCCATGATACAGAATACCTCGCAGGCAACCCTGGTTGTTCGCTTTGTAGCTGGTGGCGTTGAACTGACTAACGTAGGCGCCGTGCAGGTACCGTCGACTTCGCCAAGTGTGTGTTCACAGATTAAAGAGGACCAAGAGTGAGTAATTTCCCAAAACAAGCCCAGTGCGTTGTTATCGGCGCTGGCATCGTTGGCAACTGTTTGGTTGGTCATCTGAGCGAGATGGGTTGGGAGGACATCGTACTTCTCGACAAGGGTCCGCTCCCGAACCCTGGTGGGTCAACTGGCCACGCCTCCAACTTCATATTTTCGGTCGATCATTCCAAGGAAATCGTGGACCTGACACTAGAGAGTCAGCGACAATACGAAGAAATGGGCCTTCAGAACACATGCGGCGGAATCGAAGTCGCCAGAACCCCCGAGCGGATGGAGGAGTTTAAACGAAGGATGACGTCAGCCAAATGCTGGGGCATCCCTTCATCACTACTCACTCCTGCTGAAGTCAAAGAGCTCGTTCCTTTCATATCCGAGGAGGTAATCCTGGGTGGTTTTCATACTCCGAGCGTTAGCGCCGTTGACTCCTTGGAAACCGGAACCCAAATGCGCAAGAAGGCTCAAGAGTCTGGACACCTTGAGGTGTTTGCTAACACCGAAGTACTTGATATCGAGACCACAGACGGCGTGAACAAACCGAAGGTCGTCGCGGTGGTCACAGACAAAGGTCGAATCGAGTGTGAAACAGTTGTCGTGGCGTGCGGCGTGTGGAGCCCGCGCATCGCCGAAATGGCGGGGGCCACTATCCCGTTGACTCCCGCTGTGCACCAGATGGCAGACGTGGGACCTTTCGACCTCCTAGTAGAGACCCAACAGGAGTTGGCTTACCCAATAGTCCGAGACATGGACACCTTCTGTTACGAACGTCAAACTGCCGGGTCAATGGAGGTTGGCTCATATGCGCACCGACCAATCCTGCATCGCGTCGAAGAAATACCTTCTAATGAGGAAGCGGCTCTAAGCCCGACAGAAATGCCATTCACAGCTGACGATTTCGATCAACAGATGGAAGAGGCAATTGAGTTGATGGAATTTTTAGGAGACGGCGAGATCAAATACGCGATCAACGGACTTCTGTCACTAACACCAGACGCCAATCCAGTCCTCGGCCCCACCGTGGAAGTAGAAAACCTATGGTCAGCAGCTGCTGTTTGGATAAAGGAAGGCCCCGGCGTAGGTCGCCTCATGGCAGAGTGGATGACGCACGGTTATCCGCACCTGACCGACCCACATGGTGCGGACATCGCCCGCTTCTACCCGCAGCAACGAAACGTTCACCACATAGAGGCCCGAGCAGACGAGCATTTCAATAAGACTTATGGCATTGTCCACCCTCGAGAACAGTGGGCGAGCCGGAGAGGGATTACTAACGGCCCGGCAAAGGCACGTACCGACGAGCTTGATGCCTTCTACTTTGAGGCCGGCGGCTGGGAACGACCCCATTGGTATGAATCCAATGCCGACTTGGTCGCCAAATACGGCATCCAAGACAGAGAACACGAATGGGACGCCCGGTGGTGGACTCCCATATCCGACGCAGAACACCTTCATATGCGTGAACACGCAGCGATTGTTGACCTTTCCGCCTTTCAAATGTTCGAAGTGTCAGGCCCGGGAGTCCTTCAGTACATCGAACACATGGTGGTCAACAAGTGCGACCTAGCCATCGGGGCCTCCATTTACACACCGGTTCTTAACCACTCAGGCGGCTTTCGATCCGACTTGACCATCCTCCGTCTGGCCGACGACCGATTCCGAATTGTCACCGGTGCATTTGATGGAGGCAGGGACGAGTACTGGTTCCGCCACAACCTGCCCGGAGACGGATCGGTTCAATTCGAGAATCGCACCAACGCGGTATGCACCCTGGGCGTATGGGGGCCGCGAGCTATCGAGCTGCTATCGACGTTGACTGAATCCGATCTGAGTCAAGGGGCATTTCCGTACGGAACTTGTCGCGAAGTTCTTGTTACGGGTATCCCAACTGAAATGTTCCGCATGTCATATGTAGGCGACGCTGGATTCGAGATATACACCCCTATGCAACACGGCCTAGCGCTCTGGGACGCTATTACAACCGCAGGAGAGCCCTTTGATC
>JASLTG010000036.1 GCA_030743005.1 Acidimicrobiales bacterium | reverse complement strand
GATTGTTTCGTCAAGTGTCTCGAAGTTGATTCGCGCTCCCAAAGCTGCTTGCAGCATGGTTACGCGGAGGTCTGCGTAGAGCGTGTCGCCGTCTCGGTTGAATTTGTCAGACGTCGCGACTCTGAGGTGGACGTAGAGGTCTCCGTGAGTTCCGCCTCGAGGGCCGGCCGCTCCGCGTCCTGTTAGTCGAAGCGTTGATCCGGTATCGACGCCGGCGGGCACCCGGACTTCGTAGGACATCGACTCGCGGTAACGGCCTTCTCCTCGACATTGCCGACATGGTGTCGGTATTTCCTCACCCAATCCCCCACATCTTGGACAGTGCGCTGTGGTGACCATTTGCCCGAGCAGGCTTTGGCGTACTTGGCGGACTTGGCCAGCTCCTTCACATTCGGTGCAACGGCGAGGGGAGGTTCCTTCTGCTGCTCCAGAACTCGAACAGTCTTCGCAACCCACGGCTGTTTGTAGTTCTACTTTGCGGTCGATGCCAAAGATTGCTTCTTCGAAGCTGAGATCGAGCACTATTTCTTGGTCTTCTCCCGGTGGTGGGCCCGAAGGTCCTCTGGTTCTGCCTCCTCCGAAAGGATTACCTCCGAAAAAGTTTTCGAAGATGTCGTTCAAGTCAAAATTGAATGGATCCCCGCCCATTCCACCGGCCCGTAGCCCGTCGTGACCGAATTGGTCGTAACGGGCCCGAGCATCGTCGTCGGACAACACCGCGTACGCTTCGCTGACTTCTTTGAATTTTGCTTCGGCGTCTTGATCGTCTGGGTTCGCGTCAGGATGATATTCGCGTGCCAGCTTTCGGTAGGCGCGCTTGAGGTCATCGGCCGATGCACCGCGGTCTACTCCCAACAACTCGTAGTAGTCAGTTGCCATGAGCTTCTTCAGTCCTCGTGTGCCTCACCTAAGGACTCGCCAAGACGGCTACTAACGACGTGTACTGCAGCTAGAGCTTTTGGATAGTCCATACGGGTTGGTCCCAGAACCCCGATGCTACCGACCTGTTCACCGTCGACCTTGTAAGGGGCAACAACTACTGCGCACTGTGCGAGAGGCGCGACTCCTGTTTCTGACCCAATAGCAACACTGAGGCCGCGTTCCACTAGGTCTCCGAGGAGACTTACGACGATCAATTGTTCTTCTAAAACTGCGAGGACCGACTTCACTGTCGATACAGCATCGAATTGTCCAGCCATATTCGCTGCGCCTCCGACATACAGGTCACCGGCGTGAGTGGATGAGGGAGCTATTGATGCCAACGTGGTCGCTATGAGGTTGTCGACTTCTGGTTGGCCAGTGGAGTTCACGTTGGGAACACTGCCCAAAGATGTTCCAACGAAGGCGTCGTTTATGGCGGCAGAGGCTGCTGCGAGGTGGTTGGGTTCGATGTGAGCGCCGCTGACGAGTTCAATCATTGAACGTTCGATGGAACCTGAAGAGGTGACGACGACGAGGAGAAGTCGTCCAGAACCTAGGTCCACTAGTTGAGCGGAACGAACGGTTGTGGGGTCATGTGTGGGGCCCACAACAATTGCTGCGTAGGCAGTGAGTTGGGAGAGTAACCGGCTGGTGTCCGCTAGGCGTTGTTCGATTTGTCCTTGGGCGTGTCGGAAGAAGGCGCTGATCTGTCGAGCTTCTGTGTCGTCGAGGTGGCCGGGTCCGAGGTTGTCTACGAAATACCGGTATCCGGCGTCTGTTGGTATTCGGCCAGCGCTTGTGTGAGGTTGGGCAAGGTAGCCGTCGGCTTCGAGGCTTGCCATTTCGTTTCGGATTGTTGCAGCCGATACCTCAAGGCCGGATAGATCCGACACAGCGCGGGAGCCAACTGGTTGGGCTGTGTCGATGAAACTTTCTACGACAGCTCGTAATACTGTCGCCTTGCGTTCGTCCACGTCTGGTCCCGTTCGCTGAGCTAACGATCATGTAGTGGTGAAATACTACGCGCATCTGTGCGGTCGGAGAACAGCTCTCCGGAAAGCGGGGTGTCAGTCGTCCAGTTTTAGGGCCGAAACGAAGGCTTCGTTGGGTACTTCGACACGCCCGATGGCTTTCATTTTCTTTTTGCCCTTTTTTTGTTGTTCGAGAAGTTTCCGTTTCCGCGTTATGTCACCGCCGTAGCATTTGGCGAGCACATCTTTTCGCTTTGCTTTCACTGTCTCTCTGGCAATGATCCTTCCCCCGATTGCTGCTTGGATGGGAACGTCGAACATTTGGCGGGGAATGAGCTCTCGCAATTTTTCGGCCATTCGACGGCCGTAGTCGTAGGCAGCGTCACTATGCACGATTGTGGAGAACGCGTCTACTGGGTCACCGTTTAACAGCACATCGACTTTGACAAGTTTGTCCACTTTGTATCCGGACGGTTCGTAGTCGAGACTTGCGTAGCCTTGGGTTCGGCTCTTGAGTTGATCGAAGAAGTCGGTCACGACTTCTGCGAGCGGCATTTCGTAATGAAGTTCGACTCGTTCAGGTGAGAGGTATTCCATTCGATCCATCGTGCCTCTGCGTCCTTGGCAGAGTTCCATCACCGTTCCGGTGTAGTCCGCTGGGGTGAGGATGCTGATTCGAAGAATGGGTTCTTCAATTTCAGTGACAGTACCCATATCCGGAAGGTCTGATGGGTTGTCAACGTCAAAGGTGAGTCCGTCGTCTGTGGTCACTTTGTAGGCGACAGAAGGAGCGGTGGCTATTAGAGAGAGATCGAATTCTCGTTCCAGTCGTTCTCGCACAATTTCCATGTGCAGTAGCCCTAGGAACCCACATCTGAATCCGAAGCCGAGAGCTCCAGACGTCTCTGGTTCGAAGGTAATTGAGGCGTCATTGAGTTTTAGTTTTTGCAGTGCTTCTCGTAGATCCGGGTATTCATCGCCGTCTACTGGATAGAGGCCACAAAAGACCATGGGTTTGGGGTCTTCATATCCGTCGAGGGGTTGATCAGCAGAGCCTGAGACGGTGGTGACTGTCTCTCCCGATTTCGCTTGCCCTACATCTTTGATGCTGGCAATGAGATAGCCGACTTCTCCCGGTCCAAGTTCGTCGACTGGGGTAGTCGATGGAGAACGAACACCTATTTCTTCGGCGTCGTGGTTTCCTCCGGTCTGCATGAATCGGAGTTTGTCGTTGGTGCGGATTCGTCCGTTCATGACCCGCATTGAGGACACCACACCTCGATATTGATCGAAGTGGGAATCGAAAATTAGTGCCTGTAATGGCTCGTTGATATTGCCTTCGGGTGGGGGGATTCGTTCGATGATGGCGTCTAGGAGTTCGGTAATTCCGTCTCCGGTCTTTGCCGAAATCTGGAGGACTTCTTCTGCTGGCAACCCAAGGACGTTTTCGATCTCGGAGGCGTAGAGACCTGGATCCGCTGCTGGTAGATCGATCTTGTTCAATACCGGCACGATTTCTAGATCATTTTCGAGAGCCAGATAGCAGTTCGCGAGAGTCTGCGCCTCAATGCCTTGTGCAGCATCAACTAAAAGGACTACCCCTTCACATGCTGCAAGCGACCGACTGACCTCATAGCCGAAGTCAACGTGGCCAGGTGTGTCGATGAGGTGCAGAACATGCCCGTTCCATTCAACTCGAACGTTTTGGGCTTTGATTGTTATGCCCCGTTCGCGTTCTAGTTCCATTGAGTCGAGATATTGGGCGCGCATAGATCTCGCTTCAACGGCGCCCGTAATCTCCAGAATCCGGTCCGATAGGGTGGATTTTCCGTGATCTATGTGCGCGATGATCGAAAAGTTTCGTATTCGTGTGAGATCCATCTGCAACTGCAAGGTACCAACGAGAATCGGAATTCGGTGCCTCTATCGCCAGGAGTCGCTATTGAGGAAACTGAATGGGGGCTGCGGCATTACATAGTCGTGTTGCTAGCCTGAAGCAGTTGTCGCTCGTAGCAATTGAGCTTCGGCAACGTCAGTCTGAGTTGAAGTAAGAGAAGGTCAAGTGGCAAATATCAAGAGCCAGATTAAACGCAACCGCCAAAACGAGACCCGTCGGGTCCGCAACAAGGCTGTTCGTAGCGAATTGAAGACCCGAGAGAAGGCTGTTTTCGCTGCCGTTGATGCTGGTGAACCCACAGACGAAGTTTTGCGACTCGCGCAAAAGCGTCTTGATTCAGCAGCGTCTAAGGGCGTCATTCACAAGAACGAGGCAGCTCGACGGAAATCCCGACTGAGTTCGAAGGCTTCGGCTAGCTGATTTAGTGACTCAGTTGCGCCAAACGTGCAACGAGTATTTCCATGAGAATGTCGCCATCTAGGGCTGACTTTCCTCGAAGGTCCATGTCGGTTGTGCTCAATAGTTCTATTGCTCGACGTGTTTTGTCTGGACCGAGTCGTCGCATCTGACTAAGTGCCTTTTTAGCGGGGAAGGTCGAGCCTTTCATTTCGAGGTGAACGGCAGCATCTTTTTCATTTGTTATTTGGGTTCCGTCGAGGCGAAGAATTCGTTCGTAGTGGGTGTGGAGAGTTGCCATTATCTGGAGGGGGTGGCGTCCACCGGCGGCCATCATGCGTTGCACAACTTCGAGAGCCGTTTTCATTTCTCCACGATCCAAAGCGTCGGTCAGGTCCCATGGAGGGACTCCTCCTTCATCCCCGAGGAACGGGCGTACTTCTACGTCGCTAAGTTTCGCGTCTATGCCGTAGACACCTTCAAGGGTTTGTAACAATCCGGTGAGGCGCGCGACGTCTTCACCAAGGTGTTCTGCGATGAGTTGTCGGGCGCTGGTATCTAGTTGAACAACAGAGGTGTCAAAGCGTTCCTGAAACCAGCTGCTACGTGCCCGGCCGGTTCCTGGAGCGCCGATCTTGATTTGCTCTCCGTCGATCGCCTTTGCTGCCTCAATAAGTTTTTTTGGTACCGCTCCGCTGCCCCACTCGATAACTAGATCAGTCGTTGATGGTGGGTCACTTAACAGCTCAATTAGCGACTTCAATTCGTCGACTTTGAACCGGTTGAACCCGCGGACGACAACAACGCGACGATCACTCAATAGGGGTGGGGTTTGCACTGCGTCGACTACTTGTTCGATTGTGTATTCTTCGCCGCTAAGTTCTTCCAGTACTAGCGATCTGTCCTGTGTGCCGACGAGTTCTTCGAGACGGTCTCGCACTGCGTCGGCCAGTAACGCAGGCTCTGGCCCTGAGAATATTTGTGCTGATGCCTGAACCACGGTCGCGACGTTAGCTTCCTGAATTGGTTAATTCTGCGTTTCCGGTTCCGCTAGTCCGCTGTCGGGGTTGTTTGTTTAGAACAGTGCTGTTGAGAGCTTGCGGCGCCATTCGGCGGTTCTTGGGTCTTCGGCGCCCATTACTTCGAGGAGGTCAACAAATCGTTGTCGGGCTTCGTCATCATTTTTGACTTGACCAAGTAGTTCTCCGAGTTCTGCATCTAGTTCGTCGGGTTCTCCCGAAATGTCTGATGTTCTTGCTGTGGCTGCGACGCGTCGACTTTCAGCTGATTCGGGGATTCGTTCTAGGAGTGCCAGTCCTTCTTCAGTTCGGCCGTCACTGACTAGCAGTTCAGCGAGTGCGACAACTGCTTCTGGGTGGTCACTTTGAGCCTCGAGAGCTGCCCGCAGTGAGAGTTCATCTCCGGCCTCAATGAGTGCATCGATATGGTTCTCTTCTTCGGTCGGCAGTAGACGAGTGATGAAATCTTGAAGCATCGGTTCGCCTTGGGCACCCATAAAACCGTCGACTGCTTGACCGTCTTTGAACGCTACGACCATTGGTATCGACTGAACTTGGAAGGCTTGTGACACGCCGGGGTTCTCGTCAACGTTGATTTTAACGCCGAGCACTTTGCCCCCCTGGGCATCTATGACCTGTTCAAGTAGTGGGCCAAGGGTTTTGCAGGGTTCACACCAGGGCGCCCATAGATCGACGACCACAGGAATTTCGTGGCTCTTTTCGACGACCTGTTGTTCGAAGTCCTGGTCGGTGACGTCAATCATGTCAGTCCTTTCGTGTCTTTGAGTTGAGCTTTCGGTGGGGCTCGACTCAGGCAAGATGTAGTTTCGGGGTGATGTCGAGTTGAGGAGTGTTGTGGTTAAGGGTATTGAGGAAAAGCCTGTGACGGCATGGTTAGACGCTCGAGTTGACAATTTGAGTTCCCCACTTGAGTTTGATCTCATCACAGGTGGCCATTCGAACCTCACCTATCGACTCACCGACGGTGATGGTCGAAAATGGGTTTTGAGGCGTCCACCTCTGGGTCATGTTTTGGCTGGGGCGCACGACATGGTCCGAGAACATCGGCTTCTATCGTCTCTGGCTAACAGTGAGGTGCCGGTTCCTTCGGTTGTGGGGCTGTGCACTGATGCTGCGGTGAATGGCGCCGATTTTTATGTGACTGACTTTGTTGAAGGTCACGTGTTGAGAGATCAGGACTCTGCATCTGAGGTTCCCCTCGCACAGCGGCCTGCTGTGGGAGGTGAACTGGTTGCAGCGTTAGCCGCTATTCATTCAGTTGACCTGGAGTCAACCAGTCTCGCTGACCTTGGTAAACGCGAGGATTATGTAGCCCGCCAGTTACGGACCTGGCTTCGCCAATTTAACGCTATGACGTCTAGAGATTTGTCGATCATCGAACGAGTCCACGATGCTTTGGCTGCCAATGTGCCCGAACAAAGAGAGTCGACACTTATACACGGAGATTTCCGTTTAGATAATTGTCTGATCACTAGCGAGGGTGAAGTGGCAGCTGTGCTTGATTGGGAAATTTCTACCCTTGGCGACCCCCTCGCTGATTTAGGGATCTTGTTGGCTTACTGGAGCGAACCCGATGACAAATTCCTGCCTCTTGGGGATGCTGCAACTATCCATGAGGGGTTCGCAGGCCGACAAGACCTTGTAGCTGAATACGAACGTGTAACAGGCAGGGACACCAGCGATATGGATTATTTTTTTGCGTTCGCCAGTTGGCGTTTGGCTTGCATTTTGGAGGGAGTTCACGCTCGATATATCGGTGGAGCGAATCCCGAAATTCCCGAAGAGGTCGAAATTTTTCCGCACAGCGTCGTTCTTCTAGCTGAACGTGCCGCTGAAATACTTGACGTCTAGATAACTCCGGCTGAGACATCTCGTCGGACCTGAACTAAGTTCAGGGTTATGAAGATTGATGGCGGATTAGGCGTTGATAGCGGTTTTGACGGGATCATGGACAAGGCCCGCGAACAAGAAGAAATCGGGTATGACGGTCTATGGGTTCCAGAGACAAGTCATGACCCCTTCACGATGCTTCCTTTGATGGCGGAAGCAACCGAAAACGTAGAGCTAGGCACCAGCATCGTCGTTGGTTTCGCAAGGAACCCGATGGATTTGGCCTATAGCGCTAACGACATTCAGTTGATCTCTAAAGGTCGCTTTACTTTGGGTCTCGGCAGCCAAATAAAGGCGCACATTACGAAGCGTTTCTCGATGGAATGGTCAAAACCAGCTGCACGAATGCGCGAGATGATCTTGGCCACGAAAGCCATTTGGAATAGTTGGAATACCGGGGAGAAGCTCGATTTTCGAGGCGACTTCTATCAACACACTTTGATGACCCCATTCTTTCATCCCGGCGAAAATCCTTACGGCGCACCCCGTATGGCCCTCGCCGGTGTCGGCCCGCTCATGACCGAGGTTGCCGGAGAAACCTGTGACGTCTTTTTGGCCCACGGCTTTACTACTGAAAAATATTTACGAGAAGAAACAATCCCTGCACTTGAGCGGGGTGCTGAGCGGGCGGGCAGGAGTTTGGCTGACGTGGAGATCTCCGGTCCTCTTTTCGTAGTCACAGGCAACAACGAGGATGAACTCGAAAAAGCAAAGCAAGGAACTCGCCAACAAATCGCTTTTTATGGTTCGACCCCCGCCTATAGAGGCGTTCTGGAATGTCATGGCTGGGGGGACATGCAAACTGAACTCAATGCCCTTTCTAAAGAAGGGAAGTGGGTTGAGATGGGCAGTCTTGTCGACGACGAGGTGCTTGATGCCTTCGCTGTAGTAGGTGAACCAGAACAGATAGCTGACGAACTAAAAACTCGTTTCGGCGACATCGTCCAGCGACTTAGTTTCTATGCCCCGTACCGGTCAGATGCGGAGCGGTGGCGCAAAGTGTTCGCTGATCTAAAGGCTTCATAAGTGATTGCGGATCTTCCTAAATCGGTTGAGATCCGTGAAGTCGGGCCCCGCGATGGGCTCCAAAATGAAACAACTATCCCTGTTGCAGAACGCATCGCTCTCATCGATGCTCTTTCCGCAACTGGGTTGACCGCTATCGAGGCTGCTTCGTTTGTCCACCCAAAGGCGATCCCACCTATGGCTGGGTCGGCTGAGGTCATGAAAGGCATCACTCGGGTGCCGGGAGTTCGTTACCGCGCCCTGGTACCTAACGAACGTGGAGCGCTGGACGCTTTGGAGTGCGATGCCGATGAACTTGAGGTGGTGATGTCTATATCTGAGACTCACAACCGTAAGAACATAAATATGACTCCCGATGAATCTGTCCAACAAATCATCGAACTGACAGCTTTAGCCCACCAGGAGGGCACTCCAGTTGAAGCAATTCTGTCAACTGCTTTTGGCTGCGCCTACGAAGGCGATATCTCTCCTCTGAAAGTTGCCCGGTACGCCCGTCGTGTTTTCGACGAGGGTGGAGTTGATGGGTTGTCGTTTGGTGACACCAGTGGGATGGCAACTCCAAGAGTTGTCATTGAGTTGTTGGATGCCCTTGAAGAAGCAGGAATAGATGTTTCGCGGATCGGTTTACATTTTCACAACACTCGCAACACCGGACTCGCGAACATTCTGGTCGCGATGCAACGCGGGGTGTCGCGCTTTGATGCCGCTATCGGAGGGCTGGGTGGTTGCCCCTACTCACCGGGAGCCACGGGGAACGTCGCCACTGAGGATGTTGTTCACATGGTTGAGGACCTCGGCGCCACAACTGGTATCGAGTTAGAGAGTCTTATTCGTTGCGGTCAACTAGCTGAAGAGTTAGTCGGCCGTCAACTTCCAGCCCAAGTGCTTCGTTCCGGGCCACGAACCAGGACCGTTGACGCTTAATTCAACGATTAGGCAATGATTCCTTGTGAGTGGAGTTGATGAATTTGATCGTCGCTGTACCCGGCGACTTCGCTGAGAACTTTGTCGGTGTGTTGACCTAGCTCGGGCCCGGTTGAGGCGATTCTGCCCGGAGTTCGTGAGAAATACGGAACTGGTGCGGCCATCGGCACATCTGTGCCCAATACTTCATCTTCGTAACGTTCAATGAGTTGACGGGCGGCAAATTGAGGATCGGTCAGCATGTCTGGCGCAGTGAAGATTCGACCGTAAGGAATTGCGTGGGTGTCGAGGATCACCTCGAGCTCTTCTACTGGTAGCTCTGAGGTCCATGCCGCTATGAGGTCATCAAGTTCTGTTTGGTTCACTCCCCTGCTTTCGTGGTCTACGTAGCGTGGGTCGTCAGCTAAATCGTTTCGGTTCATTGCTTCGCAGATACGGCGGAAGATTGCATCGGCGTTACCTGCGATGAGTACGTCGGCGCCGTCAGCGGTTGGATATACGTTTGATGGTGCGACTCTTGGTAATACCGAGCCGGTCCGTCCTCGGATGTGACCACCTAATTCAAAATCTGCGACGGTTGATTCCATTAAAGCGAATACTGCTTCATATATTGCGACGTCGACTTCTTGGCCTTTGCCGCTGTGTTGTCGTTCGTTGAGCGCAGCCATCGTGCCAATCACGGCGAACAAGGAGGCGATGGCATCGCCAAGGCTGATTCCGGCTCGAGTTGATTGACGGTCAGGCCAACCTGTGGTGTGTCGGATTCCTCCCATAGCCTCACCAATCGATCCGAAGCCTGGGTCGGTTGCGCGAGGTCCTGTCTGCCCAAA
>JASLTG010000035.1 GCA_030743005.1 Acidimicrobiales bacterium | reverse complement strand
CCCTCGGTGGTGGCCATTGACGTGATGACCGGAACCCCGTTGGCCGTGGGCTACGAGGCAAAGCGGATGATCGGTCGCACGCCCAGCAACATCCAGGCCTCGAGGCCGCTCAAGGACGGGGTCATCGCCGACTTCGACGTCTGCGAGAAGATGCTCCGCTACTTCATCCAACAGGTGCACCGCCGGCGCTGGTCGAAGCCGCGCATGGTGATCTGCGTACCCTCCGGTGTAACCGGCGTCGAACGCCGGGCGGTCCAGGAGGCCGCCGAATACGCCGGCGCACGGGCCCCCGCCTACATCATCGAAGAACCCATGGCGGCAGCAATAGGGGCTGGTCTTCCAATCCAATCACCGCACGGCAGCATGATTGTTGACATTGGAGGAGGAACCACCGAAGTAGCGGTGATCTCTTTAGGAGGCCTCGTCGCAAACCAGTCGGCCCGTATTGGAGGAGACGTCCTTGACGAGGCGATTACTCAATATGTGAAAAAGGAATACAGCGTTGCCTTGGGTGAAAGCACCGCAGAAGAAGTCAAAGTGGCTCTGGGCTCAGCATGGCCGCTTCCTGATGAAATGTACGCAGAGATCCGAGGGAGAGACCTAGTCACTGGGCTACCCAAGACAGTGACGGTTAGCAGCGTTGAAATGAGAGAAGCCCTCGAGGAGGGAATCAGCTCAATCATTGACGCCGTCAAATACACGCTCGACCAGACACCACCAGAATTGGCGGCGGACATCATGGACGAAGGCATCATGTTGGCAGGCGGAGGAGCATTACTGAGAGGGCTCGACCAACGCCTCGCAAACGAAACGGGTATGCCAATTCGCATCGCAAACGACCCGCTATACGCGGTGGCTCGAGGTTCAGGGCAAGCCCTTGAAGAATTTGAAGTCCTCAGAGGCGTGCTCTTCTCGTCGGGCAACCAGTATTAAACGGAATCAGTTGTGGCGCGTCGTTCAAACATGAGGAGAAGTCGAAGTTCACGCTTTCGGTTAGCGCTACTCGTCCTAACGTCTCTGATTCTCATAACCATCGACCTCCGCTCTGAGGGGGGAGCCATTGACACAGCTAGAGGTGTTGTCCTCGACGCCCTCGGTCCTCTGCGATCAACCTCAACTCGAATATTTGAGCCCGTCGGAGGAGCTTGGGAGGCAGTCACCAGCTACGACGAATTAGAAGCTCGCAACGCCCTGTTGAGAGCCAAGATTGCCGAATTGCAAAACTCCGTGCTGGAGGTGGGAGAAATTGAACGAGAAAGAAAAGCTCTACTGTCTCTACTCGGCGCCCGCGATCGTGTCGCTCAAGTTGGTCGTCGAACAGCCCGAGTTATCGACGCACCAATATCGAACTATCAACGCACCTTAGAACTCGACAAGGGGTCGCGAGACGGGCTTGTCATAGGCATGCCAGTAGAAACCGGAGCAGGGGTCATAGGAAGAATTTCTGCTGTCTCAGTGACTCGCTCTCAGGTTGAATTGCTGACCGACCCCAACTTCGATGTTGGGGTTCGAATGGTCCGGTCAGGAGACGACGGAATCGCATCTGGCAAAGGACAAAACCGAGATCTTGAAGTCAGCTTCATAGAGCTGGACACTGTGGTCATACCAGGTGAGACAGTGGTCACCAGCGGGTTTCAAGGCAGCACATTCCCAGAAGGACTGCTCGTCGGCACAGTGGTGGATGTGGTGCCAAACGCCGTACAGGGCACACAACGGATAACCGTCCATCCGGCAGCCGACCTCGACAGACTCAGATGGGTTCAAGTCCTCTTGTTTTACCCAGATGCACCTGAACCAGTTGTCGTTGACCGGGTACCCGAAGATGAATCTCCCGATAGCTCAACCGAAGAGCCGACACCATGACGATGACCAGCCGAGAGATCTCTCGACTTGTAGCAATTTTTGCGACGATACTTTTGATTCAAATTGCAGTAGTACCGCACTTCCGGATCGGCGGCTACATCGTTGACCTGCCACTAGTAGTGGTAGTGCTTGTGAGCCTGTACCTGACTCCACCAAATGGTGCCTTAGTCGGTTTCATAGTCGGCTTTGCCGTAGACCTAGTCCTGCACACTCCGTTCGGAATGACGGCACTGACCTTTTCTATAGCTGGGTATGTGGCAGGCTCTATTTCTAGGCAATTGGCTGAACGGAACATCTTTACTCGGTCATTGACCGTCGCGTTACTCGCGGCCACCGCGACATCACTATTTGCTGCCATTGGAGCGCTCATTGGTCTTGAATACGTCACGCGACGAGAACTAGGTGCCATAGCTCTGGTCACCGCGGGCTCAGCGCCACTATTGACGGTGCTATTAGCTCCTCTTGTTCGCTGGGCGTTTCCTCTTGAAACAGTTCAGATCCATGAATGACCAATTGAGTCGACGACTAGCGTTTCTTGGAGTACTTATTGTCGGTCTATTCGCTGCACTGCTCACGCGGGCGTGGTATTTGCAGGTGCTAACAAGCGAAGAATTAGCCGACAAAGCCTACTTAAATCACGTCGAAATAGTGGTTACTCAGCCGACCCGCGGCCGAATTCTCGACCGGCACGGCGTGGTACTAGCGGACAACATCAGGACCGGTGTCGTAACGGTGAACCAATCCCGATACGCACCGGGCCAAGTTGACTACGTCTTAGAACAACTTTCTGAGTTGATCGACATTCCCGTACCGGTCCTCAGTTTGCGCCTACTAGATCAACAAACCCACCCGCTCGCAGCAAAGGTTGTAGCGACAGGACTTGATGAATACGGCCTTTTGCGGATCTCGGAACAGTCGCTACCAGGGGTTGAAGCGAAATGGGTTATGAGTCGCGTTTACCCTCAAAACGAAATTGGTGCGCACGTGATTGGCTACGTCGGAGCCATGTCGCAAGGGCAGGAGGATCGCCTTCTTAAGGAGGACTATCTACCCTCAGAAAGAGTCGGAAAATCAGGGATCGAACAGATCTTCGAAGCAGACCTCCACGGCCATCCGGGACGAACAGAACTCGAAGTAGATAACACGGGAAGAGTTCACCGAATAGTGAACCAAACGACTCCGAAAGCGGGGTCCGACGTCTACCTAACAATCGATGCAGATCTCCAAGCCGCGACCGAGTCGTACCTAAGGCAAGGGTTGATAGCAGCTCGAAAAACTGTCAGCGAAGACAGCGGATTCTTTTTCCCAGCCATAGGTGGCGCCGCAGTAGTGATGGATCTTAGAAACGGCGATGTATTGGCTATGGCCTCCCATCCCACATATGACCCCAACTGGCTGGTCGGTGGAATAACCACACTCGAGTACCAATCGGTCTTTGAAAATCCGTACGCCCCGGGCGCCCTAAATAACAGAGCCGTCCAAGGTCTCTATTCACCAGGTTCAGTTTTTAAACTAGTCACGGCGTTAGCGGGTCTCGAAGCTCGGCTCATCTCTCCCAGAGCGGCTTATTACGACATTGGTTACTTCAAGATCCCTGACAAATACGGGTGCACCGGCAGATGTACTTTCTACAACGCAGACAAAGCACCATTAGGGGTTGTCGATCTCTCATCAGCCATAACGCGGTCCAGCGACGCGTACTTCTACAAGGTGGCACACGACCTGTATTGGATCCGAGGTGAAGAGCAATGGGCAATTCAAGACATGGCACAACTCCTCGGATTCGGTAATCAAACAGGAATCCAGTTGCCGTTCGAGAAAAGCGGTCGGGTCGGAGATGGAGACATCAAGCAAGCATTATTTGAAGCCAACCCAGACGCATACAACCCGTATGGCGAATCAACCCAGTGGCTACCCGGCGACAACATCAATACAGGAATCGGCCAAGGATTCGTTTCAGTAACCCCAATACAACTCGCAAACGCCTACGCCACCTTTGCCAACGGCGGAACTTTGTTCAGCCCAAATATCGTTGAGAGTGTCGTGTCTCGCACCGAAACACAATTCGGTTCATCAGTGATTGACTTCGAGCCCCGTATTCAGCGACTAGCAGAATTTCCTGAAGGTTCAGGGATCGTACGAGAAGGCTTACACGGAGTATCTAGTAAAGCGCGACGCGGCACCGCCTGGCGGGCGTTCGAAGGCTATGACGCCGCCGGATACGCAATAGCAGGCAAGACCGGAACAGCGCAGGCGGAAGGAAGAAACTCAGTCCTGCAGCGAAAAAAGGAAGACTCTGCTGTATTCGTGGCATGGGCACCAAGGCACGACCCGCGCTATGTCGTCGCTGTCATCATGGAAGAGGCCGGATTTGGCGGTGAGGCAGCAGCACCGGTAGCACGAAAGATCTTCGAGGCCTTACGTGCCTACGAGCAAAGGTGGCCAGACCCCCAGGTGGCATTCATAGCACCGAGACCCGAATGTCCCGAAATTCCAGAATCCTTGCGAGGATATGAGGCCTTCACCAGCTACGTACCAGAGGGCTGCCCGTGGGGGATTCAAGTGCCCCGCGCCAACAGCCCCGAAGACGTCGATGGTGACGGCATCCCCGACCTAGAGGAGCGCGACCAGTGAATCTACCGCTCCGCAAAGAGCTGCGATCTCCGCTTCGTTACGCCGACTACTCGCTCGGCATAGTAGCCATCTTGCTGTCAGCGATTGGCGTTGCGCTGAACTACTCCTCCACATGGCGAGTTCTTGAGTTCAATGGCCAAGATCCCTTGACCTATGCAAAACGACAGATCATTTTTGTCGCTCTGGGAATAGCGGTGATGATTGCGGCAACATTCTTGGATTACAGGCTCTATCGCGACTTTGCTAACCAGGCGTATTTGCTAGTGATGCTTGCTCTGGTAGGAGTCCTCTTTTTCGGAGTTGAACGTAACGGAGCCCGAGCATGGTACGAACTACCCGGTCTCACCTTTCAGATACAACCGGCCGAATTTGCGAAGGTAGCAGTTGTCATCGCGCTGGCCGCCTTCGTCGCCAACCAAGACGGACACCTTCGACTAGTCACTCTGTCTAACGCATATCTGATGTTGGCCGTTCCTCTAGGCCTTATTTACCTGCAGCCGGACCTTGGCACCATGTTGGTCTTCGTCGCGATCGGTATGGGAGTGTTGTTGGTTTCTGGAGCGCAGCTCAAACACATCTTTGTGACAACCGTGGTTGGGGTCATCGTGGTTGCCGGGATGTTCAACAGCGACAACCTCGGAGGCCCCAAGATATTGCGTCAGACCCAAGAACAACGGCTCACCGCTTTCCTTGACCCTGGATTCGACATCCAAGGAGCTTCCTACAACATCAACCAATCACAAATCGCCATAGGAGCTGGAGGCGTCAGAGGACAGGGATGGTTACAGGGAACGCAAACCAACCTCAACCTCGTACCCGAACAAGAGACCGACTTCATTTTCACCGCGCTAGGTGAAGAATTCGGATTCTTAGGAGTCTCTGCGCTGCTGCTTTTGTACGCCTACATGCTCGCTCGAATCTGGTTCATTACCAGGGCCTCAAATGATCTATTTGGAACGTTCGCTTGTGTCGGGGCCCTATCCATGTTCACCTTCCAAATATTCCAAAACGTTGGAATGACGATGGGAATCATGCCAATAACTGGAATTCCACTTCCTTTTCTGAGTCATGGTGGGTCCTCTACGGTCGTAGCGTTCGGCTTGATTGGTCTCGTTATCAACATCAGCGCGCGAAGACATCTAGCGTGACCGCCGCAATAAAGACGTCCATAATCTGGAAAAGCGGGCTTGGAGCGTTAGAATCAGCCCTCAAATGACCTCGCTGTGGCCCCGGCTCGAGCCTCTCCTCCCTAGGGTGGAAAAGCCCGCCCGCTACATCGGCTGCGAGGACGGAGCCTGCACAGACATCTACAAGCCTGACGCCACATCGTGGCTACTGACATATCCCGACACATACGAAATCGGGTTACCGAACCAAGGCCTACAGATCCTGTACGAGTTACTGAACGAGCGGCCAGATGCCTTCGCTGAACGTTCCTACGCGCCCTGGACAGACATGGAAGCCCAGATGCGTTCCAACGGTCTGCCACTCTTCTCAGTCGACACCCACAGACCAGCTGAAGAGTTCGACATACTCGCTTTCAATCTCTCTGCCGAACTTGTGTACACCAATGTCTTGAACTGCATAGATCTTGCTGGTCTCGCAGTGAGGGCCTCACAAAGAGGTGACGCGGACCCGCTGATCGGGGCCGGAGGTCACTGCGCCTACAACCCTGAACCGCTCACAGATTTCATTGACTTTTTCGTGATGGGCGACGGCGAAGAGGTGATCGCTGAAATCACAACCACAGTCGGAGAGTGGCGCAAATCAGGAAAACCCCCAGGCAGTCGAGAAAACGTCTTACGAGCACTGACCCAAATTGCGGGCGTCTACGTACCGTCCATGTATGAGGCCACATATGACGGCACCAAACTCGTGGGCGTCCAACCGAAACACCCCGATGTCCCGGTCAGCGTCCAAAAACGGACAGTGGCCGACCTCGCAGACTGGCCGTACCCACGCAATCAACTAGTGCCGCTTACAGAAGTAGTCCATGACCGTCTAAACGTTGAAATTTTTCGAGGCTGCACACGAGGCTGCCGCTTCTGTCAAGCCGGCATGATCACTCGACCCGTAAGAGAGCGCCCAGCTAGCCAGGTCCGCGAAATGGTTTCGAAGGGACTTGAACGAACTGGCTATGACGAAGTGAGCCTCACTTCACTGTCCACCGCCGACTTCAGCAATATCGAAGAAGTCGTAACCGGCACGATCGACGAACCTGGGACCTGCGGACGAGTGAGCGTTTCATTACCCAGTCTTCGCGTAGATGCATTCACAGTCGGAGTAGCAGCACAAGTCTCTCGAGCTCGACGAACAGGCCTCACCTTCGCGCCCGAAGCGGGCTCATGGAGGATGCGACAGATCATCAACAAGCTAGTGACCGAAGAAGACCTGTACGAAGCCGTCCGATCCGCATACAGCCAGGGATGGCATCGTATGAAGCTGTACTTCCTGACTGGCCTTCCATCAGAAATGGACGAAGACACCCTCGCAATAGCTGATCTAGCCGAGAATTGCGTTGCGATTGGTCAGGAATACACGAAGAAAGCCTCAGTTACCGTTTCTCTTGGAGGGTTCGTTCCCAAACCACACACTCCGTTCCAATGGTTTGGTCAGAATGAATCCGCAGAGCTGCGGAGAAAAGTTGAGTTACTCCGCGAGAGACTTCGACGAAATAAACGAGTCCACCTCAAATGGCACGCTCCTGAAGCATCGACAGCTGAAGGAATTACCAGTCGAGGAGACCGCCGCGTCGGACGAGTAATTGAACACGTATGGCGACACGGCGGCACCTTCCAAGAATGGAGCGAACACTTCGATCTAACCCTCTGGGAAGAAGCAATGAGGGCCTCAGAACTAGATATCGAATGGTACGTTCACCGACATCGAGACGAGAACGAAGTTTTACCCTGGGATCACATTCACGCAGGGCTACACAAAGATTTTCTTTGGCAAGATTGGCAAGACGCGTTGGCCGGATTCGGCCTCGAAGACTGCCGTTGGACCCCATGCTATGACTGCGGGGCCTGCACCGAATACGGGATCGAACACGTGGTTGCGTCCCCAGTTCCGCCAAATGGTGGAAGTCAAGGGACTGGCCAAGACCTAGCAATCGGCCATGTTGTGCCGGTGGACCTCCGCCCTAGAGCGGAAGTGGGAGGAACGTAATGTTACGAACCTTCACGGGTCAACGTGTAGCTCCCACCTTGATAGGTGGGGGATACCCGTGCGGCTAAGAATTCGCTTTTCAAAAATGGGCAAAGTTCGCTTTGTGGGACATCGCGACGTTGCACGAATCGTGGAAAGAGCGCTCAGGCGTTGCGGGGTACCGATCACTTACAGCGAAGGTTTCTCACCCCGGGTCCGCATGAGTTTCGGGTTAGCTTTACCTACTTGCTATGAGTCCGAAGCTGAGTACCTCGACGTGCCGTTGAGCCCCGACTCCATCGTCGATGGACAGATTGCATGTATTGGCTGGGGCCAAGGAAAATTGCACAACGAACAACAAATGCAAATAGCTCTAAGCGAAGCGCTGCCCACAGGATTCGATGTCGTCGCTCTAACGGTTGAACCCAAGGGCGGAGGCTCCCTGCAAGAAACCGTTGTCACTTGCGGTTGGAAATTCGACATACTGGGAGCGGTAGCACGAGAAGTCGAAGACGCGATTGAAAGAGCCCTAGCTGGCTCAGAGATAGAGACTGAACGAAAGAAGAAAAACGAACTAGTGCGCGAAAACATTCGCTACGGCGTATACGACCTCCGTATGGACGGCGAGTCAGAACGAGGCCCGATCGTCATAGCGGAGCTTTCGGCAAAACCAAGGGTCATTCGACCTAGCGAGCTCGTAGACGTGCTCGCCCCCGGAGCCGAAATGGGGATCGCGCGCCGCACCCACCAATGGATCGAACACGAGGGCCAATGGCAAGAACCGTTGACGCCGTCTAAATCACCACAACTCAAGGAATACTCATAATGAACCAAAAAAAGCCCGAGGAAGGGCTCGAGGAGTCACAGGAAACGACTCCTGTGCGTAGACGCCGAACAATCGGCGGCGCCACCCAAAATGAAGACAAGGGAACAACTTCCCGTGCAGAGGAAACTCCCGCGCGGAATCGAACCCGAACACTTTCAGGGAACACCAAAGCTTCTAGTCCTTCAACCGAGGACCGTCCAAAGCGAAAAAGGACACGATCGACCGGATCGCGGACCCGAGCCTCACGCTCAACAACAGAAACCAAACCCCAAGTAGGCGACACGCGTAGCCCAGCAAGCAACCGTGCCCACGATTCAAACAACGAAGAAAAGTCCTCGCCGAAACCAGCTCGTAAACGTCGTCGAAGAGGCGGTAAGGGCCGTGGAGGAGCTACCCAGCAAGACGAGAGGCAACGATCCGGCAAACCCGTCGAGGCGATCCTTAATGATGACCCAGTCTCGCTCGACAGTGAACAACTAGAAAGGCGACGAGGAAGAGAACGTAAAGGACGACCCGTAGGTCGCTACCAAATGCTGGTCCATGTTCATGATGGTGTTACCCACGTAGCAGTGCTCGAAGGCCGATCCCTCATCGAACACTACGTGAGTCGCCCGTCAGACGACGTAAGCGAGATACACGGAAACATCTACCTCGGAAAGGTCCAGAATGTGCTTCCAGGCATGGAAGCCGCTTTCGTGGACATAGCAACACCAAAGAATGCTGTGCTGTATCGCGGAGATGTCACCTACGACCGTGACGACCTTGACGGGGATAAATCACAACCACCGGCACCGAAACCCAAGAAGCCGAGAAGCCGCTTAGGCCGAAGACAAGACGACGCTCGAATCGAAGATCTTCTCAGCGCTCAGCAATCGATACTTTGTCAGGTAACAAAGAACCCGATTGCTCACAAAGGCGCGCGACTGTCGACAGAAGTCAGCCTTCCGGGACGGTTTGTGGTGTTGGTTCCCAACAGCGATACCTACGGAATCTCCAAGAGACTCAACGATAAGGAGCGACGTCGACTCCGAAATATCCTCGACAAGGTAAAACCTTCAGAACACGGTGTGATCGTTCGAACCGCCGCAGAAGATGTGACAGCAGAAGAAATAGAACGCGATGTTCGACGACTGTTAGATCAGTGGCAACAGATCAATGAACTGGCCGGTAGCGCAAAGGCACCGAGCCTGCTGTTTAGGGAACCGGAGTTAGTTGTAAGAGTCATTCGCGAAGAATTCAACAGGGATTATCGAGGAGTGATAATCGATGACCCCACCCTCTTCCAGCAGGTCAAGGGTTACATGGAAACAGTAACCCCAGCTCTGGCAGACCGAATTGAGTTCCACGATCCAAAAACCGAACCACTTCCGCTATTTGAGCGATACCACGTGGCCGAACAGTTGCGAAAAGCAGTCGACCAAAAGGTATGGCTTCCATCTGGAGGGTCTCTCGTCATCGATCACACTGAGGCGTTAACAGTCATCGACGTCAACACAGGCAAGAACGTCGGCAAATCGAACCTGGAAGAAACTGTATTTCGCAACAACCTTGAAGCCGCTGAAGAAATAGCGAAACAACTTCGACTTCGAGATATAGGCGGCATCATTGTGATCGACTTCATCGATATGGAAATAAAAAAGAACCGAGACGAAGTGGTCAGCAGCTTTGAAAAGGCATTAGCTCGAGACAAAACAAGAACTCAAGTATCGGGCATCTCAGAACTAGGTCTCGTCGAAATGACTCGCAGGAGAACAGGAGAAGGGCTTCTGGAGTCATTGAGTAGCGCCTGTGAGCATTGTGATGGTC
>JASLTG010000034.1 GCA_030743005.1 Acidimicrobiales bacterium | reverse complement strand
GATGGGCACAAGCACAAGGTCTCCCGAGAACCGAAGGACATGCCGCAGGTGAGGAAGCGCTCTTCGACGCGATCGAAGGAGCCAAAGAAATTGGGGTCCAGTGGTTCACCGTGTTCGCCTTCTCCACAGAAAACTGGAAAAGACCTCCAGAAGAAGTGAAGTTTCTCATGAACTTCAACGAATCACTGTTGGTGCGTCGTTCCCACGAACTACATGAAATGGGTATCCGGATTCTGTTCTCAGGAAGAAAAAATTGGCGGGTTCCGAAACGAGTTCTTCGACGCATGGAAGAAGCAGTCGATCTCACGAAAAACAACGACGAGATGACACTCACCATCGCCTTCAACTACGGAGGACGAGCAGAAATCATCGATGCCGTGAAAGGCATGTTGGAAGACGGTGTCCCGGTCGAACGTATCGACGAACGAAAATTAGCCCAATATTTGTACGAACCAAGCATGCCCGATGTGGATTTACTGATCAGAACTTCAGGTGAACATCGCCTGTCCAACTTCCTTCTCTGGCAAGTCGCCTACAGCGAATTGCTGTTTACCGAAACGTTGTGGCCAGACTTTCGACGCGCCGACCTTTACGAAGCAATACTTGAATATCAAGCCCGCGACCGTCGCTTCGGCGGCCTCAATAGGTAGATCTGGGTTATGGCGCACTACCGAGATAGCGGCGTCGTTGTGCGAACCCACAAGCTCGGTGAAGCCGACCGGATCTTGTCGATCATCACCGAAAACAACGGAAAAGTTAGAGCAGTCGCAAAAGGTGTGCGAAAGACCCGCAGCCGTTACGGAGGTCGACTCGAACTTTTACGACACCTCGATCTGCAGTTTTATCAAGGCCGCGGAGACCTTGACATAGTGACTCAAGCCGAAACCAGAGACCACTGGCCCGAAATACGAGATGACCTAGACCGCCTGGGTAAAGCGTTGACGATCGCTGAAGCTGTCGACCAAGTAGTCCAAGACAAGCAACCAAACCAAGAGGCCTACCGGATGCTGTGCGGAGCCCTCGAAACCCTACAAAGAAGCGATCCGGTGCTGATCGTCCCGGCCTTCATGCTGAAAATCCTCGCACACGAAGGGGTGGCCCCAGCACTTGATGAATGCGTTATCGGGGGAGAGGCAACAGACCTAGAATTCTTTGATCCCCGCATCGGCGGTGTGACATGTGCCGCCCATCAGAGAGGTCGCCGAGTTTCGTCCTCCGCGTTGGAGTTGATGAGAGCAACACTGGGAGGAGCTTTGGCAACGGTCTTAGAAGTTCAACAAGCACCGCATACAGACGAGGTATCAGCCATTGCCCACAGCCTCTGGGAATTTCATATCGAACGACGACTACGTAGCACCGAATTACTTAGCTAACCCAACAACAAGACGCGCGGAATTAATTGAGCATTCCTTTTGGTTTCCCAGACGTCTTCGCATGCAGTTTCGCGAACTTCTTCTCAGCACGAGCATCAGATGTCGACAACCACCACAGCCGCCCTTTCCAAAGCCCACCAGCAAGAGACAACAACCCCAAGACGAGTTGAGTTCCGTTCAGTAACCGGCATTGCGGATGTTCGCTTTGGACAATTCCGTTCGGTGTGTCAGCTAACTCGGCGCGGACATCATCTAAGTCAACAGCGTCTGGAGAAGGCGACAAGATGGGACGGGGACATGACCACTCCATACGGTCATTGTCCACGCCTTCGAACTCGGTATCAAAAAACGTGATTGGTGTCGACCAAATGATCGCGGTCAACGCTAGGCAAAGAAAAGCAACGGTTCGATCTCGCAACATAACAAGTCAACCTTAACCGACTTCGCCGCCACTACTCAGTGAAGTAACCGCCGTCAGGATGCAAGATTTCTCCAGTGAAATACGAGGCTTCGTCGCTGGCGAGAAATAACGCCGTGTTTGCTATCTCGTCAGGCACACCTTTGCGTCCCATAGGAATGTTCGCGAAGAACTGAGTTAACCGTTCTTCAGGAATTAACTCGATCATCTTGGTCATATGAGTGTCTATGTAGCCAGGTCCGATCGCGTTGACCCTGATACCCGAAGTCGCTAACAGGCGAGCCATTTTTTTGGTCAACATCCACACAGCGGACTTAGAACACACATACGGAATCGGTCCGGCGTCGGGATGTTTCGCGGCGATAGAAGCGATTGTCACTATCGAGCCACCGTTGCCGGCTTCCACCATTGGTGCGACACACGCTTGAGCAGCCAAAAGTGTTCCATCCAAGTTGATGGCCATGACTTGACGAAAGTCCTCCAACTCGAGATCCAGCAACTCAGTCGCTGGGTTCTCGAAATAATCCATACGTTTCGCCCACCACTTCAAACTCGCGTCGTTGTCACCACTCTTGTATCCGGGATGACTCACCCCAGCCGCAGTCACCAAAATGTCGATCGCCCCATAGTTTTCGAGAGCATGAGCCGCCATCGCATGATTGTCCTGCGCGCTGACAGCGTCACAATGAATAAATGAGGCAGCTCCGCCATCGCTGGCGACCATTTGCACAGTTTCTTCACCCAACTCATCGACAATGTCGGCGACCACTACCTTGGCCCCTTCAGAGGCGAATCGTCTAGCCGTTGCACGGCCCAAACCGTTACCGCCGCCCGTAATAACAGCAACTTTGCCTTCTAAACGCATAAAACCCCCATAAGCCCAGCAGGCCTCTTTGAACTGCACTGCAAACATAGTCAAACAATTGCGTGGCCAGAGAGGGTAAGTCATCGGTACTCTCGGCGCCATGGCTTCGCCCGACCCAACGCTCTTCGACAAAGTAGTGAATCTCTGCAAACGACGAAGTTTCGTCTTCCCTTCAGCAGAAATTTACGGAGGTTTCCGCAGCACCTACGACTACGGACCCCTCGGAGTCCTCATGCTCAGAAACGTCAAAGACGCGTGGTGGCGATCGATGGTGCAACTTCGAAGCGACGTCGTAGGCCTCGACGCCGCCATCTTGAGTCCACCTCAAGTTTGGGAAGCCTCAGGTCATCTCGAAAATTTCAGCGACCCTCTCGTTGACTGCACCGAATGCAAAACACGACATCGAGAAGACCAGTTAGATGACCCTGACACTTGTCCATCGTGCGGCAATTCTGGGACTTTCACAGAAGCGCGAGCATTCAACTTGATGTTCAAAACTCAAGCCGGACCGGTCGAAGGTGCTGGTGCTGACGTGTACCTGCGTCCTGAGACCGCTCAAGGAATGTTCATCAACTTCAAAAATGTTCTTGAAACAAGTCGCAAAAAACCACCCTTCGGGATTGCTCAAGTAGGCAAATCGTTCCGAAACGAAATCACCCCAGGCAACTTTGTGTTCCGAACCCGTGAGTTCGAACAAATGGAAATGGAGTTCTTCGTTCCACCAGAGGAAGCAAACGACTGGTACGAGTATTGGATAAGGGAACGACACCAGTGGTATCTGGATCTTGGAATACCAGAAGAACAAATCCGGTTACGACCACACGACGATGATGAACTCAGCCACTACTCATCGGGTACAAGCGACGTCGAGTTCTTATTCCCATGGGGTTGGGGTGAGCTTGAAGGTATAGCTAACCGTGGAGATTTCGATCTGATTCAACACGCACAGCACTCGGGTCAAAAACTCGAATACTTCGACCAAGGAACCGGTGAACGGTACGTTCCTCACTGCATCGAACCAGCAGCAGGAGCTACCCGTTCCATGATGGCGTTCCTCATGGCTGCTTACGACGAAGAGCAAGTAAACGACGACACCCGAACAGTTCTTCGACTTCACCCACGTCTGGCTCCGTACAAGATCGCGGTTTTGCCACTCTCCAAAAAAGACACCTTGCTACCCAAAGCAGAAGAAATCCTCGAAATGTTGCAGCCACACTTCATGTGCGATTACGACATCACGCAGGCAATCGGAAAGCGATATCGGCGCCAAGACGAAATTGGTACCCCATATTGCGTCACGATCGACTTCGACTCGTTGGATGATGATGCCGTGACGGTTCGCGAACGTGACTCAATGAATCAAGAACGTGTCCCAACCAGCGAGCTCGTGAATTACTTAACTCAACAGTTAGCTCTGTAAAGCAGACACGCAGACAACTAGCCTGTTAGCGAGGGGAGCAACGATGAGTTACACCATCGCGTTAGGCACAGTCGGAGGCGGTCTTTGGGTCGGCTACAACGGCGGCGAAAAATGGCGGCAAATTCAAGGACCAATGGACCCTGAATCCAACGTGCGAGCCTTAGCACTTGACCCCAGAGATTCGCAGCATCTCCTCGCTTCTGTTGACGGAGACGGCATCTACCAGTCACATGACGGTGGAAGTCGTTGGGAACGAACAGCAGACCTGAAAGATCGACCGATCTGGTCGCTTGCTTTCGACCCCCATGACCCACAACGTATCTATGCCGGCACAAGACCAGGAATATTTGTTTCCGACGACGGGGGCACATCATTTTCTGAAATGGAAACAACCATTAGTGATCGGTGTCCAATCGGGGTGCCGCGCACCACCAACGTCGTTGTCGATCCGAATGATCCGGCCACGGTATATGCGTCGGTCGAAATTGACGGGTTGCATCGCAGCCGCGACCGGGGGGTTACATGGGAATCTTTTGGTGACCTTGGGCCTTCAGAGTTTTACAACGACGTTCATGGCTTCACACTCAGACATAACGGTGAGGGCACCGAACTTCTCGTCACTTCACCGTTCGGGCTTGGGCGAAGCACCGACGATGGAGAAAACTGGGACTGGCACGAATTCCAACCATTTGATGGATCAAAATTTGAGTTCGCTTATTCGCGATGTGTTCGCGCCCCATGGGGAAATGACTTCCTCATCGTCTGTGTTGGTGACTACATCCCAGGTCGGACAGGAGCCCTTGAGGTCAGCAGAGATGGTGGGGCGACCTTCCACAGAGCTGAACTGCCTGAAACTCCCAAAGCAACCATGTACTGGCTGGCAACCCACGAAGACCTCCCTGGGGTCGTAGCAGCAACGTCGGTATATGGCCAGATATACCTAAGTGATGATTACTGCGAAACATGGAGCAAACTGGAACGCGAACTAGGAGAGGTTCGCTCCTCATTGATTCTGCCTGCGCAATGAACTCAGCGGAATCCTCAGTTGAGATAGCAGCAGCCATCAACGATGCAGTGGAACAAGCTTCAAGGCCTGACGCTTCGATCTCAAAAAAAGAAGCAGTGCTTCGAATATCACCCCACCAACTTGAGGCGGTCCTGCACGCAGGTTTTGAGAACACTACCCGTGACGTTCTGACGAGCGGCCTGGGAGCCTCGCCAGGGGCCGCTGTAGGGCGAATCGTGTTGACTGCAGACGACGCGATGATGGCTACCGACGACGTCATTCTCGTCCGGCAAGAAACCTCACCCGCCGATGTTCATGGGATGCAAGTCGCCGTAGGCATTTTGACCACAAGGGGCGGACTGGCCAGCCACGCAGCAGTCGTGGCCCGTGGATGGGGCAAACCAGCTGTGTGCGGTGCCGAAAATATTGAAATAGGAACCGACCACATCCTGATCAACGGTGAACGCATTGACGTTGGGGAGACGCTCTCCATAGACGGCGGATCGGGTGAAGTGATACGCGGAGCCCTTCAAACAACTGACGTCGACCCAATTCCGGCACTCGCCACCTTGCTGACATGGGCAGACGAACTACGCGATCTAGGTATCCGAGCTAATGCCGACACAGCTAGCGAAGCCAAAATCGCACGCGATAACGGGGCAGAAGGCATCGGGTTGTGTCGAACAGAGCACATGTTTCTCGACGAACAACGCTTGCCTCTCATCCGCAACATGATTTTGGCTGACACACCAGAACAAGAAACCCAAGCGCTCAACGACCTTCGCGACACCCAGTACAACGATTTCGCAGAACTCTTAGAGCAAATGGATGGACTACCGGTCACAGTTCGTCTCCTTGATCCGCCGTTGCACGAGTTTCTTCCTGACATCGACGAACTCTTAGAAGCAGCTGCACGCAACGAACTAGACGAAGAAGGCGAAGCACTACTGGGAGCAGCCCAAAAATGGCGGGAACGTAACCCGATGATCGGAACGCGAGGCGTTCGACTTGCATGGCTCAAACCGGGCCTCTATGAAATGCAAACCGAAGCGCTCCTCGACGCAATCTCGCAGCGCATAGCGGCCGGCGGTCACCCAGTTGTCGAAATCATGATTCCGCTAACCGTCAGCGGGAAAGAACTCTCAGGGATCCGACAACAGATCGAAGCTGTCGTACAAGGCCACGGCTCAACAGCTTCCATAAAGATCGGGACCATGATCGAAACCCCGAGAGCAGCGTTGGTTGCTGGCGAATTAGCAGAACACGCAGATTTCTTTAGCTTCGGAACTAACGACCTAACTCAACTCACCTTCGGGTTCAGCCGAGACGACGTGGAGAGCCGAATTATGGGGCTCTACCTGGACGAAGAACTCCTAGAAGCCAATCCGTTTCAACGACTCGATTCGGGCGCGGTGATTGAGTTGGTCCGTTCAGGTATCGAACGGGGCAGAACCACGAAAGCAGACCTATCGGTTGGTGTTTGTGGTGAACATGGCGGCGACCCGGCCAGTATCGAGCTGTTAGCAGCCGCCGGCGTTGACTACGTGTCATGCTCACCGCCGCGGGTTCCGATAGCGCGGCTCGCGGCTGCGCACGCGGCGATAACCGATCACGCGTAGATCCGAGTAATAACGAACCCCGCAGCAGGCACTAGCGTCAACAGGTGATGGGCATTCACGACGAAGATCTCCAACGGGTCAAGGTTGAATCTGACCTTGCTGGGATTGTCTCGCAATACGTCGCGCTTCGAAAAGTCGGACAACGGTTTAGTGGCTTATGTCCTTTCCACAACGAAAAGACCCCATCGTTTTCTGTTAACGCCGAAGAAGGCTTCTTCTATTGTTTCGGCTGCCAAAAAAGCGGTGATGCCATCACATTTGTCCGCGAAATAGAACACCTTGATTTCGTTGGGGCCGTCGAATGGTTAGCGAACCGGATGGGTATCTCTTTGCGATACACCGATGCCTCGGACGGTACAGCGCGCAAAGAACGCCAAGAACTCAGTGAGCTCCTCGAAAAAGCCGCAGAGTTTTACCACCAAACACTACGGACCGGAAAAGGAGCCGGGAAAGCACGGTCCTATCTGCGAAGTCGCGGCTTTGACTCTGAAACCGTTGAACAATTCCGAATCGGATACGCCCCCGACCAATGGGACGCCCTGGCGTCTCATCTGAATGTCCCAACCGAGAAGCTAGAAGCCGCTGGGTTAGGCCGGCCGGGCCCTCGAGGCGGCCCAATTGATTTCTTCCGAGACCGAGTCATGTTCCCCGTAGCTGACGCCAACGGAGTTGTCGTGGGTTTCGGTGGTCGAATGATGCCTGACGGCCAGCAACCCAAATACAAAAACACTGCCAAAACTCGCCTGTACGACAAAAGCAAAGTGCTGTACGGGCTCCACTGGGCAAAAAAACAAATAGTCGCCGAAGACGAGATCATTGTTTGTGAGGGATATACCGATGTCATTGGATGCTTCCGGGCTGGACTGGACCGAGCAGTAGCTACCTGCGGCACCGCTCTCACCGACGACCACGTAAAAACGATGGTCCGTTTCGCGAAACGCATCGTCATCGCATTCGATGCCGACGGAGCAGGCAAAGCAGCAGCGGACCGCTTCTACGAATGGGAAGATCGACACAACGCGGAAGTTTTCGTCGCAGCCATACCCGACGGAGCAGACCCAGGACAACTCGCCGAAGAGAACCCCGAAGCGCTACAAGAAGCAATTAGATCAGCGGAGCCGTTCCTGAGTTACCGCATCAACAGAGTTTTAGATCGATCTGACCTGAATCGAGCTGAAGGTCGGGCACGTGCCGCTGCAGACACCGGAGCGATCATCGCCGAACACCCCAACGAAGTGGTCCGAGACCAATATTTGGTCGAAACAGCCCAAAAAGTGCGGGTCGACATTGAACAGATGCGGCGACTGATCGTTAAACCAGCACCGACCCCGAACCGTGCCCCGGTACCCCAACGGGGAGACCAAGAACACGACGAACCAAGCCAAACAGCGCCGCCTCGCGAAACACCCCAAGTCGAAGTGAATCTCCTCCGAGCGTTAGTCCATGACCCGGCCATTGTGAAACCGCTCGCGCTGCAGGCCATGTTCGCTGACCCAGTGGCTATCGAAGCGTTTCAGCTCGTCACCACCGACGGGTGGAGAGACCGGATGGGCGACTGTTCTGAAACGGTCACTGCGCTCATCGCCCGGCTACTAGTAGAGGAAGTGACGGGCGACCCAGTCGAATTGGTTTCCCGAGCGTTAGACGCGCTGATTGGTAGGTGGAACACAGAACTGCGTTACGACGTCAACGACATTGAACAACTACGCCAACACCAACCCATTGTTCAATGGTTGGCGCAACGCCAAGAAGAGATGCATTCAGATGAGACGAGATCTGCCGCGGTTGAAGCGGTTGTTGATTGGCTGCGAAATCAAGAGACCACCGACCAGTCAAGCTGATAGCTGTAGCGACCCAAAGTCGTAGGCAACAAATTGGCTCCGGGGGTGGGGCTCGAACCCACGACAAGCGGATTAACAGTCCGCTGCTCTGCCAACTGAGCTACCCCGGAAGGCAGAGGCCGAGGTTATCAACCCTTGGAGCTAATTGGATGGTGGGCCGAGCGGGGATCGAACCCGCGACCGAGCGATTATGAGTCGCCTGCTCTAACCACTGAGCTACCGGCCCGCTCTGAGCGTAGGCATTTCAATGCCGTCTCGCTATTCAAGAGACACGATTTGTTCCAACGAACCAGCAGATACCTCTCCGCTTGGGATCGATGAAAAGCAGGATCAGACGAAGTCAGTCGTACCAATTCTCGGCTAGGTCTAATAGATGTCGGCAAATCTCGTTGCAACGGTCAAGAACGGCACACATTCCATCTTCGCCGTTCATGAGGTCTCGGAGTGAAAGATCAAGTCGGGCAACAATGGTCAAAGTTCGTTGAGCTGGATCGGTTACGGAGGGAAACGAGTCGATAGCTGAAACTTCGACAGGTAGCACCTGACCGCCCAGACCAGCAAGTTCGGTGGCAAGTACTAACAAATCGGGTTTGTTGTCCAGAGGTGGTAACGCCCACGTGAAGGTTAACGGAGCCCAAAATTCATCCGGAGGAAGTTCTCCCTCTGCACCAGCAAGTAAGACGTCTTCTAACGCGAGCATGGTTCTGGGGTCCGATTCGAGAGTCAAATGAAGGTCAAGTGGACCTCCGCACGCCTCCTCGGGGTGCAAGTCAACTTCCCAGGCTTGGCGAAGGCCATAGGTTTCCAGGAAGTGTCGTTCATCGTGAATATGGAAACCATGTTCAGCCGCGTGCTCTTTTAGATCGGCGACGTAGCCGGACATGTCGATAACAGCCATAGGGGACCTTTCAGCGACGGTGAGGTTACTTGCTGATCGGAGCCGTTTACAGGTGAAACCGCTACGGTCCTACATGTGACCTCGAATGCTTGGATCGAGCTTCTCGACGAAACCGCTGAAGCAGTGGTTAACGCGTTGGCAACTTTTGATCGATGGACCGATGGGGGAGACCGCCCAGACCAATACGCATTGGACCAAATCGCCGATGCAGCAGTCCTAGAAGTCTTGAAACCGACTGGCGTGTCAATTCTCAGCGAAGAGTCCGGGTTTCTCCAAGGCGAAACAAGTGAGCTTGTGATCGTCGACCCTGTAGACGGATCAACAAACGCTTCACGTCGCATACCTCACTACTGCACCAGTCTCTGCGTTGTAGACGAACAAGGCCCATTAGCAGCACTTGTACTGAATCTTGCAAACGGAGAACGATTCCACGCAACAAGACAAGGTGGGGCCTTTCTCAACGATCAACCTATTGAACCCACCAACTGCGAACAGCTCAGCGAGGCCATTATCGGAGTAGCCGGGATCCCACCAACAAATGTGACACCTCGCCAATATCGGTCATTCGGTGCAGCAGCACTAGACCTCTGTGCTGTTGCGGCAGGTCGACTCGACGGATACATGGACCCGTTGGCCCATCACGGAGTATGGGACTACGCAGCTGCAGTATTGATCTGTGCAGAAGCAGGAGCAGTAGTCGGGGAACTTGAGGGACGCGAACTCATTCACTCAGACCACGCACTACGGCTCGGACCAGTAGCAGCCGCGACACCAGAACTCTTAAACCAACTTGGTGTAGAGCAGTCAATAGACCGTTAGTCTCTTTCCAGTCGGGCGCTTAGCTCAGTTGGCTAGAGCACCTCCCTTACAAGGAGGGGGTCACAGGTTCGAGTCCTGTAGCGCCCACACACAAAACCGCAGGCATGTGAAAACCCCATTGGGTATCCCCTCGGCGGAGTGGTTCACTGGACGCTCTTGGAGCAAAGCCAAATAGCTGCCCCCAATCGAGTCATCAGCTGTGGTGAGATCTTGAAATCGAACTTGTCCAAGTAGAAGGTGTACGCGTCCTCACCGCGGGGAGAAAATTTGAGGGCGAATGCGTCAGCGAGCAGCTCGGCTGGATTGGCTTGATCATGGGCGAAGTCCGCCAAGAGTAGATCTAGGACCGAGTCCACGCTGTTATCCATGAAGTGACAACCGGCTAAAAGGTTGGCTGCAAAGGCGTGTCCGGCTTCGTGGAGGAGTACATCGTGGAGGTGGTCAGATTTGGCTGCTTCAGATGAGATCCAGATGGTGTTTGCCCATGGATGGCCAGTGGTTTCGTCGTGGTCCCAGCCTTCGGCATCGAAGGTACCGAAGGCGCATTTTCCAATGACTTTGGTTGCCCAGGGGTGGCATCCGTTGACGAATGTGATGTCTCGTATCGCGGGCTGGAGTTGTGTTGGGAGATTGTCGGCAGCCTCTTGTATCCGTTTTTGATATTCA
>JASLTG010000033.1 GCA_030743005.1 Acidimicrobiales bacterium | reverse complement strand
GCACCAGAGGAGTCGAATTTGGTGACAAACGCATCGTAGCCACCGGCGTAGGTGACATCACCGGCCCCAAAGTTCACCGTGCCGTTGAATTCTCCGGTGACGTGGACGTTGCCGGAGCTATCCACCGCCACCCCCTTACCAACTTGGCCACCGGTGCCGCCGAGTGTGGTGGTCCATTGATGAGCACCCGATGAGTTGAGTTTGGTGACAAACACATCATTGCTGCCTGCGGAGGTGACGTTACCGGCCCCGAAGTTCACTGTCCCGGCGAAGTTTCCGGTGACGTGGACGTTGCTGGAACCATCCACTGCCACCGACCAGCCACTATCGGCACCGGTGCCGCCGAGTGTGGTGGTCCATTGATGAGCACCAGAGGAGTCGAATTTGGTGACAAACGCATCGTAGCCACCGGCGGAGGTGACATCACCGGCCCCAAAGTTCACTGTCCCGGCGAAGTTTCCGGTGACGTAGACGTTGCCGGAGCTATCCACCGCCACCCCATAGCCATGATCGCTGCTGGTGCCACCGAAGGGGGTCGAACCCCAATTCGGATCACCACCATCGCCAGTACTCCATGCCCCAACCGACGACCCCCACCCAACCACAACCACCAACGCCACAAAGCAGGACGCAATGAGTAGTGGGAAGGTCCGACGCACACCGACAACCTAGAACCCGGGTGATGAAGAAAGAGGGACTTTAGTTAATGGGTTGTTTTGTTCGGTTTCCTTTGAGGAGAAACGCTGCGAGGAGCAGACTCAACACCGACATCCACACCGTCGGGGTTTGGCTGTCCGATACGTCTGCGGTGATTCCAGCAACCACTGGTCCTGCTGCTCCAGCGAAAGCAAATACCGATTGTTGTAGCCCCATTAGCAGACCTAAGTCTTCGGGTTCGAAAGTGTTTTGGGCGTTGATGGCTTGCAGGGGTGTGGTTGCTCCGAGGCTGCTACCAACTAACGCACCGTAAGCGAGGCCGAACCACATGTTGCCGGCAAGAATGAACAGAGAACCGCTCGCAGCTAACAGGTAACTCACTCGTAGAGCCACAGCGGCTTCTTGTTTGGCGATGGCCGCGATCACACCCACTCGTCCGAAAAGCTGACAGAAACCTCGGAAGCCAGCGATTCCGGCAGCGGTGCCGAGCGCGAGGCCTTGGTCGATCATGATGGGTACCTGATAGACGAGCAGAGTGCTGAACGAGAACCCTGCAAACGCATACGCCAACAGCATTCTTCGCACAGCAGGGCGATGGATGGCGGAACGGAGCGCTGTTAGCGCTTTGGGAGAAGGCCCAGATGATTGATCTGATTCTCCGCCACCGGCAAAGTGTGCTGCCTGTAGGGCACCAATGAACGCTGTCACCGCGAAGATCTGTATCGCTGCTCGCCACCCCCAGGAGTTGATGAGAACAGCTCCAACCGGCAAATAGATAGGGCTACAAAATGCGCCGATAGCGGTGAGTACGGCGATCGAGCGACCAGGATCAGACGGTCCGACACGACCCGCTATCGCGGTTGAAACATGGTAGAAACCGCTCGCGGCCATAACCCCCAACCCAGTGGACATCAACACCGCGAAAAGCACTGCGTTCTGAGACCAGCTCGCAGTGAACAACAACACGGATGCGGCACCCTGAATTTTGAAAACCAGTTGCCCTCCCCATCGATCAAGTAGCCGGCCCGCTACCGAGGCCCCGCAGGCGCTGATCAGTTGCGCGACAGCAAAGACGCTTCCCAGGAAGGTGAGGGACCATCCGAATTCCTTGTGGATGGGGTCGAGAAGTATCCCGTAGGCGTAGAAAGCAGCCCCGTAGCAAGTGCACGTCATCACCCCTAAAGAGATGATTGGGCTCCAACCTTTGGTCAGTCCGGCGCCTGCGGTCATTTCGACACAATAGAGGTGGCAACGACGTGAAGGGAGAAGCAGACACGTATGCATAAATATTCATTTACATGAATAATTATGCAATGAGGTGTTGCTCCTGTACCCTGTATCGCTATGTCAACCAACCCAAGACTTCGAGTCGGCATCGTAGGTGCCTCAGGCTTCACAGGGGCCGAATTGATGAGACTTATAGGCGGTCACCCGCTAATGGAACTCGTCGTCGCAACTGGGGACACCCAGGCTGGTTCAAAAGTTCGAGACCTATATCCGAGCCTTTCTTCGGAATACGACGACATGGTTTATTCCGAATACGACGCTTCCGAGTTCGAAGGCCTAGACGCCGTTTTCCTTGGACTTCCACACATGGCCAGTCAACCAATCGTTTCCGAACTGTTTAAGAAGGTCGGGTGCGTTCTCGATTTAGGTTCTGATTTCAGACTAAAGGACCCCAATCTTTACCCTCTCTGGTACGGAGCTGAGCATTCGGTTCCCGAGCTTCTCGATGAATTCGTTTATGGCTTACCTGAGATATTCAGGAGCGACTTAGAAGGGGCCCGAGGTGTAGCAGTACCTGGTTGTTATCCAACATCGGCCGCGCTCGCATTGAGTCCCTTTGTCCAGGCAGGAAAAATTCAGACCACTGGAGTAATCGTCGACGCCGCATCCGGTGTTAGCGGAGCGGGAAGAGCAGCAAAGCCCAACACGACCTTCGCCGCTGTGGACGAGAATTTCAATGCATACGGGTTACTAACACACCGCCACACGCCAGAAATTGAGCAGGTAAGTGGATGCCAAGTTCTGTTCACCCCCCATCTAGCTCCCATGGTTCGAGGAATCCTGGCAACTTGTTACGCCCGGCCACTCGACTCGTCGTTCTCAACCGAGGACGCTCTCGAGTTACTTGAACAGTTCTATTCCGATGAGCCGTTCATCGTCGTCGACGAAACTTCCCCATCGACGAAGGCAACCTTGGGAGCAAATACGGTGCACCTCACCGCTCGCGTCGACGAACGGACCGGGTGGTTACTAATTATCAGTGCCCTAGACAATTTGGTTAAGGGAGCCTCTGGAGGCGCAATTCAGTGCGCCAATATCGCCTTAGGGCTCGAAGAGACCACCGGGTTACCCACCAGCGGCTTGATGCCCTAGGAGGAGATTGAAATGGACGAAAAGATGCCACCCCTTCGATTAGTAGGCCCAGAGGATGCTTCTGCTGCCGATGAGAAAGACGCGCGTTCAGTAGGGGACCACTTGGAGAACGCTGAGTTGTTAGTCGAAATTCTCCCGTACATTCAACGGTGGCGAGGCAAAGTCGTGGTGATCAAATTTGGCGGAAATGCCATGACGGACCCATCCCTAGCTGAACGATTCGCAGAAGATGTAGTGCTAATGCATCAGGTCGGAATGTTGCCGCTCGTCGTTCACGGCGGAGGGCCTCAGATCGGCGAACTTATGACACGTCTCGGCAAGGAACCAGAATTCCGTGACGGTCTCAGAGTCACTGACGCTGAGACCCTCGATATCGCTCGAATGGTTTTGGTAGGAAAGGTCAACAGAGAAATTGTGAGCTCCATCAATGTCCACGGACCTTTAGCGGTCGGTGTCAGTGGTGAAGACGGGGGATTGATAACAGCCGCTCCTCGGAACCCTGACCTTGGATTCGTAGGGGATGTCACTTCGATCGATCCAACTTTGTTGGAGAAACTCTTTGCTGAGGGCTTAATTCCGGTGATGTCCACTATTGGGGCCGATGCCTCCGGACAGGCTTACAACATAAACGCGGACACTGTCGCCGGCGCGGTTGCTCAGTCAATGAAAGCGGAGAAGGTGGTGTATCTCACCGACGTCGAAGGCTTATATGGCGACCTAGACGACCCAAGTTCTCTCATTCGACAGATCAGTGCCGATGAGCTCAATACCAAGATCGAAACAGATCAAATCACAGATGGAATGATTCCCAAAATAGAGGCCTGTGTCCATGCCGTAAAAAACGGGGTTACGAGCGCTCACTTGATAGACGGCCGAATCCCACATGTAGCCCTGCTGGAAATCTTCACCGATGCCGGCATCGGAACCATGATTACTGACTGACTCTTACCAAGACAACCTTCACCCAATAAGGAAAACCCGATGAACAACTCGACCGTCGCAGCAGACAACCCTGACTCTTACCCGTTGATGCCCACATATGGGCAACCACCGGTCCAGTTTGTTAGGGGGTCAGGTACAGAGCTCTTCGATCGTGACGGCAACCGGTACTTAGATTTTTTGTGTGGATTGGCTGTCACGTCGTTAGGTCACGCACATCCAGCTGTCGCCGAAGCGATACATGAGCAAGCGCGAACACTTCTCCATGTCTCGAACCTGTATGAGACAGTGCCTGGCTTGGAGGTCGCTGAAACTATTGATCGCCTCCAGGGAGGAGGGGGCCAAGTCTTCTTCTGTAACAGCGGAGCTGAATCGCTAGAGGGAGCAATCAAACTGGCGCGCCGAAACGGTGGACATGGAAAACATGTTGTAGTCAGCGCCCTTAAGTCCTTTCACGGGCGAACCCTCGCCACGTTGCACGCAACAGGCCAAGTTGAAAAACACGAGACCTTTCAGCCTCTGCCCGAAGGTTTCCGACATGTCCCTTATAACGACTTCGAAGCCTTAGAAGCATCGATTGATCCATCGTGTGCGGCCGTATTGCTTGAGGTTGTACAGGGGGAAGGTGGTGTCAACGTCGGCGACGGCGAATACTTCAAGAAAGTCCGCGAGCTATGCGATGAGCGGCAGATGTTGTTGATGTTTGATGAAGTGCAGACTGGATTTGCCAGAACTGGCGAATGGTTTGCGTGGCAACACCACTTCGAATCGGAAGGTGCAGTTCGTCCAGATGTTGTGACGATGGCAAAGGCTTTAGGTAACGGTTTTCCTATTGGTGCCATTTGGGCTAAACGAGAAGTTGCGGCGGCCTTCCAACCGGGAGACCACGCGACAACCTACGGTGGCCAGCCCCTTGCCACCTCCGCGGCTCGCGCCGTGCTGCGTGTCATGGAATCTCTAGATGCGCCATCCCTGGCCCGGGCAGCGGGCGAAGAGTTAATGGGCAAACTCCTAGCTGTACCGAACGTTCTTGATACCAGAGGTCTTGGCCTGCTGATAGCTGCCGAGATTGACACCGAAACGGTTGGCATGACCGGTCCAGAAATAGCTCTCGCCTGCTTGGAGGTCGGCCTGGTGGTTAATGGCATCAGCCCAACAGCTATTCGTCTCGCTCCGCCTTTGACAGTTTCTTCAGAAGAAATTGACGAAGCAATGACGAAATTGTCGAGTGTCCTGGGCGGAAATTAATGCGACACTTCCTTGAAATTGATGATCTAGAAGTCGAAGAACTACAACTCGTTCTTCAACTTTCAGTCGCGGCAAAACCCCAAAGAGTGCTTGACGGTCAGGGAGTAGCACTGATCTTCGAAAAACCTTCTGGGAGAACCAGAAACTCCATGGAAATGGCCGTGGTTCAGCTCGGCGGACACCCGATGTATATCAAGCCTGAAGAACTGGGTATTGATAGTCGTGAAACCGCAGAGGACGTCGTACGAGTGATGGCTGGTTACCACACGATCTTGGCAGCCAGAGTTTTCGATCATGGACGTCTTGAACGAATGGCAGCGGCCAACGCGATGCCAATCGTCAATTTGCTGTCCGATGTAGGTCACCCAATGCAGGCATTAGCCGATTTGCTAACCATCGAACAAGAAATAGGTCTCAACAAAGTTGGCAAAATTGCTTACGTCGGAGATGCCAACAATGTGTGGAGATCGTTGGCTATTGGCTGTTCGATGCTTGGCATCGAGACGAGCGTTGCATCACCAGCCGGACACCAACCTACCGACATTGACCTTGACCGGATCGCGAGTTGTGGTGGCTCTGTTCAAGTAACAGATGACCCGCACGAAGCGGTTGAGGGGGCCGATGTGGTTTACACCGACGTCTGGACGTCGATGGGTCAAGAAGATGAAAAGTCAGAGAGACTTGATGCCTTCAGCAGTTTCACCGTGGACGCTGCGTTGATGGAAGGCGCCAGCGACAACAGCATCTTTATGCATTGCCTTCCAGCGCACCGAGGAGAAGAAGTAACAGATGAGGTGATCGAAAGTCCCCGCAGCAGAGTGTTCCTTCAGGCCCATAACCGGATGCACAGTGCCCGAGGACTGTTGTCTTGGATCAGTGGTGAGGTGTCAAAAAATGACCAGTAAGTCGCAACGGCAGCACGCGATCGAACGACTATTAGCTGAACGTTCTGTCGGCGACCATAGTGAGCTTGTCGAACTACTCGCTTCAGACGGAATAGAAGCCTCACAGGCAAGTGTGAGTCGTGATTTAGATGAACTTGGCGCGGTCAAGCTAAGAGCAGGTGGCCAAACTGTTTATGCCATACCTGAGATAGCGACGCAGAGAGCAGTTCCCTTAGAGACCCTGAGGCGTGTTTGTGGCGACTGGGTCGTAGGAGCCGCGCATTCTCATAATTTGGTTGTTTTGACCACACCGCCGGGTTCGGCACACGTTGTGGCGTCTGCCATTGATCGCAGCGACAGTCCAGATGTCATCGGCACAGTCGCCGGAGACGACACCATTTTGGTAGTCGCTGCTCCACACATAAGCGGTGAGGCGTTAGCTGAACATTTTCGTGAATTAGCAGGACTTTGAGATCTTGATCTCAACTAACCCATCAAACTTTCGGTAGGACTTTCTTATGGCAGACGGCAACACACTTTGGCACGGCAGATTTGACGGTGACCCCAGTCAAGCTCTTCGTGAACTCAATGACTCCTTACCTTTCGATAGAAGGATGTTCCGAGAGGACATAGCGGGCTCACGCGCGCACGTAGAAATGCTCTGTGAGGTGGGTTTGCTTGAAGCAAGCGAACTGCAGGAAATCCTCGAGGCTCTTGATTTGGTCGAAACTGAAATCGCAGCGGGTGAATTTGAGTGGGCACCATCAGATGAGGACATTCATACGGCCGTAGAAAGGCGTGCGACGGAAATAACGCCGTCGGCAGCAAAGATTCACACTGGTCGAAGCCGAAATGATCAGGTAGCAAACGACGTTCGCCTAGTGGCCCTCGGGGAGATTGACTCCCTAACCGAAGTGATCGGTTCTTTAATAAGGGCCTTGCTCGTGAGGGCCGAAGATGCCCATATCAATGGTTGGTACCTGCCTGGCTACACACACATGCAACAGGCTCAGTCCGTCGGGCTGGCCCATCATTTAGGGGCCTATTGCTGGATGCTCCTCAGAGACGTTGACCGGCTCTCCCAAGCGCGTCAAAGAGCCGACGTCTCCGTTTTGGGAGCAGGAGCGCTTGCTGGTTCGCCATTGCCGATTGACCCATCGGTTGTCGCGGACAAACTTGGGTTTTCGTCAGTGTTCAACAATTCTCTGGACGCTGTGTCTGACCGAGATTTCGTGGCGGACCTGCTCTATTGCTTGAGCATTATTGGAATTCATCTGTCGAGACTGGGTGAGGAAATTTGCTTGTGGGCTTCAAGCGAATTCAACTTCATCGAATTAGATGATGCCTTCTCGACCGGTTCGTCAATGATGCCGCAGAAGAAGAACCCCGACGTGGCTGAGTTAGCACGAGGCAAAGCGGGTCGGCTGTTAGGAAACCTGACTGGGTTTTTAGCCACTCAAAAGGGATTACCACTCACCTACAACAAGGACCTACAAGAAGACAAGGAACCCATGTTTGACAGCTGTGACACAGTTCGACTCACAGCGCTTGCACTGACGGGAATGATTGAGACACTTGAATTTAATGCGGCGTCAATGAAGGCCGGGGCAGATTCCCCCTACATGGCTGCCACTGATCTGGCAGATTTCCTTGTCGAAAGAGGAATGCCTTTTCGGACTGCGCATTCAACCATTGCTGAGCTAGTTCGTCAGTCCTTGGACAGTGGAGACGATTTAGTGAGCTTGGTCCAAACTCATGAGCATCTAGGTTCCGAAGCCGCGGAGCTGCTTCAGCCAGGCGTTGGTTCTCGGAGAAACAGCCATGGCGGAGGTGGGTCTGAGGCGGTTGCTGCCCAGCTTGAAGCCCTCCGAGAGCGTGTGGGTAACCTGTCGTGACGGGCACCTCACGGTGGTGCAGTGCAAAAGATTCTGGAGCGTCAATTGACGATCAACTAGCAACAGCGGTCAGAATTGTTCGAGGATTCGTGCCATCAGAGGACATTCAAGATCAGGCTCGCCAAACAATTTTGGAATTCGCAGCTGAACACCCTGATGCTCTTCACCGATCCTGCCTAGAAGGTCACTTCACTGGATCTAGCTGGGTGGTAGACCATGAGGCCACGCGTGGACTCATACTTCTTCACTCGAAAGTGAACCGATGGTTACAGCCTGGAGGTCATGCGGACGGTGACGGTTTCCTCGAAATGGTTGCTCTTCGCGAGGCGACCGAAGAGACAGGGATAGTTGGGTTGGAGGTCTGGAGTGATCCGATCGATATAGACGTGCACGTGATAGAGAAGCACTCCGATTCGGAACCCGCTCATCTACATCTTGATGTTAGATATTTAGTTAAAGCTCCAAAGGGCGCGGTGTTTCACGGTAATCATGAATCGGAGGCGCTGAGATGGGTCGGAGGACATGACCTAGAGGACCCGACTCTCTCTTTGGATGACAGCACAAAGCGCGTAGCTCGATATGGATTCACGCTTGCTGAGCGGCTGTTGAACTAAAGGTCCTGTAGCTTCTGTGTAATGCGCTACTTGGTGATCCAGTTGGAGAACCTGCTCCTGCTAGCTCTCGGTTTTGTAGCGGGTTGGCTTGTGGTGACAGTCTTCCCTCAGCAAGTAACGGTCGCTTCTTTTCCGAGTTGGCTTGTGTCGTTGGCTGTGGCCACGGCCCTACTGGCGCTTGGAGGTCGTTTGGTTTTTGACGGCACATTTCAGGCTTTTGGCATCGGACTGATGATCGCTAGTTTTTCGTCGGCAGCGCTATTGATATATGAGGTGGTTCGTTGATCACCGAAGATAGGTTGTGAGGGTGCGTTCAGGTCCCCTGGTGTGGGTTTCGATAATCGTTGCAGTCCTCATCGTATTGTGGGGGATTGCTTCGGTGTTTGCTGTGCCAACGACCACGTGGCAGGCACAGGGGCGGCGACGCAGTAGTTGGGTCGTGATGATGTTGTTGTTCGGCCCTCTTGCTGTTTTGCTTTTTTACGGGACTGTCAGACAGCACCTACTGTGGCCAGAACGCTACGAAAGTATCGATGGAGTAGCAGAGGCAGACCGCTAAGAATTAAAAGTGGTTCCCATAGCGCCGTACTCCTTGGCAAACTGTCGTTGTGGATATTCTTTCCGACCTTGAAACGCGTGGCCTCATCCATGACACGACTGACCGTGAGGCACTCGCCACTCGACTTGCTGCTGGTCCCGTAACTCTCTACTGCGGCTTCGACCCGACCGCAGACAGTTTGCATGTCGGGAACCTAATCGGCTTGTTGACTCTTAGACGCTTTCAAATGGCTGGACATTTGCCGATAAGCCTTGCAGGCGGAGCAACGGGAATGGTCGGAGACCCGAGCGGTCGTGACGCAGAAAGAAATCTTCTAGACGATGAAGCTCTAGCCACGAACCTAGAAGGAATACTGCCTCAACTGAGAAAGTTTTTGGAATTCGAGGGTGAGTCGGCGGCCAAACTGCTTGACAATCGGGCTTGGACTGTCGGCATTGGGGTTTTGGATTTCCTTAGAGATGTTGGCAAACACGTGACCGTCAATCAGATGGTCGCGAAAGATTCCGTCAAAAGCAGAATGTCAGAAGGCGATGGCATTTCATACACCGAGTTCAGCTACATGCTGCTGCAAGGGTATGACTACCTATGGCTAGCGGATAATGAAAATTGTGAACTCCAGGTAGGCGGCTCAGATCAATGGGGAAACATTGTCTTAGGCGTCGACCTTATTAGGCGAAAGCTTGGTCAAACGGCTCACGCGCTCACATGGCCTCTGCTTACGAAACCAGACGGATCGAAGTATGGGAAAACAGCTGGTGGTGAGACGATTTGGTTGAGTCCAAACAAGATGAGTCCGTATCGCTTTTATCAAGCATGGATTGGGGTAGATGATTCTGAGGTTCGCAAGCTTCTTCTCCAACTGACCTTCTTGTCACTTGAGGAAATAGAAGTGTTGGTAGCAGAACACGAAAAGGATCCGCAGCAGCGCGTGGGTCAACGCAAGCTGGCTGGTGAACTCACGGGAATAGTTCATGGCGAAGCTGCGGCTGCGTCGGCGATCGAGGCTTCGGCGGTGCTATTTGACCCTGATGTCGATATAACGGCGGTTTCGGAGTCGGCATTGGAGTTTGTAAGCGGAGAAGTTCCCTCTACTGCGGTTCCAAAACTCGGTAGCGGCATCATCGACTTGTTAGTTGAAACTGAGCTTTGTCAGAGTCGCAAAGATGCCAAGAGGGCGATAGCTGAGGGTGGGGTATATCTGAATGGGGAGCGGGTCACCGACGCCGATTTCTTGCCCTCAAAGGGAAGCCTGTTGCACGAGAAGTACCTCCTTTTGAGACGTGGGAAGAAGCAGTGGCACTTGGTGACGGTTGCCTGAGGCATAAACATCAATATTTCGCTATCAATAAGGGCTGAAAGGTTGTCGCGGTGCCCTTTGCACCTGTAGGGTGGCCCTTCGCCCTTAAGCGCTGTTTGCGCAGCGCTGACTGGCTTCGACACCTCCGCATTGCCTTTACGGGCAAGCGCGTGTCGGTATGCTGCCGCTTTATGTGGCCGCAGCGCTCCTTGACAACAGAACAGAGGACGATAAACGCCAGTGCGGGCGATCGGCTGTTACTCACGTAACCGCTGATCGAACCACACAATCGTGTCAGACCACTTGTGGTCATGACACAAAAAATCGTGTCAGACCACTCATGGTCATGACACAACCATATAACCGCAGCGTTATCGGATGGCTTGCCAGACGATGATGCTGCAACAATTCCAGCCAGCTGCTGCGTTAGGGGGATTTTCCACCCTATTGAAGCGCAGCAGGGGCTCTTCGATCGTGTCACGAGGACCTTTGGTCGTTGTGGCGAGATCTTGACGGAGAGTTTGATCCTGGCTCAGGACGAACGCTGGCGGCGTGCTTAATACATGCAAGTCGAACGATCCGGGACTTCGGTCCCAATGGAGAGTGGCGAACGGGTGCGTAACACGTGAGAAACCTGTCCCGAAGATGGGAATAGCCCAGGGAAACCTGGATTAATACCCAATACCCTGAGAGCGTCGCATGGCGCACTTAGGAAAGGTTCCGGCGCTTTGGGAGGGTCTCGCGGCCTATCAGCTTGTTGGTGAGGTAAAGGCTCACCAAGGCATCGACGGGTAGCTGGTCTGAGAGGACGATC
>JASLTG010000032.1 GCA_030743005.1 Acidimicrobiales bacterium | reverse complement strand
TTCGCGTTTCTCGAAGCGACATCTCGGGGGACAAGATTGCCAAAGGCCGGAGATTTGCGCTCCAGGTAGTAGTCCCGTTCGCTTTCGGGAATCTCATTAGGTGCGCGACCATCATCAAATGCGTCGGGCACCCAAATACGCCCATCGTTTCGCAACGACTCCGACATCAAAGTGAGTTTGGATTGAAACTCGTCGCTCGCCGGAATACATGTCGGGTGGATCTGGGTGTAACAGGGATTGGCGAAGAATGCGCCTTTGCGGTGAGCTCGCCATGCCGCAGTCACGTTGCATGCCATCGCATTCGTGGAGAGGTAGTAGACGTTGCCGTAACCACCGGTTGCTAACACCACAGCATGACCTGAGTGGCTTACTACTTCTCCGCTAATGAGGTCTCGCGTAACGATGCCACAGGCTCTGCCGTCCTTAAGAACCACATCAAGTAACTCAGTTCTGGTGTGTAACTCCACGCCCCCGGCGGCCACCTGTTTCGCGAGTGCTTGGTAAGCGCCTAACAAGAGTTGCTGCCCTGTTTGGCCGCGGGCATAGAAAGTTCTGCTGACCTGCGCTCCACCGAATGACCGATTGTCTAAGAGGCCACCGTATTCGCGAGCGAAGGGAACGCCCTGAGCCGCCGCTTGGTCGATGATATTGACAGACACCTCTGCCAGACGATGAACATTTGCCTCGCGACTGCGGTAATCCCCGCCCTTCACCGTGTCATAGAACAGTCGATGCACCGAGTCGCCGTCATTGGTGTAGTTCTTCGCGCCGTTGATACCACCTTGTGCTGCTATTGAGTGAGCGCGTCGTGGCGAATCATGAAATGTGAAGGCTTTAACCCTGTATCCAAGTTCGCTGAGAGACGCCGCGGCTGACGCCCCTGCCAATCCGGTGCCAACGACGATGATTTCGAACCGCCGTTTGTTATTGGGGTTAACTAATTTCGATGAGAACTTATGGTTTTCCCATTTTTCTGCGATTGAACCCTCAGGGATCTTGGAATCAAGAACTGTCATCAGTGTTTCTCCGCTTCGTGTTCTAGACAGGCCACGTCGCCGACCTCGCATTTTCTGTTGTCGTCGTCAATAAGACCCGCAGTAACCAAGACCGGGAAACTGAGATTGCCGACAAGGATTATTCCAGCAACAAGTTTCGCCAAAGTGCGGCGAAGCTCGTTGTACTTCGGATTGTTGATACCCAAACTTTGAAAGAGACTCCATGTGCCATGGAATATGTGTATCGCTAGCGCCACATTTGCAACGACATAAATGATTGCCACCGGCAAGCTCGAAAGACTGGCGACCACATTGTGGTACGGGTCACCCAAGACATAGTCATCTCCCAACCACCAACCCCAAGTCAGATCCGCGAGATGGAACAACAGATAGAGGAGAACAATCGGCCCCGTCCACCGCATAGTTCTACTGGCATAGTTGGCAGCTACGTAGTCTCGTTTACTGCCATATTTTTTTTCTCCACCAACAAAGTCGGCTTTGTCACTCGCTTTTCGGCTTCGCTCTTTCAGGGAATAAGCCGAATGGATATGCAACAGAAACATTCCAGCTAAACCAAGCCGCAAAACCCAGAGAAGAAAAGTTCTCGGGAAGAGGCCTCCGCCGAGACCCCTCAGGGTTTCCGCATACTCGTGCAACTGGACTGGTCCTTCATAAATGTGGAAGTTGCCAATCATGTGCACGACCACGAAACCGAGTAACCCGATGCCAGTTAACGCCATCACCCATTTCCGGCCGATGGAGGATTGATAGATATTCAAAGGAAATGGCAACTGCCATTTCTGCCGAAAAATCGGAGTCGAACCTTGGGGGTTCGTGGCTGTGGCCGCCATGGCCAACCTCCTAAAGGACAAACGTGCTCCCGAAACCGTATCTGTAGAGACGCCCGAATGCAGAACTCGTTAGGAAACCTTTATTTGGTAGTTGTTGATCGCGTGGACATCTGGTCCCCGTAGTTCGAGTGCCAGAGTGGCGATTCCCTGATTGTTCGCCACCAAAAAAGTTTCGGCGACCTTGGTGACGCTGTCCGGCTCGAAGTCTCCTGTAAAGCTCCAACGCTCAGTGTTCATTCCCGGAGCGCGCCACTCCATCGTCAAAGTTGCAGGTTCGATGCGGGTTCTGAGATCTGAAACAACGTGTATCGCACACTTGGTCGTACCGACAGACATTTCGTCATCGTGGAGGTCGGCGACCACAATGACTGGGCGGTTGGCTGCACTCAACGCGTCCCAAGCTTTCTTGGGTTTGCGACGGTGATCCAAAATTGCGCAACTTACATACGGCAGTGCATCAGCGAAGAGAAACTGACAAAACCCGCCAGTGGGTTTGTATTTCAGTGTCCTCAATATTTCGATTGTGTGGCGAACCACCGCTGCTTGCCGGATTTGGCTCCGTTGAACCCAGTCAGCCCAAGTGGCTTCGCCATGTATAGGTGCGTACTGTTCGAGCAACGCCAGCTGAGCACCGAACTTCTCTGACAAGACTTGCTGGTTCACATCTGGGAAGTTCATCGCTCCACAAGCAATCGCCATTTCGTCATCATCGGGAACCGATTGTGCGCCGAACTCAGAAACAAATCGTAAAAGTCTTGGTACCCGCAAACCCAACACCGGTAAGTCCGAAATTTTTCCGTGCCGCCAACCAAACCACAGGTGAGAGTCAGTTCCGTCGAGTTGGGGGAAATGTGGGGCGACACCAGAGTGAGCAATCGCAGGTCTCGTCGGGTCTGCTTTCTCGAAAGAACGCTTCACTGATCTATCAAGAATTGAACGATTCCACGACGGGAGCTGATGACTCAAAGATGTCAAAGATCCGTAGGTGGCGCTGCTGCCAGCATCGTTGTGTTGCCCTGGCGGCTGGTCGTAGCTGAACGGCTCGTTGTGTCCGTTCCAAAGAACAATTGAAGGGTGGTGCCCGAACTGATGGACAAGTGCCGTAGCTTGCCGTACCGCTTGAGCCCGTATGGATCGAGAATGACCCCATTGAAGGGGGAAATCTTGGAAGATGAGCATCCCAAGCTTGTCGGCCTCTTCGTAAAGGTGAGGATGAGCAACATGACCGTGGACGCGTACTAGATCGAGCCCAGCGTTCTTAGCTAGGACTAGGTCGCGTCGGTAATCGTCTCGAGAAATCGTTGATAGGTCCGCGTCGCCGGGACCGAAGTTGGTTCCTTTAAGAAAGATCCGCTCACCGTTAACTGAAGCAATCCAATTTTTGAGTTCAAAGCTTCGAAACCCCGTGCGGCGAGTTTCGCTGTCGCTAGACACACCATCGAGCTTTACCGTTACCTGCACGTCATACAGAGGTTGAGAGCCCAGAGTCGAGGGCCACCACAGATCCGGCTTCTCTACAGCGACGTGCCATTCAATCTCATTACGCCCCCGAGCCAACACGATGTCTTGTGTGTGTTCAATCGAACCGTTTCGGTCGATAGTTGTTAGAACTTCAACGTTGGTAGTGATGGCACTGTCGAGTACTCCCCCGAGTCGAAGGATTGCCCGGTCCTCATCTGCTTCGAGGACCAAAATTCTGAGATCATCAATCTTGATGGGGCCGGTCTCCTCAATCCGGACGTCTCGCCATAACCCACCCGGATTTAAATTCTGATCAAGACTGTCTGAATGCTGCAGAACCCCCGTGATGTTGCGCTTTTCAGTGCGATCAGATGGGGTTTCACAGTTTGCCTCAATTGCTAGAAGATGCCGGTTAGAGAGTTTCGTCGCTCGCGTGATCTCAAAATTGTGTTCGACGAAATATCCCTCGGTGTCTCCCAGATAGGCCCCGTCGAACCACACATCTCCCTGATAGCAGAGACCATCGATAGCTAGCCAACGCCTATTACCCTCGGCAAGTTCACCAAGTTCAAAATGGCATCGATATAAAACCGCATCTGTGTCGGCAAGAACATCGTGTGAACGCCATACGCCGGGAACCTCGATGTCGATCCAATCGCTGTCATCCAGCCCGATATCGCCGACACGGCGCCGCGTAGCTTCCTCAGCTGCAAGGACTTTCCAAGTGCCCGACAGAGAGATCTCTTGTCCTGTGTCTCGTAACTCACTCACTATCTTGCCGACCGTAGTGGGCTGAGCGACCCAAAGGGCGCGTCGGCGGTTAGGGTGCGGCCATGACTCAGCCAAGGAACCTCGGGGAACTGAAGAAGTCGGGATGGGTATCTCGACCAGTGAAAGAAGAAATGCGTCGAAACGCCGTCACCCTCATAGCAGCGGGTGAACCGCTATTCGAAGGAGTGGTCGGCTACGAAAACACCGTCTTGCCTCAACTTGAGAACGCTGTGCTTGCTGGTCACGACGTGATCTTTTTAGGAGAACGGGGTCAAGCGAAAACTCGGATGATTCGGTCATTGGTCAATCTGCTTGATGAATGGATGCCCTACATCGAAGGTTCAGAAATTTATGATGACCCCTACAACCCCGTGTCAAAGTATGCAAAAGACCTCATCAAAAAACGTGGAGACAAAACACCCCTCGCGTGGGCACACCGAGATGTTCGTTATGGAGAGAAGCTCGCCACTCCCGACACCTCAATCGCAGACCTCATTGGCGAAGTTGACCCGATAAAAGTCGCCGAAGGTAGATACCTCTCCGACGAACTCACTCTGCATTACGGGATGGTTCCCCGGACGAACCGAGGCATCTTCGCGATCAATGAACTACCGGACCTCGCGGAACGAATTCAGGTTGGCCTCTTAAACGTCCTTGAGGAACGTGATGTCCAAATTCGCGGCTACAAAGTGCAGCTACCACTTGACGTGTTGCTAGTCGCCTCAGCGAACCCCGAGGACTACACCAACAGAGGCCGGATGATAACACCGCTCAAGGACAGATTCGGAGCCCAAATTCGTACCCATTACCCCTTAGAAATTGACACCGAAATTGATATTGCCGAACAGGAAGCAGTTCCTCTTGACGCACCCGGACTATCCATAGTCATTCCAGAATTTATGGCTGAAGTAATAGCGACCTTCAGTCACATATGCCGATCAAGCCCCCAAGTGAACCAGCGATCCGGAGTCTCAGTCAGGATGACGGTCACTAACTACGAGACTCTTGCCGCGAACGCCACTCGTCGCGCCTTACAAGCCGACGAAACCCATGTCGTACCGAGAGTCAGCGATCTTGACGCATTAATGGCTTCATCCAGTGGAAAAATCGAAATCGAATCCATAGAAGAAGGACGCGAAGGACAAATTGTTAAACAAATGTTGAACGCGGCTGTGCTGGAAGTCTTCAAGGGTCGCTTCTCACCCGAAGACCTCGTCGCCGTAGTGGACAGCTTTGACGAAGGCATCGTCGCCCACACAGGCGACGATGTGGGATCAGCAGAATACGCGGACCTGCTCGCCGGCCACCCTGCTCTTGCTGAAGCCGCTGCCGAACTTACCGACTCATCTGACCCTGCAGAACTAGCTAGTGCCGTCGAACTCATCCTCGAAGGACTGCACCTATCAAAACGTCTCAACAAGGAAGCACTCGGTGTGCGGGCCACCTACCGAGGTCGAGGCTGAACATCAACCCAAAATAGAACGAGCCACCATGGTGATCAGAAAAAGAAACAAAAAACGGGAAGGCACACGCTTCCGCTATTCAGCGTGGGATGGCACCCAAGTTGGCTTTGAGTACGACGCCCAAGACTTATTCAAAGAATTAACCGACGATTTGCTCTACCACGGCGACCTCAACGCAGCCATGCGGCGTTTGATGCAGCAGGGCTTCGAAGACCGAGATGGCAACCGCATGCAAGGCCTGCGCGACATGCTTGACCAACTCCGAGAACGTCGAGAAGAGATGTTGGACCAGTTTGACCTGGGCGGCATATACGACGAGATCAACGAAACCTTGGACGACGTCGTCTCTGAGGAACGAGACGGAATCGAAGATCATGTCGCCGACGCCGCTGATTCCGGTGATCAACGAGCGAGTGACATAGCTGAAGCTTCTTCGACCGACAAAAACCTCCAACTAGACATGCTCCCTCCCGACCTGGCAGGCAAAGTACGTGGCCTACAAAACTACGAGTTCGTCTCACCTGAAGCCCGGCAACAGTTCGAAGAGCTGATTGAGCGTCTCAAGAAGGAAATCGCCCAAAGTCAGTTCGACCAAATGGCTGGAGCAATGGGGGAGATGCAGCCAGAAGACTTGTCACCGATGAAAGACATGATGGCTGAGCTCAACCAGATGATTGAGCAACGCAACAATGGGGAGGAACCGGACTTCGAAGGTTTCATGGACCGGCACGGAGACTTCTTCCCAGAAAACCCCGAATCCCTAGATGAACTCCTAGAAATCATGGCCGAACGAATGGCAGCTATGCAGGCGATGATGAATTCAATGACTCCTGAACAACGTCAGCAACTACAGGAACTCTCCGCTGAACTAATGGACGATATGGATCTGCAATGGCAGACCCAGCAACTTGCCCAGCATCTCCAAGACGCGTTCCCCGATATGAACTGGGACAGCAGCTACGAATTTGGTGGCAATGAGCAACTAAACATGCCCGAAGCCACTGACGTGATGCAGCAACTTGGAGATTTGGACGCACTCCAACAAATGTTGCAGAACGCCTCGAATCCAAGTGCACTAGCCGAAGTAGACCCTCAACGAGTTGAAGAGCTTCTAGGAAATGAGTCAGCCGAAGCCTTGCAGCGACTCAGCGAAATGGCTCGAATGCTTGAGGAAAACGGACTCGCCGAAAACAAAGAGGGTCGCCTCGAGCTGACGCCACGTGCCCTGAGGGCCATAGGCCAGAATGCTCTTGGTGATTTGTTCGACAAGTTGATGGATGACAAAGTCGGCTCCCACCGGATCAACCGAACTGGAATTGGCCACGAACGAGCGTACGAAACCAAGCCCTACGAATTCGGCGATAACTTCAACCTCAACATCGAACAGACTGTTCGTAACGCCATAAGCAGAACAGGTCCAGGCACCCCAGTTCGTCTCACCCCTGACGATTTTGAAATCGAACGAACCGAGATGACCACACGCGCATCGACCGTTCTCATGCTCGATCTTTCGCTGTCGATGCCAATGCGCGACAACTTTCTTCCAGCGAAGAAAGTGACGATGGCGTTGCATTCACTCATTAGCTCCCAATACCCGCGTGACTACCTAGGGCTCGTTGGTTTCGCAGAGTCAGCTTTCGAATTCAAACCACAGCAACTACCCGAAGTTTCTTGGGACTACGCGTATGGCACCAATATGCAACACGGATTCATGATCGCTCGACGGCTCTTGGCCCGCCAAAGCGGCACCAAACAGATCATCATGATCACCGATGGTGAACCAACAGCTCATATCGGACCAAACGGTCAACCGTACTTCAATTACCCACCCTCGCCTGAAACGATTGAAGGAACTCTCAAAGAGGTCGCTAGAGCCACCAAAGAAGACATACGGATAAATATTTTCATGTTGGACCCCAATAATTACCTGCGCCAATTCGTCGAAAAGATGACACACATGAATGGCGGACGGGCGTTCTTCACAAGCCCCGACAACTTGGGTGATTATGTCCTGGTTGACTTTTTGGAACACAGAAAGCGACTGTCATCCACAGGACGATTCTGATGCCAGAAGCGACCCGTCAGAGGTCAGACTCTTCACGACCTGCTCAGGACCACTAGATTCACGCCAATGAGTCCGACCGATCTTGCACCAGACCGAATACGCAAGGGCGAACGCACGCGGACCCGAATCTTGGATGCTGCCGCCGACGTTCTTGCCCGTCGCGGATACGCGGCAGCAACGCTGACCGAGATCGCGTCGGTAGCGAAGATGCAAGCAGGCAGCCTGTACTACCACTTTGATTCAAAAGACGCGATCGTTGAAGAAGTCATGGCAGTCGGCCTTGATCATGCACGAGAAGCAATACGATCGGCGTTGAAGGCCGTAGGTGACAAAGCATCGGGCCACGACCGACTCATGGCCGCCGTAGTCGCTTACATCACGGCCATAACGCTTGACTCAGACTTCACCAAGGCCAACATCCGTTGCTATGAAGAGTCGCCCGAGGCGACAAGAGAAAACCTTGCTGTCCCGCTGCGCGAATTTGCGAACGGCTGGGTGCGGCTGATCGAATCCGGTCAATTAGACGGCTCACTGCGAAGCGACATCGAAGCGCGAGTCGTCGCACGCATGACGATTGCAGCGATGAACTCGGTAGTTGGATGGTGGCGATTTGACGGCGAATTCCACATCGAACACGTAGCACACATGTTTGCGAGCACAGTGGTGGATGGACTTGCCACCGACAGTTAAAACAAACTGTTTGGAGGATCAGCTGTGAAATTCGATCTCTTCATGTACTGCACTATGGGCAGACGAGAAGAACTCGAGATGGGGTTAGCAGGTCTCAATAATGACTACTACCAACGGATGCTGGCCGAAATATCCGACATTGCCCAATATGCAGATCGCAATGGATGGCACGGTTTAGGACACCCTGAACATCACCTACAAATCGAAGGGTTCGAAACATCCAACGATCTCGGATTGATGGCTTCGTGGGTCGCGAACGCTACCGAACAGCTGCGGGTCATTTCTTGCGGGTTTGTTTCAACCACTCACAACCCGTTACGGGTAGCGGAACAAATCTCAACTCTTGACCACATGACTGGTGGGCGCCTCGGTGTAGGAATTGTTAGGGGATATCAGCATCGGTGGGTTGATCAGCTCAAAATTCGACCTGACTTATCTGCCGTAGGTCATTGGAACAAAGACACAGATGTTGATGAGTACAACAGAAGATTTTTCGAGGAGTTTGTTGAGGTAGTGCTGACAGCATTACAGAACCCGACCTTCAGCTATGAAGGCGAATTCTGGAAATTTCCAAACGACAATCTGAACCCACACCATCACAGCGTCTATTCCGACTATGGCGCGGGTATAGACCCGGACATGACTATCAACGAGATCGGGATAGCGCCCCGCCCGCTACAACAACCACACCCGCCTCTCTACGGTGGCTTCACAATGTCAATGAAGACAGCCCTGTTTTGGGCCAAATATGGGGGAACCCCGATTGTCTTGAGCGACAAACTCGACTTCTGTGAATCGCTTTGGAAGACCTACCGAGAAGAAGCAGCTCGGTACGAGATTGAAAAACCTAAGGGCCACGAAGCAGCATGGGGAGGCATCACCGTATGTGCACCTACAGACCTAGAGGCCCAACAGCAGTTCGAAGACATGGAATGGTTTTGGGATAACTGGGCTCGCCAATTCGGTCAGGGAATGCCCCTGAAATTGGTTGGCAGCCCAGACACGATCAGCAGACAAATCGAAGAGGCACATGAACGGCTTGGCTTCGAAGAAATTTTCTTTCTAATCCCACAAGGCATCCATTCCAGCGACCAGATCATCGAATCGATGGATCTGTTGACACATCAGGTGATGCCCCGCTTTACCTAAAGCTTTTTCTGTGACCCTCCATCAAGATGAGTCACGGCAAGTGAGGACAGTGGCTCTAGCCTTGATGGTTCATGGCGGGATCTGACTCACTTCTAAAAAGGCCAACTTTCGCGAGTAGCGATAACAGCCTCGCTAAGTTCGTAGCCCGCCCCGTTCTGCGTTTTGTAGATCGCGAAGTAGCCGGCGGCATCTTACTTTTAGTCGCGACAGCAATAGCCCTCATATGGGTCAACTCTGGCTGGGGCGATAGCTACAACGACTTCTGGCACACCGAAATTGAATTAGCGGTCGGAACATGGCACCTCCCACACATGAGCCTCGGCCATTTCGTCAACGACGCCTTGATGGCTCTCTTCTTCTTCGTCGTTGGCCTCGAGATAAAAAGGGAGTTGGTCACCGGAGACTTGAGCTCTGTACGAGCTGCAGCCCTTCCAGCTATCGGCGCCTTAGGTGGAATGGTCGTACCCGCCCTGCTCTACATAATGCTGAACACCACTGGAGAGGCTTCAAGAGGTTGGGGTATCCCCATGGCCACCGACATAGCCTTCGCAGTAGGAATTGTCGCGTTGTTAGGCAGTCGAGTTTCGCCGAAGATCAAACTCTTCCTACTTACGCTTGCCATAGTTGATGACATCGGCGCAATTGCGGTCATCGCAATTTTTTATAGCAGCGACCTCAGTGTTGGGTGGCTGCTCACGGCACTCATCGGGTTAATAGCGGTGTGGGTGCTGCAACGTGTTCGAGTGTGGGCGATACCCGTCTACGCGGTACTCGGTCTTTTTGTCTGGTACGCGACCCTAGAGTCCGGTGTTCACGCAACTATTGCAGGAGTAGCGCTAGGGCTGTTAACCCCTGCCAGGCCGCTTCTCAACAAGCGTGACGCGCAACAAATCGTTGACGCTCTTCCGAGTGATGCAAACGTTGCCGAAGTCCGACACGCATCGTTCCTCGCGCAGGAATCAGTGCCCCTTACCGAACGACTGGAGAACATGCTCCACCCGTTCACTGCGTTCATGATCATCCCGGTTTTCGCACTAGCTAATGCAGGAATAAAACTCAGCGGCGACACCATTTCCGACGCAGCAGGGAGCAACATAACGATCGGAATCATTTTGGGTCTCGTCATCGGAAAACCCGTAGGAATCACTCTTTTCACCTGGGCTGCTACCCGCTACGGGTTCACCCTGCCAGAAGGAGTTAACTGGCCGCAGTTCATCGGAATGGGATTAGCCGCCGGGATCGGATTCACAGTTTCAATCTTTGTGGCAGGGCTTGCCTTCGAAAGCCCCGGTGTCACTGACCTAGCCAAGATCGGCATCCTCGTCGCCTCCCTGATCGCGGCTGTGGCAGCGTTACTGCTGCTGCGTTACGGAAAGCAGTCGGACCCTGCCGAATGATAGAAGCAGTCTTATTTGACTTCGATGGCGTGATACGTCAATGGGACGAATCTGACCTCGGGACCTTCGAAGCCGAGGCAAACATAGAGAAAGGCACGATATTCGCCACCGCATTCTCCAAAGAACTTCATGAGCCGTTGACGCGTGGCGAACTCACATGGCTCCAATGGCGAGACGAAACAGAACACAGGTTGGTGAAAACCCACGGGACATTTATCCGCCCCATCGTCAAACGATTCTTTGAATTTGAAGGTCGAGTCGACTTAGAAATGGTCGAACTCGTCAAACAACTACCGGATCGACTGCGCCTCGGAATTCTGACCAATAACCATGACCGATTCGAGGACTACCTCCAAAGAGTCGGGCTTGAAGAGTTGTTTGACGTCGTAGTCAACACACATCGAATTGGCGTAGCTAAACCGGAACCACTTGCCTATCGCAACGCTGTTTCGCGTTTAGGCGTTGAACCCGCACACTGTCTTTTCGTAGACGATCTTGAAACAAACGTTCGGGGTGGTGCAGCTGCAGGCCTTCAATGCCACCACTTCCAGAACCAAACTGGCCTTGTTGCCTTCCTAAAAGAATTCGACATTGAACTAATCAGTCACCAGAAGTAGTTGCCCCTGGTGCAAGGGTTTCGTAGGCTTTTCCTCTGGTGCCGAAACGCACCTCGCCGTCTCGGACTCCGTCGGCCCGGACCGAACCGGCATCTCCCACTAACCAGGCTGAACTGAGAGGACATCGTGACAGCGGTTCCGTATTTCGCGCTAATTGCCTCAGCACTAGCGCTGTTGCTTGCTTACTACTTCGCAAAGACAGTCATGAAGGCGGATGAGGGGACGGATCTCATGAAAGAGATCGGTCAAGCCATCCGAGAAGGAGCGATGGCGTTCCTTCGTCGGGAATACCAATGGGTTTCAGCCTTCGTGGTCGTAATGTTTGTGCTTCTTTTGGTAGTACCGATCGAAGGAAGACCATCAGCATCATTCGCTTATTTGATGGGAGCAGTGCTTTCTTCCATCGCAGGCTTCATTGGCATGAGAATCGCAACTGCAGCGAACACCAGAACAGCCAACGCTGCACGTGAAGGCGCAGCTAAGGCCTTACCGCTGGCATTCAAGGGTGGCGCTGTCATGGGCTTCACCGTGGCCGGACTAGCTCTACTTGGTATCTCGTTCAATTACCTTCTTTGGGTGACATGGCTTGGCGTCGATAGTGCCTTCCAAGTCGTGGCTGCATTTGGCCTCGGAGCAAGCTCCATTGCTTTGTTTGCTCGTATTGGCGGAGGCATCTACACCAAGGCCGCAGATGTTGGTGGTGACCTCGTCGGAAAGGTCGAAGCAGGAATCCCCGAGGATGACCCGCGTAACCCAGCCACCATCGCCGACGCCGTCGGGGACAACGTCGGTGACGTAGCCGGAATGGGCGCAGACCTCTTTGAGTCCTACGCAGGTTCAGTCGTGGCACCAATCGTGCTCGTCTCGCTTCTACTTTCCGGTGTCTTCATCGAAGGAGACAAACTTCAAGTATTCGGAGACTACGAATCGTTGCTCATGTACCCGATACTCATCGGGTCCCTCGGGATGATTGCTTCAATTGTTGGAGCGCTCCTGACCCGAGGAAAAGAAGGCCAAAGCCTCTCCACGCAACTACACACCGGCCAAT
>JASLTG010000031.1 GCA_030743005.1 Acidimicrobiales bacterium | reverse complement strand
TGTTGTTTAACTTGTTGCGGCTTTTTTGAATGTCATCATTAACGAAGTGATGACCATGAAGAGCAACGACAGAATGATCCCGGCGAACATTGTTGGTGCGGGAATCATCGCTGCAACAAAGGCAACAACACCAATCCAGCCCAACCACTTCGGCAGCAACCCACTACCAAGAGCGGCAAGCCCAATGGCTAAGACCAGGGTCGCCATACCAGCGTGCATTGGCCAGAAAAAAGCGTCCCACAATGCGTGCATGGTTTTCATCGCTTCGGGGGACATGTCGTCAGCTTGAATCGACAACGCCGCCCTCAGGGTCGCGTCAATCATCATTCCGGTTGCGCCTATGAGCGTTGCGCCGGCAACAATCATTCCGAGTAGTTGCTGGCCTGTCTCTCTAACTCGATGCGACATCGACATTCCGAACACGAGGAAGCAAAGACCCCCGAGAACAGCAAGCCAGGAACCCATGAACACCCGGTCTTGGTTTTGGACGTAGAGGTCAGCGATCTCTTGAGCGCTCTCTTCGGTGGATGCCCACCTGCCGTGTGTCGCGAAGGAGGCGAGTACCAGAACGATCGCGAATATCGCACCTAGCGGTCCGTAGCGTTGGAGTTTCTGTTCCACCGAAGTCTCTTTCATTTGGCTTAGATCAGAAACGGTAGCTGAGGTGGGGTTGAATCAGAGGCATTTCAACAACACTCCTCTCGTTAACGTTCTTGGCTACTTTCGAAGTGAAATGGGGGTGAAACATCAACGATGTTGGTTGCTTCGAAACGTTGAGCCGGCCGCCCTCTTCTTTTTGGCTCTTGGTTCTGGTTGCCGACAGCTGTTGTGAACCCTGGGGTGGATTGGACTTTTCGATGAAAGTTTCCAGCAGCAATTTCTGTGTTGAATACCACTTCGTAGACGCGTTGTAGTTCGCTGATCGTGAAAGCAGATGCACAGAGCCGTGTAGCCAACGAAGTTGAATTCAACGACTCTTTCAGTGCAATCAAGGCGTCATCGGCTATTTGCTGGTGATCAAACGCGAACCGGAAGCCATCCGAAGTCCATTCACTCATTGGAACCAGTTGAGGCCCCGAAGGTCCGGTGTTGATGTTGGTGTGGTGAGTAACTCCCCAGTAGATGACTGCAATTGATCGATGGCGGGGATCTCGTGCCGGTCCGCCATAGGCACCTAGTTGTCGTGGGTTGTTGACCGCTAATGGTAATGGGGCCAACGGGGGAGTAGATGCCCGCATCGCTGTGGCTGATAGGTCTTCGGCTGTTGTTAGGGCGGTTCCTGGGAGTTCCCATTGGAAACGAAACGGTCCTTCGTTGCGTTCCACCAGCAACAACATGAGTTGGTTATCGACGAGTGTGAAGATAGCGCTATGACAGCTAACAGCCGGGAGGTCTAGATTCCATTGTTGTTCTGAGGTTTCAGGGACAGGATCGAGTTCCATACGTCACAAAACTATCATTAATTATTTAAATAATAATAATAGGTAATATCATTATTTATTTAAATGAGAAATAGTGCGCTATTTGGTGACTCGCAGGTTGTTGTTCGGCGAGTGATCACCTGACAGCCAGCGCTGCAGTTCGTTATGGGCATTTGCACGTTGCCACTCGTTAATCTCAGCCACATTGTCCGGGTCGGTAGTGAATTCGACGGTCAATCCGTCCGGGTCGGTCACATATAGCGACATGCAATAACCGTGATCGGTTGTGCGATGCGCCATCCCCGCTGCGTCCAGAGACGTTCGCACCCGTTCCTGATCAGCCAATGTGCTCGATAGCGCGACGTGATTCAGTGAGCTTCGGGAATCAAGCTGCATTTCGGTTTGGTCACCGGGGTCTAAGAATTGGAAGAACGCTAACGCTGAGCCGTCTTCGATTTCGAAGAACGTGTGACAATACGTGCGTTCTTTGCCTCGAACAGTCTCCACTTCACACCAGGTAGCGACAAGAGGAAACCCCAAAACCTCTTCATAAAACACCCGCGTCGCCTCCTGATCGTCAACGACATAGGCATGGTGATGAAGCCGAAACGCTGGGATCTGTTCACTCATCGCGACTACCCCTCCCCTGAAACAATTACGGCGGCATCTTTGTAGTAGCTGCTGTGGTGTAAACAACCTAGCCTTGGCACCCGATGGCTTGTAACCGAGAGGACTGTTGTGTTTAAACGAACATGGGGTTTAGCGAAATCATCAATGACGGTAATCAGGCTCGACCGAGAGCTACTGGTACTTCCTGTTCTTAATGCGGTCGCTGCAGTTGTTTTCGGGTTGGTGTTGTGGATTGTTGCTTCGGGTCTCGGAGCCGACTTCTCAGACAACTCCGATAGTGGCGGAGGAGGCATGATCGCCATAGCGGTCTTGGGACTTCTCGGGATGAACGTCATCAACACATTCTTCAAAGGAGCACTGGTATCGGGAGCTCATGAACGTTTCACCGGCGGCGACCCCACAATTGGTTCATCGATATCTGGAGCCGCGAGTCGCCTTCACCGGTTACTGCCGTGGGCCGTGATGGCCACAACGGTCGGCATCATCATGTCGATCGTTGAACGACAGGGCGGCCAACTTGGGCGCATCGCACGAGGCATGTTCGACATGGCGTGGGGCGTCATCACCTTCCTCATCCTTCCGGTCATCATGTTTGACGACCTTGGACCAATCACAGGACTCAAAAGATCCGGACAGCTCCTCAGAACATCATGGGGCGAAAATCTCACAGCCCAAGTCGGCTTCGGACTGCTCACAGTCGCCATGGCCATACCGGGAATTATCCTGATTGCGCTGGGTTCCTCAAGCGGTATTTGGGCGTTGATAGTTATCGGGGTGCTGGCGGTGATGTTCGCAATGGTCGTGGCAGCCGCATTGAACGGCATCTTCCAAACCGCCCTCTACCTGTATGTGACAACAGGCGAGACGCCAGCCGGATTCGGAGAACAGCAACTGACCGCATCGTTCAACCAGAAATAAGCGTTACCCGAGGACCTCAGCGATTGCTAATTCAGCGATCCGGTCAGGGTCATAGCCAAGTTCTTCAGTCAATATTTCCCAGTTGTGTTCCCCCCACGAGGGACCGCCATATGTCACAACCGCAGGGGTGCGCGACATCACGAATCGTGAGTTCTCAATGGTTGTTGTGCCCTGGGTTGGGTGCCCGACTTCGATGAAGTGATTGCGGTGCTCCAGTTGAGGGTCAATTAACAGGTGTCGACTGTTTTGGACCTGGTGAGCCGGAATTCCAGCAGCTACACACTGTTCCATTACCTCACCACTCGATCGCGGTGACGTCCAGTTGGTGATTAATTCTTCGAGTTCGTCTTCTCGAGTTCGACGTTGATCGACCGTCAACTCCTTTACCCCTGAAGCGCCCATGAGGTCGCACAGTGTTTCCCATTGTTTGTCATCACAAACCGCAATAGCTACCCACTCGTCATCACCAGCGGACGGGAACACTCCATGAGGAGCAAAAACTTCGTCTCGGTTGCCACGCCGTTCCCACAAGCGTCCGTTCACCGACCAATCCAGCAATAGTGGTGCGAGCTGTTGCATCGACGCTTCGCCTTGGCTGAAATCAAGATATTGACCTTGACCAGTTGTCCGGCGGTGCTCGATTGCTGCCATGACACACGCCACCAAATAACGGCCAGAGATGTAATCGGTGTAAGCCCCGAATGGCCCGGACGGGCCTCGATCAGGCCACCCTGTTGGCTCGAAGAACCCCGAAATAGCTGCGGCCATTGTTCCGTAGCCTGCGAGTTCTGTGTAGGGGCCTGTTTGCCCCATGATGCAGCTAGATGCCATTACCAAATCAGGTTTGATTTTGCGTAGCGACTCGTAATCAAAGCCAAAGCCACGCATCCCTTTTGGAGAAAATGATTCCAGGACTACATCGGCCCAGTCCACTAAATCGTGGACAACTTCGGTGGCTTCAGGTTTAGTCAAATCGAGTGACAAGCCGCGTTTGTTCGCGTTCATGTTGCTATATAAAGCCGAGTTGTCGGGCAGTCCTTCATCGTCGTGGAAGGGCTGCAATGTCCGTGCTGTGTCCATTCTGGCTTCGGAATCAATACGGATGATATTTGCGCCGTAGTCGGCGATCACACGACTGGCGGCTGGGCCGGCCATAACCCACATGAAATCTAAGACCTTCAAACCCTCGAGGGCTTTCCCTTGACGATTTGGGACAGGATCCATCGACACAGCAGGCTTTCGTGGTGGTTCAGATAACACCTGAGTTGTGTGTTCACCGACCGATGGAGGAGGTGGTAACGGAACTTGAGGAGTTTCAGAGAAAATTGCCATCCGTCCGGGGAATGTCACGTCGTGGTCACCGACTGTGAGGTCTTCCCAAACGTCTCGTGCCTGGAGATGAGGGTTGTTGTACACATCTTCAGCAGTCGTGACTGGAGCTATAAGTAACCGTCGTTCGAACGCCGCTTCGAACAACTCTTGTTTGGTTTTGGTCATACAAAAATCAGTGATGACCTGCTTCACCCTGTCGTATTCTTCGACTGTCTCGCCTCCAGAGAACAAAAGATCGGCGTAGTTCAGCCAATCTTTATCTCGTGTCGCCTCATCACAAAAACCCTCTTCATGGATCCATTCCATAAGCCGGCGAGTGAAAGGACCTAACGCAGGTCCAAACAAGACGGTGACCGACACGTGACCATCGGCGCATGGCCACATCAGTTGTATATAGATGCCGCTGAGGGTGACCCCACCAGCTTCTCGAGTGAATTCCGGCGCGTTGATAGCGAGAGCGACCATGTACGTCTGACTGGCCTGCAATGTTGATGCCTGAGCTGAAAGATCAATGTGTTGCCCTAGCCCCGAGTTGTTTTCTCGTTCATATAACGCGATCAGCGCAGCACTCGAACATTCGGCTGCTGCATGCGCATATGCCTGAGGGAGCGGGATACGAATCGGGGAACGGTCTGAGTCTCCGGTCAACACCATCTGTCCACCTGACGCCATGATCGTCAAATCGGTGGCCGGCCAGTTGGATTTCGGTCCGCTGTCACCGAACGCTGAGATAGACAAATGAATGAGCGCCGGGTTTCTCTCAGCCATTACGTCATAACTGAGGCCTGATCCGTCAAGTACACCCGGGCCGAACGCTTCAATCACAATGTCTGCTCCGTCGGTGAGGCAGAGTAATTGGTCGCGACCGTCAGCTGTTTCGAGGTCAAGAACTACCGATTTCTTGCCTCGGTTGTATGACCAATGCCACAGCGAAGTATCTGGGGACACGACATCGCCTGCGAACGGCCCAACAGACCGCGAGTGGGAACCACCGGGAGGTTCAACCGTGATGACTTCAGCACCTAACGACGCCAACACACTTCCAGCGAGTTGGCCGCGTTCATCTGCTAATTCAATTACCCGGTAATCCCCCAACATGGTCATAGATTTACGCGCCCCCGATGCGGTGTAAAGACCCAGAGAAGTATTCCTTGCAAATAACTAGAAGACCCAATCACGTGATTGTGATCTCACATCTGTTCGATCACTTCAGAAGCAAACCTGGAATAGATCTCGTACTGCTGATCGACCGGGGGAATGAAATTGATTCCATCCAAACCCTGTTTTTCTAGCTCGGTGAGTTGTTCGATGATGTCGCCGGGTTGGCCAACGATCGCACATTCCCGAATCAACTCGGGGGTGACAAACCGAGCTTCTTCGGGGTCGAGGTGTCCGTAGTGGGAGGAATGAACGTCAGAGACAGATCGGTTAGCGTCGCGTTCACGCCGAAATGCCACATATTCTTCCCAGATTGACTCTACGAACCCGGCGGGCTCCGCTCCGACTTCCAAAAATCTGTCATAGAGATAATGGACGTTGACCATCACTGATGAACCAACTTCTTCGAGAACTCGCGATGAGGTCAACGTTTCGCCCGAGTCGAGGAGCAACATGTTCACTAATGCGGTGGTTTCGAAGTTGTCGAGGCTCCGGTTGGCGGCGTCAGCGCCTCGTTGCACGTTGGTTAACGCGTCGGGGATGCTGCCCCCGCGGGGAATACCAGTGATTAAGCCGTCACCCAATTCGCCGGCAAGTGCTTGGGATTTCGGTCCGAAGCCGCCAACATGAATAGGAATCGGATGTTCAATGTCGACGTAGTTGAGTTCGCGGTTTTGAAAGCCGACTGGATGGGTGCGTCCGTTAGCTGTGTATTCAACAGTTTCGCCATTGAGGAGTGCTCGGATGACACGTAAGTGTTCCGCATAGTCGGCGACCCGCATAGGTAACTGCCCCATGCTTCGCATCGCGGTGTTCCCCGTTCCCACCCCTAAAAAGGTGCGTCCTGGGGCTAGCCGGTTGATAGTGGCGATCGCGTTGGCTGTCGTTGGTGCAACCCGCAATCCGGGGATAGCCACACCTGAGCCGACGCGAATCCGTTCGGTGCGCTCTGCGACCAGAGCCATCACCACCCACAGATTGGACCGCAGAAGAGGGCTGTCCCACACCCAACAAAAGTCGTAGCCGAAGCTCTCGGCTTGCACAGCCAGATCGACGTCGTCGATCCGACCGAGACTTACTCCGAACTTCACTGATTACCAGCCGCAGTCAGCTGGTTGTTCGGACGAAACGAAATACCGGGATCACTCGTGGCGCAGCTTTTTCGGCGTATTTGTTGAAGATGGGAAGCTGTTCCGCTTGAGCGGCGTACAGCTGATCCCGTTCGTCACCTTCGGTGAGTACTGCTGTTGCCTCGAACTGTTCGGTGCCAACCTCAAGGAATACGTCGGGATTGGCGACCAGGTTGTGATACCAGTTCGGGTTGTTTGGGGCGCCACCCATAGAAGCAATCACCACCAAATCATCACCGTCGGTTGAATAGGCAAGTGGTGAACACAACTCGCGACCAGATTTTGCGCCGACCATCGTCACCAACACGATCGGCGTTCCATCGAACGGTGGACCACACTTCCCTTCGTTGGCGCGAAACTCGGCGATCGCTTTTTCGTTCATCCCCAGAAAATCTATTGCCATCTCAAGCCCTTTCTATTGGGGCAAAGCTAGTAGGTGAACTGAGTGCACCGCATCAACTATTTCTCTGACATAACACCGGCTCTATGATCCCTGCGGTGAGTAACGATGAGCGGCGCCCGGGCTCCTGAGCTTCCAATTCATTCTCACCGTCGACGAATAAGCGTCACCATCAATCAACAAAACCAGACACCCGACCCTGAGGGGCTATGTTCGAGCGATGGGTGAGCGATACTTGGTGACTGGAGCCAACGGGTGCATCGGCGCATGGACGGTCAAACTTCTCTTAGATGAAGGCTGTGAAGTGGTCTCTTTTGACCTTGGAGCGGACGAACATCGCCATCGCCTCATTAATGCAGGACAACTACCTGACATCGAATGGCGTCAAGGGGACATCACTAACGCCGCAGATGTTGCTGATGTCGTCGCGGGGGCCGACCGGATCATTCATTTAGCTGCACTCCAAGTGCCGTTTTGTCGAGATGATCCACCGCGGGGCGCGGAAGTGAACGTGAAAGGAACTGTCAATGTGTTTGAAGCGGCGCTCGCTCACGATGTTCCCCATCTAGTTCAAGCGAGCAGTATCGCGGTGTACGGCACAAACAATGATTATTCGACAGCGGTCGTCCCGGTCGATGCGCCTCGTTTGCCGCGCACTCTCTACGGGGTGTACAAAACTGCTTGCGAAGATCTGGCTCGGATCTACTGGCGCGATCATGGTCTCTCATCGGCAGCGTTGCGCCCACACACCGTTCATGGTGCGGGCAGAGATCAAGGGATGACATCTCAACCAACCGTCGCAGTAGAACACGCCGCCAACGGCCAGAGTTACACCGTTGACTATGGCGGCACACTTGGGTTTCAATACGCGCCGGACATAGCGAGAGCGTTCATTGAAGCCAGCCGTAGACCGACTGAAGCTGCGCCGGCATTTAACCTTCCTGCCGACACCATTTCGGTGCGAAATTTCCTCGATGTGGTGACCGACATCACCGGTGTTGAACTGTTTTGCGGTGATGTCGGCTTGGATCTTGTAGATGAAGGCGCAGCTGATAGTTGGACCGAATGGGTAAGGGAATGGTCAACTACGCCCCTTGCTGATGCCATCCGCGAATCGGCTGAAATTTTCTCAAACCGCAACTGAGTTACGTTTCGCCGATCTTGAGCTGGCCAGTTGTCACATCGATCGGATCGTTACTAGCGACGACGTCGATAACGCCAGGACCCGACCCCAACAAATGCAACACGTGGTTGACCGTCGCGTCTCCTTCAATGGGAGTGATTGTTCCCTGATGGTCGATAACAGCAGTATGGGCGTAACGTTCTCGCACCCAGGAAAATAGGTCTTGAGGCAACGTGCGTCCGTAACGCCAGAGACAAAACACGTTTACTTCGAACAACAGCAACGGCTGGTCCCGCAACAGAGTGCCCTCAGCACCCTGAAGAACCCCTAACTCTCCGCCTTCGACATCGATTTTGATGAAGTCAACACGATCAAGACCCAGTTCTGCGACGGTGTCATCCACCGTAACTACAGGAACTAAGGCAGCTCCCAGTTCCTCACTCAAAAACCCCCAACCGCTGCCGTTTCCATCTTCATGAAACCTCAGCATTCCGGGCTCTGCTCCCACGGCGCTTTCCACAACAGTGATTGAGTCGCTGTTCGTCCGACGAACTGTTTCTCGTAATGACCGATGGACCGACGGAGCAGCTTCGAAAGCTATGACCCGCCCGGCGGGAAATCTCTTTGCGAATGCGGCGGTGACGCCACCTATAGAGGCTCCGATGTCGAGAATGACTGGGTCGTCTCGAAGCATAAGATCGGCTATCCGAACAGATGGTTCGAACAGGTCACCTTGGTCAAGGCATTGCTGGAAATAGAGATCGTTGGGTGCGCCCGCTACCTCGACTTCGATGCCTGACACACGAATCGTGCCGATTTGAAGATCGTTTGTCACTGCCGTGAGAGTAGCTAACGGGGGGTAGCGTTGACGTTTCGGTGCACCAATGGAGGTCGCTATGCCGATCTTTCTTGGGTTACTGGGGTCTTTAGTAATCGGCACATCGGACTTCTTTGCCCGATATGTCGCGCGGCGTAACCATGCTGCCACGACAGCGGCAACGGGACTGATCTTCGCGACTTCAGCGGCAGTACTTGTAGCAAGTTTTGGTCCAGGTGGATTTCTGCGAACTGACTACTTATTTGGCTGTGCATCGGGCATAGCAAGTGGAACTGCGCTCGCGTTGCTATATCGCGGGTTAGCAGTTTCATCAGTTGCAGTGGTGTCCCCAATAGTTGCGGTGATGCTCGGAGCAGTTCCCATGTTCTGGGAGGTTGTTGCCGGAACGCCGCTCACTAAAGGGGTTCTTACCGGCGTTATCGTCGCCCTCTTTGGGTTAGCAGTCACAACGTTTGACCCAGCGCTGGGGGATCGAGTCAAACAAGGGGTCGTTCTTGGGTTCACATCAGGGTTGTGTTTCGGTATTGGGCTCGTGTTCATGGCCCAAACCACTGTCGAAGGAGGCCTATGGCCGGTAGTCGGCCAAAGATCAACGGCTTTCATAATTTTGATCGGCTTTTGTACAGCCCGAGGATTACCGCGTTTTGTGCGCGGTCACATGCTGCGGTTCTCAGCAGCAGCTGGAATTCTTGGCTCAATTGGAGTGCTGTGCTACACAGCCGGATTCCAACGCGGCTCAGTAACTGCAGTAGCGATCGCGGCTTCACTTTTTCCCATTCCAACAGCCGTGTTGGCTGCGACCTTCGACAACGATTCTTTGCGTTGGTGGCAGATAGCCGGCATCGGGATTGTTGTCGCTGGCATTGGTTTAATCGCCAAGGGCTGACTAGTTCTAAGAGGTGACCTTGTTTTTGGACAGGAACGGCATCACTTCACTGCCGAAGAGTTCCATTGAACGCATCACTTTGTCGTGAGGCATATCTCCCACTTGGAATTGAGCCATCAAGGTTCCGGCGCCACAGGCTGCAAGGTTCCTCTCGAGTCGTTCTCCCACCTGCTCGGGAGAACCAATGAGAGGCTCACCGGCAGTGAGCGTGGGACCACCGCTAGAAGCTAATTCACGGGCAATTTCAATACGGGTCTTGTATGACTCAGCAGCGGTGTATCCGGGTGGGAAAAATGTGGGTAATGGAAGAGTGAATGCTCGCTCTTTGAAATATTTGATGTGTGGTTCAAGTTCAGCTGCGGCTGCTTCCTCACCATCAGGATGCACGTAAACAATCGAGGTGAAACCGAACTGTTCAGGTCCTGCTTCGTAGCCAAAGTCCTCACTCGCGTATTGGCGGTATTGGTCATAAAACTGTTTGAGACGTTCCATCGGCACAAATGTGCAGGCCAACGGGTACCGGTGTTGGGCAGCCCACCGTAAAGTTTCAGCCGACCCCTGAGAGGGAACGAAAATTGGTGGATGAGGTTGCTGGAGAGGGCGAGGCCATACGTTTACATAGCGAAATTGGTAATTTTCGCCGTCCCAGGAAAATGGCCCCGGTTCTGTCCAAGCTTTCACAATGAGATCATGTGCCTCAAAAAATCTGCTCCGGCTGCGTGTCGGGTCCAAACCCATTGAGTGATACTCAGCTCCGATTCCTCTCACAAAACCCGATAGCACTCGCCCGCCAGACATCACATCTAGCATTGCCACCTCTTCTGCAACTCTTAACGGATTGTCTCTGAGAGCGATCCCGTTACCCAAAATTGCAATTTTCGCGTTCGTTGTGCGTCCGATAAGGGCTGACGCCATGATGTTTGGCGACGGCATGAGACCATAAGCGTTTTGATGATGTTCGTTAACCACTACCGCATCAAAACCAATCTGGTCTGCGAACGTAAGTTGATCGAGATATTCGTCGTAGAGATGTTGACCTAACACCGGGTCGTATTCGCTATTTGGGTAGACAACCCAAGCTGACGAATATTTTTCGCGGACCTTGGGATCAATATTTGGATACGGCATTAGGTGGAAGGCGTAAAGCTCCATTTCATTTCTCCAGAGTTGCGTAGAAAGAATTCACCAACGCGGCCGCCGCCGCTGGCTGATCTAGGGGAACGAGATGGCCCGCCTCGTCGACGGACGTAAAAGATGCTCCAAATAGCTCCGCGTATCGTTTCGCGTAAGCAGACGGAGTCAGCCGATCCTCGTGGCCCGCCGCCACCATGATCGGGCACTGCGCGTGGTGGGCCCGTAGGGCCAATCGTGGGTCGTAGTTTCGTTTCCACATCAGCCGTGCCTGCGTTGCCAGATCAGTCCACACCGCAGTCGCGAGTTCGGCGTCTCCAGTCATCGGATCAACCTGACTACCGTCAAGACTGTTGGCTAAATACGACAACACTTCGGGTAACTCCATGATGAACAAATCAGGGAGAGGTTCGGATGATCTCAACCCAATCGGTCCAAACAGCAGCACCCCCTTCAACAAGGCAGAAAAGTGGATTGCCAAATCGGCTGCGATCCAAGCCCCAATGCTGGTTCCGACGACCAACGGACGATCTAGATTCAGATCTTGCAACAAATCCTTGTAGTGAAAGCTCAGATCACTGACGTCAGTCAACCAATCCGGTGTTTCTTCGCCGCCGAAACCAGGGTGGATTGGCGCGAAAACTTCGAAATTCTCAGCTAATTCATCATGGAAGTCTGACCAAGCAGATGTGTTGGCTTCGGAGTGCAAAAAGACAAGAGGTGGACCTTCCCCGCCGTGCTGGACTCGCGCGGGCTGAGAGGGTAATTCAACTTCAATTATCTCGTGCATGTCACCCACACCTTAAGGACACCCCCGCAGACTCCTTTATGTGGGAGCCACCCTAGTGTCGCGATAGAAATGAAGCGTTGTGTAACAACTGCTACAGATCAATAATCTGGTGTCACCCGTTAAAAGCGGTCAAGAAAGGCGACCAGAATTTATGAACAATGGTTGGAATTTCTGGATTGACCGCGGCGGTACTTTCACCGACATAGTTGGAAGGTTGCCTGATGGCACGTTGGTGACACACAAGCTTCTCTCTGACAATCCACGCCAATACTCTGATGCCGCTGTACAGGGCATCAGAGATCTCTTGCATCTCGCACCAAACGAACCGATTCCGCTGGACCAAATCGAGACAGTCAAGATGGGGACAACAGTTGCGACCAATGCACTACTAGAGCGTCAGGGCGAACCAACCCTGCTAGTCACCACTAAAGGCTTCGCTGACATTCTCCGAATCGGCTACCAAACCCGACCGGATCTCTTCGCTCTCGACATAGAACTCCCCGAAATGCTCTATGACGATGTGTTGGAAGTTGACGAGCGGATGAGCGCCGAAGGTGAGACACTCATCGAACTTAACGAAGAGGCCGCGCGAGCATCGCTCCAGCAAGCGCACTCACAAGGCATCAACTCTGTTGCCATCGTCCTCGTCCACGGATACCGATACACCAATCACGAAGCCCGTCTCGCGGTCATCGCACGCGAACTGGGGTTTGATCAGGTCTCAGTCAGTCATGAGGTAAGCGCCCTCATGAAAATTGTGCCCAGGGGTGACACCACCGTCGTAGACGCGTACCTATCGCCAATTCTGCGACGATACGTCGCACAGGTTGACGGGCAACTCCGTCACGACGAACACAGCCCGAGACTCATGTTCATGCAGTCCAACGGAGGCCTCACCGACGCCCACGCATTCCAGGGGAAAGACGCATTGCTTTCAGGCCCCGCAGGTGGTGTCGTTGGAATGGCACGGACCGCGGAGAACGCCAACCTCAACAAACTCATCGGATTCGACATGGGAGGGACCTCTACCGACGTCAGCCACTACGCCGGTGAATTTGAACGCGCATACGAGACCGAGGTGGCTGGTATCCGAGTCCGGTCCCCAATGATGGACATCAACACAGTTGCCGCTGGAGGGGGGTCCATCCTCCACTTCGACGGAAGCCGGCTACGAGTAGGCCCAGGCTCTGCTGGTGCGGATCCTGGGCCGACCTGCTATGGCAACGGTGGTCCTCTCGCCATCACTGACTGCAACGTGGTGCTCGGCAAACTGCGCCCAGAGTTCTTTCCTGCTGTTTTCGGCTCTGATGGTGAGCAACCACTCGATGTCACGGCCACTGCAACGGCATTTCTGTCATTAGCCGAACAAATCACTGAAGCCACCGGTATTCAACAAACCGAAACCAGCGTCGCCCAAGGTTTCCTGGATATCGCGGCAGACAACATGGCCAACGCCATCAAGAAAATCAGTATCGAACGAGGCCACGACGTCACCGACTACACATTGGTTTGCTTCGGTGGGGCAGGTGGCCAACACGCATGTATGGTCGCCGACCGTCTAGGGATAGAACACATTTACGTCCACCCGCACGCAGGAGTCCTATCAGCGGTAGGTATCGGCCTAGCCGATATCCGCCGTATCCGAGATGAAGCAGTTGAACAAATTCTGGCCCCTGACACCCTCGATGACCTAGAACCTCGATGGCATGAGCTAGAAGTCGACGGAGCCCAGTATCTACAAAGTGAAGGACTGGAACCCCAAGCACAACAACTTCGCCGCCGACTGTCACTCCGCTACCAAGGTTCTGACACTGCGCTACTCGTCCCGGCTGGCACTTTCGACCAGGTCATAACAGCATTCGAAACCCACCACAGCGCGCGGTTTGGGTTCACTTCGCCGGAAACACCGGTCATCATCGAAGCCATACAACTAGAAGCAGTCGGTGTCGCCGAACCACTGTCAGTCAGCGAAACAATCACTGAACATCAAAATCCGCTGCTGGGAAGTTTTTCAACAACAATGGCAGGCAACACCATTGACACCCCCTTCCTCAATAGACAAGACATGACCCCCGACACTCCAGTTGTGGGTCCAGCAGTACTCGTCGAACCAAACGCGACCACAGTCATCGAACCGAACTGGGAAGGTCGAGTAAGCGCAAACGGTGACCTGTTCATCGAACGAGTCGCTCCCCAAACCCAACGACTAGCGGTTGGCACAGACGTCAACCCAGTTCAACTCGAGATCTTCAACAACCTCTTCATGAATATCGCCGAACAAATGGGCGTAGTTCTCGAAAACACAGCCGTGTCAGTGAACATCAAAGAACGTCTCGATTTCAGCTGTGCCATCTTCGACCCTGACGGAGAACTCATCGCCAACGCCCCCCACTTACCAATCCACCTCGGATCGATGAGCGAAGCCATCAAATCAGTTATCGCGAACAACCCCCATATGGAACCAGGCGACGCCTACGTCCTCAACGCCCCCTACAACGGAGGAACCCACCTGCCAGATATCACTGTGGTCAAACCTATCTTCGATGAAATTACAGGAGACCGCATTTTCTACGTCGCGGCACGCGGCCATCACTCCGACATAGGCGGCATCGTGCCCGGGTCCGCGCCAGCGGACTCAACGACCATCGACGAAGAAGGCCTGGTTTTAGACAACGTTCTCCTCGTGCAAAGGGGTCGGTTTCTAGAACAAGAAATCAGAGATCTACTCACTGGCGGACCATGGCCGGCTCGAAACCCGGACCAAAACGTGGCTGACCTCAAAGCACAGGTAGCAGCATGTGAAAGAGGCGCTACAGAACTCCACCATGTGATCAACCACTACGGACTCGACGTCGTCCATGCATATATGGGGCACGTAATGGAAAACGCAGAAGAATCAGTGAGACGAGTAATCGCCGCGCTCAGCGACTGCGAGTTCGTCGGAGAAATGGATGACGGAAATCAAATATCGGTATCAATCCAAGTCAACCTTCAACAACGATCAGCAGTCATCGATTTCACGGGAACAAGCGGCCAACACCCAGGTAATTTCAACGCACCCAAAGCCGTATGTCGTTCGGCTGTTCTGTATGTCTTCCGATGCATGGTCAATGACGCGATCCCACTCAACGCAGGATGCCTAGTGCCGTTAGATATACGAATCCCAGACCCTTCAATGATCAGCCCGCATCCTCCAGCAGCAGTTATCGCCGGCAACGTAGAAACCAGTC
>JASLTG010000030.1 GCA_030743005.1 Acidimicrobiales bacterium | reverse complement strand
GATGGTGTCGAATGTGTGCTTCATTTTGACCCCCCAGAAGACGGCAAAGCGTATGTGCATCGAAGTGGACGAACTGCTCGCGCCGGTGCCAGCGGAACTGTCGTGTGTTTCGTTGACAAATCGCAACGCAAAGCAGTCAAACACTTACAACGCGAAGCTGGGATAGATATCCAAGTCGTAGACCCCGACATGGACGGATTCGGAGACGCTCGACCCCTCAGCCCGAAACCCCAAAAAACTAATGGACACAATCAGAAATCTTCACGGCCCCAGAGCCGCAAACCCTCAGGGGGTCAAAACCGCAGCAAAAGCGGCAAAGGCAAACCCCAAAACAGAAACGACGGGCAACGCAACGGACAACACCAAAAACCCGGAAGTAGTGGCAAACCCACAGGTAAAGGAAAGCCCGGAGGTAAGGCAAAGCCGAGACCCAGCGGCAAACCCGCAGGTAAAGGTAAGCCCGGCGTCAAAGGCAAATCTGGGAAAAGAAAACCCGGTACTGGTAACAAGGGGAAACCCCAAGGCGCCAAACGAGGCAATGGCTACCCGAAATCCAAACAAAACCCCAACCGCAAAAAAGCTGCCCAGCAACGCCAGCGCTGAAAACAGCCCAGAGCGCGAGATTCGCTGATCGCGACGTCTAAGAAATCAGCCTGGAAGTAAGGTGCCGGCCATGGACAAACTCCGCACCCCAGATGAACGATTCGACGGTCTAGTTGATTGGCCTTTCGAACCTCGTTACGTGAACATCGATGACGACCTTCGCGTCCATTACATCGACGAAGGAACCGGCCCAACGGTGTTGCTGTTACATGGTGAACCAACCTGGGGCTACTTGTATCGAAAAATGATCCCCACCCTCGTCAACTCAGGATGCCGAGTCGTCGTTCCAGACCTCGTTGGTTTCGGCAGATCAGACAAACCAGTGATGCGCGACGACTACACCTACGGACGACACCTCCGATGGCTCACCCAAACGATCAACGAAATCAACACAACCTTGTCTTTAGGGCCCATAACGTTGTTCTGTCAGGACTGGGGTGGCCTGTTAGGTCTATGTCATGTCGCTCAGCACCCCAAAATGTATCGAGGGGTGGTCGCCTCAAATACTGGTGTCCCATTAGGTCGAGACATCGGGATGACCGACAAAGACCCGTTTGCTTTGTGGCGTCAATTTTCTCAAGACGTCACCCCGTTTTTGGCATCAGAATGTGTTGCGGGTGAAGCCTCCCCGCTGCCGTCAACACCAGGTTTTGAGCTCACTGAAGAAGAGAAACGGGCTTATGACGCTCCGTTTGTCGATGACACCTACGTTGCTGGAGCACGCCAATTCCCGTTACTGGTTCCTACATCAGGTGTGCATCCTGGCGCCCATCTGTGCCGAGAAATCTGGGCTCTCCTCGCCGATTGTCACGTTCCGTTGACAACAGCTTTCGGGGACAACGACCCAGTGACAGGCCCATTGCAGGGTTTGATGTCAACCAGTGTGCCGGGCGCGACCGATCAGCCACACATCATGGTCGAAGGTGCCGGCCACTTCATCCAAGAACATCAACCCGACCGGTGCGTCGACGCTATTTTGGGGTTACTGGATCGCACCGGTTGACCAGCAACGTCCCCGCTCACCCTCAATGGTTGGCTTAATTGGTGATGTCTATCCTGATAGCTCCAGCCCGGTAACTATCGTAAAGGTAGTAACGTCCCCACTAGTCGAGACCATTACGAAAGCAGACCGAAAATGGTGGAAACAACTGGTGACACAAGCATCGACATCGAGGCCAGCCCCGAAGCTGTCTACGCGATTTTGACTGACTTAACCAGAATCAGTGAGCTAAGCCCAGAGTGTTACAAAGCCGAATGGGAAGGCCAAGCGACCGAAGCGGTTGCTGGCGCACAATTTCGCGGATACAACGACAACGGAGGAAATAAATGGGATGCCGGTTGTGTTGTTGTCACCGCTGACCCTGGAAAAGAATGGTCATTCGAAGTCCCAGGAGATGATGGTCGTAGCACGCTATGGCGCTACCAAATCGAAGCAACCTCCGACGGGTGTCGGGTCACCGAAAGTTTCGACTCACCAATCCTTGACGGAGAGTTTTTCCAAAAAATAAATCGACACAAACTGCTTCTGGACAACATTGCTCAGAGCTTGGCGAACCTGAAAGCCGTTGCAGAGGCCTAAACACCAGCCACCTTTGTGTCGTCTCAAAGAGATTGGCGATGACCAGTAACGGAACGCGCTCGAAAAGGAGCGCTTTACCCGCGGTGTTTGAAGTCGCCCCGTCAGCTTCAGACTCCAACCTGGCAACCGGAACAGGCGACGTTGATCGGTGGCGAGCACGACTCGTGTTTTTGTCAACGGCACTCGGAGCTTTCCTCGTCACGGCCAACGTCTCAACTATGAACGTAGCGTTCCCAGACCTTGAACAAACCTTTGTTGATACCAGTCGAGGTTCCCTCACCTGGGTCCTCAACGCGTACACCATTGCGTTCGCAGCTCTCCTTATCCCAGCAGGGCGATTAGCTGACCGGTTCGGTCGACGGCGCGTATTCATGATCGGTCTGGGAGTGTTTGCGCTTTCGTCAATGCTGGTCGGAGCGGCACCAAACTTTTCTGTCGTGATTCTGGCTCGACTCATCCAAGGTGTCGGAGGAGCGTTGCTCACCCCGGCATCGTTAGGGCTGCTGTTGGCAGTCACTCCTGACTCTGCACGAATGACAACGGTCGCCAAATGGGGTTCCCTCACAGCACTCGGAGTAGCGACCGGCCCGGCAGTCGGTTCCCTTATCGTCAACGCATACGGGTGGAGGTGGGCGTTTCTGCTCCTACCACCGTTTTGTTTACTGGCCTACTTGACCGGTAAAGCTACTTTGCCTGGCAACGCACCCAACGACCAAGCTCCCTTCCCCGACATCGTCGGAGCGTTACTCCTAGCGATCTCCATGGCGTTACTCGCGTTCTCTATCGTTCAAGTCGGGCCATGGGGATGGACTTCGCCAGGAGTTGTTAGCACCCTATTGCTGTCGCTGGTTCTGTTGGTTTTCACCTTTGTGAAAGGTCTTAAACATAAAGCCCCAGCAATACCAACACACTTATTTCGTATTCGGTCGTTGAACATGGCCAACATTGCGACAGCAATCCAATCAGCGGGACTGTCAGCTTCGATACTTGTCAACGTTTTGTGGCTCACTCAAGGATGGGGATATTCGATACGCACTGCGGGTCTGGCGACCGCACCACTTCCCTTGTTCGTTGCGTGCATGGCTCCCTTCGTAGGCAAACTTGGAACGCGCTACGGGGTGCGAGTTATCGCTGTACCCGGATCATTTTCATGGGGGATAGGTGTCCTGATGTACGCCTTATTTGTCACCGAAACACCCAACTATTGGGGTTTGTGGCTGCCATCTTCAATTCTGGTTGCAATCGGCGTCGCAACAACGTTCCCAATCATCAGCGCAGCCGCCGTAAGCGAAGTCCCACCCGAAGACTTCGCGGTCGGAGGATCCCTCAACCAAGTCGGCCGCCAATTCGGGTCCACCATCGGCGTAGCAGCCCTCATCACGATGGTCGGCTCAGGAGTCGATATCGACGCGTTCCACAACGCCTGGTTCGTTACCGCTGCCACCGGACCAATCGCAGCGTTAGCCGTCTTTTTTATACGCGAACCAAACTCAAATAAATAGCGGTCGGAAACGTGAGTTTCGAATTAAACGGAAAGTTCCGCTGCCGGCTTGTCGATTGGTTGGCTCCAACTTTCGACAGGGATATCGGTGCCGATCACTAACCGATGCGCTGGACTCACCAACTCCTGATGCAACCATCCTGCAGGTGCACGAAGCCGACACCCTGGCGTGGCGTGATACACGGTGCCATCTTCAGTGGCGACGTTCGCTTCACCGGACACCAACCAAATCGTTGCACTGAACTCATGCCAGTGCAGATCGGTGTCATGTTGGGTGTCGGTGTCAAACGCGAAGGCGTGAAGACCCAGCTCCTTGGCTTCAGCGAACGCTTCTTCTTCAGTGATGGGGTCACCCTGGACGAACTCAAACTCCATAGCTATTTCACTTTCAGTTTCGTGCTTCCATAGATTCTGGCAGCTACCGGGCCAAACGGGAAGAGTAGACCGTGTCGTTGAGTGTCTGACCCCACAGCTACTCATTGTTGTATGCGAATACCAGGACCAAACGAGCTAACCAGTCACGTACAAGTCGAAATACTTCGACGTTCCATCGCCATGGAGACCCCCGGTGCTTCGGTAACGGTGTCTCTACGACTCACCCGAGAAGAAGCCCTGATGATGCTCGATGGCTACTTGAGACAAGCCAACGCCGCATAAACCCCCACCTAGGCAGGTCCGACATCGAGTGGAGCTTGCGGGTCTTTCGTCCATTCCAACAATGACCCGTCATAGAGCGAGACGTTGTCGTACCCGAGGACATCTAATGCTAAGAAAGTTGTACTCGCAGCGATTCCCCCTCCGCAATATGTGATTAAACGCTCAAAGCCATCGGCGCCGGCATTATGAAAAACAGTTTCCAGTTCGGAACGTTCACGAAGCGCCCCGGTAGAGGGATCGATAACTGACATCGCAGGGACACTGACGCTGCCCGGAATACGCCCAGGGCGACCATAGTGTTGCCCGTCTCCTTCGAACTGTTCATGAGACAATGCGTTGACCAAACCAACCGTTGGGTCGTCGACTGCTGCAGCCACAACCTCTTTGTCCGCAATCCACTCAGGAATTTCCGTCGCTACAAAAGCGCATGGTGAATTTTCGGGAATTGCATCGGTGACTGGTCGACCACCTTGTACCCAATGGTCGTAAGTGCCGTCCAACAACCGAACATTGTTGGCTCCTGCTTGTCGAAGTGACCACCAACAGCGATGGGTCACCACATGCATGTTTGCGCCGTAAAGCACCAAGGTCTGATCGTTAGAAACCCCCATGGCCCCTAAAAGGTCATGCACGTCCGTCGCAGCGAGAGCCGCAAACGGGAACGGACCAGCGGGGTCGGAAAGATCATCAACCATATGCAGGTAGTGGGCGCCCGGAATGTGAGTTTCGTCATACTCGGTACGCATCGAAAAAAAGTCAGAAGGGCCCGGAGGTTGAGGGCGAAAACCGGCGCGAACGTCGATAACTGCTACCTCAGGGTCACCTAAATGGTCTTCAAGCCAACTAGCACTAACAAACGTGGGACCGTAACTGTTCATTCATCTCACCTAACTAGGTACCTGTGGCTGAGGACTGTACATTGAACACCTCCCATGAACCTCGCGAAAAACATTGTCGGATGTCTACTTGGCCTTCCGTTTATATGGATCGGAATCCAACATTTCGTTAACCCCAAAGCTTTCAACGAGATTGTTCCCCGCTACCTCGCAGCACCATCGTTTTGGACCTACAGCAGCGGAGCGTTGGAGATACTTCTCGGCCTAGGAATCATGATTCCAGTCACCAGAACTATTTCCGCTCGCCTTCTTGTGGTCTTGGTGTTGTTGATGTCGTTAGCGAATCTGAACATGTATTTGAATGACGTTCCTTTCAACGGCAACCTTTTAAGTACCACCGGCCATGTCATTCGTTTGATCGTCCAAGTGATCTTGATAGCAATTTTGCTGTGGCTTGGGGCAATCTTCTAAACCAACCGTCTGACTCGTTGAAACTTTCAGTAGTGGGAGGCGATTAGCCTTCGCTCTATGGCATTGATGGAATGGGCAAACCTCAAAGCGCACGAACTTCGGGCACTCGCGGCTGACGATGCAGTGGTGATAGCACCAGTAGCGGCCATGGAACAACATGGGCCGCACCTACCGGTGCAGGTCGATAGCCGTTTAGCTACCGAGGTGTCACACAGAGCGGCACAAAAAGCTCACAACGAACAAGCAACCGTCGTGTTGCCGGTCGTTTGGGCCGGTTTATCTGAACACCACATGCCGTTTGGAGGGACCATCACCCTCAACTACGAAACACTGCTATCGATATTTCGATGCATCGTCGACAGCGTCCAACGCCACGGCTTCAACAAAGTGTTGATCCTCAACGGCCACGGCGGCAACATCGACGCCTGCAAAATGATCGCCCAGAGTCTCTCGCTGGAACTTGACGACCTAACAGTTGTCGCAGCCACTTACTGGCTGGAAGCGGCGGCTCGACTCGCGCCGATACTTCAAGACCAATCCAACGTCTTACACGCTGGTGAAGCCGAAACTTCGATGATGTTGCATCTGGAACCCGACCTGGTTGATGACAGTGACCTAGCTTCGCATCGAACCCCTGCTGATCTGAGCTTTTTGTTAGCAGGAGAAGGCTCATTTCGTTGGCGCGACCTGGCAGCAGTGACCCCTAACGGTGTCCTTGGTGACCCCAGTACCGCCAACGCTGGCAAAGGTGAACAACTTCTCGAAGCCGCTTCGGACGCAATTTCTGACCTCATAACTAACCCAGCGACCTGGGCGCCAACAACTGATCTCCGCGGAGACCAAACCGGTGGTGTCCCATTTCGTTCCTAGCACCACTGTTCTCAGCGAAACCCTCATAAGTGATGGACTTTTCTAGAACGGGCATTTCAGCCTCTTTTCCTAGTGCACAGTTAAGAGTCACTGTCGGTACGACAACACAGATCCAGTAGGGACCAAGTTCCCTTTAACAGGAGATGTAAGCCAGAGCTACCGTGGCATAGGGAGTCGCTGAGTAACTCACTAGGTAAATCGTTTAGTGTGACGGCATGGCAGATCGTAAATCATTCTGGGCTTGGTGCATGGAGTCAGAAGAACCGACTGATCTTGAAAGAACGCAGCTCGCCAAAGATCTATCGGAACAATACGGGACTTCGGTTACAGCTCTCCCAGTACCTAAAGCGAAGGACGCGGAATTACGAGCATCAAGAATCACTGTCCCTGAGGCGATAGCTGACTGGTGTTCTACTTCAACTTATGAACGTGTCGCTTATACATATGGAGCCCATTTCACTGAGCGTGTGAAAGCTTTCAATCTGGAATTCCCGAACCCCCCTGATGTAGTCGCTCACCCACGTAATGAAAATGAGGTTGCAGCCACATTGGATTGGTGCGACGAGAATCAATATGTGGCGGTTCCTTATGGCGGTGGGTCATCTGTTGTCTGGGGCTTGAACCCGCCCGAAGACCGAGGCCCAACGGTCGTGATATCTCTAGATCAACTTGATCAAGTCCTCGAACTAGACGACGTGTCGCGGGCGGCCCGTATCCAGGCTGGTGTCTTTGGACCCCACCTTGAAAATCAGCTTCGACCTCACGGCTACACCCTTCGCCATTTTCCTCAGTCATTTCGCTTCTCAACGCTTGGGGGATGGATAGCGACCCGTTCAGGAGGTCACTACGCAACCAACCACACCCATATTGACGAATTCGTGGAGTCAACACGGATGATCACCCCTGCTGGATGGTGGGAGTCCCGGCGTTTGCCTGGTTCTGGAGCAGGGCCGAGCCCCGACCGTATGGTGATTGGTTCCGAAGGAATTCTGGGCATCATCACCGAAGCATGGATGCGAATTCAAAAACGGCCCTCCCATAGAGCAACCGCTGGAATACTGTTTCCGTCCTGGGAAGCGGGGTATGAAGCAGTACGAAACATAGTGCAGGCCAAACTTTGGCCCGCGAACCTGAGAATCCTGGACCCAGCGGAGGCGAAGAGAGCGGCTGGTCTCGACGGAAATCAGTCATTGGTGATCGTGGCGTTTGAAAGCGCTGAACTTTCCCAACGTCACAACATCTCCCAAGCAGTGGAAATTGCTCGGGACGCCGGTGGAGTAGTAGCGGACGACGAAATCCAGATTGATGATGGAACTGGAAATCCAACTGGCCGGGCAGGGGCAGTGGGAGCCTGGCGAGATGCCTTCATTGGAGTAAGTAACGGGGCAGAAACCTCTCTAGGGCTCGTAGCCGACACTTTCGAGACTGCCATTACCTGGGACCGCTGGCCTGAATTCGACCATTCCGTGAGGACCGCCGTTGGTGAAGCGTTACGAGCGACTTTCGGAGGCCATCATTCGTTGTCATGTCGCTTCACACACGTTTACCCTGACGGCCCGGCCCCGTATTACACATGGTCAGGGATGGGCTCCCAGGGCTCCGAAATCCAGCAATGGCAAGTGATCAAAGATGCGGCGAATGAAGCCTTAGTTGCAGCTGGGGGAACATCAACTCATCACCACGCGGTTGGCAGAATGCACCGACCAAATGCATACGATGTTCAACGACCAGAACTCTTCGCCCAATCGTTGAGAGCAGTAAAGAAACATCTTGACCCTAATGGGATCCTCAACCCTGGCGTGCTGATCGACCCTTAGGCAGCGACCTCACTATCTAGCGATATGGAGGGCTATTAAGGTTGGTTCACTAACGATTTGAGCTACAGCAAGAAAGAGGTCCCGCGCGTGGAGGTCATCAACGAAGTAACGCCAACAAGTCGAGAACGTATCGAAGAGATGATGGAACCGGGCCCTGACGGGCCAATTTTCATGGTCAACCTTCTGAAGTTCAAAGAACAAGCCGAATATGAAGACGGTCGAGAAACCGACCTCACCGGCTATCAGGCGTACCAAATATATGGACGCGGTGTCGCACAGCTCCTACCCAAATATGGCGGAGAGGTCTTCTTCATGGGGGATGTAACCATGCTGTCTCTCGGTCAGGTAGAAGAGCTCTGGGATGAGGTAGCTATCGCCAAATACCCCAACCGGGCGGCACTCTTTGAGATGTCAACTTCGGAGGAATGGCGAGCGTTGGCGGTGCATCGCGCCGCGGGATTAGTAGGCCAGCTCAATATTGAGACGGTTGATCCGCGCCCCTAGGTTTGAGTTTTTCAGCTCTCCAACATCGCTTCGTAATCAACTTCAAGTTGACGTTGCAGGAGGTGATGAAAGTGTCGCAACTTTGTTTCCTGATACTCGGACAACAGGGTGTGTCCACTGGCAAGATTCTTCAATCCGAGTTGAACCTGAGGCAGATTGTAAAGATCTTGATTGAAGACTTTCGCGAGCATCCCTAGTTGAGGGGCGAGCGTCCAGTCATCATCCGCTGACAGCCACTGAATCTGTGCGGGCGGCGGCCGTTCATCGGTCAACGGAGACGGCAGGAACAACATGCATTCGAAGAGACATTCATCTGGGTTGTCTCCGTTGGGTCGAAAGCGGTACTGAATCGGGTTGAGGCAGCCCCATGGATGCCAGTTCGGAAACACAGAAAAAAAGATCGCATCAATAAGCTCAGCGTCACAGATCGATTCAACGTCCACTTCGGAGGCGGCGTCACCTAAAAGAGAAGTGAGCTCTGCGCGTTTCCGGTCAGCGAGTTCTGAACGCTGTTCAACGAAATCGGATCGTGAGCTGCGAGGAATCGGGACATCTTCGAACTTAGGGAGCTGTTCGCCACCAATCCATAAACAAAGATGCGGATCAGCATGAGTCAAGTTGCCTTCGACCCATTCGCCGTCGAAACGGAAAGTACTTACCTCGCCATCAAGGTCAGTTACATCGACGTTGCCGGAATCAGCTCGTTCATATATGTGCCCACTGATCGGATGACGAAACCTTGTGTAGAGCCTTCCGTTGGGATCAGAATCCCATTCAGGGACGGTCGCTAGATGTGGACTAGTTACCTGCGCAGGAGAAATAGCACGCGAATAACTGCCATAAGCGTCATATTGGCTGTTCGCGTCGCCGAGCGATTCCATAAGTGTCGGATGAGTCGCGACAACGTGGTAGGACTCCATGAACGCTTCTTGACAAACCTTCCAATTACACCGAACGACCTTGGCAACATGGACTGCTTTGTAACGACGTCCCAAAGGCAACGTGGTTTGATGTTCAGAAAAATCGCCCAGGAAATCGGTTAATGGTTCAGCAGTGAGGTCAGGGTTAAGGAAAACAAAACCGCCGTACCGTCCAATTTGTGCCTCAGGCAGACCGCACTGCTCAGGTTGGACGTCCGGGAAATCCCATTGACAGGGGATCTCGTGTAACGCTCCGTCAAGACTCCATGACCAGCCATGGAAACTGCACCGAAGGTTGGTGGCAGCTTTCCCTGGCTGTTCGCGAAGTTTCCGCCCCCGATGAAGACAAGCGTTCCGGTAGGCCTTGATGTCATCGGGGCCTTCGCCGGTTCGAACGAGCAGAAATGAAAGTCGAGCAACGTCGTAGACCACATAGTCCCCAACATCACAAAGTTCGTCTTCGTGGCAGGCCAACTGCCACACCCGCGACCAGAGTTTCTCAACTTCTAGGTCATGGAACTCTTGAGAGAAGTACACCGAGGTCGGTATACGAGAAGACCCTGAAGGCATAGGTGATTCTGTCAGAAGGTGTTCAGGAACTGAGCGAGAGTCACCGTTGAGAAGTTCTTTGTAACTGATTCCTGCGGACCGGTTCGTTCCGCTGACAGTCTCAACCATTCCCTGTTACTTCCTTAGCTGACACGACTACATCTATTCGCTGTGGGCCCCTCAACACGAAACTCGGTATGTACCTCAATTCGGAGCGGTTGGTCACCTGAATGCTGCTCAACCGCTCACCTAGTGTTTCCGCGACAATACGCGCCTCGAGGCGAGCGAGACCTGCACCGACGCAGTAATGCGGGCCTTTACCAAAACTCAAATGTTTAGCTTGGCCTTCGCGCCCAGGTTGGAAGGTATCTGGGTGCTCCCACATCTCAGGGTCCCGATTTGCCGCCGCGTACATCAAAACAACCCTTGAACCAGCTGACAGTGAGGTGGATCCGACCTGAGTGTCTTCGGACACGACTCGGAACATTCCTTGAGTGGGAGCGGCCAAACGCAACGCCTCATCCGCGACGTCTTTCCCGTAAAGAGGATCTTCAGCGAGGCGCGCCCACTCCTCGGGATGTTCGTCAAGCAGGAGCAACATTTCGCCCAACAAATGGGTTGTGGTTTGGTTCCCAGCAACCAGCAATTGTTGAATCATGCTTAACATTTCGGCGATGTCAAGCGGAGCCGAATCGAAACCCTCAGGATCGTCATTATCGATCTGTGCATTCACAAGGTCAGTCAAGATGTCGTCCTGCGGAGTCTTGCGACGTAATTCCAGCTGGTCAGCGAAGTACTTTTGAAATTCGATCACTTCCCGATCCGCCGCGAGACGCTCATCAATAGAAATGTTGGTACCGATCCCAGCGACAGAAGCATCGCTCCACCGTTTGAAGTCACCCAAACGATCATCGGGAACATTTAATGCTTTCGCTATAACCGCAACAGGGAGCGGCACAGCGAACAACTCCACGAAATCCAAGGACTGCCCGATAGCAGTACCGGAGATAAGTTCATCAATCAGTTGGCCGGCGAGCTCTCGAATAGTTGGCTCCAGGGCAGCGATGGCTTTCGGAGTGAATGCCTGACTAACTAAACGGCGATAACGAGTGTGTTCAGGCGGATCAACAGTCAACATCGTCCCGACCCGGTCGAAACCGCCTTCTTGTTCATAGAGCTCTTGAGCTCGTCGAGCGTATTCGGAGTTCCCTTCCATGCTTCCTGCATCGAACCGGGACGAGAACGCTGAGGTGTTCATAGCGCAAGCCGCTACATCTTCATATTTTGTTACCAAATAGAGAGGTGTGCCCAGAGCATCTGTTTCAAAGACACCCCGCTCTTTTTGCATCTTCGCGTAATACATATGTGGGCATTGTTGGATCTCAGGGTCGAAAAGATTGAAATCGTCAAGGTCGCTTTCAGAGGAGGACAGCGACGGATCATTGGGGGAGTCATCAGACACAGACATCAAATTCCCCCCTCCCCTGAGATTCATCACAGCTTTTGTTCATCAGCAGTCTCGCGCGGGACCACGGCCGTTCCAACTGCGTCGCGGAGTGGGTATCCACAAACCTTGAGGGGATAAACGACACGGACGCTAAAGACAGCGAACCTCTGAATGGTTCGAAGACACCAAGACGGGAAATAGGATGCTTGCGTGGATGGGTTTCACGCGTTAGTTAATGTGACTCTCATCGCGTGCTGAGGTGACTGGGGTAAATAGCGATGGTTGAGATTATTGGAGCGCATCTAGTAGGAAGCGCACCGGTTGATAGCCCGTCGGAACTGTTCTCATTGGTCCAACGCCACCTTGGCCATCAACTAAGTCGAGTTCCCGATGGTGAAGTTGGTGAACGCGACAGTTGGATTCGATGGCAGTACGCGAAACTCGCGCAATGCCCACAACTTGTTGCTGAAAGTTCCGACTCGACCTATACAGGGCGCGCCCTTCAACAGTTCGTACTAACTGAAGAATCTTCGTCGTTGGATTTAGTTGAACTTGGGTACGCAGCAGCGGCTTTGGAGTCATGGAAGGCATTTCAGCAGGCTCAAAATGAAGGACATATCGGTCCACATCAACGTTTCATGGTCGGACTGCCCTCCCCTTTAAGCGTGGTGACCATGTATGTCACGCCTGAAGCCCGACCGTTGGTCATCGAAGCTTGGACAAGCGCCATGGAAGCCGAGGTAAAGCAAATCCTTGATCACATCCCTCATGACTCCCTAGCGATCCAATGGGAAATAGTCATTGAGTTCGGGATTCTCGAAGGACTCTGGAGTTTCTTAGATTCGGATCTAAGCGGCCATGATGCGCGGTCCCAGATAGCTGAACGGATCCTTCATTTAGGAAATCTGATACCTGAACCCGTCGAACTGGGATTTCATCTTTGCTATGGCGACTCAGGTCATCAGCATTTCATTGAACCTGAGAACACCGGACATCTGGCATGGGTGGCAACATCGATACTCGGTGGAGTGCAGCGACCAGTGCAGTGGATCCATCTACCTGTACCTCGCTCCCGCGATGACGTCGCCTATTTCGAACCCCTCGGCGAGGTCGTGGTGCCAGATGCAACCGAGCTGTACCTCGGATTAGTTCATCAAACTGGAGGTATCGAAGGCAGTCGGAATCGCATTGCTGCCGCCTCACAAGTCGTACCGCGGTTCGGAGTTGCAACAGAATGTGGCCTTGGTCGCCGTTCACCCGATGACCTAGCAGCGCTCCTTGACCAGCATGCAGAACTCATTTCCGAGGCCGAATAAAACACAAGGAACCAGGGTTCGCAAGAACCTTCGTGGAGAGGGATCCGGTTATAGACGGTTTCTATTGAGCCCAACACATCGTGATATATGGTGCTGCCGCTCCGTCTTTGGTCTCCTGAGACCAGGACTCGTAGTCCTTCAGCGTGAACGCCCCCATGAGACCCTTCAAGGTACAACCACAAATTTCTTTCGATGGCCGTGCACTGGGGTCTGCTTGGGCAGCGCCCTTGATAATGACAGCGCAAATATCACGCCACCCTTCCTGATAGTCCTCAGGCCACCCGTATCCCTGTTTCGTACTCTCCGCGACGTGAGTAATGGCTTGTACGTCGGCACTTATTTGCTCAACATCGGCCCTCAACTCGTCAAACTCTTTTGAACTTACCGAGTCGCTCGAAGCACAGGAAGTCGCGATGAGAACCAACAAACAAAAAATGGATCCGCGCATACGTCGATTGTGGCATGAATGAATTTGAAGCAGAAGAAGTTATTGGTCTTCGATTTCTACAGCGACTTCATTCGACTCCAACGAATAACGGAAATCGCAATGGGACGCTCCACCCATAATCGTTTGATTTCTCTCAAACGCGATGTCGGGGTTGAATCCCTCGACCATGGTCCCATCGCGATTACACGACAACAATGCCCCTAATTCGGGAATATTCAAACTGCGGTACATATCTGCGTACTGGCAGCGAACAACATCAAACGCAAAGGTTGTTTCTGATTGTTCTCGAACTTCAATTTCTAAGGCTCCGCCTTTAGTCCAGTTCTCCATGGAATCAGCAAACTTTGCTAAATCGTTGCCTCCCATAGCCTCGGCCAGGACTGCGCCTTGACCTCGCGCTACATCCACCACGGTCTCGCGAGCGAGTTCCACAACTCGGTCCTCTCCGAATTCTTCAGCGAAACGTTCGATCAGAGGCGCCACGATACGGGCTTCAATCTCACGTCTTTTTAAGACCCCAATGTCATTCAAGGTGTCGGCTTTTGAGTTATCTGGCGTGCTCTCCATAGTTAAGACAGTAGAGCACAGCGTCTGCCGCTTCTCAGACTACGAAACTCGAACGACGTCAGGCGACAACGCCTTCTTCGCGTAGCTCATGGATTTCTTGAACGTTGTACCCAAGTTCGGTCAAAACAACCTCAGTGTGTTCACCGAACAGGGGGGCTCCTTCATTGACCAATTCAGGAGTTCCGCTCATCCGCCAAGCCGGTCTGGCGCTTCGAACTGCACCCATCGGAGTGTTGAGATGTTCTGGCGCAGAATTCCGGGCGACAGCTTGAGGATGTAAGTGAAGTTCGTCACGAGGAAGTACCGGCCCTACCGGAACATCATGTTCCCGAAAAGCAGCCAAAGCTTGTTCGTTGGTCAACTCGCTGACGTGTTCGGCGACGATGTCTTGGAACTCATGAAGATTGTCACTGTCCAATGCAGCGAACCGAGGGTTGTCAGCCAGATCAGGTCGCCCAATGGCGTGACAAATTCCGGCCGGTGGTGTCATCAAAGGCATCACTACTATCGCGCCGTCGCGTGTCGGATAGACCCGGTAATACTCCGCGGGGTACAGACTTGGACCGTCGGTCTGTTGGGCGATGCTGTGTTGCATCATCGCATCGGGCCACATGAACGCAAGGTTGGCTTCATGCATACTCACCTCAACGTGCTGCCCACGACGTTGAGGGTCACGTTCACGAGCAAATAGCGCGGCCAGAATAGATTCCGCCATGGCATGGGCCGTGATTTTGTCCGCCGGGAAGTGCCGAGTCAGGTCGAGCGCGTCAGTAACCGGGTCACGTTGCGCGTCGACCATTCCAGTCACGGCTTGAATCACATAGTCATATACCGGTTCCCCAGCCATAGGACCGTCGTCGCCGTAGCCGCTAATCGACGCGTAAATAAGTGACTTATTTCGCTCCATGCATTGATCCGGATCAAGACCAATACCTGCGGCCTTACCTGGGCGCATGTTTTGGACCACGACGTCAGATTGATCTGCGAGTTGCTGCAAAATCTTGCGACCAAGATGATGTCGACCGTCAACAGCTATAGCCCGCTTCCCTCGATTGGTGTTGTAAAAGTAAGCAGTCATCTGGTTGCGTGCTTCCCCAACTCCTCTCGTGAAGTCCGGCGCTGTGGGGGGTTCAACCTTGATGACGTCGGCACCGAGATCAGCTAGCAACATGGTTGATAGCGGGCCCGACAAAACACTCGAAACGTCGAGTACTTTGACGCCAGCTAGGGGAGCAGGGTTAGTCATGTCGCAACACCGAAGGACTCTTCGACTGCTGCAGCTGTAGCAAGGAGACGTTGATCACGCCACGACTGACCGACGAGTTGAACACCA
>JASLTG010000002.1:33217-164647 GCA_030743005.1 Acidimicrobiales bacterium | reverse complement strand
TATCGCGATCTGGTTGTTTCAATCCTTCTGGGTCTGATGGTCGGCTCGCTGAGAGTTCTGTGGCCATGGCCTTCGGACCAGGGTGGACTGGAAAATACCGGACTCGGAACCCCGCAAACTGAAGAGCTTTTTGGAGCCTCAATTGCTGCTTTGGCAGGGGTTGCTGCAGTTGTTGTGATCCTTGCCCTGGTGGTTCACCGAGAAAATTTTGATAGTGATGGTGCGTTGGAAATGCCGTAATGCCCGGTACCTTCCGCGGATGAGGTTGCTTTATTTGGGCAATCGAAGAATTTGACAGCCCCACATGAATTAGGGAATTAATTGCCGCCGTGCCGAAATCGCTAGTAATCGTTGAATCACCTGCCAAGGCTAAAACCATTGAGCGGTACCTCGGATCCGACTATGTGGTTGAGGCCTCAGTAGGGCATATACGTGACCTTCCGGCCAAAGCAACCGAAGTACCCGCTGTCTACAAAGGCGAGTCATGGGCGAATCTAGGTATAGACGTCGACAATGACTTCAAGGCTCTCTACGTAGTTACCGAGAGGGCGAAGAAACAAGTAGCGAAACTTAAAAAGTTACTGAAGAGTTCTGATGCGCTCTACCTGGCCACGGATGAAGACCGGGAGGGTGAAGCTATCGCCTGGCATCTCCTCGAGGTACTAAGTCCCCAAGTGCCCGTGTACCGAATGGTGTTCCACGAGATCACTGAAAAAGCTATTCGTGATGCGGTCGCTTCCCCCCGAGAGTTAGATCATCGCCTTGTTGACGCCCAAGAAGCTCGCCGGAAGTTTGATCGACTGTACGGATACAAAGTATCTCCTGTTATGTGGCAAAAAGTTAAGCCTGGCCTATCTGCTGGCAGAGTTCAGAGTGTTGCTAACCGGTTGATTGTTGAGCGCGAACGTGAACGCATCGAGTTCCAAACAGCTGCGTATTCGAGCTTGGAGGCTGAGATGTCCTCGGGTGCGACCTTCACTGCGGCTCTTACCGCTATCAATGATGTTCGTGTTGCCACCGGGCGAGACTTTGACGCGCAGGGGCGACTCAGCCAGGCCGATAGAACGATCGTAAACACTGACCAGGGCAAAGAACTGGCGTCGGCACTTACTGGGGTCGAGTTCATTGTTCAATCTGTTGACTCCAAGCCGTACCGACGTCGACCAGCAGCACCCTTCATGACCTCGACTCTTCAGCAAGAAGCCAGCGGGCGGTTTGGGTTCTCTGCCTCACGAACAATGGGTGCTGCCCAGAAGCTCTATGAAGAAGGGCACATAACCTATATGCGGACCGACAGCACGACCCTGTCGGCGGATGCCTTGAGCGCAGCCCGGACGCTGATCAGAGATCGCTTTGGGCAGGACCATTTACCCGCAGATGCTCGGGTGTATACCAAGAAGGTCAAAAACGCCCAAGAGGCGCACGAAGCTATCCGTCCCGCAGGAGACGCATGGCCAAATCCAGCTGACCTTGGTTTCAAAGGAGACAAAGCTGATAGTGATCAAGCGCGTTTATACCAGTTGATCTGGAGTCGCACGATAGCCAGTCAGATGAACGACGCTGAAGGCCAGACGGTCACTATTCGTTTAGCAGCTTCCCCATCCGGATCGGAAACTTATGAATTCGGCACTAGCGGGACCGTCATCACTTCTCCTGGCTTTCTGGCTGTCTACGGGCGACAGTCAGATGAATCAGACGACGAAGAACGAGAACTCCCCAATTTCTCACAGGGTGACGCTGTTGTTGCTACGTCCCTTGAAAGCAAAGATCACCAAACGAAACCACCGGCGCGCTACACCGAGGCGACCCTAGTTCGACAATTAGAACAACTAGGAGTGGGGCGACCCAGCACCTATGCAAGCATTCTGGGCACCATCCAAAGCCGAGGCTACGTATGGAAAAAAGGTCAGGCTTTGGTCCCTGCACTCACCGCCTTTGCCACGGTCGGTCTCATGGAAAATCACTTCCCACATCTCGTTGATTACGCCCTGACTGCGAGCATGGAAGATGATCTCGATCAGATATCTGTAGGCGAAATCGAACCTAACCCGTGGCTAGATGATTTCTATTTTGGGGGTGTTAACGCAAATGGGGAGCCACTGCCAGGTCTTCGCAATCTTGTATCAGATGAACGGCTTGCTGACATCGATCCAGTAGAAATCAACACGATTCCCATTGGGGTTGATAATGACGGCCAGGTCGTTGTGGCCAAAGTGGGTAAGAACTTTCCTTATGTGCAACGAGGCGACGAATATCGATCATTACCTGCTGGCATCACTCCAGACGAGATCACTCTTGATTTAGCCATCGAATTATTAGAGACGCCTGAAGAAGTCGTCTTAGGCCCCGACCCTGCGACTGGTATAGAAGTTATCGCTAGGCCAGGAACGTTCGGCCCATATGTGTCTTTGGGGCGACCTCCCAAAATGCCAGCCGCCTCGTCACCTGGAGGCCAACTCCTAGCTCTTCCTCTCCACAAGAAAGAACTCAAAGTAGCGCTCGCCTATATGCGGTGCATGACCGACGACCCTGACAACGACTCGGTTCGGCAAGCGATAAAGAACCCCAAACGCGGAATTGGCGACGCCGCCATCAAACGGCTTATTGAGTTCGGCGAGACTCATGAGATCAGCCTCTTGCAGGCTTTCGAACGGGCGAAGGAAGCCGGTTCGTCACCTGCCGCGCAAAAAGCCATTCGATCATTTCTGAAGCTGAGAAGATCAATCGTTGATCTGCGCGAAACAGACGCTCCTGCAGCGCTGCAGTCATGTCTAGAGCAGTCCGGTTACATAAAGGACTTGCAGCGCGGAGACAATGAGGAACGTCTCACCAACATCAATTCCCTCATTGAAACCTCTCGAGTGTTTGACAGCATTGTCGAACTCGTCGCCGAACTAGACCGCATCGATGAACTAAAGAATCAACCGAAGCCAAAAACAGCGTCACTCTTTCAAACAATGACCCTAGAACGCATCACCCTCGAGGAAGCACTCGAGCTCTTGAGCTTGCCACGCACCGTTGGAGCGGACCCTGCCGATGGGATCGAAATAACCGTTCAAAACGGTCCGTATGGCCCCTATTTGCTCAAGGACGGAGAGAGCCGCAATCTGCAAAATGAAGAACAGTTATTGACCATCACCCTTGAAGAGTGCTTGCAGCTGCTTTCGGTACCGAAAAAGTTTGGTCGTAGAGCAGCGAAACCACCCCTCAAAGAGCTAGGCAAAGACCCCAATAGTGATCAGCCCATTCTTCTGAAGGACGGAAAATTCGGACCGTACGTAACTGATGGCAAGACGAACGCCTCGCTCAAGAGCTGGGATTCAGTTGAAGCACTCACCGAGCAAAGAGCTGTAGAACTATTGGCCGAGAAACGGACCTAAGACTTCTCGCTGTTCACTCACTTAGCAGTGTTTTTGAATATCCTGTAATTCAGAAACTCGTTATGGAGTTGGAATAGATTTTTGACCGTGGGAAACCCTGAAGAGTCTGAACTGTGAACATGGATGAACCAGAGGTAACCCCAGATCAAGATGACAACGCGCGTCTGAACAGGTCACACCCTGTATTTGGGAGTCCCGCGTTTCTGCGCCTATGGATCGCTCAGATAGTTAGCGCATTTGGTGATTGGATCGGATTCCTAGCCATTATCGAGATTGCTCGCCGGATCGGCGGTGACCAGCCCGGGTCTGCAATAGCGCTCGTCATGGTGGCCAGAGTGCTGCCAGGATTTTTCTTAGCCTCAGTCGGAGGGGTCATAGTTGACAGAGTCAACCGGAAACGACTTTTGATCAGCTGTGACATTCTTCGAGCTTTGGTGCTGCTCACAATCCCATTCATCGAACGCGTATGGGCACTGGTCCTCGCATCGTTACTACTTGAATTAGCGACGTCCCTCTGGGGACCAGCGAAAGAAGCCATCGTCCCCAACTTGGTTCCCAAAGAGCAGCTAACGGCGGCTAATTCACTTTCGTTGGTAGCGGCGTACGGCACTTTCCCTCTCGCAGCAGGCGCGTTTATTGGGCTCGCGAAGCTTGCTGAATGGTTAGGGGGAAGCGCTATCGGTCAAGTTGAGTGGGCACTTGTGCTTGACTCAGCAACTTTCCTAATAGCGGCGTGTCTAATAGCAACGCTCCCGCTTGTACCTCGCCGAAGAGAAGAAAAGAAGGCGGGACCTATCGATCTCGCTCAAGGTGTACGCGAACTGCGTGAAGGATGGGCTTTCATCGCGATTAGCCCCCAAGTACGAGCTGTCCTCATCGGATTAGCAACCGGGATGATCGGTGGCGGAATGTTGATTCCCCTCGGAGCGGTCTACAACGACGTCATCTTGAAAGCTGGTAACGCCGGTTTCGGAACCATTCTCGTGACCCTTGGACTAGGTGTCTCGGTAGGCGTATCGATGCTGTCAGCAATGCAACGACGGTTAGACAAAGAAAACGGGTTCATCGCCGCAATCTTTGGTGCCGGTAGCTGTCTGCTATTTGCCGTATCAACCTCCAACACGTTCTGGAATCTGGCCGGAGTTTTTGCAATGGGGATCTTCGCCGGATCCGTATACGTATTGGGATTCACCCTTCTCCATGAACACGTCGAAGAGCAGCTTCGAGGCAGGGTTTTTAGTGCCCTGTACACCCTGGTTCGTTTTTGTCTGCTCTTATCAATCACAGTCGGTGGGTTCTTATCTGACGGCTTTAACTGGCTCTTCGATGTTCTCTTCGATAACGAACTCACCGTGGGCTCCTGGGCCATGGCACTGCCGGGGGTTCGAGGCGCCTTATGGTTGGCAAGCATCCTTATGTTGCTGGCATCAGGCCTTGCATGGGTTTCACTACGCACCCCTAATAAGAAGTCCCAATGAACCGACGTGGAAAATACATAGCATTTGAAGGATGGGAAGCGAGCGGGAAATCAACACAAGCCCGACTTCTAAGCCAACGCCTAGACGCGGTGTTGACTCGAGAACCGGGCGGCACCGATTTGGGTTTGGCGATTAGAGACCTATTGCTTGGAGACGGTCCAGCACCAACCGAACGTGCCGAAGCACTACTTTTCGCTGCAGACAGGGCGCAACACTTAGCTGAAGTCGTAGAACCAGCACTAGCTGAAGGACGTGATGTCATAACCGATCGTTCCTACGGTTCAACGCTCGCGTACCAGGGTTACGGACGCGGACAGTCCATTGAAGAACTTATGCGTCTCGTCGAATGGACTAGCGGAGGAGTGCTCCCCGACCTTGTCGTTCTCCTAACAGTTGCTGTTGATACAGCAGATGGTCGGTTAGGAGACCAGCGTGACCGAATGGAAAGCGAAGATGTCGACTTCGCCAAACGGGTAATAGAGGGTTTCGGTGCGCTAGCAGAGGCTGACCCAAATCGATGGGTAGTCGTTGATGGTGCCGGATCGATAGAAGAAGTTGCTGTGCGTGTCGCTCACGCTGTTGGTGTCCAGTGACGGACTCTTTTGACGGAATCATCGGCCAAACAGCCGCTATTTCCGCGTTACGAAATGCAGTTCCAGCGCCGTTGCCTGCCTACCTTTTCGTCGGTCCGTCGGGTTGCGGCGCGCGAACAACTGCAACTCGTTTCGCTGCTGAACTATTGGCAGCAGCCACCGAAGATCCAGAACGACACCGACGGCTCACCCTCGCTGAAGAACACCCTGATTTCGTCCTATTCGAACGAAACGGACCTTCGCTCTCAGTTGACCAAGCTAAAGAGATTGTTCGGGTTGCTATGACAAGCCCCTACGAAAGCAACAAAAAAGTTATTTTCGTTGAAGACGTACATCTTGCTTTTGCTTCAGCCCCGATGATCCTCAAAGTGCTAGAAGAACCCCCTCCTTCAACTCATTTTGTTCTCACAGCAGAAGAAATCCCGGTAGAGATAGCGACCATCGCATCGCGCTGCACCAGAGTGGATTTCGAATCAATTAGCTCCAAAGAACTCACCGACCAGTTAGTCGCATCAGGATTACAACAAGAACGCGCAGCAGTTATTGCGTCGGCGGCAAACGGCTCCATTGACCGGGCAATGCTCCTCGCATCCGATGAGACATCGTTCGACCGGTGGAACGCGTGGACCGAACTTCACTCAGTTCTTGACGGATCAGGCAACAGTGCAGCAGCATCGGCAGACAAATTACTGACCATGATTGATGCCGCGACAACGCCTCTGCAGCTTCGTCATGAACGGGAACGTGACGACCTCGAAGAGCGTGCCGAACGATTCGGTGAACGAGGCTTAGGGCGCCGTAATCTCGAAGATCGCCACAAGCGAGAACTGCGCCGACTCCGCACAGACGAACTCTTGATGGGCATGACAGCAGTGGGTACCGCAATCAGTGCGGGGATAACGAACGGATCAATTGACGCGTCCAGTGGATCCAGATCATTGGCCTCGGTGACCTCCGCAGCCGGTGATTTGAGACGAAATGGTAACGAGAGGCTTTTACTGCAGAGGTTGTTCGTCAACTTGAAAATCTAACTGCAGCAACTCCACACAAACGGAACTGAGCCCGAGGTGGGAATTGAACCCACGACCTGCTCTTTACGAGAGAGCCGCTCTACCACTGAGCTACTCGGGCGCTAACCCAACCGACGCTACCACCAGCCCTTCGCGACAAGGCCAAAGCTCCACAGCCGATTTTGAGGGAACCTGCTCCAAGAGTTGGGTTCTATTCGAGACTGTTGGGTACGATGACATTATGAACGCACTCGCTGCTCAAGTCTGGCACTTTTGGTTGGCTGTACCTTTAGCTATCGGCACGGTTCTAGGAGTGGTCCAACTTATAGCGGGCTACATAATGAAGGTCGTAGCCCCTCGTTATCCGAAACGCTGAATTCGCTGATGACGGACGGACCCGTCGACTGGGAGTTGGCGAAACGAATCGCGGCCCGCGTAGCCGGTGACGAGCCACTATCTCGTTCTTACTTAGGTGATTCGTTACACAGAGACTTCTCTGAGTTCACCCCGCTCGCCGAAGAATTGGTTGGGGTTGAGACCAAGCTGATCTCTTCTGAGGGTTCGGCACGCGCCCAAGTGATTGACCGAGAAGGCTGGATCGACGCCAACATTCGTTCGTTTAGACGACTACTACGGCCGGTGTTGGCAGAATCCTCTGACTCCAACCCAACCAGCGGCATCGCTCGAAAGATTGCCGCAGCGGAACTAGGCACTGTATTGGGTTGGATGTCCCGGCGAGTCCTAGGCCAATATGACCTTTTGCTTGCCGAAGATGAAGACCGAGACGAACAAGATCTTGTGTATTACGTCGGCCCCAACATCTTGGCGATCGAAAAGAAATTTGCGTTTGACCCCAAACAATTCAGACTCTGGTTAGCTCTGCATGAATTAACTCATCGTTCCCAGTTCACAGGAGTTCCTTGGCTCCGACCTCGTTTCTTGGAATTAGTGAACCAGATGCTCGACGAAGTCGAACCGGACCCTGATCGACTTAAACAAGGCCTTCAAGACTTCGTCCAAATGAAACGCGATGGGGAAGACCCGTTGGCTGACGGGGGAGTAGCACAACTGTTTGCCAGTGAACGACAAAAAGAACTACTGGACTCCGTTGGAGGAATGATGAGTTTGGTCGAGGGACACGGTGACGTGACGATGTCTCGAGCTGCAGCTGGACACGTACCGCACGCCCCACGGTTTCATCGAGTAATGCAAGAACGCCGCAATAGTGCCACTGGCGTCAGCCGCATAATGCAGAAACTAATGGGGCTAGAAGCCAAGCTGGCTCAATACCAGGCAGGCGAAGACTTCATCGCCGCAATCGAATCTCAACGTGGTGATCGCGCCGTTGATCTCATCTGGCAGGACCCAGAACACCTTCCGTCTATGGCTGAAATACGGAACCCAACAGCATGGATGGAACGAGTTCCAGTCGCTTAGCAGAGGTATACGCATGGGAAAATATGATTCTCTGCACCCATTTTTTGAACAGTGCACGTTCCCTAGCGGCGGCCCAATTCACTGTGCCGTTTCAGGTGGAGCTGACTCCTCGGCACTGCTGATTTTAGCTTCGATGACGGGCGAGGAACTCATCGCACACCATGTTGACCACGGGCTGCGGCCAAATGGTTCTGCCGAAAGTGACCACGTTGCACAACTCGCCGATCTCGTCGGCGCGAAGTTCAGATCTGTGACCTTGTCCTTACAAGACGGCCCAAACTTGGAAGCTCGAGCCAGGTCAGCGCGCTTTGGTGCGCTCCCTGATGACGTCCTTACGGGACACACAGCCGACGACCAAGCAGAAACAATCATCCTGCATCTCCTACGAGGAGCGGGGCCCGATGCTTTAGCGGGAATGGGGGACGAACAACACCCCATAATCAAACTTCGACGAGCCGACACAGAATCGGTATGCCAAATATTTGACTGGGCACCGGTCGAAGACCCCACCAACAAGGATCCAAGATTCCGACGCAACCGCATCCGACACGAAATTCTTCCGTTATTGAACGAAGTGGCTGAACGCGATGTAGTGCCGTTACTTATTCGAGCCGGGGAAATCGCCGATAAGGACGCGGATCTACTTGACCGGCTGGCTCAAGAAATTGATGTCACCGATGCGACCGCTCTTGCTTCGGCGCCTATTGCCCTCGCGCGTCGTGCAATTCGCGCATGGCTTAGAGGTGAACACCCGCCAGATCTGGCATCCGTAGAGCGAGTTCTTCAAGTAGCCCGAGGAGAGGCTCTGGGTACCGAGATAACAGGTGGCAGATCGGTTAGGCGCACCAATGGAAAATTAAGACTTGAAACCTTGGCGAAAGAACACGGAGAACTTCCCGAAAGCGGCTAGGTTCCGACCCTGTGACAGATCTGAGCCCGACAGACGACCCCGCTCTGACTGAAATTCTTGTAACCCGCGACGAAATCGAAGCACGAGTGCAGGATCTAGGACAAGAGATTTCAGATGACTACGCGGGACGAACCCCTCTGTTGATTGGGGTATTGAAGGGAGGAGTTATTTTCGTCTCCGACCTGGCCAGAGCAACCAATCTGCCTGTTGAACTTGACTTCATGGCAGTCTCCTCATACGGCAGCACCACGCGAAATAGCGGTGTGGTGCGAATCATTAAAGACCTTGACAATGATATTGAAGGACGAGACGTCATCATCGTGGAGGACATCGTCGACAGTGGCCTCACTCTGCGTTATTTACGAAAAACATTGCTGGCTAGAAACCCAGCAAGCCTAGAGTTCTGCTCTTTGCTGGTCCGTGAAGAACAACAGGCTGATCTCGATGACCTGGTGAAATATGCGGGCTTTCGACTGCCCCAAGTGTGGGTAGTGGGCTATGGACTTGACGTGGGTCAACGTTATAGAAACCTGGGGGATATATGGGCCTACGACACTTCGGTCGAACAATAATCACCTCGTAACTCTCAGTGGCCCCATCAAAATTGGACAAGTAATATCTGTGGGGCATTAGCGTTTCAGCGCTAGCGGGATAGGGGACCGTGAAGGGAAAGTGGGCAGAAGGTATTGAGCCCAGGAACTTCGCCTGGGTTATCAAGGATTCTCTTGCTATATGCGAGCGCCCCGGCGGCTACGGGGAACACCATCGACGCGTTCGCCGTCAAGAAGAGATCATTTGGGTTCGCCAAAACCACTTCGATGTCCTCTATTCACTCATCGCAGGTTCCCACAATCTCCATAATTACGAAGAACTGGGCATGCCGTTTCGACATCGACCTTGGCCGGCCCATGACCAATTAGCTCAATACATGGAAGTGCTGTTCACCGAAATTCAGGGCGCTAAGACTGCAGGACTGCGAGTGCTTGTTCACAAAGAAGAAGTCGGAGAACGTCTTTGTGGCTTAATGGCCGCATATCTCTTGTGGGCAGGATTGGTCGAGACCGGACCTCAGGTCACGGCGCTAGCTGAACGAATCTTTCAGCAACGATTAGGCCCACATGGCAGAGAACTTGTAGAGATAGCTGTCGGAATGGAGCACGAACAAGAGGACACCGGTAAGTGAAACAACAATCCGACAGTGATTGCATTCAACTGCGAGGACTCCGCGTCGTGTGCATAGTCGGCGTACTCCCTGAAGAACGCGAACGCCCTCAGCCAATAGAACTCGACATCGACATATACACGGATCTATCGGCAGCAGGTAAATCCGATGACCTTGCCGACACCGTCGATTATGGCGCAGTGGCAGAAACTGCAACCGAGATCTGTTTGTCATCGCAGGCGCAACTATTGGAGCACTTGGCCCAACGAATTGCTGATCAACTACTCCTATTAACACCGGTGTCTGCGGTGGATATAACGATCAAGAAGATACGACCACCGATCCCAATGGATATCAACTTCACAGCGGTTCAAGTGGTTCGCCACACCAATGAATGAGAGAACTCCATCTGAACCGGTAAGAGCGTTCCTCGGTTTCGGCTCCAACCTGGGTGACCGACACGATCTGCTAGCAGCAGCGGTTGATGATCTTCCCGGGAAATATGCCGTATCAGGCCTATATGAAACGGCTCCAGTTGGAGGCCCTGTTCAAGGCTCCTACCTCAACCTAGTCGTCGAAATTCACACTTACCTAAGTCCCCACGACCTGCTTGACGCTTGCCAAGACCTCGAGCAATCAGCCGGGCGGGTGCGCATGGAACGGTGGGGGCCACGCACCCTCGACGTAGACGTTTTGCTCTACGGCCAACTCGAACTCGAAGACCCCGACCTGACCATCCCACATCCGCGAATGTATGAGAGAGCTTTTGTGCTCTACCCCCTGGCCGAACTTGCCCCGGAATTACTTCCAGATGACTGGAAGCTCGCAGTTGCTGACCAGCCAATAGAACGACTTGGCGACTGGACCTTGTTCGAATCTCGGAAATAGAACCAAACATCGCAACGATCTTCGAAAAAAATGATTTAGTGCGAGATGTTGCATGCCAAAATCTCCAAATAGATCTTCTTTATTTCTCTGTTAATCGCACCGCTAGAGCAATTCATGAAGCACCATAAAGCTTGGGTACTTCTCATAATTCCGAGGAGTGCTGGACAAACCGAACTTCGTTGAGGAGACATGGCAGACATCCCCTACCAATTTGCCCCCGACAGCAAAGTCCAAGATCTCATAACGAAGCATGCTGATCTTGAAGCAGGGGAAGAAACCAGCGATGTCGTAACTATCGCTGGACGACTCATGCTGAGACGGGTTCAGGGCAAATTGGCTTTCGGCACCCTCGATGATGGTTCAGGCCGGATCCAACTATTTGCACCCTCCCAAAGCACCCCAGACTTTGATGAGTTCTGCGACCTGAATCTCGGTGACTGGCTGGGAGTAACAGGCGTTGTCATGACTACCCGTCGCGGAGAACTAAGCGTTCGGGTCGACTCTTGGATCCGTTTAGCCGAAGCGCGGCGACCCTTCCCAGATAAATGGCACGGCATTAGTGACACCGACACCAGATATCGACAACGGTACGTTGACCTTTGGGTAACACCAGAAGCTCGAGAAGCTTTCCAAACAAGAAGTCGAATGATTTCACTCACCCGTTCCTTTTTAGAGGAACGAGGGGCGATGGAAGTAGAGACCCCCATCTTCCACCCCATACCTGGCGGCGCCAACGCCAAGCCATTCACTACCCACCACAACGCGCTCGACCTTGATCTATACCTCCGAATTGCTCCGGAGCTCTACTTAAAACGACTAACCGTCGCCGGCTTCGAAAAAGTATTTGAGATCGGACGCGTCTTTCGCAACGAAGGAGTGTCAACACGCCACAACCCAGAGTTCACAATGCTCGAACTGTACGAGGCCTACGCCGACTACGAAGACATAATGCGACTTGTCGAAGAGCTAGTCGAACACTTAGCGATCGAACTCACCGGATCAACGGTGCTTACTGTGGGAGATAGAGAACTCAACGTTGCGAAACCGTGGCGGCGTGCAACTATGACTGAATTAATTGAAGAATCCATCGGGATGGCATTGACATTGGACACACCTATTGAGGAACTGCGCGCGATCGCATCAGAACACGAAATCCCAATAAAAGATGCTTATGGACCAGGGAAACTGATTCTCGAAATCTACGAAAAGACCACGGAAAGCTCCCTATGGGGCCCTGTCTACGTGACGGACTATCCGATTGAAGTTTCACCGCTGTCTCGCGAACACAGATCCAACCCAGGTATGACCGAGCGTTTCGAAGCAATATTGGCAGGAAGAGAACTCTGCAACGGTTTCAGCGAACTCGTAGACCCTGAACAACAACGAATCCGCTTCGAAGAGCAGGCGGCACAAAACGCCGGCGGAGACGACGAAGCGATGCTTGTGGACGAAGACTATTTGCGTGCCCTCGAATACGGTTTGCCACCCACCGGAGGTGTAGGCATAGGCATGGACCGCCTAGCGATGCTTCTTACCGGTCAAACAAGCATTAGAGATGTCGTCTTTTTCCCAACGTTACGACCGGAACAAACATAGGTCTCGGATCGGGGCCAGGTGTTGCTACGGCGTTGGCGCAGAACCCTCCGGTTGATCTTGGCGTTGTACGAACAAACCTTCTGCTTCCATGAAACGACCGTCAGGTCCATCACCTGAACCCCGCAACATTATTTTGCGACCTTCAATGTTGTGGACCCACGCCCTAAATGTAACTGGAACCACCAAAGGGGCCGGTCCTATGTAGTCCACCTTCAAATAAGCGGTGTAGGCCTGACGCCCGCGCATTCGATTCAAGGCACCCATTACTTCGTCAATAATTAACGCTTGAACACCCCCATGCACTCTTTCTGGAGGACCAGCGAACATCGGATCAATAGTGCCCGTACACATGACACTTTCATCCGATTCCTTCACAAATGACAGCCCGATTGATGCGGGATGCAAATCTCCACCTGCAATTGAGAACGGGTCAAATTCGATTTCATCTCCAACCTCAAGGTCAAGAGGCGTGTATTGGCCCGCATAGATGGCGGCCAAATGAGGGCGAGTCAGCATGTCGTCGAGCTTGTTTCTCTCATCACCGGACTCAAAACGAGCCGCTAAAGATTCGATAGCTTCAGCGATCTCTTCTAAGGCTTCATCCGGTAAATGACGGCCTGAAATAGCTTGGTTTAAACGACGTGCTGACTTGGCAGCCTCAGCTACTGCATCCCAGGTGCTCATCCCCCGAACGCTACCGCGCTGAGCGGCCTCGCAGGCGGGTACCTTGACGCAGTACGGTCAAGGCATGCGCCGCATCATTTTCGACGAAGAACACGACATGTTTCGCGAGTCAGTTCGATCGTTCATTGACAAAGAGATCGTCCCTAACCACGAAAAGTGGGAACAGAACGGGAAAGTCGACAAAGAAATGTTCCAAAAGGCCGGCTCGCACGGCTTTCTGGGAACGGCTGTACCGGAACAATATGGGGGAGGTGGAGTACAAGATTTTCGCTACAACTCAATCATCAACGAAGAAGTTCAACTTGCGGGCGTCGTCGGATCGGGAATGTGTATCACGTTGCACAATGACGTCTGTTTGCCGTACTTCATCAACTATTGCAACGAAGAACAAGCTGAACGGTGGATGCCGGGACTCGTAAACGGAAACCTCATGAGCGCCATTGCTATGACCGAACCTGCCATGGGATCGGATCTGGCATCGATGGGTACAAGTGCCATACGAGAAGGAAATGGTTACGTCGTAAACGGATCAAAAACGTTTATTACCAACGGCATTAACAGTGATTTGATAATCACGGCTGTAAAAACGGACCCATCAGAAAAACATAAAGGCATGTCACTGTTGGTCGTCGAAGAAGGCATGGAAGGTTTCGAACGCGGAAGAAACCTCGACAAGTTGGGCATGAAAAGCCAAGACACAGCTGAGTTGTTCTTCAACGACCTGTATGTCCCCGAAGAGAATGTCTTAGGCGGCGAGGGCTCGGGCTTTTTGAACCTCGTGAACAACTTGCCCCAAGAACGATTGTCGATCGCGATAACGGGAACTGCGTCGGCGCAGGCCGCGTTCAATTGGACCGTTGAATATGTCACCGAACGCGAAGCTTTCGGACAAAAAATTTCATCTTTTCAAAACACACGATTTGAATTGGCGGAAATGAAAACCGAACTCGACATGGCATGGGTATTCGTTGACCGCCAGATTCAGGCTCTAAATGAAGGCGAATTGACAGCCGAAGATGCCGCGGAGGCAAAATGGTGGTGCACTGAAATGCAGCTTCGAACCATCACACGATGCCTGCAACTATTCGGCGGATACGGCTTCATGAACGAATACCCGATAGCAAGGGCATACGCCGACGCCAGAGTGCAAACAATTTATGGCGGCACGACCGAAATCATGAAAGAAATCATCGGCCGAAAAATTACTGGCCGATAGAGACCAAACTTACAGTCCGAACAAATGCAGCGAACATCGATAGGAGTGCATCATGACCCGATCAATTGAATCAGTCGCAGTAATAGGCGCTGGCACGATGGGCGCAGGCATTGCTGCCGCGAGCGCAGCCGCAGGATGTCGAGTCCTAATTCTCGATATGAACACAGAAACTGTTGAAGCAGCGCTTCAACAGGTCGACGAAGAAAATCGCCACCTAGTCACTACAGGCCTAGTCGACACCGATCTTGAGACGATCAGCGGGTACGACTGGATCTGTGAGGCGGTCGTAGAAGACCTTGCCGTGAAAAGAGACCTGTTTCACCGCCTAGAAGAGATCCGAAAAGACGGGTCAGTCATTTCCTCCAACACTTCAGGAATTCCACTACGACAGATATCTGAAGGAATGCCAGAACGCTTTCGTTCAGATGTTGCGATTACTCACTTCTTTAACCCAGTCAAAGTAATGCGGTTGTTCGAATTGGTTCCCGGTGAAGACACAGACCAAGAAGTCATATCCGCCTTCGCAGACTTTGGCGCCGGTCGGCTTGGAAAAGGAGTAGTCCACGCGAAAGACACCGTTAATTTCATTGGCAACCGAATCGGCTGTTTCTTTATGCTTTCTGGTCTACATCTAGCTAAGCCCCTCCTCACCGATGGGATGAATCAAGAGACCGTAGATGCTGTATTGGGTGCACCAGTCGGACTTCCCCCAACTGGCCTGTATGGCCTTATCGATCTAATTGGTTTAGATGTAATGGAACTTGTAGGAAAGAACCTTGCAGTCAATTTGCCTGAGGCCGACATAGGTCAGGAATTCACAAGTTTCCCATCTACCGAGCAACAGATGCATGACAGAGGCCAACTAGGCCGCAAAGCGGGCGGAGGTTTTTACAGGCAAAGCAAAACAGATGACGGCGAACGACGCAAAGAAAGTTTCGACCTCGTAAACGAAGAGTGGCGTGATGCTCAAGAGCCTCAACTCGGCGGTATACCAGTTGAACTGGGAGAAGTGATCTTCCACGACTCTCCCGAGGGTGAACTTGCATGGAAAGTGTTTGGAGGGACTCTGAGATACGCCGCGGCGTTGGTACCTGAAATTGCGGATGACGTGTTGAATATCGACAACGCCATCCGATGGGGATTCAATTGGGTACACGGCCCATTCGAAATGTTGGATCACCTAGGTCCGCGAAGAGTTATCGATCGCATTCGCGCTGAAGGCGCTGAACTTCCATCAATGCTGCACGTTCTGGACGAAGCGGGAGTCGAATCCTTTTATCGCAATGAGGGACGTGAATATTTAGGCATAGATGGCGACTACCACTCAGCAGACAGTTCAGCTGATTGAACCGCGTTGTCGCACTATCGCGTCTGACATAGCGACAACGTCCCGCATTTCAGAACCATCATGAATCCGTACAACGTCGATACCAGCACCAATTGCGTGCGTGACTGTCGCTGCGGTTCCAAAGAGCCGTTCTCCGACGCGTGATCCAAGAACGGTCCCGATCGAGGACTTCCTCGAAGTTCCGATCAGTAACGGAAACTCAAGATGAGCTAACTCGGGAAGACGACGTAAAATCTCCAAGTTTTCGGAAACAGACCACCCGAACCCAAATCCGGGATCCAAAATCAATTTGGCCGAATCGACCCCAGCCGAATCACATATCGACAACGAGGTGGTGAACCCAGAAGTGATGTCATCAATGACGTCATGATGTTCGAGCCCGCGTTGATTATGCATCAGTACCGCTCCGACCCCTCGGTCTGCCACTAGAGAGGAAAGATCGGGATCCAATTGAAATCCAGTTATGTCATTAACAACGCTCGCACCGACATCCAAAGCGGCTTCGGCAACTTCAGCCCAGGTCGTATCAATGGAAATCGGTAACCCGACTTCAGCGTTAATTGCTTCGATAACGCGAACAACCCGACTTTTCTCTACCGAAACCGGAGTCGGATCTGCGCCCGGTCGCGAAGAAGCGCCCCCTACATCGATGATGTCTACCCCGCAGGCTTCGAAGCCCTTTGCCAACGCGACTGCCTTATCTAGCTCACCGGCTACACCATCGCCAGAAAATGAGTCTTGCGTAGCGTTCACAATTCCCATCACATAGGTCCGAAGTCCCCACTCCCATGTGGCGCCCCGACCAGCTTCAAACCTCGCTGCCTTGTACCTGCGGTCAATCGGCCACACCAGAAACTCCGTAAATCTACTTAACGCTCAAGCGTTGATAACAGATTGGTTGCCGCGTCTCGCATGCCCTGCACCCCTGGGGTTGCAGGCAGACCATCAAGTGCAGCTAAGGCGTTATCCACAAACTCTTGCGCGGTCACCACAGAAGTAGCTATCTCAGGCCCCGCTATAACCGCGGCACGCGCCCTGTCTCTAGTTTCCTCATCCAACTGTTGGCCAAGTAACTCTGTGATTGGGTCACCAGCTGCAATCATCCGAATGACCGGCAAAGTGTAGACACCTTCTCTGAGGTCATTACCAGAGGGTTTACCCAGCTCTTCGTCAGTGGCTACTAAATCAAGGATGTCGTCGACCACCTGGAATGCCATTCCATACGCGTGGCCGAATTCAGTAAGTTGATCCACCACTGAGCGATCAGCTCCGCTCACAATTGCGCCAATACGACACGAAGTTGCATACAACTCAGCGGTTTTCCCCGAAATAGCTTGGAGATACTGCTCTTCACTCCTGCTGCTGTCATAAATAAGCTGGAGTTCGCGAACCTGTCCTTCACACAAGTGACCGATAGTTGCTGCTAGCAACTCAGCCACTTCAGTTCCCAATGAGGCCGCTAACTCAGACGCCTTCGCCAAAAGAAAATCGCCAGCAAGAATTGCTGTGAGGTTGCCCCAGCGGTGATTCACCGCCTCAATTCCCCGACGCGTTTCAGCCTCATCCATAACATCGTCGTGATACAACGACCCTAGATGGACAAGTTCAACTGCCACCCCTCCGCGAACCATTTCATCGGTAAGGCTTTCAGATCTATCACCCATCGGGTCCAACGAAAGCGCCGCGGCGATTACGAAAGCCGGCCGCAAGCGTTTCCCGCCCGCAGGTATCAAATGAGACGCGACCTCCGTCAAGAAGTCATCGTCGGTTGTCGCTGCCTCTCGCAGCGCGGCTTCCACGCGGCCCAAATCCGCGTTGGGATCAACCCGATGCTGGAGAGGAGTAAGAGAAACCACAATGCAAACCTAACTGGAAAGCTAAACGACAACTCGATCTACGCTGAAACCTTGAGTTTGTTGAACCGAAATCCAAATTAATTGAAATTTGGCTACAAGCTGCTGCGAGACATGGTCACTCTCCCGGTTACACTCCAATAACGCCCATCAACCATGGGCACACTTGCCTCCTGGAGGATTCAGTGTTTGAAAGGTTCACCGATCGAGCTCGTCGAGTAGTTGTTCTGGCTCAAGAGGAAGCGCGCCTTCTCAACCACAATTACATCGGCACCGAACACATCCTTCTAGGACTGATCCACGAAGGCGAAGGAGTTGCCGCTAAGGCACTCGAATCTTTAGGGATTTCTCTCGAAGCAGTTCGGAACCAGGTCGAAGAAATAATCGGCCAAGGTGGTTCATCGCCAAGCGGCCATATCCCCTTCACCCCAAGAGCAAAAAAAGTCCTTGAGTTGTCGCTACGCGAAGCCCTTCAACTGGGACACAACTACATCGGTACCGAACACATTTTGCTTGGCTTAATCCGAGAAGGTGAAGGAGTTGCCGCGCAGGTGCTCGTGAAGCTCGGCGCCGACCTTTCTCGAGTCAGACAACAAGTAATCCAATTACTTTCCGGTTACAGCGGATCGGGTCAAGGAGAAGGTTCCGAACCCGGGAAAGAAACCGTCGGAGGTTCGGCTGAACGAAGTGATGGGCCACAAGGCGGGTCCGCCATCCTGGACCAATTCGGTAGGAACCTCACCCAGAATGCAAAAGATAAAGCACTGGACCCGGTCATAGGCAGAATGCGCGAAACCGAGCGAGTCATGCAGGTGCTCTCACGGAGAACTAAGAACAACCCCGTACTCATCGGCGAACCAGGAGTCGGGAAGACAGCAATAGTTGAAGGCTTGGCACAAAAAATTGTTGCCGGTGAGGTGCCAGAAACTCTGCGAGCAAAACAGCTCTACACACTCGACTTGGGCGCACTAGTGGCAGGTTCTCGATACCGAGGAGACTTTGAGGAGCGCCTCAAGAAAGTCCTCAAAGAAATCAAAACCCGGGGCGACATCATCCTGTTTATTGACGAACTGCATACCTTGGTTGGAGCCGGCGCAGCTGAAGGAGCTATTGACGCTGCTTCGATTCTCAAACCAATGCTTGCGCGTGGCGAACTGCAAACAATCGGCGCGACCACCTTGGAGGAATACAGAAAGTACCTCGAAAAGGACGCCGCCTTAGAAAGACGGTTCCAACCAATACGTGTCGAAGAACCAACACTGAGTCACACCATAGAAATACTCAAGGGGCTGCGCGACCGATACGAATCTCACCACCGGGTAACGATCACAGATCAAGCCCTCGTAGCGGCAGCCAATCTGGCAGATCGATATATCGCTGACCGACACCTACCAGATAAAGCGATAGACCTCATTGACGAAGCAGGGTCGCGATTACGTATCAAACGTATGGAGACACCACCGGATTACACAGAGATCGAAAACAAGATCGCCGAGGTAGTCGAAAAGAAAAAACAAGCCGTCGAAGACCAAGATTTTGAATTGGCCGGCTCGCTGCGTGACGAAGAGAAAGAGTTATTGGATCGCCGAACCGAGCTAATGGAGCAAATCAAATCCGAAGGTGTCGACCTATTCGATGAGGTTGATGAGGAAGCAATAGCTGAAGTCCTCTCGATCTGGACAGGCATTCCGGTTTACAAACTCACAGAAGAAGAAACACAGAAGCTTATAAAGATGGAAGATGAGCTTCACAAACGGGTGATAGGTCAACAAGACGCAATCAAAGCTGTGAGCCAAGCAATTCGCCGCACCCGCGCAGGTCTCAAAGATCCCAAAAGACCTGGCGGTTCATTTATCTTCCTTGGACCCTCAGGCGTCGGGAAAACGGAACTCGCTAAAACACTTGCCGAGTTCCTTTTCGGCGACGAAGACGCATTGATCAGTCTTGATATGTCGGAATACATGGAAAAGCACACCGTGAGCCGACTCGTCGGATCTCCCCCTGGATATGTGGGCTACGAAGAAGGTGGACAACTCACCGAAGCAGTCCGACGCCGACCATTTTCAGTCGTGCTATTTGATGAAGTCGAGAAGGCTCACCCAGATGTTTTTAATACTCTCTTACAGATTCTTGAAGAAGGACGACTGACTGACGCTCAAGGCCGCTCAGTCGACTTCCGTAACACCGTGTTGATTATGACTTCAAATCTCGGCACAGCGGATCTACGCAGAGCAAACGTTGGGTTCACCAAGGCTGATGAAGCTGTGAGCTACGAGCGGATGAAAGACACCGTCAATGATGCCCTCAAGGCACATTTCCGACCGGAGTTCCTCAATCGCGTTGACGACACCATTGTGTTCCATGAACTTTCTATAGCCGAAGTGACCGAAATTGTAGATCTAATGATTACTCGGACTTCGGAGCAACTGAAAGCCCAAGGACTGGGTCTCGAACTCACAGATTCGGCCAAGAATTGGCTTGCTCGCAAAGGTTACGACCCAACCTTGGGTGCCCGACCTCTTCGACGCGCTATCCAACGCCATGTCGAAGACGCTCTCTCTGAACGCATTCTCTACAAAGAGTTTCAGGCGGGCCAAATAGTTGTGGTCGATATCGACGAAGACGCGGACGAAATAGTTTTCCGATCAATTGACGGGTTCGACCCGGGACCCGTTGAGCTCGAAGACGCAGCAAGTACCGAATAGACCACAAGACTCAGATCACTAGACAATCAGTCATCTTTTGTGCCGATGATGCTGCGGAATCTCCGAAATCCTTTCCACTAGTGCGGAATTAGGTCATACAAGTGCCACAGTGTTGATGTGGAAATCACATGGTCCATTGTCTTGGCTGCCGGCTCAGGTTCTCGATTTGGAGGAAACAAACAACAAGCATTACTCGGGCATCAACGAGTTATCGAATGGAGCGTCACCACAGCGCGGAGCTGTTGCGAAGGTGTCGTACTGGTCGTCAATTCTGACATCATCAACGACACTGACTTACCGAGTACAGAAATTGTCGTAGCAGGTGGTGAAAGTCGAAGCGAGTCGGTACGCAATGGCCTTCAAGCGGTCCCGCCCGAAGCGACAATCGTAGTTGTCCAGGACGCTGCACGACCGGGAGCGTCATCTGACCTCTACCGATCTGTTATCGATGCCGTGCAAGCGGGCGCTGATGCTGCGATCCCAGGGCTCGCCGTGAACGACACCCTAAAACGAGTTATAGATACGCCGAATGGAAAAGAAGTCGAGGAAACAGTAGACCGTGACACCCTGATGGCTATCCAAACCCCACAAGCATTTAAACGGCAGATGTTGGAGGCCGCTCACGCCCACGGCCAGGACGCCACTGATGATGCAGGACTCGTTGAAGCCATTGGTGGGACTGTGAAGGTCGTTCCAGGAGAGCTGGCTGCCATCAAGATAACAACCCCGAACGATCTCAAAATCGCCGCCGAACTGATGGGACTCAACTTATGATGCGGGTAGGCCAAGGTTATGACGCCCATGTATGGGCCGAAGACGATCGACCCCTTGTCATAGGGGGAGTCCATTTTCCTGAACACAGGGGCCTAGAGGGCCATAGCGACGCCGATGTAGTCACTCACGCAGTTATCGACGCCATCCTCGGAGCAGCAGGCTTGGGCGACATAGGTCAAGTCTTTCCGGACACCGGCGAAGAATTAGATGGTGCAGACAGCATCGAAATGCTCCGCCGGGTATCGACGATGATTAACGAGGCCGGATGGGCAGTTGCAAACGCCGACTGCACCGTTATCACCGATAAACCACAAATAGCTCCCGTGAAAGATCAGATGGAACAGAATTTGTCCGATGCCGCGGGTGGCAGTGTCACTATTTGCGGGAAACGAACAGAAGGAATCGGTGCCTTAGGCCGAGGAGAAGGCGTCGTAGCGATAGCTGTAGCGCTACTGGAAAAGAAATGAGCCGCCCTCAAGGCCGCCCCAAATCGACTGGGAGACGAGATCAGACAGCGAATCAGAAATCTAAAAACCACAGGTCAGTGCGTAACGCCACGAGAGGAGGCCCCGGACCCAATAGAAGCCGAAATGAACGCGAAAAGAACCAAAACAGATCTCGCAATAGACCCGACAACTTGGGTGGGGATCACATCGAAGGGCGACAAGCAGTCCGCGAACTGTTGCGGGCGGGCACACGACGGGCTCAACAGGTCCTTATAAGCGAGGACGTCCACGACACAGCGATCTTGGCTGAAATAGCTGATCTATGTGAAGAGCGAAGGGTTCCAATTCGTCAACTCACTCGCCGCAAACTCGATGATTACGCCTTAACCGAGTCACACCAAGGAGTCATAGCTCAAGCGGAATCGATTCGACCGGTTGAAATAGAAACTCTTATCTCAGGCTCTTCGCGAATCCCCCCTCTAGTCATTGCACTTGATGGCGTCACCGACCCCGGAAATTTAGGAGCGATTCTTAGAACCGCTGAAGTCGCAGGAGTCACCGGAATTGTGCTCCCTCGCCACAGAGCGGTCCGCCTTACCCCTGCAGCCGTAAAGGCAGCCGCGGGTGCTGTAGAACATCTCCCCATTGCTTTGGTTGCAGGCCTACCAGCAGTTCTAAAGGAAATGTCAGAGAAAGGCCTTTGGATAGTAGGGCTTGATAGCAACGTGGAAAATTCAATATATGAGATGCGCGTTGCCACGGAACCATTAATGATTGTTCTTGGGGCAGAAGGCGAAGGACTCTCCCATTTGACGAAAAAGAGATGTGACCAACTTGTCTCAATACCTCAAATTGGTCACCTTGAATCACTGAATGTTTCCAATGCAGCGGCTATAACGATCTATGAAGTAAAACGTCAGAGAGAAATCGGTCACTGAACGACATCACCAACCGCCCGCTGGGGTTTACGCTAGGCGTGCACGGCCCGAGTAGCTCAACGGCTAGAGCACCGCTCTTGTAAAGCGGAGGTTGTGGGTTCGATTCCCACCTCGGGCTCCGTGACACCGGAAGGAAAATAGTGAACTTGGAAGAATCGCCTCATCAGAAACTGAGTCAACGTGACCTAGACATTCTTGAATTTGAACAGTCATGGTGGGAGTTAGAGACACCGAAAGATCAAGGTGTACGCGAAAGATTCCAGCTAACCGAACCCGAATACGCGGCTGCGTTAGATCGGCTGATCGCCTCAGATGAGGCGTTAGCTGCGGAGCCGCTGCTTGTGCGACGATTAAGGCGGATGCGTGATCGTCGCCGCCAAGAACATTCAGCTCGCCGTACAGCCGACCAGGAGGTCGCCCGATGAACGGTCCCATGTCAAGACCTAACAACGCCGCTGCTATCAGAGGAGCACTGCTTGTAGTCGCTGCCGTAGTAGTAGGTATTTATTTATTGCGGGGCACGGACACACCCAACCTCGATCCGGCTCCGTCTGCTTCACCAACCACAGTCCAGGCGTCCGAAAATGAAGCAAGCGCTTCAGATGACGGGACAGGAAGCACGACCGAAACCACTCTTCCAGGGATAACCGTTGCCACATCGGCCCCCGACGATGGAACTGATGCAGACGAGTCTGACGCTGGGACCATGGTGGGATTCGAAGGTCGACCCAACAGCCAAGTCTCGGTTCAGGTCGCGAACTCGACCACGGTTAGAGGCGCAGCCGGACGAACCACCGACGTTCTAAAAACCAAAGGATTCATTACCGGAACCCCCATCAACATGAAAGGCACGCCGCTAGACCGAACTCGGGTCCACTACACACCAGGCAACATTATCGAAGCGGGCAATATCGCTGAACTGTTGGGCTTAGACGCCAAAAACGATGTCTACAAAATGCCGCAGGATGTGGCCGCCCTCGGAGATAAGTTCGACAAAGAGGTCGATATTCTCGTTGCCTTAGGCATAGATAAGGCGAGTGCCGAGTAAGGCATTCCGCCACCAAAATTCCGTTGCGCATTCTCATATGCCCTGACAAATTCCGTGGCACAGCAACGGCCCTAGCAGCAGCACAGGCAATAGCAGAAGGTCTCTCAGGGGCAGCGATAGACCTAAATCTCATACCTCTAGCCGATGGCGGTGAAGGAACTCTTGCTGCTCTGGGCGGATCCAATCGCGTTTCGTATGTCAGTGGACCACTTGGGGATCCGATAGAAGCAAAATGGCGCATTTCTGGAGGCAGAGCAGTTATTGAAATGGCAGAGGCTAGTGGCCTACTCGTGGCTGGGGGAGCCGAAGGAAATGATCCAATAGCTGCAACTACATCAGGTACAGGCGAACTGATCTCAGAGGCGAGAACAGCAGGAGCACGGCGAATAGTCGTTGGTGTTGGAGGGTCGGCCTCAACCGATGGGGGTTTAGGGGCGATACGAGCTATGGAACCTCTAGTCCGGTTCTCAGGTGTTGAGCTCCGGGTTGCGTGTGACGTCGATACCAGATTTCTTGAGGCACCCTCTGTGTTTGGACCCCAAAAAGGAGCGACCGAAGCCCAGATCGAATTATTGGAGCGGCGTCTCCGACGATTATCAGACGTGTATCTCCAAGAGTACGGCACCGATGTGACAGACCTACAACACTCTGGCGCGGCAGGCGGCCTAGCAGGCGGTCTCGCCGCAATTGGTGCCCAACTGGTCAATGGTTTCGAGCTCATCGCTGAAGAAGTCGCGTTGGAGGATGCGATATCTGCTGCCGACCTAGTCATCACTGGAGAAGGCCGTCTGGACACAGAATCATTCAATGGAAAAGTCGTGGGTGGAGTCGCCGCTATGGCAAAACATTGCCAAATACCGGTCGTGGCTGTAGTCGGCTCATGCGACCCAGGTGTCGTTCTTCCTGACGGTATGACGGTGCATTCTTTAGTTGAAACATTTGGATCTGATCGGGCGTATGACCAGACAACGCGGTGCCTAACCAATCTAGGAACCCAAATACTCACCGATCTTTGACCAAAGGAATGCAGTCTCGACGCGGCGCCCAAGCTGCCGCTGCCGCCACTATCGAGATAAAGGAAACCACCAATTCCAGACAGAATCCTTTGCTGAGAGGTTGCAAATGGAGGGTGTTCGCTGATTGGCTGTTAGCACTCTCTAGGTGAGAGTGCTAATGCCCTAGTACCCAACAAAGAACTAGCTGCCAGTTAGCTCGGATATGGGTGCACCGAACCACACACAACGGAGTCAAATTCAGATGGCCAAGATGATCTCGTTCGACGATGAAGCTCGTAAAGCACTTGAAGCGGGAATGAACCAGCTTGCAGACGCTGTCCGAGTAACGCTCGGACCCAAAGGACGAAACGTTGTTCTAGATAAGAAGTGGGGCGCCCCAACTATCACTAATGACGGGGTTTCGATCGCCAAAGACATTGAACTCGAAGACCCAATTGAGCGGATTGGCGCAGAATTAGTCAAAGAAGTCGCAAAAAAAACTGACGATGTGGCCGGTGATGGCACCACCACAGCAACAGTTCTGGCATGGTCAATGGTTCACGAAGGTATGCGTAACGTTGCTGCCGGCGCTAATCCGATGTCACTCAAAAAAGGGATTGAAGCTGGTGTCGAAGCTGCGGTAGGTGCGATCGAAAGCATGGCCGTCAGTGTTACCGAATCCAAAGAACAAATAGCTCAGGTCGCAGCTATTTCAGCTGCTGATCGTGAAATCGGCGACCACATCAGTGAGGCCATCGAAAAAGTCGGCAAGGATGGCGTTATAACAGTCGAAGAAAGCCAAACCTTTGGTCTGGAAATGGACCTCGTTGAAGGCATGCGGTTCGACAAGGGCTACATATCTCCGTATTTCGTTACTGACGCAGACCGTCAAGAAGCAGTTCTAGATGATCCCTATTTCTTGTTTGTTCAAGGCAAAATCACGGCGGTACGTGACGTTGTTCCGGTTCTAGAAAAGGTGATGCAAGCTGGAAAACCCATGGTGATTCTCGCCGAAGACGTAGAAGGCGAAGCGCTCGCGACAATCGTTGTCAACAAAATTCGCGGGACGTTTAAGTCAGTTGCTGTTAAAGCCCCTGGCTTCGGCGACCGCCGAAAAGCGATGCTTCAAGACATGGCCATCCTTACTGGAGGCCAAGTTGTTAGTGAAGATGTCGGCTTGAAGCTTGAAAACACCACACTCGATTTACTTGGCACTGCTCGTCGGGTAATTGTGACCAAAGATGAGACGACCATCATTGAAGGAGCTGGTGATGAAGCCGATGTTGCAGGTCGTATTGAACAGATCAAAAATGAGATTGATAACACCGACTCGGATTATGACCGTGAGAAATTGCAAGAACGACTCGCGAAACTCTCAGGTGGTGTAGCAGTATTGAAAGTCGGTGCCGCTACCGAGGTCGAACTTAAAGAGAAAAAGCATCGAATCGAAGATGCTGTTAGCACGACGAAAGCAGCCATTGAGTCGGGAGTCGTAGCAGGCGGAGGCGTCACCCTTCTACGGGCCCAAGCCGCTGTCGAAGCTGCTGCGGATTCTCTAGATGGTGACGTGGCGACAGGAGCAAATATAGTTGCCCGCTCACTTGAAGGGCCCCTCAAACAAATCGCCGAAAACGCTGGCCTAGAAGGTGGCGTTGTGGTGAGTCGCGTTAGAGGCCTAGAAGGCGGTCAGGGTTTGAATGCAGCAACCGGCGAGTATGAAGACCTTGTAGATGCCGGAGTTATAGATGCGGCGAAGGTCACTTTGTCAGCCTTGCAGAATGCTGCTTCCATCGCTGCCCTGTTCCTGACAACCGAAGCTGTTATCTGCGAACAACCAGCCGAGGGTGGAGCAGGGATGCCTGCAATGCCAGACATGGACTTCTGATCTTCTCAACTTCCTAGAAACCCTGACCCATACAGATCCCTTAGAGCCAAACTCCCAGTCTTCCTAAATTTAATCTTTGCAATCTCGGATTGGTGTAGCCATGCAGCCTTCACTCCATAAAGCTTGTCAACCCTTAGCTGTCATGGTCGGGGAATGGCGTGGTTCAGGAATCGGTGATTATCCGGGTATTGAAAAATTTGAATACCTCGAAGAGATTGTTTTCAGCCATGTAGGGAAACCGTTTCTCACATACTCACAAAAGACAAAAACCCCATCTGATGGACAGCCCCTCCACTCCGAACAAGGCTTCCTAAGGGTTATCGACGACACGACCCTGGAAATGGTCATAGCGCAGCCGACAGGCATCATTGAAGCCCACAATGGGTTCTATGCAGCTAACCCAAAATCCTGTGTCGTGAACCTTGAATCAACACAGGTTGCATCGACGGCTACAGCAAAACCGGTAGAACAAGTGCGTCGTCTTTTGAGAATTGAGGACAATAGATTGACCTATGACCTTTCGATGGCGGCCGTCGGCGAACCAATGCAACACCACCTAGAAGCTTCGTTGGAGCGGGTAAAGCCCGAATAGTGAATCAGATAACCGAGTGTGCGAAGAAACCCGAGGTCAGCAGTAGCCTGTCGATATGAGGCGGGGTCGAACTGAAAAGTTCATAATTCAACGGATCCACAGCGGTGCGGTCTCACGACTCCCAGACGAAGTGGTGGTCGAGGAACCACTTGAGATTCGACTAGATGGAAACCTGGTCGCCACCACGATGCGCACACCAGGGCATGACTATGAACTCGCCGTAGGTTTTTGTGCCGCGGAAAATCTTTTGGAAGATGTCTCCGTGACAGGAGTTCGTTACTGCGGCGAAGGGCCAGCTGCAGACTACGAATACAATGTCGTGACGGTGGAGACAGGCGGACAAGCTCCGGTTCCAAAGCCGCGGCTGGGCAACGTCAGTTCATCATGTGGTCTGTGCGGATCAGTTGCGTTGACCGAATTGGCTACACGAATGACTCCGATAAACGAGGCAATTACTTTTGACGTTCAGGCGTTGAATCGAATGTTGAAAGAAGTTCAAGCTCAACAGGAAATGTTTAGTCGGACCGGAGGCCTTCACGCGGCAGCAGTTTTTGGGGCTGACGGTGCGATCGAGTTGGTGCGTGAAGACATTGGTCGACACAACGCCGTTGACAAAGTCATCGGCAACCGCTTTCTTCAAGAGAAATTTGATGCAAAGCAACTGGGACTTTTCGTGAGTGGGCGCGCCAGTTTCGAAATGGTGCAAAAGGCATGGGCTGGAGGTTTTGGAACCCTTATTGCCGTATCTGCCCCCAGTGCGCTTGCTGTTGAACTAGCAAAAAGAGCCAATATGACGTTGATTGGGTTCGCTCGCGAGGATTCAATGAACATCTACACCGGTGAGATCGACCAATAGACCCCTAAAATCAGTGCATGACCCAACCGCACTATGTGTCGACATCAGTTGGGTGGGGCGTTCTCCACCTGTTCTGCAAAGTCACTGACACGACTGACGAGCAGCGAATAATAGCTGCAGTCAAAGAAATTCAAGATGGTGACCATCAAGTTCTTTGTATTGCGCTGTTTGGACATAAAGCAGATATTGGGTTCATGGCGCTAGGACCAGACTTATGGAGACTTCGGAGTTTGCAAAGCAAGCTTCAGCAAGCCGGGTTGGTTGTAGCTGATAGCTACGTCTCAATGACCGAAACATCTGAATACGCACCAGATCTGCCAGAAGAAATGAAGATGCCTCGACTACATCCAGAGCTTCCGCCAGAAAATAAGCATGCCTTTTGTTTCTACCCAATGTCGAAACGTCGAGAAGAGCAAGGTAATTGGTACACCCTGGAGTATGAGACTCGACGAGAACTCATGTATGAACATGGAAAATCGGGAAGAAATTTTCGCGGGCGGATCCTGCAGGTAGTGACTGGTTCGACAGGTGTCGACGACTACGAATGGGGTGTCACGCTGTTCGCTGAACACCTAGATGACCTTAAAGAGGTCGTGTATACGATGCGTTACGACGAGGCCTCTGCGATATACGGCGAATTCGGTGCTTTCTACACCGGTTTGCTTGACGAGGTGGAAGTAGTCGTTCCACAGGTGCTGAATGGGTGAGGTCTAGTTGTTGTAGGTCTGCGGATCTTCAAGTGGGACCCATAACCATTCAACAATTTGACGCAACTCGTCATAAGCAGCGAGCCGAGCCTCAGTGGTGTCGGACTTTTCTGCTTTTCGGCACGCATTGTGCATGCGTTGGACTGTTGTGCCACCGACATGCAACATCCCCTCGCTCCCACCAGTAGCCCACTTAGCAAGTACGTACCTGGCTAATCCACCAACCGGTATGCCGAGTCTCTTTGATAAACCGCCGAGTGTTTCTAAGGGATCCAGTAGGCCATAAGCGACCACTTCTTCTTTGAAATTGGCATCTGGGTCATCAGTATCCCAAGTGCCGCTCCAAGGAACTAGAACCAAAGTTGGCGTTGCCATCGCCGATGAATCGTTTGACTGCTCAGTCATTTAGGTCCTCCGAAAGTTCTGACCTTTCTCTAGCCAATATTCCCAGAACGATGCCGATGAGGGCTGCAAGGGCCGGCATTGCTCGCCCAAAGGATTTCGTTCCTTTGGGCGATCTAGCAAACAAAACAAACGCGAGGTCGAGAATATCTATGGCTATTCCTTGACGAAGGGCTTCTTCTATTTCTTCAGCCTCTGCATCTGGCCGATCTGCTTGGTAGAGCTGATAGGCCAGAACAGCGTTCCTTATGCCAAATAAGCGGATCACATATTTGGTTTCGGTAGAAAGGGGAGAGTTGATTCTCCAGGCTTTGCCGATAACGCTGGGAGCTAAGACCGATAACCAACCAACTGTGGCTCGACCAGACACCAGCAACTTTCGAAATTTTTTGGGTTGCATCTTTTTATCTTCTCATCACTCTTTTACAATTCCTCAACGGCCGTCGGCCTAATAACCTGTAGTTAGGAGGCAACGATGTCTGATTACAGAGCACCCACCGACGACATGTTGTTCGTCTTGGAGCACATCGCGGATCTATCCGAGTTGGCTAGTCGAGAAGGGTATGGCCATGCCGATCTTGAAACGGTCGAAGGTGTCTTGGATGAGGCAGCCCGTTTCATGGAGGAGCAGCTGGCTCCCCTCAACCAAAAAGGTGACCAAGAGGGAATAGTTGTTGAGAACGGCCAAATATTTCACCCCGATGGCTTCGCAGAGGCCTATGCAAGGTTTGTTGAAGCTGGGTGGAACGGGATAGCTCTGGATGAGAGCCACGGTGGTGGTGGGATGCCATGGTGCGTTGGTGTAGCAGTGCAGGAAATGATGACTGCTTCGAACATGGCTTTCAGCCTTTGCCCGTTGCTAACTCAGGGAGCAATCGACGCGATTAGTCACCATGCCAGTGAAACGTTGCAAGAGATTTATCTTCCAAAGATGATTAGCGGGGAATGGTCGGGAACTATGAACCTTACTGAGCCCCATGCTGGATCTGATGTGGGAGCTTTGACTACGAAAGCGGTCCCTCAAGAAGATGGGACATGGTTAGTTTCTGGGACCAAAATCTTTATTACATATGGTGAACACGAACTGTCGGAAAATATTATTCACCTAGTTTTGGCTCGAACTCCGGATGCCCCGCCGGGAACGAAGGGCATCAGTCTCTTCATAGTTCCGAAATTTTTGGTGAATGACGATGGGAGCGTTGGAGAGCGAAACGATCTGCGTGTTGTTTCAAGTGAGCACAAGATTGGGATACATGCGAGTCCCACCTGCGTCATGTCTTACGGCGACGAAAGTGGAGCCGTGGGCTGGATGGTCGGTGAGGAAAACACCGGAATGCGAGCCATGTTCACGATGATGAATAACGCTCGATTGTCAGTAGGGCTTCAAGGTCTCTCGCTAACTGATCGTTCATATCAGCAAGCCCGTCAATATTCACTCGACAGAAAGCAAGGCAAGGCAATCGGAGCTCAACTTGAAGCTGGTGAATCATCACCTATAGCCGACCATGCAGACGTTCGTCGGATGCTGATGACTATGCGTGCGAATACCGAGGCCATGCGATGCGTCATGTACGCGAACGCTGCTGCTATCGATTTTGCGAACAGTAGTCGAGATGAAACCGAGCGTGAATATTGGGATTCTTTAACCGCGGTGCTGACTCCGATATCTAAGGGCTGGGGCACGGACCTGGGCGTAGAGATGACCTCTTTAGGTGTCCAAACACATGGAGGAATGGGTTACGTCGAGGAGACGGGTGCCGCACAGCATTGGCGAGACGTGCGGATCGCCCCTATTTATGAAGGCACTAATGGGATTCAAGCAGCTGACTTGGTGTTCCGGAAACTGCCGCTTGGCGGAGGGCAGGTATTAGAAAGGTTCATCTCTGAAATCGGCGATTTGGCGGAGCAACTCGCTGAAGATGATCGTCTTTGTTCTATGGGGCAGGCGTTGTTGGATGGGAAAGAGCAGTTCCGCGAGGCGGCGGTCTGGTTGGGAGGGAGACTCGCCGGGCAACCCAATGATGCGGCGGCGGGTTCAGTTCCCTTCATGCGCGTAGCCGGTGTCGTTGTCGGTGCTTATTACCTGGCGCGGTCGGCTCAGGTAGCACAAGAACTTCTCGAATCGGGCAAAGGTGACCCCGACTTCCTCAATGACAAGATCACTATCGCGTTGTTCTACGCGGAGCAGATACTTCCGACTGTTGCGGGCCTCGTCCCAACAATCACGCAAGGAGCCGATCGTTTCTTCACTATTCCCAATGATCGGCTGTAATGTCAGCTGACCTTGAAGCGCTCCGAAGCAACCTTCAAGGGTTACAACGCGTGCTGGTCGCTTTCAGCGGGGGAGCAGATTCTGCTTTTCTTGCCTGGGTTGCCAACGACACTTTGGGATCTGAGGCTGTTCGGTGCTTCACTGCGGTGTCACCGAGTCTTGCGGAAAGCGAGTTAGAAGATTGTGCTTCCTTAGCTCAAGAATGGGGACTCAACTGGTCGCCTGTAGAGACCACTGAAATGGACAACGCCGCATATCGTGTTAATGACAGTGATCGTTGTTACCACTGCAAGTCGGCGCTTATGGATGTTGTGAAGCCGGTCGCTGATGAGCATGAACTGGTTGTCGTATTGGGAGTTAACACTGATGATCTTGGTGATCATCGGCCAGGACAATCTGCGGCTGAAGAACGCCACGCGCGGTTTCCGTTGGTCGAAGCCGGATTCTCAAAAAAAGACGTGAGGGAACACAGTAAAAAGTTGGGGCTCCGGACCTGGGATAAGCCGGCGGCGGCGTGTTTGGCTTCTCGGATTCCTTACGGGACACAAGTCAGTGTTCCGTTATTGCGGCGGTTAGATCGTGCTGAATCGGCCCTGAAGGATTTGGGTTTCCATCAACTTCGAGTGCGAGATTATGGGGAAGTTGCTCGACTGGAACTGGACCTAGCTCAGTTGTCTATGGCGTTGGATCGCAGAATTGAAATTGTGGAAGCTGTTCAGTCGGTCGGTTATCAGTACGTCACCCTGGACTTGGAAGGTTTCCGCTCGGGAAATTTGAACCGTTCGATCCAATGAATCGATTGCAAGAAATCGGGTCGGAGCTCGCTCAAGAATTAGAAGTTGCGTTACCTGTATGGGTCGAAGATTCGATCCGTAACGTCTATCAAGCATGGACAGGAGAGTGGCCTCAGGTCATAGCCGATGAAGCACGGCTAGCCGGTGAAAGTTGCAGGGCCGAGATAGGGCCTCTCGTGCGACAATTATTAGAGGCTGACGTCGCGCAACAACAGGTCAATCCGATGTCAATTCTTCGCGGTGCTTCGCAGTATCCGACAGAAGTTTTGACTCGAAATAGCGTTCCCCATGTTCAGCGAGACGAATATTTGGAAACCACTTTTCCTGAAGATGTATATGGGTTGACACCGACAGCTTTCCTTGACTTTGGGAAAACCTCGCATGAATTAGGAATAGCGTGGGGTGCAGCGAAAGCCCACTCTCATCTGGCCCAGCGCCGAGAAACTAAGTCGTGATGCCTCGAATAGCCGCCTATGTTCCCAATTTAATGGACCGAAGTCGTTTCGGAGATGGCGTGCAAATTGTGCAGAGCTTGAAAGAGCTGGAGTCTGTAGATGCTGATCTGGTTTTCGTGGATCTATCACGATCGCAAGCCCTCGAGCATCTTCCTTTGCGGTCACAAGTAATTGGTTTTGCTCCGCACATAGACACAGAAACTCTGGATGCTGCGAAAGCAGCGGGATGCACAGAAGCGTTACCACGTTCGATTTTCTTTAAACGGCTACCAACCCTTCTTGGGGTGTCCGATGAGTGAAAGCAGTCTTGTTCGCCGGCGGGAAAAAGTTATTGGTGACCAAGGTCTCGCCGCACGGGAAATCCCGAAAGCGCTGTCAGACATCACCGATGAGTTCTTAGTCGATCTGTATGTACGAGAAGTCCGAGACGGTGACGGCGTTGCTTTGGTTGCATTGGGTGGATATGGACGTGCAGAGCTCGCCCCTTCAAGTGATCTTGACTTGATGCTGATCCATCAGGACAGAGATGATGTCGACTCTCTCGCTGATCGAATTTGGTATCCGCTATGGGACGAAGGCTTCAAATTAGGTCATTCGGTACGATCAGTCGAACAAACGTTAAGGCTGGCATCAACAGACCTTGAGACCGCGACGAGTTTGCTAAACGCGCGTCTTGTCGCTGGAGATTCGACTCTCCTAGAAGAACTATTGACCCGTAATGAACAGCAGTGGGTGACACACGGACTGGACCGTCTAGATGAGTTGGCTCGCAACGTAAATCGTCGCCATCGACTTTCAGGTGAAGTCGCGTTTCTCCTAGAGCCTGACCTGAAAGAAGGTCGAGGAGGGCTGCGAGATGTTCACGCCATCGATTGGGCCGTTCGGGCTGGGATCGAGGTCCTTACCCACGACCATGAGCGATTAGCCGAGGCCTACCAAATCTTGTTAGAGGCCCGCGTTGAGTTGCATAGGATCAGTGGAAAACGGGGGGACGTATTGCTCCTCGAAGAACAAGACTCGGTCGCCGCAGCCCTCGGCGACGATGACGCAGACGTCTTGATGGGTCGAGTGGCAGCAGCGGCTAGGACCGTCGCTTATTTGAGTGACGAGACTTGGCGACACATAGACCGAGAATCAACCGAAGAAACTTCTGTCGAAATAGAGGTAGCGGGTCTAACAGTTGCCGATAATGAAATCGTCGTCTTAGGCGACCCGTCGACAGACCCCTTGCTGGTGCTGCATGCGGCAGTGCAAGCAATGTACTCGGGCCTGCCTCTAGCAAGGGAATCACTCGGCCTCTTTGCAGAACGTCAAGCTGATCTTCCTGACCCTTGGCCCCAAGGAGCCCGCGATTTATTTGTAGAGCTACTGAAAGGGGGACACAGAGCGATTCCCGTAATTGAATCTCTTGACTATTTCGAAGTCTGGACTCATCTGTTACCGGAATGGACTCCAAATCGGTCGCGTCCGCAACGGAACGTTTACCACCGCTTTACTGTAGATAGACATCTCTTGGAAACAGTGGCAGAAGCAGCGCGTTTAACGCATCGTGTGCGGCGGCCGGACCTGTTATTGGTGGCAGCACTATTACACGATGTAGGTAAGGGTTATCCCGGGGACCACACAGAAGTGGGTATGCGTCTTATTGGACCCATAGCTTCTCGTTGCGGTTTCCCCAAAGAAGACGCTGAGGTGTTGAGCCGCCTCGTGGAACACCACTTGCTGTTGCCTGACATAGCAACGCGGCGAGACTTAGAAGACCTTCAGACAATCCGGACTGTGGCTGAGAAGGTACAAACAGTTGAATTCTTAGAGCTATTGGCTGCTTTAACTGAGGCTGATTCAATCGCGACTGGCCCGACTGCATGGGGTGATTGGAAAGCGCACCTGGTCGAAACGCTCGCTGAAGGCACAGCAGACTTCATATCCACTGATGGATCGACGCGCCGTAAGAGGCGGTCATTTATCACTGACCAACTTGAAGGGCTGATGGCTGAAGAGGAAACAGTTGTCCAAGGATCCGGTGACACGGTCACGATCGTCGCGCCGGACCGAGCCGGAATATTTAGTAGGGCCGCCGGTGCTCTTGCTCTGCGCGGTTTAGATGTCCTGCAGGCAGATGCCTACTCAAGCGATGCTGGCATGGCGATCTCTCAATTCAGAGTTGCCGAGCCTGATACTCCAGTGGACTGGGAACGGGTCACCGACGATATTCATCAATGCTTGCACGGGCACCTAGCGATCGATGCGCGAATTGCCGAAAGAGCAAGGGTCTATCGACGACGAACTGCATTAGCTGCGAAACCGGTTGGAACTAGCGTCATTTTTGATATTGAATCCGCGACAGATGCAACCATTATCGAAGTGCGAACCGAAGACCATATTGGAGTTCTGTATCACTTGACGAGGACTCTCGCTGAAATGGGACTTGACATACGTTCGGCCAAGATTCAGACAATCTCTAATGAAGTTGTCGACACGTTTTATGTAACTAGCTCTGATGGCCCCACGTTGGATGACTTACACAGACGAGAAATTGAAGCAGCGCTGCGACACTCATTGATGAGGGTCGAGTAACTAGGGTCAAAGAGCGCGACTAACCTCTCGCGGATGTCAGAGTCAGTGACAGGTCAAGACCTACTTAACTGGGCCGAAACCCTTGCGGGTATCGCTCGGACTGGATTGGGATTCACCGAGAGCCTCTACGAAAGAGAGCGCTACGAAGAGATCCTTAAAGTTGCTTCCGAGATGCGGGGTGTTGCAGACCGAAATATAGCCCCAGAGGCAGTAGCGACCGAATGGATGCAGATGGTGGGTCAAGGGGTTGCCGGCTACGTGACCCCAAAAGCCGCCGTAGGTGCTGTTGTAGGTAACGACGAGAACGAAATTCTTCTTGTCCAGCGAGCTGACAGTGGCGTGTGGCTCTATCCGACTGGGTGGGCTGATATTGGTTATTCACCGGTTGAAGTTGCGATGAAAGAGGTTTACGAGGAAACGGGTATTCATTGCGAACCTGTCTCACTGATTTCGGTTGTGGATGGGATGCGGCAAGGGTTCACACGTATCCCTCTTTTTTCGATGGTGTTTCATTGCCGGGCGGTTGGCGGCGAATTAAGACCACACCCTTTGGAAACTAGCGATTGTGGATGGTTTCCTCGCGATTCTCTACCAGAACCGCTAGCCGGATTAGAGAGTTGGGTCGACGATGCCTTCGCAGCGATTGAAGGACGAACGACGGGAGTTCGATATGACGACCCGCGGTCTAGACCGTGGGAAGAGGAAATCGAATAAAATTCCCAGATGAGTGGTTATTCGTCTTGTTGGCGGAGGAACTTTTCGACTTCGTCGATCATTGCTTGAGGGTTGTCGGCCATGTCGGTCAGCTCATCGGTGGCCTCGTCAAGTAACTGTTGAGCATATTCTGCGAGGTTTGGGTCGCTTTCAACCAGTTCGTTGATTTGTCGGTCGTAACTGGCAGCCGCTATTTGCAGGTCGGTCGCGCCTAAAGGAATGTCCAGGAAATCGACTACCTGCTGCACCAGAGCGAGAGCAGCTTTGGGCGAGGGATTGTGGCCGATGTAGGACGGAACTGCTGCCCAAAATGAGAGGCTGTCGAAGCCTCCGTGATGGAAAGCGTCATTTAGTACACCGATTATTCCGGTAGGCCCCTCGTATTGAGAAGGAGTTAGTCCAAGCTCAAGGTTAATTACCTCGTTGTTTGAGGCTCCGATTACGTCTACTGGAGCTTGGTGATGAGTGTCGGTTAGGAGCGCTCCGAGAGTGACCACAGTTGATGCTGAAAGTTGAGTCGCGACGGTTAACAGTGCTTCAGAAAAAGTGCGCCATCTCAACCTAGGTTCGATACCAAGAACTGTTACGAGTGGGCGGCCGTCATCAAGTTCCCCAACCCGCACCTCGTTTACCGGCCAATCTATTCGGCGGTCATCGCCCTCTAGTCGGACGCTTGGACGAACGGACGCGAAGTCATAGAAATATTCAGGGTCTATTGTGGCTACTCGTTGGCAGTCGTAACGACGTGTCAGATAACTAACAGCCTCGGTTGCTGCATCCCCAGCGTCGTTCCAACCAGTGAAAGCTGCGAGGAGCACCGCATCTTGCAAGATGGGATGTTCGCTCCACTCGACGTGTTCCACGGAGAAAAGGCTATCTGCGGATCTCGCGATCCGTACCATGAAGAGGTTGAGGGAGGGCAAAGGCATGGCTATTGAGATCAGTATTTGTGACAACGTCGATGAGACTGTTGTTGCAGCACTCGGCAAGTTGATACCGCAACTGTCAGCTTCGTCATCTTTGCCTAGCGCGGAGCAACTTTCGGAAATTCTTAATCATGACGCGTCAACCCTGCTGTTAGCTCGGGAAGGCGACAAGATCGTGGGTTCGATGACGCTGGTCGTCTTCCCAATTCCTACAGGCTTGAGAGCTTGGATCGAAGATGTGGTAGTTGATGAACAAGTCCGAGGCCAAGGTGTGGGTGAGGCCCTCAATCGACGGGCCATGGAGATTGCTTTGAAGGCAGGCGCTAAAACAATCGACCTGACATCTCGGCCTTCACGTGAAGCTGCAAACAGGTTGTATCAACGACTTGGTTTCACTGCTCGCGAAACCAATATTTACCGCTACCAGGCCTAAGTTCATGGACGCGAACGACGACCAGAGCCTTTACGAATTAGTGGGAGGCATGTCGTGGTTTCACGAACTATGTGAACGTTTTTATTGCCGAGTCGCAGATGATGAGCTGCTACGGCCTATGTACCCAGATGACTTGGAACCGTCTAGGTACTGGTTAGCGCTTTTTCTTGCACAATATTGGGGAGGTCCAACTGACTATTCGACAGATAGAGGGCACCCCAGGCTGCGGATGCGACATGCACACCTTCGTGTCGGAGCAGCTGAACGAGACCGTTGGTATGAACACATGGCAGCTGCTTTAGCTGAGGCTCGAATCGATGCGGGACTTGAACAACAGATGCTTGAATATTTCTCAATGGCAGCCAATCACCTGGTCAATACAGCTGATTGAATCGGAACAGATGAACGGTGCCGAGTACGGTTATCGGCAGGGGGTTGATGATGGATCAAAATGCGATTGACTTAGGTCTTCTGCTCGTGCGGTTAACCTTAGGAATAACGCTTGCCCTTCACGGAATCGCAAAATATAGAGGCGGAATTGATGGAGTGGGTCGGTGGTTCAAGAGTGAAGGACTCTCGCCTGGGCTCCTCCACGCCCATTTAGCGGCGGCAAGCGAAATTATCTTTGGTTTTGCTATCGCAGCTGGTTTGCTAATGCCCTTAAGTGGCATGGGATATGTCGGGGTGATGGTTACAGCTGGATGGGTTGGGCATCGCAAGAACGGATTCTTCGTCATAAAAGACGGATGGGAATATGTTTTCGTTTTAGCCGCCGCGGTCTCCTCACTTGTGTTGCTAGGCCCTGGATCGTGGTCTTTGGACAACGCGTTAGGAGTCCAGATGAGCGGTATTGGGTGGTTCGCTGTGACGTTGCTCGGAGGCGTCGGTTCAGCGATAGCTCTGCTACTGACTTTCTATCGGCCTGATGGAGACCAATAGGCGAGGTCGTAAACTCATAGGTTGCACTACATGTCCAACCAACTTTGGACCCTACGGGTCAAACTCCTTCGTTATTCAGGCGTATCGGCGGTTGCCGTCGTCGTTACACAGACGTGTTTGTGGTTCGGGCTTGTGGTTACTAAATGGCCTGCCGTAGTAGCCAATGTTGTCGCAGTCAGTCTCGGAGCTATTCCCGCCTACTTGTTGAATAGATCTTGGGTATGGGGGAGGAAGGATTCTCACTCAGTCCGTGATGAAATATTGCCGTTTTGGCTGTACAACTTGGCCGGACTAGCGGTTTCTTCGACTCTTGTTGCTTTGGCCGATCTTTGGTGGGCTTCAACCGCTTTAGTGATGTCGGCCAATCTCGCGGCGTTTGCGGTTCTCTGGTTGGGAAAATTTTTTATTTTGGAAAAGGTTCTTTTCAAACGATCGTGACGGAATTATGAGAAGTGATTTAGAAGCTGCTGCACATTCGGCTCGAGGTTTCATGCCCCATGAGGAAGGTATCGGCCTGTATGAGACAGCCCTCCAAATAACTGGTCCAGGCCCGATTGTCGAAGTGGGTACTTATTGTGGGAAGTCGACGATTTATCTGGGAGCGGCGGCGATCGAAATTGGGTCAATAGTTTTTACAGTCGATCATCATCGTGGTTCTGAAGAGATGCAACAAGGGTGGGAACATCATGATGCCGAAGTTGTCGATCCGAAGACCGGAAGAATTGACTCTCTCCCTGAACTGCGTCGCAACATAGAGCAGGCTGGGCTGGAACATGTAGTTGTCCCAGTTGTCGGGGAGTCACAAACGGTGGCGCAGCACTGGGCAGGCGGTATTTCTATGCTCTTCATTGATGGAGGGCATGGTTCCGAACCAGCTCATGCCGACTATGAGGCATGGACTCCGAAGGTCGCAGATGGTGGGTTCCTAGCTATCCATGACGTATTTCAGGACCCCGCTGATGGTGGACGGCCTCCGTACGAAATTTATTCTCGGGCTATACAAGAAGGTGGTTTCGAACAATTCTCAAGTATCGGGAGCCTTCGAGTCTTGCGTCTGCCGATTTGAATTCTGTCGGGTTTAGTAATCGAGTGACGGCAGTCCCTCTCCGATTAGTAACCGTGATGCATCCGAATTGTTACTAAGTGCGTCTGCTGTGAGCACGACAGCTGCGCTCGAATAGGTTGAGCGTTCGCCGTCTGGGAAAGTAATGGTTTCGGGAAACACCATCCCAGTGAAATAGGCACCATCTTCATCTCGTAACGGCTCGATGCTCTGAAACAACCTGTGGGCCATTGCTTCATCGCCTATAGCGAGATAAGCCATGGCGCATTCGCATGTTTCGGCGGTTGTCACCCAGGGTTGGTCGGCGACACATCTCACACCATGGTCTGCGACGGTGAATTCTTCGAATCTAGATGACATGCGTTGTGAGGCTGTATCTGCTGTCAGTGCTCCAGTAAGGACGGGGTAGTACCAGTCCATAGCCCATCTTTTCTTTGGTTCGAATTGTTCTTCATGGTTGCGTAACAGGTTGGAAAGGCGAACCGCTGAGAACTCCCACTCAGGTTGTTCTTGGTCGAGGTGGACAGCGGTCGCCAAGCCGCAACGTAAGGAATGGTAGATAGACGAGCTTCCGGTCACCAAGGAGTAAGACCATGGCGTGCCACTTGTGTGAATCGCCCAAGGAATATGTCCAGAAGCAGTTTGATGACCTACAACGAAATCCAAGGCCTGTTTCACGACCGGCCACATTTCTTGTAAGAAGTTGATGTCCCCTGTTGTTAAGTAGTGGTGCCACACACCTGTTGCTATGTAGGCGCAGCAGTTGGTGTCGACTTTGGCGTCCTCGACTTCGTTAGCAAGGTAGTAGTGGTGCCAACTTCCATCAACGCGTTGAGTTTTAGCTAGCCACTCATATGCGCTTTCAGCTTCGTCGACGAAACCTGCAGTCGATAGGGCCATTGCTGCCTCAGTGTGATTCCAAGTGTCGGAGTGTCCGTTGGGGAACCAAAGGATCATGCCGTCCGGTGTCTGTTGGTCAACAATTGTCGATGCTGTTGCCTTGATTTGTTCGGCGGTCAACGCGCCAGTCGATTCAGGCTGCATTTCTTTTATCCGTATCAGGTTTGGTGGCGTAAAGCACCACCGACTTGCCGATTAGAGGGTTGAGAAGTCGATCGAGCAGTCTTGTGATCAGAGGTCTCTTCACGATGTCCCAAACCAGAAATTTATGGTATGCCCGTACCAACCGGTTGTGACTATTGGTGGGACCAACAGCACATTTCAGCCACCAGTATGGGGAGTGTAAGGAATGAGCCTTGTCCCATCCTTTTGGCTGTAGGCCTGCGCTATTGATCTTCGATCGAAGTTCTGATTTTCGGTAAATGCGTACATGCCCGCCGACTGCTTTAGGCGCGTGGTACTCGTCGTTTAAGCGCCAACAGATCTTCTCAGCCATCCACGCGGGCACCGTTATAGCGATGCTTCCACCCGGCCGTAAGACCCGAACTAGTTCGTCTATAGCTCCCTTGTCATTTGGTATGTGTTCGAGGACTTCCGAGCAAATAATTCGGTCAAAAGTTTCGTTTGAGAAAGGGAGTTTCAGAGCATCGGCGGATACGGGTTGACCCTCGACGTCGGCCGCTAGCTCACCAGCATTAATCATCGCAGCAAACGTGTTTCTAACGTCAACTAATTCTTCAAGATTTTGATCAAGTGCAACGATGCGGCAACCGCGACGAACTGTTTCGAAGGCGTGACGGCCAGCCCCACAGCCCATGTCTAAAACAAGGTCACCAGGTTCAGCTCCCAGACGGTCATAGTCGACTGTGAGCATTAGTAGTTCATTTCCTGAAGTAGTGCCCGATAATGCTCAACGGTTCGTTCGGCTGTGATCGTCCAAGAAAAATTCTGTATCACTCGTTCCCTACCGGCGGCACCGACCGTTGACCGTAAGTCTTTCTCCGCTAGGGCCCACTTGATTTTTGCGGAGAGGGCTTCGCTGTCACCCGGGGGCACTTGGAGTGCAGTAACCCCGTCATCCCCAACCACCTCAGGTAGGGCTCCTCCGGTTGTAGCGATGAGCGGCACACCGCATGACATTGCTTCTATCGCTGGAAGAGAAAATCCCTCATAAAGCGATGGAACAACCGCTAATTGGGCTTGGTTATAAAGTTCCACGATTCGCTGATCAGACACCCCAGTGACGAACTCAATGCTGCGTGACAGATCAAGTTCTTTTATCAACTGAGTGGCCTTTGAGTCATATTTTGGTTTGCCGATCACAACGAGATGAATTGTGTCGTCTTCGGCTCGAAGTTTGGCGAGGGCCTCGAGTAAGAAAGCGAGGCCCTTCATGGCTACATCGGCGCTTGCGGTCGTCATCAACCGACCTGGAACAACGTCGACGTCCGTCAGTGGGCGGAATTGTTTGGGGTCGACGCCGACATGGACAATATGTAGACGTTCGGGATCAACGCCGTGGTCTTTAACTATGTCGTTATAACTATTGGATGAGACCGTGAGGATACGTGGGAGCTTTTTAGCAACTTTTGTTTGCATCGATGTAAAGGCATAAAAACGATTCTTGGTGAAACGTTTCCACGGCGTTGTTGCATGTTTGGTTTCGAGCCGGCGGTCAACTGTGATCGGATGGTGGATCGTCTCTAACACAGGAAGTCCGGCTTCGTGAATTTTCCAGATACCGGTGCCTAAACATTGGTTGTCATGAACTAGGTCGAATTCTTCCAGTCGGCCAACCAATTCTCGGTGCGCCCTGAGGCTAAAGGTGAGTGGTTCAGCGAAGGTAGCTGCCGATGTAACCAGGTACTCCAATACATCGAAGCGATCTTTAAATTCACTGAGTCGAGGAATTCGAAACGGATCGGGCATTCGATATAGATCGAGGCTTGGCAATTTTGTTAATCGTATTCCCGTGTCCAAATGCGGGTATGGGGGCCCGGAGATGACCTCAACGTCATGTCCAAGTGCTACTAATTCTCGAGCCATGTGGCGGGTATATACGCCTTGCCCCCCTGTATAAGGGTGACCTCGGTAGGTCAAGAATGCGATACGTAATGGGCCGTCGTTGAACATCAGATAGTTTCGCGAGTCGCTGGGACAGGGGGATATCAATGCTACCGGCCGGTAACTCTATGAGTCACTAGATGAGCTAGAGCAGTTATTTTTGGGGAAAGTCGGAAAAGGGAGATCGTGTGAGGGCGTTGATTCAACGGGTAAGTACAGCCTCAGTTTCGGTTGGGGAACAGACTGTTGGCAGCATTGGACCAGGGCTTTGTGTCTTTGTGGGTGCTACCCATGATGACGACGAAGTAACAGTTCAAAAGCTGGCATCCAAGATCTGGAACCTACGGATTTTCGAAGATGACCAAGAACGAATGAATCATTCGGTCGGCGAGATAAACGGCGAAATTCTGATTGTGAGTCAATTCACCCTCTACGGCGACACGACTAAAGGACGACGCCCATCGTTTGTGGAAGCGGCATCGCCGGAGGTAGCGGAGCCATTGATTGAAAAGCTCTGCGAGTTACTGAAAGTGCTGGGAGCAACGGTTGCCACTGGTCGATTTCGAAACCATATGGAGGTCAAGATCTTCAACGATGGTCCGGTCACTCTGAGTATCGACGTCTAGAGCCGACTAGGGCGCTACCCCCAAGCAACAGAGTGGCGAGTATCGAAATTGGTAACTTTCCGAATCTCGTTGCCCACGTATCTCCAATTCGTAGTTGTACTTCGCTTGTCAGAACTGTCTGTTGTTTCAAATTGCTGCGAGCTACTACTTGTCCATCAGGAGCGACAATGGCCGAATAACCGGTTGTTGATGCTTGCAGAACCCACCGGTCGGACTCGATAGCTCTCAGCCGGGCGCTAGCCAAAGACTGTTCGGGAACCAACGAGTTTGTGTAAGAGGACGCCAGGGTGGGATTAGTAATTATTCGCGCTCCGGATCGAATACCGCTACGTACTCGTTCCGGGAAGTACACCTCGAAAGAAATAACGTTTCCGATCGGACCTAACCGCGACTCGATTATGCCTGGGCCGCTCCCAGGTAACGCCTCTCTGGAGATAAGCGAGAGGTCCACAAAATTCTCAATGAGACCGCGAAGAGGTATGTACTCGCCAAACGGCACTAGATGGACTTTGTCGTAACGGTCTATGAGTCCCACACTGGGATCAATCGAGACGGAGGCGTTCCGAAAGTTGTCACCATCAATTTCTGAAAAGTTGGCAACAATTACCGTGTTGAGATCGGTGGCTAGTTCGCTAAGGATCGATAACTCCCGACTTTGTTCGAGAGGTGCAAAAGTGGTGACACTACTCTCCGACCAGACCATCAAGTCTGTGTCGATGGGATTCGCTTCGATTGCCGCCAAATGTCGGTCGAGAACAGCTACCTGATCACTGGTGGCTGCTCTAGTCCCCAACTCTCCACCAGCCTGAACGACACTTGCCATGATTAGATCCTCGGATCGTCCAACTGGGGCGACCTGAGCAACCCCTAGCAGAATCCCAACCGCGACCAGGGAACCTAATACTGTGCGAAATTGGGTCGACAAAGCACCCTCGACCATGATTGCAACGAGACCAATTACAGCTATGAGGAGAAGCGGTCCCGCTACCCTGACGACATCAACGAGGTAGGTGTCGATCGGTCCCATGGCCAAACTGGACATTGGAACCCCTCCGAAAGGCACTACCCACCTGATGGCTTCACCAACGACCAAAGCCGAAGGAATAGCGGCTGAACGGCCGCGGCCGTTACAAGGAACCAAGGCCAGTGGAACCGCCATGATCAAAGCCTGAACAGGGGTTGCTGCTACCCAACCAGGGATCGTCAGATCTGTCATCCACGTCAACGAAACGGTGAAATAACCCATCCACAGAGTGAACGTATTGATTAATTGGCGCCGGAAGCTCTCGTGGCGTGAGAACTGTAAATAGATCCCTAGGCAGATAGGGGCAAGGGCCCAAAGTCCGTAGGGAGGTAAAGACAGGGAGATTAAGGCTCCCAAAACGAATCGGCCCACCGGGGCTAACCGGTTCATAGTGTTTTGAGATAGTCGAGCGTTGCCTCGGCAGATTGATTTCCCTGGTTGATACAGGCAGGGATCCCGATGCCCTTATAGCCGGCGCCAGCCAAAAACAGTCCAGGCATACCGGATCTAAGATCACGCTCGATTGCGGCAACAAGACGGTCATGACCAGGTGCGTACTGAGGGAAGGCATCGATCCATCGCGATACCCGCCATTCCACCAAATCACCTTCAATTTCCAAGATGTTTGCCACCTCAGTCAATAACGTTTCAACTAGCTCGTTGTCATCGAGAGCTAGTGCCCTGGTATCACCTGCTCTACCTGCAGAAACTCTCAAGATGACGTGTTCTTCGTCCGCCCAATGAGGCCATTTTGAACTTCCCCAACTCGCAGCTGTCGTGAGTAATCCTTCACCCCGAGGAATCAGCATGCCCGACCCATCAAGGGAGTGACCTACATCGCTCCGCTTAAACCCCATGGTGACCATCGCTACTGACGCATGTTCTATCGATGACAAGCGATCAGCCGCTGGTTGACAAGTAGCCAGTAGTTGAGCGGCTTGATGAGCAGGGGTGGCCAATATGACTGCGTCGCACTCAATGGATGATTGATTTGTCGTGACAACGAAGTTGCCTGTGTTTCTAGTGATGGCGGTCACGGGAGTGTTGGTGCGAATATCTGCGTCTCCGACGCTGTTCACGAGTGTTTCTACGAGATGCCCCATTCCATTTTCGAATCCGAGAAATATAGGGGTTTGTCCATGAGCAGACGCTTTGGCCTGTTCCTTAAGACCTATTATCAAACTCCGATTTCGACGAGCCGCTGTTTCGAGTTGCGGTGCCCCCAACGCTGCATCTAGGTGGTCGGTATCACCTGCACTGATGCTCCCTAGTAGCGGGTCAACCAATCGTTCGGCTATTTGATCTCCCATCCTGCGTCGAATAAGCCCACCGACTGATTCGTCGTCACCTGGCCAATCATCGGGTAAGAAACGATCAAAACCTGCTCTTATCGCTGCAAGTGGGCCTACTATCCGGCTGCGCATTAGTGGCAGAAGCTTCGTAGGAACTCCCAAGACGAGCCCCGCGGGAAGCTTCCTCAAAACACCGTCGACCAATACGTAAGCGCTCGATGTAGAAGGACTAATTAGAAAACTGTCCAACCCAAGTTCTTCACAGAGTTCAATTCCCCAAGGCACCCGAGTGATGAAGGCGTCAGCCCCTTCGTCTACCGGTCGACCCAAAAAATTTGTTGTCCTGATTTTGCCACCGAAATGTGATGATGCTTCTAAGAGAACAGCATTCACTTCAGGTTGCTTCTGAACTTGGCGGAGCGCGGTCAAGCCTGCAATTCCGCCTCCGACAACAACTACTTCTCTGGTCATGACGCTGACGGCTCGATTTGCAAGCCTTCGGTGTGGACCAACTCAACCAAGTTTTCCAAGATCGCGGGGTCAGTCTCAGGTAATACCCCATGACCCAAATTAAAGATGTGCCCTGGTTGACCATCGGCTGCTCTAAGCACCTCGCGGGCTTGCCTCTCAACTACGGGCCACTCAGCCAAACAGATAGCCGGGTCGAGATTTCCTTGTACAGCAGTATCTGGGCCAACTCTGCGCCGTACCTCGTCTAACGGCACCCGCCAGTCAGCACCTACAACATCGGCACCGGCATCGCTCATCAACGACAGCAATTCGCCTGTCCCAACACCGAAATGAGCTCGGGGAACCTCAAGGTCTTCGAGTTCACTAAAAACTCGTTGGCTATGAGGAAACACATACTGGTTGTAATCATCGGCTGACAGGGCACCGGCCCAAGAGTCAAATAATTGAACAGCACTGGCTCCCGCAAGCACCTGCGACCGCATGCTCGCAATAGCAATATCGGAAAGACATTCCATCAGGCCATGCCAAACAGTGGGCTCTGAGTACATCAGTGATTTTGTTCGAGCATGTGTCCGAGATGGCTGCCCTTCAATTAAGTAGCTAGCGATCGTGAAAGGCGCCCCTGCAAACCCAATGAGCGGGACTTCTAATTCTTCAGCCAAGATGCTGACGGTCTCTAGTACGTATGACGTATCAACTTCTGGTTCAAGGACACGAAGACGTTTCAGATCAGCCTTATTCCTGAAGGGTTGGTCAACTGTTGGACCGATGCCGGGAACGACATCAACGTTGAAGCCGATCGCGTTAACTGGAACCACGATGTCAGAAAACAAGATCGCGGCGTCCACTCCGTAACGGCGGACCGGTTGAAGAGTGATCTCCGCAGCAAGCGAAGGATCTGCAATCGTTTCCAAGATGCTGCCCGTGCCACGAATATTTCGATACTCAGGCAGAGAACGACCGGCTTGTCGCTGAAACCAAACTGGTACCCGTTCAACCTCTTGACGCCTACAGGCGCGCAGATATGAACTGTCGAAGAGAACGTGGCTCGGGTGGTCGTTTGGGATCGACATTTCAACTCAGACGCTACCGGCCCTGCAAGCCCACTAGCCCCTGGTTTGATAGTCGCTCAGTGCAACTTTTCGGAAACAAGCGTCATTCTGAAATATCTCGACGATGAACGGTAAGCTGGTTCGTTCTCTAAACCGGTGATTTACGAGTGACACATCCCGAAATCGCAGCCGAACAGGCACACATCGATCGTGCACACCTGCTCTTAGACCAGGCGCGCGAACGGGCACAAAAATTACGTGGAATGGTCGAAGTGGGGCGCGGGGGAACTACTCAGGCAAGATATGAACGAGATGTGATCGAAGGAAGTGTCCAGAATCGACTTGGGCAGCTCCAACTGGGGTCGGCCTCACTGATTTTCGGCAGAATAGATCTAGATACTGAAGATCGATTTCACATTGGAAGACTTGCGGTAGCAGACGAAAGACAAGAACCAGTAGTCGTTGACTGGCGGGCGCCGATAGCTGAACCCTTCTATCGAGCTACGGGACGCGATCCCATGGGCCTCATTCGTCGACGTCATTTTGTAAGCCGGGGACGTGAGCTATTGGATATTGAAGATGAGTTATTTGACCTTGATCAACTCGACGAAGGATTTCAAGGTCACGGAGCTCTTCTGGCAGCACTCGACCAGAATCGCGACGGGCAGCTGCGAGATATCGTCGCCACAATTCAGGGGGAACAGGATGAAATCATTCGTGACCCACTGAAGGGGATGCTAATTGTCCAAGGCGGTCCAGGAACCGGCAAAACAGTTGTAGCTCTTCATAGGGCTGCATATCTGCTTTACACACACCGTTTCCCGCTTGAAGGTCAAGGGGTATTGGTGGTTGGGCCCAACCGGCTTTTCTTGCGATACATCGAACAGGTTCTACCAAGTCTTGGTGAAGCCGGTGTCTATCTCACCGTCTTGGCGGATCTACTCGTAGATCTCTTCGATGATGTTCGAGTGACGCTACCGGACCACTCAAGCTCAGCCGCGGTGAAGGGAAGCGAACGTATGGTCTCGGTCATCTCACACGCGATCAAAGATCGTGAGCGTGCCCTCCGTGAAGATCTCACCGTCGGGTTTGGCCTCACACGGCTCCGCATCACGGTTACTCAGAGCAGAAAAATTGTGCGCGAAGCTCGACGGCGTTACAGGAGACATAACGCGGCACGCGGGTATGTAGAGAAAGAATTTTTCTCGGCCCTTGCAAGATCACACCACTCTGAGCCTGATCCCGAGAACGTTCAATATCGGTTGCGAAGAGATCCGAGAGTTTTGGAAGCCCTCGAATGGATATGGCCGGTATTGACCCCAGGGCAACTGTTGAGAGATCTATTTGGTTCCGAAGCGCTACTGGGATCTGCAGCCGGTGATCATTTAGCGGATGAAGAGTGGATGACTCTATATCGACCTCGGGGTGGATCTCTCGCTGATTACCGATGGAGTGACGCAGATGTGCCGCTGCTCGATGAGGCGTATTCAGGGCTTGGCCCCCGGCTGGACCGAGATCGAAAAGCACGGGATCCGGAACTGCGTACCTTCGGTCACATAGTCGTCGACGAAACACAGGACCACACCCCGATGGCATTACGAATGATTTCTCGCCGGTCACTTAACGGGTCCATGACGTTGGTCGGGGATATCGCTCAGGCCACCGCGCCAGGTGCGGCGGCAAACTGGGATGAAGTGCTCAACTATTTGCCTTCTCGCACTAAAGAACCGCGTGTCCGGGAGCTCACCCTTAGCTACCGGATCCCTGCCCCCAATTTGGAGTTGGCCAACAAAGTTCTCGCGGTGGCAGCCCCAGACCTGGCTCCACCAAAAGCAGTTCGTTCAGTGGGAAGCCCGCCACGCATAATTCAAGTTGGCAGCGGTACGGATAGTGCTACTCACGAGTTAGTAGAAAAATCTGTGTCATTAGTTCAAGAAGAGTCGGAAGCCCTTGGAGGCGGCTCAGTTGCAGTTATCGCCCCGCAGAGTTTAATTGACCAAGTTGATGCTGCTCTTGAAGCCAGGGGCATCGATTACGGAAGAGCAACTACTGCCAGCAGAAACGTCAGCGGACCTTTGCATCCCAAGATTGCTCTAGTCCCGGTTCAATTAGTCAAAGGGCTTGAGTTGGACGGCACTGTCGTTATCGAACCAGCAGCGATTTTGGACGAAGAACCACAAGGTTTGCGGGCCCTTTTTGTTGCTCTCACTCGGTCAACCAAGCGTTTGGCCGTTATTCATGCCCGTCCGCTGCCTGACGTATTGCGAGACTAAAGGCCCAACGAACGTGGTTTGAAAGTTTCCACGATAATCGGTTGTTCTATTAGGCGTATCCGAGGATTCGGTCAACTGAAATCTCGATGACAGTGCGGTCTTGGCGGTCTTGGGGGATGCGGTAACGGTTGGCATAACGTTCAGTCCCTTCCCTGCACCGCTTCTCTTCAGAAGTGACAACGGCGGTTCCTTCGAGACTTAGCCAACGGCCCCCGTCGATTTGACAGACAACAGCGCGACTATGAGGCGTTTGCTCCAAGATTCTGCTTTTCATTGACCCTGCCCATGTGATCACCCGGACTAACTGGCTGTCCTGGTCCCAGGTGAATCCGACAGCAGTTACGTGAGGGCTGCCGTCCGGCCTTAGAAGGGTCAATGAAGCAAGGTGGCGTTCGTCCAAGAAAGATCGGACTTCTTCGCTGAGGTTCAAGGGGTTCAGAGACATCAGGAGTGAGCGATTGCGTCGAGGATGTTAAGTCGTGCCGCTCGTCGGGCGGGCAGAATTGCAGCTAGGACACCAGCAACAATGCACATGATGAGAATGACGGCAAAATTGCCAACCGGAATACCGAAATCTGTGATGAATGAGTCGGGCATTGCTTGAACTGCGATAAAGCCGAGCAAAGTTCCGACAAGTATGCCCAATACCCCACCGAAGACGGCGATGATTACCGCTTCCCATCTGATCATTCGCCTTGTTTGTCGCCGAGTCATGCCCACTGCTCTGAGAAGACCAATTTCTCTTGTTCTTTCGAACACTGACAGCATCAAAGTGTTGACGATGCCTAAGACGGCAATGACTACGGCGAATCCAACCAGTGCGTTGACGGTCATCAGTAGGTTGTCGATTCGACCTTCAATTGTTTCTTGGTATTCGGTTCGGTCTTGGAGAATCGCTTCCGGGTAGTCAATGGCAACAGCATCGAGTTGCGATCGGATGCTTTGTACCTCAACTCCCTTTTCGAGTTCTATTGCAGCGAAAAGGTCTGACTGTCGGGCTGGGTCAAAACCGTTTTCGTAGGTGCTCATATCTATTACCCAGTTTCCGAGAATCGAACCGTCGTCGAAGATTCCAACAACCCGTAAATCTTTCGTGCCAGCTACAGGGAATGTTGCCGACACCACATCACCTACCGCCAAAGCGAGATCTTCGGCAGGATCCTCATGGACTAGGACACCATCGTTGGATAAACCTGAATAGCTGCCTTCAATCAAGGAGATGTCTAGTACACGACCCAGACCTTCTTCTTGGGTACCAATCACATCTTTGGATGCACCAGCCACACTCATTTGGGCGGTGCCGGGTCCTCCGCGAAAGCCGACAGCTATCGCCACGCCATCAATCTCCTTGATTTCTTCAACCAGTTGAGGGCTGAAGCCCCATGAGCTGCGTCCGTCCGTATCGATGAAGAAATCTGCGCCCAAAGATGAGTCGAGGATCGATGAAAACGTTTTTTTGAAACTGGTACCTACGACTAACACCATGCCAACTAATGCGAGACCCACCATCAGAGCTGAGGCAGTTGACGCCGTTCTGCGAGGATTTCTGCTGGCGTTCTCACGAGCCAAGTTGCCGGAGGCGCGAGCGAAGCGTTTCATTGGCCAACCCAACAGACGAGCTGCCGGCCTAGCTATCAATGTGCTTAAGAGAGAGATCGAAACAAAGAGCAATAATGCTCCTGCGGCAAGTAAGGCCAACTGTTTTGAAGCACCAGCGTTGCTTGTCGTTCCGAAGGCGGTAGCCAAGAGACCACCCACTCCGAAAAGGAGACCGACGACGGTGCGGCGCCGGTTGCTTCCCGACCACAGACTTAGGTCATCTCGCAAAGCAGCGATGGGAGGAATTCTCGAAGCTTTTCTGGCTGGCGAAATAGCAGCCAGCAAAGTCACACCTATTCCCACAATCGCTGCCGCGATCCAAGTTCGTGCCGCGATGACCAAAGGCCCGTCAGGGAGGCCGGATCCATCGCCTGCCTGAGCTATAAGTGCGTTGATACTCCAAGCGATCCCCATACCAGCGAAAACGCCAACCAGAGAAGCAACAACGCCTATAAGTAGAGCTTCAATGAGAACCGACGAACGTATTTGACGACCCGTAGCACCTACTGCGCGAAGTAACCCAAGTTCCCGGATACGTTGCCCGAGAACGATCGCGAAAGTGTTGTTGATAATGAAAGCACTGACGATGAGCGCAACCGCTGCAAAAACCAAGAGGGCATTCTGAAAAATGGTTATAAATATGTCGAATTGATCGCTGAATTCGTTTGCTACGACCTCACTAGTTACCGCTTCAAAACCGCTCGGTAGCTCATTGGTCAACCTATCTGCCAGCTGTTGTTCGTCTATCCCGGGCTGAGCGGCGACTGTTGCGGCTAGGAAGGAATCTGGGTAGTTGAAGAGTCTTTGAGCGGTAGCGGTGTCTATCAATATGAAAACGGCACCCCCACCGTTGTCTACGCCCCACCGGGTTATGCCAGTAACCCGAAAATCCTCTGCAGGTTGCAAGGAGCGGATAGTGACCGTGTCACCGATAGCGATGTCATATTTTTCGGCTGTATCGACGTCGACCATAACTTCACCATTGCCCGGTGCTCTGCCGTCGACAGTTTGAAACCCGCTTAACTCTTCGGTCTCTTCTTCAAAGTTGAAGGCCAGAGTAGGAGCTCCGCCGAGTGGTTTAATCAGAGTGTCATCAACTGAAATTCTGGGGAACCCTTGGATAACTCCTAAAGCGCCGTACACGTCTTCGGTTGAGTTGAGTTGATCAACAACTGATTGGGGAACTGTAGGCCGACTAAATGGGTCCCCTTCGATTGTTTCGACTCCTCGAACCTGAAGCCAGTCAGGACCAGCAATCTCGATAGCAATCTTGTCGAATACAGCCCGGAGGCTGTCGGCGAGGATAAACGAACCTGAAACGAATGAGACACCCAACACAACCGCGAAAGTGGTTAAAGCCAGCCTTATCTTCCTGGCTAACAGCGAATTCAGGGTGAGTTTGAACACTTCAGTCGCCCAGACGCCTCATGGTGTCAAATATCAAATCGACAGAGGGTGAGGTCAACTCTTCAACTGTTTTCCCATCGGCTAGAAAAACAACCCGATCGGCGTGAGCAGCTGCTGATGGATCATGTGTCACCATCACAATTGTTTGACTCAGATCGCGAACAGCGTTCTGCATGAAGCCCAGAATCTCACCACCTGTTTTGCTATCAAGGTTGCCTGTGGGTTCGTCAGCGAAGATGATCTCAGGCTGCCCTGCTAGAGCTCGCGCAACGGCGACCCGTTGTTGTTGCCCGCCGGATAGTTCATTGGGGCGGTGACTAAGTCGATCAGCCAGCCCTACAGCATCGATGACACGTTCGAGCCAAGACTCCTGCGGCGGTGCAGCACCAAGTTTTTGTGGCAACACGATGTTTTCATGAGCCGAAAGTGTTGGAACCAAATTGAAGGCCTGAAAAACGAAGCCAATGCGGTCTCTTCGTAACAACGTAAGAGCACGCTCGGACAATTCGCTAATGTCGGTATCCCCAAGGAAGACCTTCCCTGAACTAAGCGTGTCAAGGCCCGCGAGACAGTGCATCAAAGTAGATTTGCCTGAACCAGATGGCCCCATGATCGCGGTGAATTCTCCTGCAGCGAGATCAACAGACAATCCATCGAGTGCGCGAACTGCGGTCTCACCCGAACCATACATTTTCGATGCATCGACGGCTCGAGCCGCGAGCGAAGTGGTGGTAGTCATGCGAGCACCCTATTGGGTCAATATCTCCAATCACGGGCCATAAAGGACATTCTTAACGGCTTAGTAAGAGGCCTTGCTGCTGCTGTCTCCTAACAGTTCGAAGACCTTGCTGTTCCGCCAACGTGGGTTCCTCCGATGAACTGGCAGTTGAACTCGCCTCTGGCTAGTGAGAGGGCTAGGGTCAACCTTCATGGCGGAGCGCGTGCTCGTGACGAAATTAGGACTTGACGGTCATGACCGAGGGGTCAAAATTGTGGCGCGGATCCTACGTGATGCCGGATACGAAGTCATATACACCGGTTTGTTTCAAACTCCTGAAACCGTTGTTGCTGCGGCAATCGATGAGGATGTCTCCGCGATAGGAGTTTCGATGTTGTCTGGCGCTCATGAAGCCTTGCTCCCAATGGTCACCCAAGCCTTAAAAGAAGCTGGTGCGGATATACCGGTCATCCTTGGAGGAATCGTTCCAGAAGGCGACTTCCAGTCCATGTATGACGCTGGGATCGCACGGGTTTTAACGCCAGGGGCGACAGCTGAGGAAGTTGTCGAAGCTGTTAGTAGTGCGATTGAGGAATCTCGGGTCATCTGATCTCCTGACACAATCGGTTGGTGCTCTTGTACCCTTATCAACGTGATTATTGAACGATTTGGGGTTGTCGGCTGCGGCCTAATGGGGTCGGGTATTGCCGAAGTAGCTGCGCGAAGCGGTTGCGATGTAAAGATTGTCGAAGCCAACGATGGTGCTCTTCAGGCAGGAATGGAGCGGATGGAAAAAAGTCTCGACCGCGCCGTCAGAGCCGAAAAAATCACCGAGGATGACCGGGCCCAGGTAATGGGAAATATTTCTTTTTCCACAAAACTCCCGAGCCTCGCTGATCGTCAATTTGTTGTTGAAGCGGTTATTGAACAAGAAGAGGCAAAAATCGAAGTGTTTCGCAGGCTGAACGATGTAGTCGACGATCCTGAAGCAATTCTGGCCAGTAACACATCGTCTATTCCGATCATGAAGCTTGCGATGGCCACCAACCGGCCTCAACAAGTGATTGGCGTTCATTTCTTTAACCCGGTCCCAGTCATGGGCTTGGTGGAGATCATTTCGTCTCTGTTGACAGGCGATAAAACAGCAGCGCTCTGTCAAGAATTTGCCTCCGATCAACTTGGTAAGAGGGTCGTGAGCAGCCAAGATCGGGCAGGGTTCGTCGTGAACGCACTCCTCATTCCGTACATCCTCTCCGCTATTCGGATGATGGAATCAGGGTTTGCAAGCGCTGAAGATATTGATGCGGGCATGGTCTTGGGATGCAACCACCCGATGGGCCCTCTGGCCCTTTGCGATTTGATTGGTTTAGATACCACGATGGCGGTTGCCGAATCTCTATATGAAGAGTTCAAAGAACAGCTATATGCGCCACCTCCTCTGCTGAACCGCATGTGTGATGCGGGGCTGTTAGGCCGTAAGAACGGCCGAGGGTTTTATCGATACAACTAAGGTTGTCTCGGCAGCGTTCCCCGAACATGTCGAGAAGCGAACAACATGAGTGATGCGGTGACAGAAGGAATTGACGTTGAGAAAGTGGCGTCATGGTTCTCTAAACACGTTCCGGGAGTCAACCCGCCACTTCAATATCAACTCATTGCCGGCGGTCATTCGAATCTCACATACAGGGTCGAAGACCAAGAAAAGAATATTTATGTCCTCCGTCGCCCTCCTTTGGGTCACGTTTTAGCGACGGCCCATGACATGGCCAGAGAACACCGCATTATCAGCGCCGTCGGTAACACCGACGTCCCCGTGCCTCCAACATTGGGAGTATGTGAAGACAATGAGATAAACGGAGCACCTTTCTACGTAATGGAATATGTAGAAGGTGAGGTCCTGCACAGCGACATTGAATCAACTCTTGTTTCGGTTTCAGAACGCATGGACCTGAGCCGTCAAGTAGTCGAAGTCCTAGCTGAGTTACATGCAATCGAACCTGAGGACATCGGGTTAGGTGACCTAGCGAAAAGAGAGGATTATCTAGGACGACAACTGCGCCGATGGAGCCGCCAATGGGAGCAATCAAAGACCCGAGAATTAGAGGCTATGGAGGAGGTCCAGGACCTTTTGGAGCGCAGGAAACCGCAACAGATTGGCTCCACCATCGTTCACGGCGACTACCGGCTCGGAAACATGTTGACCGGGTCTGGACGTATTCTGGCGGTGCTCGACTGGGAGTTATGCACCCTGGGTGACCCACTAGCCGATGTCGGATATTTGCTGAACAACTGGGTGGAGCCGGATGAAGCTCCAGCGGGTTCCAGCGCTCCGACGCTCGCAGGGGGATTCGCTTCTCGAGAGGAACTCATGACTTGGTATGAAAGGGCCTCCGGACGAGACGTGTCGGGTGTCGGTTATTACCGAGCCTTCTCTTATTGGCGGTTGGCGGCCATCGTTGAAGGTGTACTGAACAGGTACCTAAAGGGCGTGATGGGTGATCAAGACGACGTGGACATCTCAGTTTTTAAAGAACAAGTAGAGATGCTTTCTGCTGGCGCGTTAGAGCTACTAGTCGAGTGATATTTACGAATAACACGGTGAGCTAGTTCCAGTCACTCTGAGGTAGCCCCTGACGCAAACGAAGCCCACAGCACCGATATCCTCAACTTTGTGGATCGCGAAAACGCACCTAGAGCTAGCAGATTTTTTGCTGGTGCTGTCATTGGGGCAGTTGTCGGTGGTCTGGTAGCAGGGCTCATTGTCGTGAGTCTTGGTGATCCGCAGCGAATATATGTAACCGAGAAAATTGACACCGCCCAAGAAATAGGACGAGCAGTCGCAGACGTTTTAGATAACCAGGCTCCAGCGACGACAGTCGCGCTGGACGCGGAAGTGGTGTCAGACCAGGCCACGACCCCGGAGGTCGAAAAGACGGACGCAGGCCGGCTAGACGTCAAGGCGGTTTTAGCCGCTGTGGCACCCACTGTGGTTCAAATAGAAGTCTCATCGGAGGACGGAATTTTCGGAGGAGGCCAAGGCACGGGCTTCATCATTAGTTCCGATGGACAAGTTGTGACCAACGCCCACGTTGTCGAAGGCGCCGCCAACATCAACGTCATGCTTTCTGACGGGACTGTCAGAACTGCTGAACTGGTGCAACAAGACCCAACTCGAGATCTTGCGGTTTTAAAAATAGATGGGGAAAACCTTCCAGCGGCAAGGCTTGGAAGATCTGCTGAAGTAGAAGTTGGAGACGAGGTACTCGCCATAGGAAATGCTTTAGGGCTGGGAGATACACCGTCAGTAACCACCGGAATCGTCTCGGCTTTGGAGAGAGAGCTACAACTCTCTGGCAACCGTTTGACGCGGCTCATACAAACCGATGCTGCTATCAACCCAGGCAACTCGGGTGGCCCATTAGTCAACGCCAAGGGTGAAGTCATCGGTGTAAACACGGCAATCGCTGGTAATGCCGAAGGGATCGGATTCGCCATATCGATAGATCACGCCCGACCAGTCATTGAAACCCTACAAACAGGTGAAGTACCTAAGCGGCCGTTGCTGGGAGTCAACATCATTGATATAGAAATGTTGGATGACACATCGCGGGAGCAATACAACATCTATGAAGGGGTAGAGACAGGGGTAGTAATCGTGGCTCTAGTTGAAGACGGAGCCGCTAATGCTGCCGGCTTGAAGGTTGGCGAAGTCGTTACCGAGTTCGATGGGCAAGAAATCGAATCGGTTCAAGATCTCGTAGCCGCTGTGCGAGATAGCGAAATTGGGCGCACCGTCCTAGTAGAAGTAGTGAGTAACGACGGATCGATAAGAAAAGTAGATGTGGAGCTAGGTTTCACTGAAGGAGCAGGTGGCTGAACCAGAAGGCAGCTACTTAAGCGTTTGCCCGACATCGACGGCTATTTTTCGCGATACTTCTCAGTCATATCGATCTTTCAATAAACAGCTGGAGGCAGCATGTCTAACCGCACCTTTGACACTGGAACTGAAGATATTCGCACCGAAATCGCAGACGGAGTGATGACAATCACTTTGAACCGTCCAGAACGGCGAAACGCTATGTCAGACGCGATGTTGACCGGACTCGTCGCGTCGCTTGACGACGCAGAAACGGCGACCGATGTGGGAGCAGTTCTGCTCACTGGTGCCGGTGGCGCTTTTTGCGCTGGTGGCGACGTAAAAGGAATGGCTGAAGCTGGAGGCGAAGGTGGAAATAGCGCCCTTCAATACGATGCTCGGGTTCACTTACAGCGACGCAGTCAACGTGATACTGCTGGCAAGTTGTATGAACTACCCAAACCGACAATCGCCGCTCTACCTGGTCCCGCGGCGGGAGCTGGTTTGTCGATAGCTCTGTCTTGCGATCTGAGGTATGGCTCGCCTAATGCGATACTCACAACAGCTTTTGCCCGAGTTGGGTTTAGTGGGGACTACGGCGGGACCTACTTCATGAGTCGACTTATAGGTTCTGCTAAGGCCCGCGAGTTGTACTTCTTATCCGAAAAAGTTGACATGACAGAAGCAGAACGACTTGGGCTCGTCAACGGAGTCTTTTCTGAAGAATCATTGCAGGAGGAAGTCACGTCGATCGCCAAGAGACTGGCTCAAGGGCCGACGGTCGCGTACAGGTATATGAAAGAAAATCTCAATCGAGCGGTGAATGGCGAAATGGGCGAGTGCTTAGATATGGAGGCGGCTCACCACATTCATTGCGGTCAAACTGATGACCATAAAGAAGCTGCGAAGGCCTTCGTTGACAAACGCGAGCCTGTTTTCAAAGGACGATAAGTCGGATAAACGCCGCGCTTAAAGCTCGGAATCGAGATACCTTCGAAATGGTGAGCGGCCGGACCTTTATCCAAAACCCAGGACCCACCAATATCCCAGAACGAATTCTTCGAGCTATGGCCAGACCGGCGGTCGACTTCGGAACTGAAGAATTTGGAGTGTTATTGGACTCTTCGTTGAAGAGACTCAACTACTACATGGCTAATTCTGGGCCGTTGATCGGGTACACAAGTACAGGTCATGGTGCGTGGGAGGCAACGGTTACCAATTTGTTTGACGTTGGTGCTCCGGTGCTTTTGTGTGACAGCGGCCATTTCAGCCATCGCTGGGGTGAAATGTGTGAAGCCCATGGTCTAGATGTCCATTGGTTCGAAACTGGCTGGCAACGTGGCGTCGACCCTGATGCTTTGCGAGAAGTTCTGTCAACCGAGCAGGGTAAGAAAATTCAAGGTGTTTTAGTCGCGCATACAGAAACGTCAACTGGTGTTACCTCGGACCTGGCGGCAATGAGGAAAGTACTTGAAGAGTTAGACCATTCAGCGTTACTTGTCGTTGATTCCATAGCGTCTTTTGGGTGCACTGCTTTGAATGTTGACGAGTTAGGTGTGGACGCGTGTTTGGCAGTCAGCCAAAAGGGTCTCATGATGCCCGTTGGGCTTGCCTTCAGTGGGATTAGTGAACGAGCGGTAGAAGTGGCTTACGCGAATTCACGCCACAGGTTTTACTGGGATTGGCGACGGCGCCTAGAAGTTGAGGGCTATCGCATCTTTTGTGGAACGCCCCCGATCCATCATCTTTTTGGACTAAACGAAGCCTTGGACATGTTTGAAGAAGAAGGAGGGATTGGTGCAGTAACCAACCGGCACCAACAACTAGCTTCAGCTGTCCGAGCAACAGTCGAGGCGTGGAGTAGCGCGGGTGCACTCGAATTCAACGCAGTAAACGAACACGAACGCTCAGACAGTGTGACATGTGTTCGCCTAGCTGCTGGTTATGACGCGAACCAGGTCATAGAGGTCGCGCGAGAAAAGTACAACTTGACGATGGGATCAGGTATCGGCCCCTTGGCTGGTTCCGCTTTTCGGATCGGACATCTCGGAGATCTCAATGTACCGATGGTCCTTGGAGCCTTAGGGGCCATAGAAACATCGTTACGAACGTGTCGTGTACCAATAGGAAGTGGTGGTTTAGAGGCAGCAGCTCAACAACTAAGTGAAGCGAGTAGCTAGATGGCCCCCACAAATTCGATGACGACTGGTGAAAGATTAAGACTGATAGATCAAATCCATGATTCCTCACTGTCAATCGTGATCGCAGCAACGGGAGGTGGAGTGGCGTCCATATCCGATCTACTACTAGTTCCCGGTGCATCTCGAACGGTTATCGAAGCACTTGTACCGTACTCATTCCCAGCTTTGTCACACTTGCTCGGTTATCCACCAGACCAGGCGGTCTCCGAAGACGTAGCAAAAAAGATGGCTCTAGCATGCTTGCGGAAGGCTGAAGAGCTCGCGGAGGGAAGCGCACCGGTAGCTGGCGTAGCTTGCACCGCGGCACTTGTGACCGACCGGCAACGGCGCGGAGATAACCGTGCTCACATAGCAGTAGCCACATCTGAAGGTTTGGCTTTATCCAATATTGCGTTAGAGAAAGGGCTGAACGATCGAGCAACCGAAGACCGAATCGTGTCCGACGCGGTGCTCCGAATGGTTGGAAATGCAGCAAAGGTCGCCGAGTAACCAAGTCTGGGTAAGAATCTCGATATGGCGCGACGCACTAAACATCACATTCCACAAAAATCGGACGAATTTGATGCTCAATGGTTTACTTCGACCATTGGTTCCAAATTCGGTGGCGTAGTGACCCATGTAGAGACTGAGACCATCGGTGAAGGTATTGGTTTCTTAGGTGAATTGCATAGATGCACCTTGACTTGGCAAGGGGGGACGGAAGCGCCGAGTTCGGTGATTGTGAAGATCCCATCGAAAGTTGCCAAGAACCGTTCTCTGGGCGAGGGCCTCGCCGTGTATGAGCGAGAGATCCGTGTTTACAGCGAAATGGGCGACTGTTTAGGGATTCCTATGCCCGAATTCATTTATGGAGAATGCGACGCCAACCCCGCGCCCTGGCTTGAAACGTTCTTCACTTTCCTTTTCCGGAAGCTTCCGGTCCCCGCAGTAAGCCGGGTGCTTGACGTTCTGTTGCTGATAGGAGCGAAGAGCTCGCGGAGATATGTATTGATGATGGAAGACATCAATGATGCGCGTCCACCTAGTCAAGTCGAAGGTGGATCGATTCAGGACACGATAACCGGACTCGATTTGCTGGCTCGTTTTCATGCCCATAACTGGAATGAGACCAAACGTAGAGATGCCCACCCCATCATCTGGAGCGTGGGACATGTACCCAAAGTTGTGCAGGCCAGTTATCGCAGAAATCGAGATGCGTTCGTTGAACGTTTTGGTGCCCTTATCGGTGAAGAGATGGTCGCGAAGATGGATGAAGTTCAAGAGCGACTCCCTGAGTTGTGTGCCCAATTGGAGCGAGACCCTTGGACTCTTTGCCACGGGGATTATCGACTTGACAATCTCATGTTTCGCTCTGACGGTCGAACAACCGTGCTCGACTGGCAGGGACTTGCGTGGGGACGACCTGGCTGGGAAGTCGCGTACTTTATTACCACCGCTTTAGAGCCTGAGTACCGGGACGAAGAACAAATGATGTTGGTTCAATATCACGAGACTCTGGTTGCTGCCGGAGTAGATAACTACACCTACGAAGATTTGTTAGAAGACGTCACCATTTCTAAAGCGATTCTGGCGCACCGAATGGTTGCAGGAGATGATCTGTTGGATACTGAAATGGAAAACACCGAGAGCGACTTCATAGAGGTCATCGTCAAGCGAGTAGTCGGGTGGGTAGATCTCGATGTTTAGCCGTTCATGTTAAGTGAAAAGCCCGTCACCTATTCCCTCAGCAACCTCTTCCATCTCTACATCAGCGAGTTCTGGCCACACTTCGAAGTTATGTTCCCCTAAATAAGCAGGCGATAACAAGGTCGTAGGCGGGCGAATTCCATCCACTAAAACTGGGAACGTGTCAACGATGCGATCACCGAAGATTGAATGTTCGACGTCGCGCCAGAAGCCTCGCGCGGAGAGTTGAGGGTCTTCGTTGACAAGGTCATAAGCGTCCTGCACCTTTCCGGCGGGAACCGCTATTGATTGCAGGAGTTCCACTACAACAGATGACTCCTTGTCTCTAATCCAGTCGCCGATTACTTGGTTGATCGTTGCTCTGTGCACTCTTCTTTCTTCCTCTGTCGGTAAAGGTCCAAAGAGATCAGTCTCTAACAATTGGCGGAGGCGTTCCCATTGGGCATCGCTGGACGCGGTCACCGCTACGAAACCGTCGAGGGACGGGTACACCTCGTTGGGAACGTGATCATGTAATCCATCGCGGTTGCCCTCCGGCTGAGCTATAACGCCGTTAGATAGACAATTAAGAGCAGCGGGACCGATTGAATAGGTCCCCACCTCTAACTGCGCCATGTCGATGTGTTGTCCCATGCCCGAGGTGTCACGCGCGAGGAGAGCCGCCATGGTTGAGGTAGCAGCAGCGAAACCTGCCAAGTGATCGTTTAGAGAGAAACCAGGCCCCACGTCACCACGATCATCAAAATTGGTTAGATGAGTGATACCGCAAATGGCATGAATAGTTGGAGCGTAAGAAATGATGTGGCTCCACGGCCCATCGTGTCCACACCCGGACATCGACACGTAAATCAGCCGAGGGTTCCACTTCTTAACCGTTTCCCAATCGAGACCCCACTCGTCTAAAACTCCGGCGCTGTAGTTCTCGATGAGAACGTCACAATTCTCGATCAACTTGCGGATGGTTTTGAGAGCATCCGGATGTTTCATGTTCAGAGTGGCGCTGCGTTTTCCGCGACCCCAGACGAAGTAGTAGGGGTAGTCGGGTCGATTTACTAAAGTGCTATGTTCCTCGTTCTGCACCCGAATAACGTCGGCGCCTAAATCCGCCAGCATCCGAGTAGCGAACGGGCCTGCTAATACCCAGGTCAGATCGAGTACCCGGACCCCACTTAGTGGGAGTGTAGGTTCTGCCTCCTCGACAGGTTCATCAACAATCAGTCGGTCCGTTTGTGACCATCGCTCGATGATCGTTTCGATGGGAGTTTCTGCTTCTGGCGGCGGTTGGAGAGGAACGGATGGAGTGTGAGAAAACCGGACTAAACGTCCAGGTTGTCTGACCGAGGAGGCCTGATTCTGCGTTAGGAAGTTCCGATGATCGAACTGTGGGCTAGAGCATGCCTCATTGATGTCGTGGACGGCGCCAAGAGCAACATGTCGTTCTTGTGCTTTGCCCCATAGATCCATAGCGTCATGTGTCCGAACCCATTTACGCATGGTGTCCATGGCATCGTCGATTTGTTCAAGTAGTTCTTCCACGTCGTAGCCGAGCCACTGGTGCCCTTCCTCGAAGCCTTCGTCGATCATCATCTGGAAGGCGAGATCCGGTGTTGGCGTAAGAGTGATCATCATGTGGCCGGTTCGACATTCAGCTAAGTCGTATGCGTGGAGCCAATGAAGCGCCCCTTGACGTGGAGCTACTTTGGGTAGCGGGAGCACATCGTCGAAGAGCCACTGCATCAGAATGTTCTCAACAGACCCACTCAAGGTTTCATGAATGGACAGATCGAAGTGACGGCCGACGCCGTCCCTTCGAACTTTGAATAAGCCTGACAGCGCGCATAATAAGCCCATGAAACCCGCGTAGTTGTAGGCCTGACGTCCCCACACGTTTAAGGGTTTGTTTGGCAAGCCGCCCACTGACAAGAAGCCTCCCAATGCGGCAGCGGTTAAGTCCGAACCAACCCAATTCGCACGAGGCCCGGTGCGCCCAAAAGGGGTTATTGAAACTTGTACCAGCCGGGGGTTGTCATCGATTAAGTCGGCGTGGTCGATCCCTAAGGTGGCCAACTCTCCAGGGTCAGCGGTCTCAATTATTAGATCGGCTTCCTTTGCCAAAGTTCGATACTTCTGGCGCCCTGCCTCTGTTGTTAAGTCAAGGACATGACTTTCCTTCCCACCGTCATACCACCAGTCGAGGACGCCTCCGTACTCATCTCTCATAGGCTGCCCGGGGGAACCCTGGTCTGTCACCTTGACCACATCAGCACCGAACTCCGTCAGCAGTTTGGTCGCGAATCGTCCCGAATCACCGGTTAGATCGATAACGCGGACACCCGTCAGTGCGGTCATCAGCCGATGAAAGTCTTGGCAAAAGATTCAAGGGTCTTTTCGATTTCCTCGACGTTGCCAGTGTTGCAGGACAAGACAAGGTCGGTAACCCCAACCGCCTCGTAGGTTTCGATTAATTGGGAGTCAACGCCATCAAAATCGCGACGAACTTGGACTGGAAATGCATCCATAGAACGTCCAGACGTTTCCGCTTCATCCCTGATGAAACCCAGCCGTTCAGATATCGCATCAGGGGAGAGGCCAAGTGGATGCCAACCATTGCCTAGTCGCGCAACTCGTCGTAAAGCTGGAGCGCGGTTGCCGCCGATGACTATCGGCGGATGAGGTTTTTGTAATGGTTTCGGAGAGCTCACGACATTTTCGAAACTCCAATACTTACCTGCGAAGGTTGCTTCTGTTTGGGTCCAAAGGGCGAGTAACACCTCTATGAACTCATTGCTGTATTGACCTCGGTCTTGATATTCGGATCCCAAGATTTCATTTTCTTCTGGCAGGCTGCCGACGCCGAGGCCAACAATTATTCGCCCCCTGGACAAGTGATCCAAGGTTGCGAGTTCCTTTGCTAGGACCATGGGATGGAGATAGGGCATTACGAGAACACTGGTGCCGAGGGTGGCGGTTTGTGTTTGAGACGCCAGCCAAGTGAGCGTGATCAGCGCATCGTGGTACGGGGCCTGACCCAGGCGATCGTGGACATACCCGACGTTAATAACGTGGTGGTTTACCCACAGCGAGTCGAATCCAAGTTGTTCAGCCAGCACCCCTAGTTGGACAACTTGTTGAGGGTCAGCTACACCGAAATTGTTGGGAAGAGTGAATCCGAACTTCATTGGCATCCCTTTCTAAACGGCGCAATTTGCTGCAAGGCTAGCTATGGAGGTCCCCCTCCGTGGCTGCCGAATTTGGTGACGGTCTAACCCGTTAGTTGTATAACCGAATGAGAGACCAGTGCTTGGGTCACAAAAGGCAATTTGGCCTCCGACGCCATTGTGTCCGAAGGCGATTGGTGAGACCGTGCGGCCGAGTCCTCGCCGATTAGTTAACCCATCGTCTCCAGCGAGAATCACACCCAAGCCTCGGTTGGCTGGAACCCCCATCGGGTCGGGCAAGTTGTTGTGCACCTGACCAACGGCGTTTGTCAGCATTCGCGGTTCCCATAAATTGTCGGGGTTGTGCAAAAGTGCTTGATAAAACATCGCTAGATCTGCAGCGCGGCCATATCCGCCGCCGCCCGGTACTCCGACTTCTCGGGTGTGTGGGTCGTTGAAACGAATGATCGTTTCGTCGGTCACTTCGCTTGGGGGCATTTCTCGCACCCCAAAGACAGCTTCCAACTCATCTGGGGTTGCTTCACCCTCACACAATGTGAGCTCTGCCATGTCCTCTTGTTGATCCGAATCAAATCCAAGTATTCGCGGTATTCCGAGTGGCTCAGATACACGCTGGTGAATTGCGTCGGTGTGAGAATCACCCGTGATTTCTGTGATCACCTCTGCAAGAACCCAATGGGCGCTTGTGGGGTGGTATTCGTAGCGAGTCCCCGGTTCCCAGTTAAGTCGCCACTCAGACATTCTTCTTCGACGACTTTCAGAATCTGACCACACATTGGGGCCCATAGGTGCATGAGGAAAGCCGGAGGTGTGCAGCATCACCTGTTCCAGGGTGATGTGTTCTTTGCCGTTCTCTGCAAACTCAGGGATAAGTGAAGAAATAGGCGCGCTCAGATCCACGGAATTTTCACTCAAGAGCTGCCAAACGGTGGAAGCAACGAAGGGTTTGGTCGCGGAAAAGAAACAGTACCTAGTTTCAGGTTTTGCATTCCCGATGGTTTGGTCTACGACGATTTCGCCTTCGAACCCGATGGCGAATTGGCAACTAGGAAGAAGACCTTCATCCACCTCCCGAGTGCAGCGTTCAACCAGTTCAGTGACTCGGTTTTGATCAATATGGTGTTTGCTCATCCCCTTGGCCTACCACTGACAAGCCTGTCACGTCTCGAAAACTCGGGTTAGTAAGCGAAGGTAGATCTACTAAATTTGCGTTTAGTAAGTACGAACAATAAGCTCTGGGCGATCGTCTGGAAGAGGTCTTCGGCCAACCAGGTGCGGCCTGATGACCTTGACCGGGCGTGACCGTTGGTGCCGCTTTCCACGGGGGAGGCGCCAACAGCAAAGGGGGGAAGCTGCGCTGCGTTAAGTGGCCAGCGACCGATCTACCCCAACGCACGGACAGCGATGGACCGGGCGCCCGAAATGGGCGTCCGGTCCTTTGGCTGTGAGACAAGCAGTGCCGAACGGCTACGGTCCACTACAGATGAAACGAGGTTTTGTGGATAACGAACAGAAAGTGGATGCAGAAATCCAATTTGGTCTCGCAATGCGTCGCGCTGACAAGGTCGCAGAACAAGCACAGGCTATTGAAAAGCTCGGTTATGACTATGTCACCACAGGTGAACACGTCTTCTTTCATGTTCCATGTTCGAATGCTTTTATCTCGCTAGCAGTAGCGGCAGGAGCGACCACGACACTCAAGTTGATGTCAACAATCACGCTGCTTCCTTTGTATCCAGCGGTGCTGGCTGCGAAACAGGCAGCAGCGCTTGATGTCGCATCCGGTGGTCGTTTCCATATGGGCATTGGGGTCGGTGGTGAACTACCCCGTGAATTCGAAGCTTCAGGAGTTCCAGTTTCAGAACGAGGGGCCCGAACCAACGAAGCTCTCGAAATTATGAAACTTCTTTTCAATGAGGATGATGTTCACTTCGATGGAAGATTTAACCAGCTATCGGGTGTGACATTGGAACCTAAACCTCTTCAACAACCATCACCACCAATATGGATATCGGGTCGAAAGGACGCCGCGTGGCGTCGAGCTGCCCGGTTCGGCACAGGATGGCTTCCCTACATGTACACACCAGAGATGCTCGTCGAATCGAATCAAGAAATCGCGAAATACAGATCCGACGAAGGTAATGACTCTGCCGTCGATCCGGGTCTGTTCATTTTCTTTTGCTGCCACGAAGACAATGCGACTGCAGTTGAATACGCGAACCAGCGATTATCCAAGCAGTACAACCAAGACTTCAGTCAGATGATTGACAAATATGCGATTGCTGGCGACCCCGATCGTTGCGCCGAACGACTTCGCGAATATGTAGACGCAGGGGCTCGGACCATCATCTTGAGTGCCGCGTCGCCGATGAGTTACGTAGAAGAAGCCGAAAGTTTCATGGCACAGGAAGTGCTTCCTCGATTTCGACGATGAGTGCCAACCGACCAGAATGAAGGGGGCCGGAAATGCAATTACCTAAACAGTTCTTTGAGACGACACTTAGCCAGCGACGAATTTTAGAAATGGCGGAGACAGGTAGTTGGTCAGAGAGGTGCTTCGACTCGATGATTGACCACTGGGCGAAAGAACGCGGGGATCGAATTGCTGTTACGGACCGTTACGGCGCAACATCTTGGGGTGATCTAGCGACACAAGTGGATGAAGCCAGTCGTGGATTACTAGAACTTGGGGTGAGACCGGGTGTTGTAGTTCAAGTCCAACTGCCCAATTGGCATCAATTTCTGGTGGCCGTGGCCGCCGTAGAACGTATAGGTGGAGTGATTAACCCAGTTGCTCCCATCTTTCGGACTAACGAAGTCCTAGTCATGAGCGAATTGGCTCGACCAGCGGTCGTTATTACGGCGACTGAATTTCGTGGGTTCGAACTAGGGCTAATGCACACAGAACTCAGAGAGCGCTGTCCCTGGGTCGAAGAGATAGTCACCGTTGGAGAACGTCCAACAGTTGATGCTTTGACCTGGGAAGAGTTACTCGAACAAGGACGATTTTCGTCTTATGACCGGGCAGCCGTAAACCTTTTGAGGGCCGCAAGTCATGATGTTTGTGAAGTCATGTTCACTTCAGGAACAACAGGCCAACCTAAAGGAGTTATGCACACACAGAACACGCTAAATGCGGCTGTTGATTGCTTCGTTGAAGCAGTTTGCGAAGGTGTGCCCTCACCGATGGGAGAAGTGGATGGTCCGGGATACACCTTTCACATGGCATCAACACTTGCCCACCAAACGGGCTACCTCTTCGGTATTCGTGCTCCACTTACTTTGGGGGGCCATGTCGTATTGCAAGACGTTTGGGACCCTGCGGAGTTTGTTGATTTGATCGAATCACACCAAGTTCAGATCTCCATGGGGGCAACACCTTTCTTGGCAGACGTGTTAGGAGTTCCACAGGTTGAGGAACGGAACCTCGCGAGTTGGAAACGGTTCGTGTGCGCTGGGGCTGCCGTCCCCGAACCAGTGTTAGAAGACGCCGATGCGCGGCTTCCTTGCGTGGTGCTCCCTGGTTGGGGGATGACTGAATGCGGCCTGCTGACCGTAGGGCGTCCATCTGACTCGTTGACTATGCGTCTCACCGATGGGAGACCGCTTGCTGGTAACAACGTCCGAGTTATCGATGAACAACGACAACCGGTAGTGGGAAATGAAGGTGATTTACAGTGCCAAGGCTCGTTACTTTTCGCTGGTTATGTGCAGGGTCGAGGGTTGACTGAAGCCTCTTGGGACGGAGCGTGGTTTGAAACTGGTGACCGCGCAGTGATGAATGATGATGGTTCGATTCGAATAACTGGTCGTTCAAAAGACATCATCATCCGCGGTGGTGAGAACATTCCAGTGAAAGAGATAGAAGATCTTCTTTTGCGCCATCCGCAGGTATTGGGCGCAGCAATAGTTGGGAAACCAGATGAACGTCTGGGAGAAATCGGTTGCGCGTTTATCTTGCCTTCTGGAAACCCGCCCACCCTCGACTCCCTGATTGAATTCTTGGAAGCACAAGGCATGACTCGTCAATTTTGGCCCGAAGACATGGTGATTGTTGAAGAATTCCCGATGACGCCGAGTGGAAAGGTTCAGAAGTACAAGCTTCGCCAGCAGTTTTTGTAGGACTGATAGACGTTCCTACAGTTTCTTAACTTTTGGCAGCAACTATTCCCTCAGCTGTGTAAGTAACAGTTGGATCCCAAATCAGCCAGTCATAGATACCTAGTGACGCTGCGGCGTCTATCTGTGCCTTTACTTCTGCCGGCCCGTAGGGGACTCTCATCGAAAAGTCTTGGAGCCAAGGCACTAACGCTGTGTTGGTGCCATCTAGGACGCGTTGAAAATCAGCCAAAGAGGCTTTTGTAATGTCATATGGCTGCGCTTCTGGGTGGGTGACCCCGTATTCACCGCGGGACCAGTGGGATGGGTAAACCATCGGCGACACATAATCGACGTATTGGGCCATACCCGCTACGTCTTGTGCGATGAATTCACCTCTGGTGGCTGAAATACCAAAGACTGAAACTCCCTGAAACACGCCGAATTCTCTGAGGATGGATTGAGATTGCCTTAGGAAGTCAACGATGATCGGCGAAGGGTCATCTAAACCGACGCCTGGTATGTACATGCCGTCAAGACGCCCCTCTGGTCGTCGCATGTAATCCCACAGCACGTCATCGATCCCTGCTTCTGCCGCCTCCTGGGCGATATCAAGGTTGTATTTTTGCACGCCAAGATTTTGAAAGTTAGTGAAGCCGCCATACTTACTCAACGGTCTGCCATCAGATGTTTGGATCACCCAGTCCTGGTCACCTTTCGCCCAAGCATGTTTGGCCAGAATCGGATCGCGGAACGCCACTATGCGACCTATCACGCGTACATCTAGGGCATGTAGTTCTTCGATGGCAGCCCGCAGATTGAAAAGGTTGTTTGCCGCTCCAGTCTCTATCGCGAGTGGCACGTTGCTGTCATAGCCAACGACACCGTTTTCGTTTTTGAGACTGATTTCGACGGCGGTGACTTTCCCGGCTTCGATCAAATCCAATACCGAGTCTTTAAGACCTTGGTGCGCCCACGCCGCGGCGCTCACGTGAACTCCCTGGGTCCTCGGGTATGCAATCGGGACGATCATGTTGAAGGTGCTTGTGTTGCCAGCTCGGTCAATCGCCAAAATCGAAACAGGTCCGGCTGGAGGTTCGTCAAGTTCCAAGACGAACGAACCATCGCTGGTTTCTATTGGCACTCCGCCGACTACCAGAGTTGCCCCGGGTTCGGAGGTGCCAGCAATAGTGACTGGTTCATTCATTGGAACGGGCTCTAAAACTTCCGGTAAGTCAATCACAGGTGGAGTGCCGTCAACGCTGAAATCGATAGCGCGAGATGTTTGCCCGTAGAGCCGTCTCTTCACTACTAACTCAAGTGAATGGTCACCTTCAGTTAATGGTGGAACGACCCAAACGATTCGGTTCCCGTATCTTTGAACGCCACTGACAGGGAAGTCGTCCAATAACAGTTGAGCTGATCGAGCGTTTGCCCCAGCGACAGTGAAAGAAATCTGCGCCCCCTCAATTGAAGTTGGTTGCAGGGCGACACCGTCCTCGATTCCGCCAATCTCAATCGTCACCTGTCGAATGGTGATCAACATCAAAACGATTCCAGCGAGTGTCACCAAAGAGGCCGCGGGTAATAAACCCCAGCGACGACGCGACGGCTGTTGTTGTGGGACTTGAAGAGGGAAAAGTGGGCGGCGAACTGCCTTTCGGTTTTCGCGAGTTGGACGAGGCAGCGTCCTTGCATAAACGGGAGCTTCCTTTTTCACTGGCCGCCAGGGAAAGCCCCACCCTTCGGCTGGGTCGCCAGCATCATCTTCGGCTCTGGAGTTCGGTTCGCCCTTTGCCAATGACGGACCAACTTGTCGACCATGAGAAGTGAGTGTCCAGCGACCTTCGCCTAGTCCCGGGGTATGTGGCATGGGGACTGCAAGATCAGTTCGGTGAAGATGATCTAATGCGTTCAAGACATCTTCGGTTTCAAGTCCTGTCACCGTTGAAAGCTCACTGGGCAAGGCTGTGCCATCACGCGACAACAGGTGTCGCAGCACCAACTTGTGTTGCGGGGCCAGCAACGGCATTAAGACAAGTTAGTGGCGTAAACGGCAATAGTGACATCGTTGTCCGAGTACAGAGACGAAACCCCGTGCCGGGTGTAAGTTCCTAGCCGTGAATGAAGAGCAGCGCGAAGTCCTTGATTGGAGTAACTACGGTTTGGCATCACGTGCCCTGGCGGGACTAGTCGCGGAAGATGACTATCAGCCTGACATTATTCTCGCGATAGCCAGGGGCGGACTTTTCGTAGCGGGTTCACTGGGTTATGCCTTATCGGTGAAGAACTTGTATGTGATGAATGTTGAGTATTACACCGGGGTTGACGAACGACTTGACGTGCCGGTTGTGCTACCCCCATACGTCGATGTTGTAGACCTGAGAGACACTCGAGTTTTGATAGTTGACGATGTAGCGGACACCGGCCACACGTTGGCGCTGGTTCGGAACCATTGCCTTGATGAAGTCGCCGAAGTCCGCACGGCTGTGCTCTACGAAAAGTCGCGTTCAGTTGTTCAATGCGAATACGTGTGGAAGTACACAGACCAATGGATCAACTTTCCCTGGTCGACCGAACCGCCGCTTGTCGAACCTGGAGATGGCGTCACAGTCCTCGACGCGTAGATGTTGAGATCAGTGCGTCTCCGGTGTTTGGTGCCGCATTCAACTTTGGTGCGTAGCAGTAACCGTTGTGGTGATACCCCCGCGTACAAGCCATTCTGTGACAACAGTCATTGATCGTGGCGATAAAGCTGACACTAGGTCATCAAGAATTCCGTTGGTAATGCCCTCGTGATGAACACCTTCATCTCTGAAGCTCCAGAGGTACATTTTCAACGACTTCAATTCCACGATGAGTTCATCAGGGATGTAGGTAATTACTACCGTTGCGAAGTCGGGCTGTCCCGTTACGGGACAGAGGCAAGTGAGCTCTGGTGTTTCACAACGGATTTCATAGTCCCGACCCGGTCGCGGATTGTCCAGAACGATGAGTTCTTTTGATGGTTCACTTGGCATTTCAAGTGCTCCCTTAAGGTTCGTACGATGGAATATGACGCTACCGTTCAGTGAAGCCAGCGACGAGGCTATAGCTACCTGAGAAGGAATCACGTGACATCACAACTGGTGATTCGAGAAGCCGAGAGTTCAGATTATGAGTCGGTTGCGGATCTTACGATGGCCGCCTACAGACCGCTTTTCGAAGGTGTAGGCCTTCCCGACGATTTGGGATGGTACGGCGCCGAACTGCGTGACGTCAGCGGGAGAGCTAGTCGCGCAACGATCGTCGTGGCAGAAATAGATGCCCAAATTGTTGGAAGTCTCGCCTACCACCATGATTATGCCGAAGAGGCCCATGAAGGAAAGCCTGAGAATTGTGCAGGATTTCGTGTCCTGGCTACTGACCCGTCATATCAAGGCAGAGGTATTGGAGAAGCATTAACTCGATGGTGTATCGACAAGGCCAGATCTGACGGCCGATCTGCGCTTGTTCTCAATACGACCGACTATATGGAGGCGGCTCAGCGTCTCTACCGTAGGCTCGGTTTTCAGCTGTACCCCGAGATCGGCTACCACATCGGAGGCCGCCAGCCAGTAGAGGTATTGGGCTTTCGTTTAGACCTAAGGGATTGAAAGTTGCGTAATCGTCGTGCCGTCATTATCACCACATGTGTTTTGGTTGCCGTCGTAGGAGCTATGGCGGCTTACGGCGCATGGAGAGTCCTGTCTGCTGCACCTGAGGAAGTCTCTTTGGACGCAGCCGTTGCCTCAGTAGAAGAAGAGCAAGCTTCTAATGACACCGTCGAAAAAGTGGCCGATAGCGCTGACGCCGCCGACGCTCTATCAACAGATGGTGTTTGGTATGTCGATACGGAGTCAGGCAGCTTCAGCTTCGAAGAGGCTTCAGGATCCTTCATTGGTTTCAGGGTTAAGGAAGAACTCGCCAAGATTGGAGACATAACAGCAGTCGGGCGGACAGACCAAGTTGAAGGTGAACTGTCGATTCAGAATGGTCAGCTGGTGTCAGCTGCGATCACTGCCGACTTATCGACCATTGTCACCAATGATTCGCGCCGAGACAACGCGGCGCGCAGCGCCATGAACGCAAGAGAAAACCCGATCGCCAGTTTCGTTCTTGATGAACCAGTAGACCTGCCGGAGACCGATGGATCACAAATAGCTGTGCAGGCCTTAGGTCAACTGACAGTTAACGGAATTAGCAAAGCTGTTGTGTTTGAACTTGAAGCCAAGGCTGTTGCACGTTCCATCGTCGTTGTGGGCCAAGCGGAAGTTACTTTTGCTGATTATGACGTCGCTGTCCCATCAGCCCGCATTGTTGTATCGGCCGAAGACCACGGCCTAGTGGAGTTCCAGTTACTGTTTGTTCGCCGTTGAATCGCTATTCACGCATCATCTCTGCCCGACCCATGCCGTCACCATCAAGGATTTGGTCGTCGGCTAGATCGATCGTGACCTTTATCAATTCACCGGTGAAAATATTGGGTGTTTGGTAGTTAGATACACCGGTGCCACGATCCAAGCCGATATCAAGTCCGGACCACGAAATCATTAGAAAGAAAATGTTCTCTGTTTCGTGGCTGGCAACAACTTGACCATCAATCACCAAACTTCCCACGCCTTTGGTTCCGGTAGAGGAGCGCGCCATATGAAAACCCAGATTTTCCGACCCTTGAGGGACGGGATCAGGCGAACGAACGATTTGATGGCTGCCGCCGATATTGAGATCGTGAACCAAATAGCCAGCATCATCTATATAGAGGCTGTAGCCAGAGGTAGCGTCTCCGTGCGCGATTAACACACCGGAAACTTCGGACTCGGTTGGCTTAACTAGCGCCTCTAAGCGGTAACTGCGACTTCTCAGATCGGGCGCAACATCGCTGGGTAAATGGCCCATGCCTTTCCAAAAGGTAAAAAATTTTCGGCCTCCCAGGTGACGTTCAGCATTTTCGGCGAAACGTTCAGCGAAACGATCGTCAAGTGGCAACACCTGGTACATGCGTGCCTGGTCCCACCACAAATCAAGCATTTCGTTAAGCAGTTCAGGTTCAGTTTGCGAGCGGTCGTTGGTTTCGTTGAAGTCGTCAAGAAGGTTGAAAAGTTCCCATTTGTCTTCTTCATAAGGTGTACCAGGAGGGTGGTAGGTGACTGCTTTCCACCCATTGTGAACGATCCCTCTGTGGCCGAACATCTCGAAATATTGGGTTGTCTTTCCAGAGTCAGCTCCAGGATCATTCAGAGTCGAAGCGAAACTGACCCCTTCTATGGGCTTTTGTTGTACCCCGTTGATTGATTCAGGAGGATCAATGCCAATGCAGTCAAGCAAAGTTGGGACGATGTCACATGCGTGACAAAACTGATCTCTTAGGCCCGGGTGATTGATTTGGTGCGGCCAATGAACCACCAAAGGGTCTCTGACACCTCCGCCATGAGTGTTTTGCTTGTAACGACGTAAAGGGGTGTTCGCAGCCATTGACCAACCCCAAGGAAAATTGCTGTGAGTATCTGGCCCGCCGATGTCATCTATTCGCTCAAATTTGTCTTCCATGGACTCAGGAAGTCCGTTGTATGGCCCCATGGCGTTGACGAAACCAAGTGGACCTCCTTCTTGGCTCGCACCGTTATCGGAGAGAACCATGATTATGGTGTTGTCGATTTCACCTGAAGTCTTCAAGTGATCGATGAGACGCGCCAAGTGTTGGTCGGCGTGATGCAGCATCGCTGCGTAGGCAGCTTGAAGACGGGTCGCCACTCGCCTGGTTACGTCATCAATTTCTGCCCACGGTTCGACGAAATCATTTCGGACTGGTAACTCTGTTCCTTCCGGAACAACCCCAAGCTCTATTTGCCTAGCTAACCGTTCGGTCCGTTCGATATCCCATCCGCGATTAAACACCTGGTCGTAGTGATCGATTAATTCCTTTGGGGCTTGGTGAGGGGCGTGACATGCCCCGAGTCCGATCAATGTCATCCAAGGTGTTGTGGGACTACTAGCCGTGTGTGAAGCGATGAATTCGATGGACTTATCAAAGAGGTCTTCTGTTAAGTGGTAGCCGGTTCCAAAGTTGCCCGGTGCGCTTATGTGGCTGTTGTCGAGAATCAACTCTGGTGAATAGTGGTCTGTTTCGGCATCAAGGAAGCCGTAGAAGCGGTCGAATCCTCTCCCCAGTGGCCAACCATCAAATGGCCCGGTAGGACCAGATTCTGTCAAAGGTGTTACGTGCCATTTACCCACCATGTAGTTCCGGTAGCCCTGAGGTCTCAGAATTTCAGCAAGGGTTCCCGCATCTCGACTGATTTTGCCTCTATACCCGGGATAGCCGCTATCGAAGTTAGCTAGACAACCGACACCTGTTGAATGGTGATTTCGACCGGTTAACAGAGCTGCTCGAGTTGTTGAACACATGGCCGTTGTGTGAAAGCCGGTGTAACGGAGGCCGTTGACTGCTAGCTGGTCAATTGTTGGAGTGGAAATAGGGGATCCGTAACAACCGAAATCAGAGAAGCCGACGTCATCAAATAGAACTATTAAAATATTGGGGCTGTCTTGTGGTGGTGTCGGACCCGTCGGCCAGTTTGGGGTGATGTCAATATCGGAAGTCACCTGAAGAATCCTAGAGATGATCGCGGGTGTAGAGAAACGAGAAGCAATTTCATCGAGCGGTCTTTCAAGTTATGTCACGTTGTCGGCATGTCTTAGATTCCACGCGGCAACTGAGGCGAAAGTGAAAGTGATTGCCAACACCACGTAGGTCAAGAGGTAAGAATTGGTCAGATCTGCCAGCACCCCACCGGTAATTGGTCCGAGTACTGAAGCGGGGCCATAAAAGATTGTCATCGCCCCGAAAACAGCCGTGAAATCTTGCTCGTCTACCTGGTCGCGGACAAAGGCGGCCGTTAATGGTGGAACCGCCATGCCTGCCATTCCGTAGAGGGCAGCTGCGAGGGCAGCCGTCCACATTTGTCCTACAACAACTAACACGCAAGTGGTGGCACCAATGGCTGTAACCAAGCACATGGTTCTTGGACGTCCCAGTCGGTCGCTCAGGCGGCCAAAGATGACTGCACCGATGACACCTCCAATTCCCATTAGTGCCCACAAATTCGTAGTGAATCCTCTTGACATGTTGTGATCGTTCTCAAGGGATAGACCGAAGAATTGGTACCACGACGCTGCTACGAACGCGAATGCCATGTAGAAGAAGACAGCTGTTTTCCATGCTTGTAACCGGGTGACGGCTTTGATGCCAGCGCCGCGAGGCAATGGTGGCGAAATGTCTTTACGTAGTGCAACGTAAAGAACGGTGAGAATCGCAACTGCCGCCACCATTTCTAGAAGCCACACTTCGCGCCATGCACCGGCATTGTTGACTACGTCGCGAAGGGCTGAAGTAGCGAAGGGAATGATTATTGAGCCGACTGCCATCGTTGCAGTTAGAGACCCCATCACGGTGCCTCTCTTAGCAACAGGGACATCTGCTGTCGCGATGACCGGCATCGTCAGCCAGATTCCTGCACCCCCAAACCCCGCCAAGGCTGTACCAATCATTACTTGACTAGTGGTAGGAGCGGTGCCCAGACACAACAAACCCGCTGTGACTATCCATAAGCCGCATTTCAATAGAACAGCCGGCGCTATTCGGCTAGCCAGATAGGTCACGGCAACAACACCACACAGGTAGGCCGCCATGTTTACCGACCCCGTAGCGCCTGCGGTTGTTGCGGTTAGCTCCAAGTCATCAGAAATAGCGGGAAGAAGGAGTGGCATGGTGCTACGACCAAAGGTGTGCGACACGACGCCAGCGAGAGTTATGAGAACAACTCTTAGCCAACTCATTTCTGATGAGGGTTCAATAGCGAAGACTGCTGGTGAACGGCTGGTATATCGAGGAGAGAAACCCGAACTTGCGGCGGGACTCATTTTTTGCGTCACCAGACCGTCCCCGCGAACCACAACGCCACTTTGGCGTTGCCCTTCTCATCACCCTACGATTGTCTTCGTGCCCGTGTACTCCTATCGCTGTCATAAATGTGACGAGACTTTCGACCAGAGAAGACCTATGTCTGAATCTGGTGAACCTGCGACCTGTCCAGTTGGTCACCCCGGAGCGAAACGACAATTGTCGACATTCGTTTCAGTTGGAGCAGCACCACAATCAACTGCTGCGACTGAGACAGGCTCGTGGACTGGTCAAAATGGTTGTTGTGGTGGGGGATGTCATTCACACTGACCAATAAGTTTTGGCCGAACTGTTGCTGTCCAGTGTCAGTGTCCGCTGTCGAAAGCAACTGGGAGACTTGCTGGCCCCCAGATTCCATTCCCTAGAGGCTTCCACGCGATGTCGCCGTTGAGTTTTAGATTGGGCAGTCGCTCCGCGACAACGGTAAACGCTTCTTGGAGTTCTGCCCGAGCAAGAAAAGCGCCGAGGCAGTAATGAATGCCACTCCCGAATGTTAAATGGGGAGACCCTGCTTCACGGGTGATGTCGAAAGCTAACGGTTCATCGAATTTTTCGACGTCGTGATTAGCTGCCACGAAGTTGGGGAAGATAAGAGTCCCTTGAGGGAACACGAAATCTTTGTACACGATCTCTTCGCTCGCGTACCGGGCGGTGCCGCGCACCGCACCGAGGTAGCGCATTACTTCTTCTACTGCTTGTGGGGCGAGACTCTTCTCCTCGCGGAGAAGGTTGAACTGGTCTGGGTGTTGTGCGAATAGAGCTACGGCACAACCCAACTGATTTCTCGTTGTGTCAGTGCCAGCTAACAATATTGCGTTCGCCATCGATAAAAGCTCGTCGGTAGAAAGCCGATCTCCTTCTTCCTCAGCGCTAATCAAGTCACTTAGAAGGTCATCGCGCGGTTGAGACCGTCGTTCCGCGATCAGGTCGAGCATGTAGGTATCCATCTCATCACTCGCGGCGATAATCGCCGAGGCATCCTCAGCCAAGTTGCCGTTGAACAACTTAAAGATATCTACAGCTAGCCGACTGAAGAGCTCCCAGTCCTCGCGGGGAGCACCGAGCAGTTCGCAGATGATTGGAATCGGATACGGTTCACAAACATCAGCGACAAATTCTGAATGACCTACTTCGCACACTGGATCAAGTAGCTCGTTCACCACATTTCTCATGAAGGGCCGCAACCGGTCCGCTGATTTAGGAGTGAATGCTGGGCTTACAATCCGCCTAATTCGCTGATGATCTTCACCTTCTGTTGAAAGAATGCTTTGGCGGTTAGATCGATTTGACCACTCAGCGCTCTCATAGTTCTGAGTCTCAGCAATCAAAGATAAAGCACTAAACCAGCGTCGATCCCGGAGCATCGCCGCGCAATCATCGTGACTTGCGATCACATATCCAAGGTCACCTTTCGCTATCCAATGATCCTTGCTCAATTGATGAAGCCGGGCGCGTCGCTCTGACTCAGAAAGAGATAAATCTGTAGTGGCCATTGGAAGTTCAGCGTCGCTAATCAGTGTCGGCATTTTGTCAGCCTAGTGATTAAGAGGTTTCTTAAGAAAACTGTGGGACAGGAAGCAGCAAAACGTTAGCGGCAAGGCTACGGTCCCACTCATGTCGCATCCTTCCATAAGTACTCGCCGCGTCGACAAAGTTGTTTGTATCTCAGTAGACGATGGCCGTGCCAATGCATTCTCACCGTCGTTGCTGGCTGCTCTTAGTGACGAACTAGCTGAAGCAGAAGCAGATTCTGAAGTAGGAGCAGCTGTCATTGCTGGTAATCAGAAAGCATTTTTTGCTGGATTTGACCTGGACGTAATTGGCTCAGGGGACTCCAAAGCGATCACCGAAATGACAACAGCAGGCGGAGCCTTCATCCGTCAGGCATACGGCGCGTCATTGCCAGTGGTGGCGGCCTCTACCGGTCATGCTGTGGCTGCTGGAGCGTTGCTGTTGTGTGGATGTGACTATCGGGTTGGAGTAGACGGAGCGGTAAAAATTGGGCTTAACGAAGTCGCTATTGCCCTAACCCTTCCTAGATGGGCGCTGCTAATCGCAAGTGAACGACTATCAAAGAGGTATTTGCAAGTCTCGGTTGCCAACGCTCAGATCTTCGATGGTTCTGGTGCTGTAGACGCTGGGTTCCTTGATGAAGTGACCACACCAGATCAGGTTGTAACTCGAGCGATCGAGGTTGCCCAAGGTTTCGCTGAACAGCTCGACCCAAAAGCATACGCGGCCACGGTGCGAAATCTAAGAGGTGATCTTCTAGGCGAAATGGACGCAGCTGTCGCGTCTGACCGCGCCGCCGCCGGTCTCTGATAGAACTCGATGGCTTCTCAGACAGAAATAAGCGCTCGACGAACACTTTTCATCACCTCTCTTGTCGGCTTCATGGTGGCGATGGAAATCACGATCATCTCCATAGCGCGCAACCAAATTGCGGCAGCGTTTCCTGACGCCGAAGCAGCAACCCTGTCCTGGGTGATCACTGCCTACAACATTGGTGTGGCTTCACTGCTCTTGCCCGCCGGGTGGATGGCTGATCGGTACGGTCGAAAGAAAGTGTTCCTGTGGGGGTTGATTGCATTCATATTCGGGTCGCTGTTATCGGGTGTTGCCTCGACACCTAGCCTGCTCATCGCAGCGAGAGTGGTCCAGTCGATAGGAGGCGCCGCGCAATATCCGGCTGGCCTAGCTCTGCTGCTTGCGGCGTTCCCAATAGAACACCGAATGCGAGCGATCGGGGTGTGGGGCGCCGTCAGCGGATTAGCTGCAGCTTTAGCACCGTCCCTTGGAGCGTTACTCATCGAAGGGTTCGGCTGGCGGGCTGTCTTTCTCATCAATGTGCCCGTGGCTTTGGTGGCTCTTATCGCAGGACGAAATTGGTTGAGAGAAAGCAAGGGAGATGAAGTAAGCGAAAGAGTCGACCTGGTTAGTGTCCCGATGGCGTCATTGGGTATTGGCGCGCTGCTGGTGGGTTTGGTGCAAGGCGGGAGTTGGGGCTGGACATCACCCGTCACGCTGGTGTGCTTTCTCGCAGGCATCGTGATGCTTACTGCTTTTTTTGCACGTTCAGTTACACACCCAGAGCCGTTATTTGACTTAGACCTCTTCAGAATTCGCAGCTATGCCGTCGCAAATGTTGGGTCAGTTTTTTTTCTGGTGGCGTTCTTCAGTTGGATCATCGTCCTCCCGGAGTTCATCCAGGAAACATGGGGATGGTCAGTTCTCAAGTCGGGCTTCGCGATTGCACCAGGTCCGGTGGTGTCAACCATTCTTTCTGTGACTAATGGGCGCTTAGCTGATCGCATCGGTCCTCAACGGATTCTCGTCGTTGGGGGTTGCGCAGGAGCACTAGGACTTTTCTTACATATCGCTTACACAGGAGAAGACCCCAGCTTCTTCCTTGGTCTCTTTGTTCCCAACTTGACCATGGGTGTTGCGGCTGGATGCAGCTTCGCGATGCTGGTTGGTGCCTCAATGTCAGAAATTGCGCCGCAGCGGTTCGGAATGGCGGGCGCTGGCCGGACGACTGTTTTTCAATTGAGTATCGCTATAGGAGCTGGTTTAGCTGTCACTTTGGTCGGCGACCCGACAGATTCGGGTGCGGCGTTGGAGGCGATGCGCAGAGTCTGGCTCGTCGGAGCCTTCTGTTGCTTGTTACAAGCATTATTGTTCCTGTTTGTCTTTCCGAAAGACTCACATAGAACAGTTCTAACTTCGTAAGATTGGGCGGAGCTGCAGCAGCCTGAAGGTCAAGGTGCTGAATCCAATTAGAAAAGCCTATGGTGGCAGTGTGAGCGGGGAAGATCGTTTCCGATTTGGTGAAACCCAGCGAGATATTGGTTTTCAACCATCGACGACTGAAAATCTTGCAGTGTTATCGCACGAACAGATTCAGCGGTTCAATGAAACTGGCTACCTCACAGCGTTACCAGGCTTGTCGGCCGCAGATGTTGGGGATCTGCGCCAGTACCTTGACTGGTTAATAGAAGAAGTGATGTCAGCTGATGATCGGCGAAACAGTTATTCGATTAACCAATATCACCAAGTAAGTGGACGTTTATGGGACCTCATCCATACACCGATATTCGTTGACTACGTATCAGATATTTTAGGGCCTGAATCGGTTTGTTGGAGCACACATCTATTTTGCAAACTCCCTGGTGATGGCATGGAAGTCCCGTTGCATCAAGATGCCAATTATTGGCCTTTTACTCCTACTAAATCAGTGACAATATGGCTCGCCATTGACGATGTCGATGAAAACAATGCCGCTATGCAATTCATCCCTCGCAGCCATCTCAACGGTGACTTGGCACATGCAGAGGTGCCGTTAGATGGGTCCGTTGTGCTCAATCGGCGTGTAGTTGAACATGAAACATATGACGATGTTGTTCTCAACGAGCTACAAGCGGGGGAAGTGTCGTTGCATACAGATCTTTTGCTGCACGGGTCACCTGCCAACCTGAGTTCGCGTCGCCGATGCGGCCTAGCGTTACGTTACTTAGCTGCCCAAGTCGAAGTGGTGCCAGGCGGAGAAAGTTGGATTCGTAGCGCTGTGCATGTCGGCGCTGGAGACCCATCTGGATATTGGCCGAATCGATCTCGTCCACTCAAAGATGAACCACACAAGATGGCAGGCTTTGTTGGCGGCTTCGACGGCAATTCCTGACGGTTTTCGTTAATTAAAACGCGGTGTGAGTCAAGTTGAAGCTGGTATCTCGGGCGGTCATGTGTCGGTGGCAGCGATTACCACGAGCAGTTCTCCGTTGTCGACCTGGTCGCCGACCGCAACGCGGACCTCAGTAACTGCTCCATCAAAAGCAGCAACAATTTGGTGTTCCATTTTCATGGCTTCCATAAGAACTAGGAGCTGCCCTGTGTCGACAGAATCTCCTTCATCGACTTCGATAGCCAAAATTTTGCCCGGCATTGGAGCTGTTAATCCACCCTCAATATCGGTTATGTCGGGTTCCGGAAAGCGACTCTTTTCAATGAATGTGAGGCCACCTGCAGGGATATCAACGCACCAGCGATTCCCAAACTTGTTGGCATAGCCGCTTGCTCTGATGTCATCCAACTGAATCTCAAATCGACTGTCGTCGATTGACAGCAGCGTCGCCAACTTCGTTTCCTCAGTATCACCTAAGCGAATTTCGAAGGACCCACCCCGAACAGGTCGATAGTTGACTGTCAGTTCAGTTTCCCCATGTAGGAGCACCATTTGCTGACTAGGCATTGAACTATTACGAAACCCAGAAGGCATAAACGCGAGGACATCCGCGACCGCCCGGTTCTCTGCTTGTGAAACGAGAGCTACTGCAATAGCGGCATCTTCTAGCTCGCATTGCGTAGGAACCCGTTGCCCAGGAATCTCTACGCGAGAGATGAAATCAGTTGTTGTATGGCCTGAGAGAAATTCTTCATTGCGCAGCGTCGCTACCAAAAAGTCGCGGTTCGTTACGACACCGTGGAGACGGGTTTGCTCGAGAGCCAGCGCCAATTTTAAGGCGGCCTCAGTTCGTGTCGGAGCATGTGAAACCACTTTGGCCAACATTGGATCGAATTCAACAGACACTTCAGAACCTGACTCGATGCCCGAGTCGTAGCGAACCTGAGGGGTTGCCGCAGGTTTCCAGATATCTATGCAGCCGGTAGCGGGTAAGAAGTCGTTGGCGGGATCCTCTGCGTACAGTCGAGCCTCGATCGAGTGCCCCGAAATTGAAAGATCTGTTTGTTCGTAACCCAGTGGCTCTCCATTAGCTATCCGAATTTGCTCCCGTACCAGGTCTAATCCGGTGACTTCTTCGGTGACCGGGTGCTCAACTTGGAGGCGCGTGTTGACCTCGAGGAAGAAAAATTCTGCTTCATCACCATCACCATCAAGTAGAAACTCGACAGTTCCAGCGGACACGTAACCGATTGCTTCAACCGCGGCCACGGCTGCTTGACCCATCTGATTCCTCAACGACTCAGATAAAACCGGTGACGGCGCTTCCTCAATCACCTTTTGATGGCGCCGTTGAATCGAACACTCCCGTTCGAAGCAGTGCAGGACCTTTCCATGCTGGTCACCCAGAACCTGAATTTCAACATGTCGTGGTGTAGCCAAATAGCGTTCCAGGAATACGGTGTCGTTACCAAAAGCGTTTAGGGCTTCGCGCTTAGCTCCACTAATCGCAGCTTCCAGGTCTGCCTTGTCGTCTACGACGCGCATTCCTTTGCCGCCGCCGCCAGCACTGGCTTTCACCAATAACGGAAAGCCAATCTCTTCGCCGATAGCACCAACATCAACAGATTCAGAAACCTCTACCGATGGAAGCGTCGGAACTTCAGCATCAACCATGGTGCGCTTCGCCGCTAATTTGTCGCCCATGGCAGCGATGGCTTGAGGGGGAGGCCCTATCCAAGTGATACCGGCATCTGTCACCGCCTTTGCGAAGTCAGCGTTTTCTGACAAAAATCCATATCCCGGGTGAATAGCGTCGGCCCCAACTGAAATTGCCGCAGCCAGGATTTTCTCACCATCCAGGTATGACTCAGATGCTGTGGTACCACCAAGTGCTACACCGAGGTCAGCGTCAGCGACGAACGGAGCGTCGCTATCCCCGTCGGAGTGCACGGCAACTGTGAATATGCCCATTTCTTTAGCAGTGCGAAATACTCTCCGAGCAATTTCGCCTCTATTGGCTACGAGGAGTCGTCTTATTGTCATCGCGTTCTCCTTACATCCGGAAGACGCCGAAACCTTCGGCGCCTTCAATTCTGTTGTTGCTGCAAGCTGACAGGGACAATGCAATGACGTCGCGAGTGTCGCGAGGGTCGATGATCCCGTCGTCTGTCACTCGTCCAGATGAATACAAAGCAAGGGACTTGAGTTCGTGATAATGCTCAACGGATTCAGTAATTTGTCGATCCGCTTCCTCGTCGAACTCGAGGCCCTTTCGGGCTGCTTGGCCTCGCCGTACGAGGGACATCACTCCAGCTATTTGCTTAGGGCCCATGATGGCGATCTTTGCGGTTGGCCACAGGTAAGTAAATCTCGTATTAAACGCTCTTCCTGACATTCCGTAGTTACCAGCCCCGTAGCTGTTTCCCAGGATCACAGTGATGTGGGGGACCATTGAATTCGACACTGCATTGATCATTTTCGAGCCGTTTTTGACGATTCCAGAATGTTCAAAATCTTTGCCGACCATGTAACCGGTGATGTTTTGAAGGAACACGATGGGAATGTCTTGTTGGTTGCATAGTTGAATGAACTGAGCTGCTTTTTCGCTGCTCTCGCTAAAGAGTGGCCCGTTGTTGCCGATGAGACCGACTGGATATCCGTGAATTGACGCCCAACCGCAAATCAGGGTCGTTCCATACCGGGCTTTGAATTCCTCAAAGCGTGAACCGTCAACTATGCGGGCTATGACCTCTCGACAGTCAATTAATGCTTGAAGATCACGCGGCATCAACCCCAACAATTCCTCTGGGTCGTGCACGGGTGGGTCGTCTGCCATAGATGGGGCAGGTCCCAATTTTCTCCAATTCAAATGGCTAACTACTTCACGGCACATTCGCAGAGCCTCAGCCTCATCTTCAGCGAGGTAATCAGCAAGACCAGAAATTTCTGCGTGCATTTGTGCGCCACCGAGGGTTTCATCGTCACTATCTTCCCCAGTAGCCATCTTCACTAAGGGCGGCCCGCCAAGAAAAACCTTGGATTGGTTTCGAACAAAGATGTTGTAGTCGCTCATTCCGGGCTGGTAAGCGCCGCCAGCGGTTGAGCTTCCGAAAACGACGGCGACCGATGGAATTCGCAGTTTGGATAGTTCGGTGACGTCGTAAAAGAGTCGTCCCGACTCTGCGAAATGGTCGCTCTGTTCAATCATCTGTCGTTCAGGGTCATCGTCCCCTCGTAGGTCACCTCCAGCAGACTCAACAAATTGGATGTAAGGCATGCGGTTTTGTCGGGCGATTTCGATAGCCCGCATCAGCTTCCGGCCGGCCACCTGAGTCATAGCTCCGCCAAGAACTGTCGGATCGTTTCCTTCGATCACACACTCGACACCCTCGATCACGCCTATGCCCATAACCAAACCTCCACCAACCGCGTAATTGGTGCAGTAGCCGGCAAGGGAACTGATTTCGAAGAATGGAGAATCTGTGTCCAGCACCATTTGTATGCGTTCTCGGACCGGCGTCTTGTCACGACTTCGCATTCTGTCCATCGCAGCAGGTCCGCCGCCGGCTGCAGCTTCAGCATGCAACTCATCGATTATCGATAGTTGCTCCAGCATGTCGTCACAATTTTTTTCGAACCAATCAGCGTTGGTATCGATGTGGGATTGGAGTACCGCCACCCTGTTCTCCCTTTAAACACGTTGTTCGATCATCGATTCCTAGGTGAAACAGCGGCTGAGAGCAAGCGCGTTCTGTAATCATCAGCCAAACTTGCACCTGTGAGTAGCAAATCACCGGGTTCTCCTTGGACTCCAACGTCCCACCAAATGACACGTGCTGACGTTGATAGGGACTATGTCCTTTGGGTCGATCTGCCTCCGACCTACGATCCTGACGGAGACGAACCGCATCCGTTGTATTTGTGTTTCGACGCGATGTGGACCTACGGGACGGTCGTCGACACGGTGCGCCTCCTGGCGCCTTCTAAAGAACTTCCCAAGGCGATTGTTGTGGGCGTGGCCCACGATGAACCTTCTTATAGGGACGTGATCCAGCTTCGGGCGATGGACTTCACCACCACCGCCGTTGATGCCCCAGCGCTGACGGGCGTGCGCGTCCCCGGTGAACAACTGGGGGGAGCAGAGGCGTTTCGGCGTTGGTTGGGTGCAGAGGTCATTCCGTTTCTCAACACCCAATACCGCATCTCTGAGACGACTTTCATCGGACACTCGTTCAGTGCGTTGTTCGGAGTTCACGTGCTATTCGAAAGTCCAGCGATGTTCGACCATTACCTCCTAGCTAGCCCTTCGGTTTGGTGGGATGACCAGGTCATGTTTCGTCGAGAACAAGAGCGATACGAAAGCAGCGAAAACCTTCACGCTCACGTGTTTATGTCCAAAGGCGAGTTAGAAACGGACGAACTATCACCCCACCAAGAATTCCATGATCAGTTGGTTTCCAGGAACTATGAAGGCCTAGATCTTCATTGGCAAGTGTTCCCGAACGAAAGCCACATGTCGGTTACACCAGTAGCGCTTAGTCACGGACTTAGGACCCTTCATTCAACTCGATGAGCGAAGTCGATAGTTTCTGAGCAAGAATGGTCCCATGGGTGCACCACTAATCACCGAAGAACCGTATGCATCTAGCGGAACAGTTCCTGTTTACGACGCTGATGCTCATATAGCTGAACCAACATCGGTATGGCAGGAGTACACCGATCCCAAATATCGGGATTTGGTGATGCAATGCCGACCTGTAGGCGATTTGGACAGCATTTTTGTCGAGGACTCCGGGATCGGTATGAGCTGCGCGCCAGCTTGTATCCCAAACGCATACGGTACTGAGGTCACCTGGGACGACATTGTTCCCGGCAGTTATGACCCTGCAGAACGACTCAAAGTGATGGACGACGAGGGCCTCGATGCCGCGCTCATGTTCCCCTCGCTCCATCTGCTTTCCGGGGACATAGCTGATGCAGACGTGGCCGCTGCTAACGCTCGTGCGTACAACCGGTGGATGACCGACTTCACATCAGAAAATCCGGACCGACTGTATGGGGTCGGGGTCACACCTTTGCAGTCAGTCGATCATGCCGTCGCAGAAATCGAATTCTGCGCAGAAGCAGGGTTGACAGGTATGACCTTTCGGCCGGAGCGTTACAACGGACTTGAGTTGTTCTCCGAGGAGATGAACCGAGTTTGGTCCTCAGCCGAAGACCATGACATGACCATCGCTATCCACGGCAGTTTTGGCTCCGACATGACTAGCTTCGCCAAAACCCGATACAGCAACCAGTTCTACGTCCACATGGTGTGCCATCCGTTTGAACAGATGGCGTCGGTGATGGAGATTGTGGCCAGCGGAATTCTTGACGATCACCCTCGCTTGAGAGTGGGCTTCTTTGAGTCTGGTTTAGGTTGGCTCCCTTATTGGTTGGACCGATTAGACGAACATAAAGAGTCAATGGGTCACCTGGTGCCAAGGTTGAAACGAGAACCAACCGAAATCTTCTCCGAGCAGTGTTTCGTGACGATGGAGGCCGGTGAGGGGGAGGCTTTCGCCCAGCTTGCTGACATGGGTCTGGCTCACACGGTGGTCTGGGGTTCTGATTACCCGCACTACGACTGCACATATCCCGGGGCGTTAGCCGAACTTGACGACACTTTCGAAAGAATCGGTAGGAACGATTTACGATCAGAAGTCGTTTACACAAATGCTCGCCGGTTCATGGGTTTGGCCTAGCAACAGTTTCGGGTTAAGCACTTCGTTCTGAACCCAAAGGTCGGCTTGTGCAGGGACAACCTCGATCTGAAATTGAGAAAACCCTTCCCAGCCGCAACCAGGACGGGTTATCTATTGTGTTCTAGTGCCGCGAATTAAATAAGAGCGCGGCCTACTTCACGCCCGACGATACGAGCGTTGATGGTGACCCGATTGATGACGCTTGCGCAGAGGGCTACGCCAAAGACATCTCAGCGAGAACAGCTAGTCGTGTGTCCATAAGTAACGTTATGGGCGTTTGGGTTAGGGGAGAACTGAGCTAGAACAAGACTTCGTTCAGCACTCGGCCAACGACAACAGTCCCCGTCGCTGCCATGTTCGCAATAGTGGTTGAGTCAGCAAAGTTCTTCGCCGATGCCGCCATGAGTTGATCCACAGAATCAGTGAAGGTCACTACGTAATGAGTACCTATTGGATTCGCGCCGGTAGCTATCACCGCAGCAGTTTGCATCCCGTTTGCCCCTTGGGAGATGTTGGCCCAGTAACCGTCCATATCAGCGTCAGCTTTCTCGGGGCTTAATGGGTCGGACTTGAGCATGATCCCCGATGAGTATGTTCCTGTCATTTCGCCGCGACGTGCAAGGGACATCATCAAGCTCCTGCGAACAACTGAAGCTCCCGCAGCGGCCATCATGTCTCTGATCTCGTCGCTTTTGACCATCCCAGATCCGACAGCCATTGCTTGGTCAAGCGTGTCGCATTCGAAGGCGACTTGAACCGAGCCTTGAGCCTCTCCACCCATGATCGTGCGCGATGCACGCACCGAAGTTGCGCCTAGGTCACCCGCTACTCGTTTGATGGTGTCTTGAGCCGCGACGAAGACGTCAGCGTTACTGAATGCCCCTACGGTTCCCACGATATAAGTCATGACTGTTCCCCTTTGTGTTCGGACCCCACAGATACCGAACGCGTTTTGGTCGAACCCTGATAGTTCGAGCTAGCGAAACCTACAACACACAGTCAGACCTAGTGGTGGGGATCTAAAATAGGGTCGGGGGTATGGATCGCTTCCTTCGGTATGTCCGGTGTTGAATTACGGTCACCGCCCTAGCGCTTCTAGGCCTGAACTAGCCTTGAGACCACTCCTTAATTGGAAGGATCTTTAGATGGGAACGACTATTCAAATCACCGCTTTAGATGGCAACACTTTCAATGCCTATCAAGCTGACCCGCAAGGCTCGCCCAAAGGGGCAGTAGTTGTCGTGCAGGAGATATTTGGGGTCAACGGCCATATTCGAAGCGTCGCCGATGGATATGCCGAGAGAGGTTATGTCGCTATTGCTCCAGCTTTATTTGACCGAGTTCAAGCCGAAGTCGAGTTGGGTTACGACGAATCTGGTATTGACGTTGGAAGAAAAATTGCGTTCGAAGACGTAACCATGGACGAAGTAATGGCCGATATCGAAGCCGCATGTGATGCGGTATCCGCAGCTGGAAAAATTGGCATCGTCGGCTATTGCTGGGGCGGATCAATTTGTTATGTCGCCGCTGCGAGGTTGTCAGACAAAATTTCTGCAGCATCCGGGTACTACGGCGGCCAAATCATGCCCCATATCGAAGAAGAACCCAAAACACCCCTGATACTTCACTTTGGTGCACAAGACGCCGGGATTCCCTTAGAGAACGTCGATGCGATAGCTGAACGATGGCCAAACATAGACGTCCATATCTATGAAGAAGCAGGGCACGGCTTCAACTGTGATGCACGCGGAAGCTACGACGCGTCCTCAGCTGCAGTCGCTCTTGAGCGGACACTCAACCACTTCGCGCAGCACGTGGACAGCGATTAGCGAGTTAGTTTTTGTCGAAGAAGACGAGACCTTGATTGATAGCGGGCCCACCATCTTCAGTGAGTACCTCAAAACGTGCCACGTCCTGACCGTCAACGGGCGTGACATCTAGAATTCGCACTGTGACAGTCGATGGCATAAGCACCATTGACGCCATCCGTCCCCGAATGCGACGAACCCGTTCGGGGTTACCGTCAGCAACCTCAGACAAAGTTGCACTCACTCCAAGGGCCAACGTCGCGGTCCCATGAAGAATGATTGCTGGCAGGCCAGCAGCTTCAGCCACCGATGCATCGGTGTGGATCGGATTCCAGATGCGCGCCGACTCGGTATAGGTGTGTGCAGCCCCATGAGTTACCGGAACCAAGATTTCTGCGAGAGGCTCACCTGGTAAGGCGCCGAGATCAGGAATCTCAGGTGTGTCTTGCGCCGGCCGGTCCTCTCCTTCTGCTGGCACCCCTAAGTACATTCCGCCTTGGTAGGTCGTAAAAACGGGGTGACCGTCTGCATCGAAAGTTTCGAGTTTCATAGTCGTGTACGCACCGGGACTCTTGTTCTCGACCCCTGTGTAAGTCAGACGAGTTTCCAGAACATCACCAGGGCGAGCTAACCGGTGAATTACCAAGTCGTGGGTTGCGTGAACAGACTGACGAGTCTCTTCTGGAGTGATGCCCCACTTGTCAGCCAATTCTCTGCCTTCAACTATTACCGGCCATTCCGGACACACTGCGAACATAGGGTGGGCAACAATTCCGTCGTCACGACGCGTATCGAAATAACAATCCTGAGTGTCGCCCAGCGCTGCTGAATAGGCCATAACCCACCGGGCGTCCACAGCGTGTGTTATCGGGCCTATCTGGTCCCCGACCATGTCAGTAGGAACGGGCATGAGTGACTTCCTCTTTGTGGAGTGACTCCTTGACTGTAGTTGCCGCAGCGATACGCAAGACGTTCGATAGGTTCAACTGAGCGCCAACGGCTAGCTTCTCCGATAATGAAGGAATTCTTCTCACCGGATGGCCTCATGGGCAAGCTGTTCTTTAGAGCGGTACGCGGGTTTGTAAGAGTATTTTTGTTCAGGTGGTTCCGAATGCGCGTGGAAGGCCATGAACGTCTACAACTCGAGGGCGGAGTGATAATTGCTCCGACTCATCGATCAAACCTTGATGGCCCACTGGTTGGAAGTTCCAGCCACCGTCGGGTGCGATATTTAGGAAAGGACTCACTGTTTCGACCGGCAGCGGCCGGTTGGGCTATGCGTTCCTTGGGTTCGTTTCCAGTGCGTCGCGGCGAAGCTGATCTAGATGCCATGCGTGTAGCTAAAGAGATGCTTGAAGCCGGTGAATGCATGCTTGTCTTTCCCGAAGGAAGTCGACAGGAGGGAGACTCGATCGGCGAAATATATGACGGAACCGCATGGTTAGCGTCAAAGGCGGGGACGCCAGTAGTTCCGGTTGGTATAGCTGGCACAGAAGTGGCGATGCCAACGGGTTCAAGGTTCCCGTCACGAGTTCCAGTCACCGTCGTAGTTGGTGAAGTTCTCGATCCGCCCAAAGCAGCAGATGGGAAGAGGGTGAAACGCTCAGATCTCAAGGAGTGGACAGAAGAGCTAAGGCTTCGTTTGTACGAATGCCAGACGCGGGCTCGAGAGATGTTGAACGAATAATGCGTCTTTATTGGATTGAGATACCTACCGGGCGACTGGCAACGGCGCCAGCTCCCAGCGGAAGTGTTCTTGATCGTGAAATCAGAGATTTATTGGACGAGGAAGTCACCCACGTTGTTTCTCTGCTGACTGTCGAGGAAGTAGCGAATGTCGGTTTGCTTGCCGAACAAGAAGCTCTAGAGGATGCGGGCATCAACTTCAGCAGCCTCCCCATACCCGACTTTGGAATCTTGGAGGATTACAACCGCGCAAAAGACCTCATAGACCATGCAACAAGCGACCTGCAACAAGGTGACTCAGTAGTGATTCACTGTCGGGGAGGAATAGGGCGGTCATCAACAATCGCTGCCGCAGTCCTCACTCAACTCGGCATAACTCCTGAACAGGCTATGGATCAGATAGCAGACGCCCGTGGGCTCAAGGTCCCGGAAACCCCAGCGCAACGAATGTGGGTACACGGCTACGCAGAATGGGCAGCGAAACAAGAATGACGGACCAAAGGCCGCAAGCTTTAGACAAGATCCGCATATGCGACTTCACGGGTCAACTAGCTGGCGCAGGTGCCACCAAAATTCTTGCCGCATTCGGGGCACAAGTAATCCGTGTCGAAGACCCAGTTCAACGAGGTAAGTGGGACATTCTGCGCGGCGTACCCCCATTTGTCGGTGAGGCGCGGGGACTTGAAGCAGGCGGTGCGTTCAACAACCACAACGCAGGCAAGCTCGGTATCACACTGAACCTACGAGACGCTCGTGCCAAGGAATTGCTTCGAGAACTGATCGCTGTGAGCGACGCTGTCACTGAAAATTTTGCGGCGGGAGTAATGGAACGCCTCGGGTTTGGATACGAAGACTTACGTCAAATACGAGAAGACATCGTCTACGTGTCAAATAATGGTTTCGGCGCCACGGGACCGTATACATCGTTCAAGTCGTGGGGCCCCATTGCTCAGGCGGTATCTGGGCTGACATTTACATCGGGCTTACCTGATTTACCGCCCGCTGGGTGGGGCTACTCATTCATGGACCACACAGGCGGTTATTACATGGCGACTGCTGTCTTGATGGCATTGCTGCATCGACGACGGACAGGAGAGGGTCAATGGGTCGACTTGGCGTGTATCGAAGCAGCTGGAACGCTTAACGGCGTCGCGACCCTGGACGCGACCGTGAACCAACGACCGATGCGACGTCAGGGGATGCCGAACAGCAACCGGTCACAATCCCCAAGAATGGCCCCACATGGCATTTGGCCAACTAAAGGTCACGACGAATGGATTGCAATCGCCGTCAGGGATGACCATGACTGGAAAATCTTGTCCGAAATTATTGGGGAAACTTGGTCCCGCGAAAATCGATGGACTCACATAGAGACGCGGCTGCAAGATGAAGACGAACTGGAACAACTCCTAACAACTTGGACGGCGAATCAAAACCGTCAAGAACTAGCTCAGGAGCTCATTGACGTTGGGGTGCCCGCAGCACCGGTCCTCAAGCCGCAAGAACGAATCGAATTTGACCATCGAACGGCGGAGCTCTGGGTCACTGTTGACCACACAGAAGTAGGGGAGTCCAGAGTAGAGGGCCTACCAGTTCGTATGTCCGAAACACCATGGTCAGTTACCCGGGGAGCCGCCTGTCTCGGCGAACATAACCAATACGTGTTCGGAGAGTTACTTGGGCTCGGTAACACTGAGATCGAAACTCTCGCAGAAGAGGGAGTCATCTAAGAATGACTACGCCCTCATCAAGCTCGGCACTGTCTGGGTATCGAGTTATAGAACTTGCTTCTGAACGTTGTGCGCTTGCAGGAAAACTGATGGCCGACATGGGTGCAGAAGTAATTGTTGTGGAACCTCCGGAAGGTTGCAGGACCCGTTCATGGGAGCCATTCGCCGATGATGTATCAGACATCGAAAATTCGCTGCACTGGTGGCATTACAACACATCGAAAAAATCTGTTGTTCTCAATTTGGAGACCGAGACAGGGGGTCAGCAATTCAGATCTCTGGTCATGACTGCTGATGTGGTGATCGAAGCAGAACCGCTGAGCCGATTAGGAACCCTCGGGCTTGACTGGAATCAATTCAGTGAAATAAATAGTGAACTTATATGGACCTCTGTTACTCATCATGGTCGCGACGGGACTGACCCACCCGCGACGGACCTGACCTTGTTGGCAGAGGGCGGGCCGGCCTGGTCATGCGGCTATGACGACCATGAAATACCTCCAGTTCGCGGTGGTGGAAATCAGGCCTTCCACACCGCATGCCATTACGCAGTTCCGTCTATTCTTGCCGCGCTCATGTGGCGAGAAGACTCTGGCAAAGGGCAACTGATTGATATTTCGTTATTGAATTCATCCAATGCAACCACCGAATTCGCAACGTTGTGGTGGCTTAACGCTGAACGACAAGTTGAACGTCAAACGGGTCGACACGCTCTCCCAACAATGACCGAATGGACACAAATCCAATGTGCTGATGGGCGGTGGTTCAATACAGGTGTTCCCCCTAGAAATAAACGGGAATTTCAAGCCCTCCGCTCTTGGATCGAAGAACTTGGCCTCGTTGATCAGTGTTCCGCATACGAAATTTTGAAACTTGGGGACCAATTCGAACGAATTGGACTCCTAGAACTTGATGAAGACCCGTTGGCAGGCGAAGTATTTCAGGCGGGAAGAGACGCGATCGAGTTCTTGGGTCAACACCTGAAGGCTTATGACCTCTTCGTTGGGCTTCAACAGCGAGGCATGGCCTGCGGCATTGTGTATTCACCCGATGAAATGATTGATGACCCTCACTTCGTCGAACGAGGTTTCCCGGAAGAAATTTTCTATGACACCCGAAACGCAAGTCACACACACCCTGGAGCCCCCTACCGGTTTTCCAAAACGCCCTGGACAGTGACGCGCGCCCCTCAACTCGGTGAGCACCAGGCTTTACTAGAAGATCTTGCCTGACTAGATATCGGCGGCCTCGGCCCGTTCAGTAGCGTGCGACCGAGCAGCCTTAGAGAGATCCCTCACCTCGGCGCGTTCATCATCACTAAGACATTCGAAATCAGGAGCGTGAAGACGGTCAGTCAACGCCTCGATTTCATCTCTGGCTGACTCCAAATGGCTCACATCTGGGTATGGCTTAGACCAACCGAAAAATTCGGCGTTCCATTCACCCGCCGGGCCGCTCAGAATAGCTTCGAGAGGTCCCATACCTAACGATTGCACCGCGACAGCATGACGTCCGAAGCGGAGTTCGCGCATGCATTGAGCCAACTGGAAAGTTCTTTCGGGCCCTACCTCTTCAGGAAGTTCTTGGTCTCGCCAACCAACGAATGTGGGTGCACCGTGTGGCGTTGCATTCTGCACCACACGTTCCAGCAACTCGCCCAGCCGCGCGTTGCCTTCGAAATCAGCTAAAGCTTCGGTTCCGTACTCTTGGCATATTCGTGCATAAACTCGCCCACCTTCAACCGGATCAAAAGCTGCCCGCCCCTCTTCAACCATGGACCTCATGGTGTCGGGATCCCAAAAAAACGCTGCAGCTACGACGTTGTCGGCAGGGCAGTTACCCAAAACACCTAGCCGTCCTACGGCATAGGCGCCTTGCCCTTCACCCATCCCGGCCTCAGCCGCCTTTTTTCGAGTGGACGGAGCCATCAGCCACGCCATCGCTAACATTCCTAACGAACCCCGCATGCTGCGGGCAACAGTGGTGCTATCCATTGGGCCGACGCTACTCAGTTAGCGAACCCTTTGCATTGAGTTGGTTGTCAGCTTTGAATCCGAATCAAGTCGACGACAAACAACAGGGGAGTGTCAGGTGGAATTGCGGCACCAGAACCGCGCTCGCCGTACGCCAAATCGCTAGGGATTTTCAAAAGACGTCTACCCCCTTCGCGCATCCCCACTATTCCTTGATCCCAACCTTGGATAACCCTACCCACACCTATCGTTGTGGTGAAGGGCATTCCTCGCTGCCAAGACGCATCAAACACAGTTCCGTCGGTAAGGGTGCCCAGATAATGGACCGTCACTATGTCCCCGGACTCCACCACGTCGCCTGTCCCCTCAGACAGATCTTTTACTTCTAGTGACTCCCCAACCTCGGTGGGTTCAGGAATGGCAGGTGGTTCCAAGTCAAGAACTGACACCAGATCAACAACAAAAGCGAGTGAAGCATCAGGTGGAATCGATGAACCAGCACCGGAACTTCCATAAGCCAAGTGGGGCGGAATCACCAATACTCGCCGGCCTCCCTCACTCATTCCTGTAATTCCCTGGTCCCAGCCAGGGATTACAGCACCCATCCCGATGGGGACGAAGAACGTCTGCGATCGGTTCCAACTCGCATCAAACTCGACCCCGTCGCTGAGAAGCACTCCAACGTAATTGACCTCAAGGATGTCACCGATCTCTGCTTGCACCCCGGTTCCGACCAAAATATCTGTAACGACCAGCTCAGTAGGAGTTTCGTTTCGAGGCAACACCGATATGACTGGGCGACCGCTATTTGATGAAACCTCGACCCATGGTTCGGTACTAGAGAGAGAAGTGGAAGTGTTTGAAGAAACATCTGACTTAGCGACCGAAGAAGCATCTGACTCAGCGACCGTTGAGTCAGATTGTTCCTCTATCGCTGATTTATCCGAACTTGAACATCCCCAGAACAAGAGAGACACAAAAGCTGCGATCAGAATATGGAAACGAGGCATAGCTTGCAGGTTACGGATGTGGGCGCCATGAGAGGCGCTTTCATGCTGCTTGTGTGGATCGGCCGAAATCGTTAACGGCGTGCGAATAGCTAAATACCAAGGCAACATAGCGGAGTGCAATCGCAACTCCCGCCAGTGTTTCACCCAGATGCCGTAACGATCCCGTGGATGGGCGCCGTCCTCGGGCGAGAGGTTGAGCTCACTGATTGCCAGCTCGAACCCATCGGCACAGGACAGGTCGGAGCGAACTATCGAGTCCACTTGAACTGGAACGACGATGGAGGACCTCGGACCGTAGTCATTAAGTTCGCTGCACTTGACCCTCAAAGTCGAGCTACGGGAATACAGGTCGGAACCTACCAACGCGAAGCAGAGTTCTATCGCCATGTTGCCCCGACGATCGACGTGGCGGTACCACACCTCTATTACGTCGATTTTGTCGAAGGAACCGCAGACATTGCCATAGTCATGGAAGACCTTGACCCTCGCGTACAAGGAGACCAACTTCGAGGGTGCAGTCCGAATGAAGCAGCCCTGGCATTGTCAGAAGCAGCCAAACTTCACCGCGCATTCTGGGGCGATGAGACGCTATTTGACCTCGGATGGGTTAGTAGGCGCAACCCAGAACAAACTGCCCAAACCATCGCACTCTTAGAAGGGCTACAACCGGCTTTTCTCGAACGTTACCGAGATGATCTCAGCCGAGAAGCAATCGAGATCAGTGAACATTTTGTGCGAAACGCCACCACCTGGTTTGCCGAAATCCCTGAACCTTCAACCCTGGTTCACGGGGATTTCCGTCTCGACAATTTGATGTTTGCTCCAGCCGATACAGACGTAACCCCGCCGCTCGTGGTTGTCGATTGGCAAACCGTCGCTCACAGCCACGGAGCTCATGACGTCTCCTACTTCATTGGATCAGCATTTGAGCCCGACGTTAGGCGTCAGCATGAAGAACAACTGGTCTCCCATTATTTTGAAGAACTAACAAAATGCGAGCCAATCCCTCCCATCAGCTGGGACGAACTTTGGCTCAACTACAGAAGATTTTCTTGGTCCGGATTCATTATGGCGATTCTTGCTTCGATGATTGTGGGTCGAACCGATAGAGGCGACGAGATGTTCGTCGCCATGGCCAATCGTCACGCGTCCCAAGTAGCTGACCTAGAGGCCACCGACTTCCTTTAAGAACTGAAATAAACAAGGCCACGCTGAAGCGCTAGCGTCTGAACCTATGGGGGAAGCAACTGCAGCGGTCTTACACGGCGTGGAAGACCTACGAATCGAAAACTTTGACCTACCTGAAGTGCGGCCTGATGACGCCGTACTACGAGTGGAGGCCTGCGGTTTATGTGGCACCGATCATGAACTATTTACAGGTCACATCCCTGCCCCATATCCAGTTGTGCCTGGTCATGAGACCGTAGGCACGATCGAAGCCATAGGAGATGAGGCTGCCGCCAAATGGCAAATTGGTGTCGGGGACCGAGTTGCCGTCGAATGTTGGCAAGCTTGCGGCACATGTGAGCCATGTCGCACTGGTGTGTATCGGCGCTGCACAAAACACGGCCAGACGGACTTGTATGGAATGATCCCGACCAACCGGGAGCCTTCACTTTTTGGCGGTTACGCGACACACCATTACCTCAGCCCGGACTCTCTCGTACTTCCCGTACCAGCTGAACTGACGGCAGTAGAAGCGACTCTCTTCAACCCGTTAGGAGCGGGAATAAAATGGGGGGTAGAAATTCCCGGAACCCAGCCAGGTGATTATGTAGCGGTCCTAGGACCAGGAATTCGAGGGCTGTGCGCGCTAGTAGCAACACGGGACGCGGGTGCCGAATTTATTGCCGTAACTGGATACGGCCCCAATGACCACCCTCGTCTGGAAATGGCTGAAGCGATGGGGGCAGATCTCGTAGTTGACGTGGCAGAAGAAGATCCGGCTAGAAAATTTCGCGACGCCACCGGTGGACGTTTGGCGGATGTCGTTGTCGATGTCACAGCGAACGCTCCCACAGCCTTCGGTCAGGCGGTCAGGCTCAGCGCCGTCGACGGAACGATCGTAATGGCTGGGGTTCGTGGCCAAAAAGGTGCCCCAAATCTTCACGCCGATGCAATCATCTGGAAAGAACTCACCGTAAAAGGTGCATTAGGAGTGGATGCACCCGTGTATCGAAGAGCTTTAGAACTTCTTGCTGAAAGGAAATTTCCGTTCGACTTATTCACCCGACGAGAGGTTGGACTCAACGAGTCGGCAGATCTCCTTACAGATATGGCTGGAAACGGATCAAAGCCACCACCGGTTCACGGAGTAATCGTCCCCGGAATGTAAGAACAGATAAATGTCATTATTGGAGGCCAACATTTGCTGGTCTCTCAACAAAAGGAAAGGTTGACCTATGAAATTCGGATTGATGTCAGCGAATTTGATGGGGAATGTGGAAGGACTTGCGGCAGGGGAGCTGGCGCGTACAGCAGAAGAAGTGGGGTTCCATTCAATATGGGCTGTCGAACATGCAGTCGTCCCGGTGGAGTATGCCTCCACATATCCCTACGACGAAGGCGGGCGCCTGTTCAAAGGGACTAGTCAACTGGACCATTCCGATCCACTTATATGGCTGGCTTTCGCTGCTGCAGCTACAACCAATATCCGTCTCGCCACCGGGATACTTATTCTTCCCCAACGCAATCCCCTCATTGCGGCAAAGGAAATTGCCAGTCTTGACCGCCTGAGCGATGGTCGTTTAGATCTAGGCATCGGAGTTGGATGGCTTCGAGAAGAATTTGATGCACTAGGAGTCCCTTTCGAAGCTCGCGGAGCTCGCACAGATGAATACCTCAGAGCCTTAAGGGTTCTGTGGTCTGAAACTGAAGCTGAGTTTCACGGCGAGTTCGTTGATTTTGAGCCCGTGTACTGCCAACCCAAACCGACACAACAACCGATACCGATACTCGTCGGAGGTCACTCAGATAGAGCCGCTCGCAGAGCCGGTGAACTGGGCGACGTGTTCTTCCCTGCAGAACGACCCGTCGAAACACTTACATCGCTGCATTCGCAGGCGAAGGAATACGCAGAGAAAGCAGGACGTGACCCTTCATGTATCGAACTTTGGACCTCTTCAACCGGTGACCGCGACCACCTAGACCAACTAGTAGAGGCCGGAGTCACCCAAGTCATGGTCCCAGCTCGACCACCCGAACAGCTTGGAGACCGTTATTCGCAACTGATAGTTGACTACGACTCAGAGGATGCCTCATGACCGATCCAGACCGCACCTCAGATTTACTTGCTCGCGCCGAACGTGTTCGAAATGAAATGGGCGGTGTCGAAAAAGTTGCAAAAATGTCCGATGAAGGAGACCGGACTATCCGCCAACACATTAACGATTTCCTTGACGACGATACCTTCAGAGAAATTGGTACCTTTAGCCGTTCAATCCGAGTAGAAGAACGGGAAAAGACACCAGGAGACGGAAAGATAGGTGGACACGGGACTGTAAACAGCCGCCCTGTCGCAGTCTTCGGTGATGACATCACGGTCTACCGTGGTTCAAGCTCAATCGTTGGTACTCGAAAAGAACATCGTTTATATGAAAGAGCCATGGCAATGGGTATACCTATTGTTCATTTTGGTGAAACTGGAGGCGCCCGAATACCGGACACTATGGGGGCTGAAGGAATCAGCGAGCCGGGCGGCCTGTTTGAGCTTGCGAAGCGGCAACACAGGGTTCCTATGGCGACGATGGTGACGGGACAGTCGTTCGGCGGCTCATCTTTCCTGTCTGCGTTGTCTGACTATGTCGTGATGGTCCGCGGGTCATGTCTCGCCGTTACCTCGCCGAAGGTATTTGAGATCGCTACTGGAGAGGTCATATCTTTCGAAGATGTTGGCGGAGTCGACGTCCACGCGAGAAAGACCGGCCAGATCGATCTGGGAGTTGAGTCAGACGAAGAAGGATATGACGCAATACGAAAATGGTTGTCGTATCTACCTAGCAACGCTTGGGAGACAGCACCTCGAAGCGAAACTCTGGGCTCGCTGGATCACGATCCGGGCCTAGCGGACCTTGTCCCGGCTAAACGGACCCGTGGCTACGACATGCGACGAGTCGTGGAACGGATCGTCGACACCGATTCGCTGTTAGAAATCCAACCTCTGTATGCCCGAAACGTTGTTTGTGGCATGGCAAGACTGAATGGATTTTCTGTCGGAGTTATAGCTAACAACCCAATGTTTGGGGCAGGGACCTTAGACCCACAGGCGTGTCACAAGATCATCCGACTCGCAACCGTCTGCGATTCATACAACATTCCCATCATTTTTCTTGCTGATGTTCCCGGCTTCATGGTCGGAGAACGAGTGGAACACGAACTGATGTTGCATTGGGGAATGAGAATGATGCACGCGCTCCAAAACTGTTCAGCACCTACGTTGACTGTGTGTATTCGTAAGGCCTTCGGACTGGCGTGGCAGGCTATGAATGGCTCTCAGATGCCAGCACTTGGGGTTTACAGCTGGCCGGGAGCTGAGATTGGGTTCATGGATCCCGAGGTTGGGGTAAACGTGGCATTCGGCTCGAAACTCGCTCGCATAGACGATAGCGAGACCAGGGAATCCGAGCGGATGACGCTGGTTCGAGAAGTAGGTGAATCGACGAACCCGTACGAAGCCGCTGGAACCATGAGAATCGACGAAATCATTGATCCAGGTGACACTCGAGGTGTCCTGGCACATGACCTCGAGATGTTGGCTCACCGATCAGTTCCGCCACCTGAAGCACGACCTCTGTCCTATTGGCCGACCTGCTAACGACGAAGCGGCAGGTCACAGATCTGAAAGCAGTTAGATGAGAGCAGCATTCACTCGACAGGGAACCATTGTTGTTGGTACCGCAGATGACCCAACTCCCTCATCAGGTGAAGTTCTAGTTAAAACGCTGGCGTGTGGGATCTGTGGCAGTGACCTGCATGCGCTTCGACATGGACACGAAATGGTTGCGAGTCAGAAAGAAACTGGCGGGCCGCTTGTCTATGACGCAGATAGAGACCTCATCATGGGTCACGAATTCTGTGTGGAAATTTTGGAACTAGGCCCAGACGTTCCTGATCACCTTGCAATAGGTGACGTTGTTTGCTCCATGCCGGTCCTTCTTCGATCCGATGGGGTTCACACTCTCGGCTACTCAAACGAGTTCCCGGGTGGATACGCAGAGAACATGCTGCTCTCATCAAGGTTGCTGTTACCGGTAAGGAATGGGTTAGCACCGCAAGAGGCTGCCCTCACTGAGCCAATGGCTGTTGGACGACATGCCGTAGAAAAGTCTGGCGCTACCGGCGAGGATGTTTGTCTCGTCATCGGATGTGGGCCTGTCGGTCTTGCAGTGATCGCGGCGTTAAAACAAAAAGGTTTAGGGCCGGTAATCGCGGCGGATTTCTCTCCAAGGCGCCGAGACTTAGCTGAACAAGTAGGAGCGGACGACGTCATTGATCCAGCTCAGACCTCCCCTTACGAAAGTTGGCAGCAGACAGCCTGGCCAAAGAATGTCGATCGGAATGATCCGATGCTTCGCTTCAGCGGTGTCAACCCCAAGCCAGGCCTCATCTTTGAATGCGTAGGAGTTCCGGGTGTCATTGATCAAGTTATTCATGGTGCAATGAAAAACACGCGAATTGTCGTAGTTGGTGTCTGCATGGAACAAGACAGTTTCCGACCCTTAACGGGGATCGGAAAAGAACTGAACATTCAATTTGTTTTGGGCTACACAGCTGAGGAATTCGCGAATACTTTGACGCTGATCAGCGAAGGAGAACTGGTTGTCGATCAGCTCATTACCGGACGAGTCGGTTTGAGTGAAGTAGGCCAAGCTTTCGATGATCTGGGTGACCCAGAAGCTCACGCGAAAATCATTGTTGAACCATGGCGTTAAGGAGACTGTTAGCTCAAAGATCGAATACCCAAGGTGAGGTGGACAAAGCACTGGGATCGAAATGACGAGCAATCTGATCAAGCTCGCCAAGTGATTCGATGTTTCGTAACTGGAGACTTGAGAGCAAATGATTCAATACGTCCAGCTCTGACTCCCCGAGTGCCAATCGGTCGTCAAGAGTGACAGCACCATCTCGTTTAGCCAGCCGATCTCCCGATTGGGTTAAGACGAGAGGCACATGGGCATAACTGGGAGGTTGGATATCTAACAAACCAAACAAATAGACCTGACGCGGGGTTGTTTGAAGTAAGTCGTCTCCACGCACAACCTCTGTTACACCCATGTCGGCGTCATCGATGACTACAGCCAGGTTGTAGGAGGGTGTCAGATCGCCGCGACATAAGACAAAGTCATCGACAGCCCCCTCGAAATCTCCCACCTGGCGGTCTTTGATCTTGAGTAATTGGCCCTCTGAAATGACCCGGAGCGCGGGGTTGCGACCAGAGCGTTCATTTTCTGAGGTCTCTCTTGCTGTTAATTTTCGACATTTACCCGGGTATGCGCCCTCAGGTAGATGGGAGTGTGGCGCAACGGCAGCTTCACGAATTTCGCGTCGCGTGCACCAACACCTGTAGGTGAGACCCTGCCGCTTAAGGTCTTCGATCGCGTCCCGATATAGATTCAACCGCTCGCTTTGGCGGAAAATCTCGCCGTCCCAATTCAAGCCGATGCGCTGAAAATCACGAAGTTGATAAGTGTAAAAGTGGTCCCTAACGGCTCCGTCTAAATCTTCGAATCGCCACAGCAACTCTGTGTCATTGGATCGCGCGAATAACCACGCCAAAAGTGCTGTACGCAGATTTCCCAGATGAAATTCACCAGTAGGGCTCGGCGCCCATCGCCCGGTCACGAATTTTCTGCGAGGGCTTTCACGCCCTGAACACAACGTTGCATGTTCGCGAGATGTTCCTCCTGGCGTCGGCTGATGATAAGTGCTTCCTTGTCAGGCATTGCTTCGATAGCAGGAGTTAGACCGGACGGCCCGGGACCGAGTCGCACCGTGTGGCGGAGTCGACAACGTTGACCATGTAATTCATCTATTTCCCAACGCCAACGCGCTGCAGCGCTGTCCTCATCGTCTCCCACGGCCCAACCCAGCAACTCATTTTCTATGAGCTCGGTGATCGTAGATGTTGTTTGCCATTCTCCGATCTTTGGATGCTTATTGGTACCAACGAATTGAGCTCCGATAGCAGGGACGTCAGACGGCTCTACCCAAACAGCGCCTTGGAATTCCTCGGAAAACTTAGCTCCGATACTTATGTCAGTTAGCAAAGACCAAACCTTTGCCGGCGAGGCATCAATATCTACCTCGACAGTAACTCCTGGGCCTTCGCCCATGGCCCGGTCAGCGTCGTCATCACGTTGCTCCCAAGTGTGACCCCAGTTATCGAAGTAGGTAACTTCTTCGGCTAAGCGTCTTGATATTGATGCGAAGTCGCCGCCGCTGCTGAAAGCGACAGGCAGCAAAGCGATAGGCGTTACTCCCTCTGGAATTCCAAGAACCTCGCGAATTTCTTCGTCATTGTTCAAAATTGCAGTCGTCCAGGCAGTAGCCAGACCTCGAGCTCGAGCGGCTAAACAAAAGCTCCAGGCTGACTGAACCACGGAGTCGAACAACCCGGGCTTCTTACTATCGTCATGGATCCCCCATATGCATGGGATGACCAGCGCGGGAACTTTTTCAAGATTTTCCGCTAAATGGGCAGCCGAACGCATCACACTTGTGTTCCGGTGATCGGTTCCGGCCAGCTTGTCTCTGGCGGAGACCATCCATTTGCCTGCGCTTTCCCAATACAACTCCGATAAGCGCTTTTTTTGATCTGGGTCACGAACAATCAACCACCTCCGGCTCGATTGATTACCGCCGCCGGGGCCTTGTTCGGCTACATCGATGCACTCGAGAATAAGTTCGTTGGGAACGGTGCGATCGAGATCAAGGCGAAGCCTTACTGACCTAGTTGTCGAAAGAACACCGTCAACCGACGCTAAATCAACATTCTCCACGTCGTATCGAGCTGGGATATGGTCATTTGATCTGAAGGAATTCATCACCACAGTCAAGCGCACCGTCAGCCTCTTCGCTTAAACCAGTTACAGGATGATCAGAAGCCACGGGTGTTCAGGTCCTAACGTGTCAAATATGAGTTCACGTCAACCCTTTTTGAACGCCCGCCTACAAGGTTTCGGCGCAACGATTTTTGCTGAGATGTCCGCCCTAGCGATGAAGACCGACTCGGTGAACTTAGGGCAAGGGTTTCCTGACAAAGACGGACCCCCCGAAGTGATTGAAGCTGCAATTTCTGCCATACGAAACGGGTTAGGTAACCAATACCCGCCGGGCATCGGAGTTCCGGAGCTACGCCAAGCTGTCAGTGAACATCAGCGACGCTTCTATGGACTTTCATACGACCCTGACTCAGAAATCCTTGTTACGGCGGGAGCCTCCGAGGCTTTGGCTGCGGCTGTTCTTGCTTTGTGTGAAACCGGAGACGAAGTAGTCACATTTGAGCCCTGGTACGACATATATGGGGCAAATATCGCGATGGCTGGCGCGACCAAGAAGGTTGTCACTCTTCGCCCACCCCATTACGCGTTCGAAGAATCAGAATTCCTAGCAGCACTATCGCCGAAGACCCGGCTGATTTTGTTGAACTCGCCACATAATCCAACCGGCAAAGTGTTCTCTCGCGAAGAACTCGAGTTCATAGCGAAAGTGGCAGTAGAACGCGACCTGCTCGTCGTCACTGATGAGGTATACGAACACCTCGTTTTCGAAGGAGAACACATCCCTATCGCTTCATTTCCTGGAATGCGCGAACGAACTGTCACTATCTCGTCAGGGGGTAAGACCTTCGCGTTTACCGGTTGGAAGATCGGCTGGGTGTGCTCAACTCCAGAGTTGACTAGCGCTGTGCGGATAGCGAAACAGTTCTTGACCTTTGTCAGCGGCGGACCGTTTCAATATGCGATAGCAGTCGGCTTGGCTTTGGGGAACGACTATTACGAGAACTTGATATCCGACATGAGAGAAAAGCGGGACTTTCTATCCGCGGGCCTGCGGTCTGCGGGACTTGAAATATTTGAACCTCAAGGCACCTACTTTGTTACTGCAGACGCGAGATCGGTGGGATATGAAGATGGCCTCGAATTGTGCTGGCAACTTCCCGAAAAAGTGGGTGTCGTTGCCGTCCCTAATGTGGTCTTTTATGACAACCAACACGAAGGACAGCATCTGATTCGGTTCACCTTCTGCAAAAGCCTAGATGTCCTGAGCGAAGCTGTGGACAGACTGCAGGGTCTGGCATGAGCCTTCGCGTTGCAGCGCTTCAACATGACATCGTCTGGGAGGACCCTGACTCGAACTTCCAGAGACTGACGCCGCAAATCGAAAGCGCAGTAGCCGCGGGTGGGCAACTCGTAGTACTCAGCGAGATGTTCTCAACCGGATTCACCATGAATTCAGCAAAGTGCGCTGAAGCACTTGACGGTGCAAGCCACGAATTTCTATCGATGCAAGCTGTTAAGCATCAGATTTGGATTACCGGATCGGTTCCGATGCGGTGGGAAGACGGAATTGCCTACAACACACTTAATTTGGTGGCACCGAACGGTGATACTCACCGCTACAAAAAGATCCACCCCTTCACCTTTTCTACGGAACCCGAAAACTATGGGTCAGGAACCGAATTCCTCCAAGTAGATATCGAAGGGACACGGATCACTTTCTTTATTTGCTACGACCTCAGATTCGCCGACGAATTTTGGCAAACAGCTCAATCCACTGATTTGTTCGTCATCCCGGCAAACTGGCCTGCGGGTCGAAGAATGCACTGGCGGACGCTCCTTCAGGCTCGAGCCATCGAAAATCAGGCCTATGTATTGGGCGTTAACCGTGTGGGTGAGGGAGATGGGCTCAGCTATGCAGGAGATAGCGCACTTATAGATCCGTGGGGTGAAACGATCGCGTCAGGCATATCCGATGAGACCCTTTTGATCGCTGACGTAGACGTCGAAGTCGTGAAACAGACCAGAACTACTTTCCCGGTGTTTCAAGATCGACGGAACTGAAAGAACAAGACCATTACCACTAATCATTTACCGATAGACCTTGGAGGCAGCCATGAGTTTCGTTGAGATGCGAACATATGAATTGAAACCCGGAACGGCGAATACATACGCCGCTCTCTACCTTGAAGAAGGCTTCGCGATACAAAAGAGTCATTTGGGTGAACCAGTGGGCTACTACGTAAGCGAAGTAGGAGATCTCAATCAGGTGATTCACATGTGGCGTTATGACAGTTTCGAAGAACGAACAGAGAAAAGGACGGCGTTATTTTCCGACCCTGCATGGCTTGAATATGTTTCCAAGATCGGACCGATGGTCGTTACCCAAAAAAACGCGATCCTTAACGACATTCTGAATTAGTCAGCTCAAACCGATAAGGACAACAGTACCCATAGCGAAAACGAGACCTACCAGTCGCCTCTTGGTTAGCTGTTCACCCCAAACGATGCGAGCTAAGAGGACAGTCACAACCGGGTAGAGACTTGCTAGTACGGCGACGGGGCCCAGTTGTCCATAACGCAGCGCGAACAAGAAAGCTACGTTCGCGCCAGTGTCGCAAATCCCGCATCCGATTAGCGGGATCCAACCTCTTGCTGGGCGGAGTTGCGCCTTTTGCGTCAAAGCAACACATATCAGTACTAGTGCTGCAGAAAACCGACCGGCAACTATGGGCCAGGGTGCTGACTCAGTGCTGGTTTCACTCAGTAGAGAGAAGAAGAGACCGAAACCCAGGCCTGCCAACAACGCTTCGTGAATTACTGAAATGGAAATCCGAACATCTTCACCTGCTGGCTGAGAACTCAGGATAAAGATCCCAATCAGGCCGACTGCAAGCCCAAACCAAATCTGTAACCCCTGTTCATCGCCTCGGAAAAAACCCCAAATTATTGGAAACACAGCTGAAACGATTGCCGTGATAGGTGCGAAAATCGACATCGGACCGCGAGCGAGTCCTCGGTAAAGAAGCCCAAGACCTGCGATCCCCACAAGTCCTGCTGCGGCACCCAGCACCAAATCGTTGATGCTTGCACTCGTCGCTATGAACGGAGCCACAACTAAGAGAGGTAAAGCACCGACCAAAGAAACTGTTGTTAGGACTTGGATAGGAGAGTGTCGCCGCGAGCTCACTCCACCTAAGAAATCGCCGGAACCATAGAGCAATGCAGTGATAACAGAAAGAAAGACAGCCATAACAGGATTGCTACGAAAGTAGCAAGGCCGTCAAAGAGACAAACGAATTTGTGGATCCTCGCAAATTAAAGAACCAAAGAATGTGGTTTTGGTAGCTCGCTTGAACAACAATGAAGTGTCCGATCTGAGCTGATCTGAAATCAGCGCTTGTTCCCGAAAGTTTTGGTACATGTCAAATGCACTAATGGAGAAGTGGGCCGCAAAGACTGAAACGCTTGGCAGTTGGCTCTCGCTGCCCGACTCTCACGCTGCGGAAACAGTCGCACGCGTCGATTTTGATTATGTCTGCGTTGACATGCAGCACGGTATTGCCGACTACCAAGTTGCCGCGGTCATGTTGCAGGCGGTAACTATGACGGGAAAGGGAACGCCCATATGTCGAGTTCCTTGGAACGAGCCCGGAATTATAGGACGCATGCTCGATGCCGGTGCACGCGGAATTATCATCCCGATGGTCAACTCGGTTGCAGAGGCTGAAAGCGCAGTGGCAGCGACGAAATACCCGCCTTTGGGTCAGAGAAGTTACGGCCCCACAATCATTGGAGCCCGTGCGGCAAATGCTGGGGAGGATTACTACCCAAACGCAAATCAGACCAACGCATGCATTCCCATGATCGAAACTCGTGATGCAGTGGAGAATCTTGATGCAATTCTCGCAGTTGAAGGAGTCGATGCAATATATGTTGGACCCGCCGACTTGTCGTTGAGCTACGGGTACGGCCCGGCGTATAGCGACGACAATGAGGAATATAAAGAAGTCCTGGAGTACATAGTTGAGAGATGCAACAAAGCGGGCAAAGTAGCTGGTATCCACTCCACGAGCGCTCTCGCTGCTAACCGTCGAGAAAAAGGCTTCATGATGCAAACGGTTAGCGGGGATATTGCTGCCGTAGCTAAGGGCAGCTACCAAGATCTGAAAAACGCGGTCGAAGGAGGAGCCGGCGACGGTTCCTCAAAAATTTATTGACCTGTTTCCTAAGGAACGTGACGTTCACTGCGGCGTGTAACTAACACGAAACACACCCCAGCAGCACCAACTAAACAACCCGCAGTTCGAAATGCGACAGACATTGACGCGTTATCGCTCAACCAGCCCAGAGCTGGCGGTCCTAAAACGAAACCTACATCGCCCGCAGATCGGTAGAGACCTATACCCAATCCACGCATCCGTTCAGGAAAGAGATCAGCGACGAACGCAGCCGGCGCTGGCCCGGCAGTACCCGTGCCCAACGTAAGGATCACATTTCCCAATACGAACCACATGGGAGTCGAACTCGACGCTAGAACGAAAGTCCCCAGTGCAGCTGCCATTCCAGAAAACAGAATGACTGATGCTCGACCGATGTTCTCGGTAGCCCATGTCGCTGGCCACAATGTGAACAGCGTCATTACCCCGGTAACAGTGAATACCAACCCCAGTTCACCCGGACCCCACGCCAAAGTTTCATCTGCATGGAGTGGGACCAGGGTTGCTCGTGTGCCTGCTCGCGTCATAAAGATTGTGCCTGTCACAAAGGCAATTGCCAGGAAAGGCCCGCTTCGGGCTATTCGTATAGCTTCGTGAGCTTGACTTTCGCCTTCTCGTTCGTGAGTCGACGACCGGCCCGTTTCAGGGAGACGGAAAACTGCGTAGACGGCTGCAAACAATGCGATGACTCCAACTAGGTGGAATGGCGCGGCGAGCCCCCATCGTTCAGCGACTAATCCGCCGATTCCGGGACCTAAAGCAACTCCGACGCTTAAAGCCCACTGATTAGTTGCCGCGTAACGGGCGCGGCGATCAGGTGGCGCTATATCGATCAGATAGATCAAGGCACCACTCATGAAAAAAGCCGAACCTGCGCCAGCAACAAACCTCCATACCAGGAGTGACCAAATGTCCCCAGCGAAACCTGAGCCGAACATACCTATGGAGGTCAAGATCGGTCCGCCGATGAGAAGGATTCGTCTCCCGAACCGGTCTGCAATCAGTCCCGCTGGAATATTCAGAATTAACCGTGCTAGGGCGAATACCGTAAGGGTCAATCCCACCATCGTCGCGCTCACCCCAAAATTACGCGCGTAGAGAGGCAGGACTGGGCCCACTACCCCTTGGCCTGCCATTACTAGGAACGTCGCAAAGCAAAGAATCAGAAGCTTTTCTAGTTCTTGAAACTTTGTTCTCAGCACAGACACCTGTGTATTGCTATCACCAGCGACGCACTAATCCCGTGATCTCAGTAGCATGCGGGTACTGGGGAAAGGGAACCCGATGCAGGTCAATTATCCAATCATCTCCGCAGATTCGCACATTGCTGAAGCTCCTAACGCGTATGTCGACTACATCGATCCCAAGTGGCGGGATGTCGCTCCGCATGTGGTGGAAACTGAGGACCAGGGGGATGTGTATGTCATAGATGGGATGAAACGGACTATCCAAATGGGTTTGATAGCTGCTGCTGGTCAGGCCCCTGAAGAATTAAAGCCGCGAGCGAAATGGGATGAGTTGCCGCTAAGTGGATGGGATTCCGACTACCGGCTGAAAGACCAGGATCGCGACGGCGTGTCGGCCGAAGTTATTTACCCCTCTGTTGGCATGGTTCTTTGTAACCATCCCGATGCTGACTACAAAAAGGCTTCTATGGATGCCTACAACAGGTGGATCAGTGACTATTGCTCGGTAGACCCTCAGCGGCTTCTGGCGATCGCACAGACTCCGCTCAGATCAGTCGACGAAGGCATCACTGAACTAGAAGCGATGAAAGCTAGTGGCATGCGCGGCGTCATGATGCCTGGAAACCCTGCAACTGATTTCGATTATGACGATCCGAGATGGGATCCGTTTTGGAAGGCAGCAATTGAATTGAAGCTGCCGCTGTCATGGCACATATTGACGACCAAAGAATCAGGTCGACCACGAGGACCTAAAGCGAACTCGTTTATGACCATCATTCGCGCCAACCAAGACATTATGGGAACTCTTGTTTTCGGGGGGGTATTCGAGCGAAACCCAGGGTTGCGAGTTGTGTGTGTGGAAGCTGATGCAGGTTGGGTTCCTCACTACATGTACCGAATGGATCATGCATACAAACGTCATCGTTACTGGCTGCCGCCAGGTCAAGAACTCTCAAAGTTGCCGAGTGAGTATTTTCGGGAACATATCTATACGACCTTTCAAGATGACTGGATTGCCTTCAAAATGGTCGAACACGTGAATCATCAACGTCTTTTGTGGGCGAACGATTTTCCACATAGCGACAGTACGTGGCCGTGGAGCCAGGAAATGCTTGACGAACACGCCGCAAATCTCACTGATGATCAAGCTAAAGATATTTTGTGTGACAATACGGCTGAACTCTATGAAATTGACGTCACGGCCCTTCCTATCGGTGGAGATAGTTTGGCGGCGACACTCTGACTGGAGTAACCAGTGAATTTTGTTTCCTCTTCTGTCACTGTCACTGACTTCGCGGCTGCGCAGGAGACCTACCACTCCAATGGGTGGACCGATGGCCTTCCGATTGTTCCGCCAACATCTGAACTGGTATCAGCGTGTCTTGAGTGGGCATTGTTGTCGCCTGAACATTTGGTCGGAATTGAACCTGTAAGGGAACGTTTAATAACTGCAGAGAAACTTGCAATTAACGCCGTCATGGCTGGCTGCCTTCCGGAACACTTTCCGCTGGTTGTCACCGCATTCACAGCGATGCTTCAACCTGAGTTCCTCCTCCACGGGGCTACCGCATCAACCGGAGGGTGTGCGGTATTGCTGATCGTCAATGGGCCAATTCGTCGTCAACTCGAAATGGTTACGACCTTTAATGCGCTTGGCAATACCGACCGTGCTTCCGCGGCGGTAGGTCGAGCGATACGACTAGGACTTATCAACCTGTTAGACGTTCGACCAGGTGAAATTGACCGCTCTACGTTGGGTCATCCTGGAAAATTTTCGTACTGCTTGGCGGAAGATGAAGAAAATTCCCCGTGGCCATCATTAGGAGAAGAACGCCTTGGAGAATCTGAGGTCTCGGCAGTTACGGCGGTTGCATCGATGGCACCTCGGCAAATAATGAATGAATGGACTTCAAATCCAGAAGAAATATGCGACACGATCTCGGCGGAAATTCGGGCCAATCAACTTCATTACTCCATATGGGCCGGCAACTACGTCGTTGTATTGCCTCCTCAACTTCGCCAACACTTCATTGATGCTGGGTGGTCAAAAGCCGATATCCAAAGTTGTGTTTTTGATCGAGCCCGAGTGAAACGAGGGTCATGGAAAGAAGTAGGTAAGGGGTCAGTTGTCAAAGATCGTGCGGACCGCGAGTATCCAGCCATGGAATCCCCAGAAGAACTCATGGTTGTCGCCGCTGGTGGGCCAGCGGGCGGTTTTGCTCAAATAATTCCGCCATGGCTGGGAACTAAAAGTCGTGCAACTACCGTGGCGGTTGGCGCGTGTGTTGACTGCGAGGTGCCGTAGCTATGGAATTGATGAATCCGGGTCATGAGCAGCAGGTAGCTGGTTGTGAGCCGGCGGTCCGAATGAGCAGTCTTGAAGGGGCCGTCGTAGGGCTGATATCAAACGGCAAAGAGAACACACTCCCTTTCTTCGATCGCGTTGAGTCCATTTTGCGAACCGAATATGGAGTTTCGGAAGTAGTTCGCAGAATCAAAAAGAATTACAGTGCCCCAGCTGAAGATGAGTTAATGCAAGAAGCAATCGGGTGGGACGCGGTCCTCAGCGGTGTAGGGGATTGAGGTAGTTGTTCTTCGTGTAGTTTGCACGACGCCGTGATCGCAGAACGAAATGGAGTTCCTGCGGTGAGCATCATGACAACGGCTTTCGTTGATGCCGCTGAACTTATGGCAAGAGTCCAAGGAGTGCCGCTCCATCCGTTTGCCGTCATTGAACATCCAATAGCGAGTGCTGATCCCAAAGGTATCGATGACCGAGCTCGAATAGCGGTTGTGAAGGCCGCAGAGATTCTTGCTAGTTGACTCTCTAAGGAGAATCAAAAGCCGCGTAGTCGAGGGGGAGTGCAGTAGTTCGTTTCAGTTCCTCCATTTCAAAAATGGTGCGAACGTCATAGAGGGCTACACGTTCGATCAAACGTTTGTAGAAGTCGTCGTACGAATTCATATCGGGTACAACCACTCTGAGCATGTAATCAATCTCGCCGCTAGTTCGAAAAGCCTCAACGATTTCGGGGAACTCATCGATGGCGGTAGTGAAGTCGGCAAGCCACCTGGCTGAATGGTCATTAGTGCGAATCTGAACCAATGCGTTGATATCCAACGAAAGTAGTGATGCATCGAGAATCGCTACTTCTCGTCGAATAATGCCTTCTTGTCTCAAGGTCTGGATGCGTCGCCAGCACGGGGTAGGAGTTAACCCAACCTCGTTACCTAACTCCCGAGACGAACGTGTCGCATCTTCCTGTAGAAGGTGCAGTATTTCCCGATCAATAAGGTCCATGACGCAATAATATTGTTATGAATAGAAAAATTACACCATATAGTTGCAAAATAATGCTCGAATACGACGCACTCGGCAACAACGTGTCGTGCTCAAGGCCTTACTGTCTTCGCATGGGACTCAAGGCTTATTTCACAGAACATCCGGCGTCTGTTGGCGAAAGCTACGGAGAACACTTTCGGGTAGCGAGCCATTTCTCAAAAGAGCTGCTTCTCGCGGGAATTGCATGCGCGGTGCACGCGATAGTCCCCAATCTGTTCACCACCACAGGAAGTTCCAAAGTCCGTCAACTCCACTCAGAGATGACACAAGGAATGCGTGGCCAAGTTCAACAGGACACCGAAACCGAGGTAGCGGCTGAGCCGCAGCCGGTTAGTTAGTTGATCGACTGAGGGTTAGTTCTCACAACAATTAGTTTCAGAAGAGACCACGACATTCTCGAATTGTTCGTTGTCGCCCCTTTTTACATACCATTCCCAACGAACGTCATCAGGTCCGTCGATCCAAGTTTCCGTCTTGTCCGCGTAACAGCACATTGTTTCGTCGATACCGGTAGTTACTAAACCTTCGTCTGTCATTCGAGCATCAGCTTCGTGCACCATTCGGACATCGTCGACTTCCACTCCGAGATGATTGATTGAGCCACCGTTCTCGGTGTTTTCGGTTAGAACCAGCTTGAGTGGCGGTTCCTCGATAGCGAAGTTCGCATACCCGGGCCTGACTTTGCTCGGCTCACTCGAAAACATTTTTGAGTAAAACTCAATCGCTTCGTCAAGATTTGCTACATCAATAGCTAGCTGTAAACGACTCATACTAAGTACCCCGAAGATTCATGAAGATTTCCCGCTCCATTATGCCTCGTTACATGATCGCCCGGATGGCCGAACCGCAGTGCTGAATTCAGTCTCGAAGGAAAGCCAATTCGCAGCGTCGCGATGCGAATCGCCAACCCTCAGAGGTGCGTACAAATCGATCATGGTACTCACCTACATATTTTGGTAACCCAGCGGGAGCCGGTGACTCAGCAACTCCGCTACGCGAATCGTGACGGAAGTTGAGCAGGTAACAAAGACTCGTTGCTTGATCTCCCTCAACCCGAATTAAGACGTTCGTGCAGAGATGACGCGATTGGCGACGTGCGACGTCCTGCCTGGCAGCGAAACCGGCCCTGATCTGATCCTGTCCGACCATTTCAACTCCAGGCCCTGACCAGTAACCATCAGTTGTAAACAAATCAGCAATTGCGCTGGCATTGCCGAAATCCACCAAGTGGCAATACTCAGCTATGAGCTTCTCGCAAGCCTTCTCGTCGACTAGTTCTTGTAGCTCCTTATTCACAGTTTCTCCTTGAATATCTCACCCAGTCTTGCAGTTAAGGCCGAGAACAAACCAATGTTGGCTCTCAACGGTTATTTTCTGAGACATGAGTACAGGAATCAAAACCCGCAGTAATGGCGTCTCCGTTTGCGCATGGGGCGAAGGAGACACCGACTACGCGCATTACCACGACACTGAGTGGGGGATGCCGGTTACGGATGACATCAAGCTTTACGAGAAAATGTGTCTTGAAGGTTTTCAAGCAGGGTTGTCTTGGCTCACCATTCTGCGGAAGCGAGACAACTTCAGACTCGCTTTCGCCGGATTTGAAATAGAAAAAGTTGCTGGCTTTGGCGACCAAGAGGTGCAAGAACTTCTCACTGACCGGGGAATCGTGAGGCATCGGGGCAAGATCGAAGCCACTATCAATAATGCGCGAGCTGCGCTATCGACCATCGAGCAGTACGGCTCGCTGGCACAGTTCTTTTGGAGCTTTGAGCCAGCACACCATCAAGCGGCACGAAGATTGTCTGAAGTGGCAGCAAAGACCACCGAATCGGAACAGATGAGTAAGACGCTGAAGAAACTTGGTTGGCGGTTCGTTGGGCCGACCACTTGCTACTCGCTCATGCAAGCCGATGGCATAGTCAACGACCACCTCACCCAATGCTTTCGTTACCCGGAAATTGAACTCGCGAGAAAAGCAGCTAGAAAGTCGATCTAAGATTCCGGCGATAATGATGGGGGATCCATGCTTGACAATTACCGCGTTATTGACCTCACTGACCGTCGAGGTTGGATGGCAGGCTTTCTTCTAGCGCAACTTGGTTGTGATGTTGTTCTCGCCGAACCCGCAAACGGGTGGGAGCGTGACCATTGGTTTGAGGCGTACAACAGAGGCAAAAGATCGGTCACCATACGAAGCACAGAAGATGTGAGCCGCTTAGCTGCAGAAGCAGACTTTGTGATCGACTGCGGAGCAACTGCCTTTCCAATTGATCTGGAGAAGCTCCGATCAGATAACCCGAGCCTGATAACAGTGTCACTAACTCCATTCGGAGATGATGGACCGAAAGCATCCTGGTCGGCTACTGACCTGACCATCGTCGCTGCTAGTGGCCAAATGATTTGCAACGGAGATGGGGATAGACCGCCGGTTCGCATATCTATTCCGCAGGCCTGGTCACACGCGTCATGTCAGGCCGTCGTCGGCGCGCTCGTAGCGAGCGACGAGCGATCCAGATCGGGCCTTGGTCAACACGTCGACGTATCTGCTCAGCAGGCAATGTCAGAAACCGCTCTGCCAGCAAATTTGCATGGTCCCGCCGGATTAGCGCCACAAGAACGGATGGCCGGTGGCGTTCAACAAGGCCCAGTGCACCTCAGATGGACATATCCATGTGCTGATGGCGAAGTAGTGATCACCGTTGCTTTCGGAGCAATGATCGGCCCGATGTTCCAACGCTTCATGGATTGGATGTGCGAAGAGGGTGCCTGTGACGAAGCAACTAGAGACAAGGATTGGGTGGACTTCGCAATACACATCCAACAAGGAACCGAAACTCTCGAAGAGCTGTCGAGAGTAATGGACCTGATAGCCGACTTCGCAGCAGATAAGACCAAGGCAGAGTTTCTGAAAGAAAGCTTGGAGCGAGGGCTATTAGTAACCCCTGTCACTGATCTAGCCGACGTGGTTGAGAGCGAACAGTTCGAGGCGCGCAAATTTTGGGATGAAATTGAAGGTATTCGCCATCCAGGACCATTTATTCAGGCAAGCGAGACCCCTTTGCGTCGTCTAGATGCGGCCCCAACCTTGGGAGAACACCAGTCCGAAGTTGATGTGCCCAGAGAGTCAGCTTCTGAAATACCGGAACCCAGTAATGGAACAAGAACCGACAGGCCGTTAGAAGGCCTAAAGGTCTTAGATTTCTCTTGGGTCGCGGCAGCCCCCCTGAGCACAAAAATCCTTGCCTATTGGGGAGCTGAAGTTGTTCGACTCGAATCGGTTACGAGGCCCTGTCTTCTCAGAGGAGCGTTGGGGCATCGTGACGATGTCCCCGACCAGGAAAATGCGATCGGTTGGCACGCTGTCAATGCGAACAAGTTGAGTCTCGCCATCAACCTCTCAAAGCCTGAGGCCAAACAAGTGGTTTTGGACCTAGCGAATTGGGCCGATGTAGTAGTTGAGTCGTTTACCCCTGGCACGCTGGAATCCATGGGCTTCGGTTACGAAGCTCTCAAAGAGATCAACCCAGGAATCATCGTCCTGTCCAGTTGCGTCTTTGGCCAAACCGGGCCGATGAAAAATTTCGCTGGCTTTGGCAACTTGGCCGCAGCTGTCGCTGGGTTCTACGACATCACCGGATGGCCAGACCGAGGGGCAGCAGGACCTTATATGGCCTACACCGACTACACCTCGCCACGCTTCACCACTGCAGCGCTTTTGGCAGCCTTGGATTATCGGCGCCGCACTGGGAAAGGGCAATATTTAGATTTTTCCCAAGCCGAAGCAGCAACTCACTATCTCACTCCGGGAATTCTTGAATATCAAACGACTGGTCAGATGCCGACGCGCGCAGGTAATGGCGATGCTGAAATGGTTCCCCATGCGGTGTACCCCTGCGTGGGTGAAGACCAGTGGTGCGCAATCGCCTGTGAGAACGATGACCAATGGAAGTCTCTATGTGTGGAAATGAGACGTGACGATCTTGCTGACCTGAACTTGCAAGAGCGGTCACATCAGGTAGAAGTAATTGACGAAACAATCGCAGCGTGGACCCAAGGTCAAAGTCCCGGAGGACTACAAATTCGGCTTCAACGCCACGGCATCACCGCTCATATGGTCCAAGACACAGGTGACTGTATGAACGACCCACAGCTCGTTCACCGTGACCATTTCCCGTGGGTTCCACATCCCGAAGCTCGGCAGGTGATGGTCGACGGTATTCCTCATCACCTGTCACGATCACAAGGTGGCTTTGATTGGGCCGGTCCCACCTACGGCCAGCATGCGATGGAAATCTTAGAAGGAATACTGGGATACGACGGGGAACGGATCGCAGAATTGGCGGTAGCAGAAGTTCTGGAGTGAGGTGAGCGCGGATTGCCTTGAATGCCTACGATTCCATATGTGACAAAACGCCCAAGGGACCATGACGCGCAAACCCCACCCAGCCCCTACCCGCTCGAAAGGTTAGGAGTTGACCAGTGTTTCGGTTGCTCAACTTCGAATCAGAAAGGCCTTGGGCTGAGCTTTTTCAGATACGACGATGGCACCATCGAGACCCGCCACCTGACGGAGCAACATCATTGTGGGTTTGACACAGTCATCCATGGCGGAATCCAAGCGGCGATTCTTGATGAGGTAATGGGCGTAGCGGCTCAGAGTACCTTGACCCATGAAGCACCTGATTTGGCTTGCGCCACGGCAGAAATGCACCTCAGCTATTTGAGGCCGGCGTTTTTAGCTGAAGAAGTGGTTGCCCGAGCTTGGGTCACAGAAGTGGAAGGGCGCGACATTTTTGTAGAAGGCGTTTTGCTTTCATCTGAAATGGTGGAAGTTACAACTGCAACCTCACGATGGCGTCAAATGCGATACGAGCCGACTTGAACTAACTGGCCGGGCCAGCAACAGCACGCACTCCGGCCTCGGATGCTAGGTGGGTCATTAGAACGTCATGAGGTTCCGACGGCAATTCGTCGAATATAAATCGTTCCGTGGAAACTCCAATTCTTAGACAACCACTGGGGAGTCGAGAAAGAAGTTCGTCGTAGTAACCTGCTCCGTGGCCTAGTCGATTCCCATGTGTGTCCACAGCTAGAACGGGTACCAGAGCCACTGAAACTGAGTTAAGTGGAACGGTTTCTGCGGTCTCGATTGGCTGCATATAGCCAAATCGGTGTAACTCCATGGGTCCGGTCGTCGGATGAACGGTGAGTGTGCCAGTCTCTGGTGTTCGAGTGGTCACGAACCGTTCCCATCCGAGTTGATCAGCCAAACTGTCCAGTTGAAGTTCAGTAGACATTGCTCGGTAGAACAGAAACAACCCGCCAATGCGGTCTAAGAAGGTTGCTAAGTGAGCGACCACAGTCATCTCCGTAGAGGCGTCAATCTTGGTTCTGAGTGGTCTCAGCTCTTTTCGCCACGTCTCCTTGGCGGATTGCGGGTCAGAGTTAACCGCCACTTACGTTTACCTCTGCGCTTGAAGCAAGCGTTACCTCTTCGTCGGGGTCTGCTAACCAATTTTCGGGGAGTGCAACCTTACGTGGGCCACCAGTGTGGCTCCGTTTCACTCGCACTCCCTCGGGTGGTAGTGCGGCGTCCTGGTCAAATTCTTTAGTTACAGCTGCCAAATCATCGAAGCTGCTTACAGCGTGAAGACGTCTTCGAAGCTCTTTACCGACCGGCCAACCTGCAACGTACCAACCAGCGTGCTTGCGAAAGCGGCGCACGATCACGCTTTCGTCCTCATCATAAAATTTCAGTAACCGCGTTAGGTGGTCGAGCATGACTTCGGCGACCAGTCCGAGCTTTGGCTGAGTTAACTGGGGCTCTTCTCCACTCAGCACCGATACCAGATCGGCAAAGAGCCAAGGTCGTCCCAAACAGCCTCTACCGACTTCAACTCCTGCTGCTCCTGTGTGGCGCATCATTCGCAAAGCGTCCCATGGTTCCCAAATGTCACCATTGCCGAACACTGGGATATCGATGTGTTGAACTAATTCCGCGATGGCATCCCAATCTGCATGACCCGAATAAAGGTCATTAGCGGTTCGTGCATGCAAAGTAACTGCAGCGCAACCTGATTCTTGGGCTATCCATCCGCTGTCGAGAAAGGTCAAATTCTCGTCATCGATGCCTTTACGAAACTTGATAGTCACCGGTGTCTCATCGGCGGCTTCTACCGCTGCGTCGACTATCGCGGCGAGGAGTCGACGTTTCACTGGGATAGCTGCCCCTCCACCGTTCCTGGTGACCTTCGGAGCCGGGCATCCGAAATTCATGTCGATGTGGTCGACCCCTAATCGATCTTTCAGCATTTGGACGGCCAAGGACACGTACTTTGGGTCTGTCCCGTAGAGCTGAATCGAGCGGGTCACTTCATTTGCACCGAATTCGGCCAGCTTCCATGTCAACGAATTTTCTTCGACTAAAGCCCTAGCTGTAATCATTTGATTGACATATAGAGCAGCGCCCCAAGCCGAACACAACGACCGAAACGGCCAGTCGGTCACCCCTGCCATCGGCGCCAAGACGACAGGAGTTTCGAGATGGATTGGCCCTAGTTCCACGGGCCGCACTTCTCCGTGCCGAAATGGATCCAGGTTTTCATTGAGTGCACTTTTGTAAGCGGTCACGATGTCCTGTTTCGTTCCGGGGACATCAGGTCAACGCCAGCTCGGGCGAGCAGACTTGCGGTCTCGACGAGGGGTAAACCGACGACATTTGAATGGCTGCCATTAATAGCTTTGATGAGCGAACCTCCAGCACCTTGAAGCGCGTATGCCCCTGCTTTGTCGAGAGACTCACCTAAGCCTAGGTACCAATCAATTAGGCGCTGATTCAAGGAAATAAACTCTACGTCGGTATGAACAACGGTAACCATTAGTTGCCCGCTAGACCGGACCGCTACGCCAGACACAACCTGGTGCACCTTGCCAGATAATTTTCGAAGCGTCGCTTCTGCATTTTCCAGACTGACTGGCTTGCCATAAATAGTGCCCTCTAACACAACGCACGTATCGGCTCCTAAAGTCACTGACCCCTGTACTGCCGAGGCCTTCTCCGAGGAAACCCGCCGAACATATTTTTCCGGGTCTTCACCCACCTGCTGCAATTCGTCGATTTCGGGTGCGCGGATCGTGAAGTCGACACCTAGCAGAGACAGCAGCTCCTTTCGGCGGGGCGAACCAGATGCGAGAACAAGCTGCTTATCCATGCACCCATTTTGTCTGATCAACAAATCAGAGAAAGCTATTGGTGCAACAAATCCTTTCTAGGGCGAGAAATTCGACCCACATTTCAAGAACTGCAGCCCTTCAGATTGGTTACTGTCTCGTCCGTGGAATTCAACCTGGCTCGGGCGATAGCAGCAGTTGCCGAAGCGCACCCCGACCGGACGGCACTCATCCACCAGAGGAATGAGGTTTCCTTCCCTGAATTTGTCGACCGTTATCGCAGGTTAGGAAGCGCCTTAGACGCAGCGGGTCTCTCATGTCGAAAAGAACGTTCAGAATTAGCAGGGCATGAAAGCGGTCAAGATCACATAGCCCTGTATCTAAATAACGAGTTCGAATATCTCGAATCGATGTTGGGTGGTTGGGCCGCACGAGCCGCCACATTCAATGTGAATCACAGGTACATAGCAGATGAACTGTGTCATCTTTTGACTGATTCAGAAGCAAAGGCAGTCATCGTCAACTCTGCTTACGCACCGAATCTCGCTGAAGTTCTGCCTCAATTGCCGAGCATCGAACTCATCGTCCAAGTACCAGACGAATCAGGAAACCGATTACTAGAAGGCGCTGTTTATTACAACGACTTCATTCAAAGCCACGAACCAAGAGATCTGAATGACTGCTCTCCCGATGATTTATATGTCCTCTACACCGGAGGAACTACGGGACTGCCCAAGGGGGTGCTTTGGCGCAACGCAGATTTTTTTGTGGCTGCCTTAGGGGGATTAAACAGAAAAGAAAACCGCGAATACGACTCCTACGCTGAGATCGCTAGCGCAGCAGATAGAGGGACACTGCGTTGGATGACCAGCGCCCCATTCATGCATGGTGCCGCTCAGTGGATAGCACTCCAAGCGTTATCGATGGGACACACAGTTGTTCTACCCGACATCACTGATCGCTACGACGCGGCAAGTGTTCTTGAGGCCTGCGAACGTGAAGATGTCGAATTCTTACAAATAGTCGGGGATGCCTTCGCCAGACCTCTGTTAGACGCTTCGAAATCTGGCCAACTGATTCCACGTTCGTTGCGTTCAATCATCAGTGGAGGCGCGGTGTTGAATGCCGAACTGAAAGAAGAACTCAAACAGCAGTTTGGTGGAGTAACTATCCGAGACTCTATTGGGTCGAGCGAGACTGGTGTTCAAGGAAGCAACGTGAGCACCACAGCGGAAAAAGCGAGTACGGGTGACTTTGAGCCGGCGTCAGGTAGTGCAGTCGTTAACACACAAATGGATGCCTTAGTTGAAGCAGGATCAGACGAGATTGGCTGGTTCGCTATGTCGGGGCGAGTGCCGTTGGGGTATTTGAACGACGCGGAGAAGACTCAGAAAACTTTTCCAGTCATAGGAGGGGCAAGGTTCTCTGTTCCAGGAGATCGAGCGCGCTTGCTCGAAGATCGTCGAATCCAAGTATTGGGTCGAGATTCAGTCACCATCAATTCTGGTGGAGAAAAAATTTTTGCGGAAGAAGTAGAGAATGCTGTGAAGACTCACCCCGCCGTGTACGACGTCGTTGTGTGTGGCCGGCCGAGTTCCCGATGGGGGAATGAGGTTGTTGCGGTTGTTCAGCTTGTAGAACAAGCAACAGCTTTAGAGTCCGACATCATTGAACATTGCAGTGACTACATCGCCCGATACAAGCGACCTAAAGCAATAGTCGAGGTCGACCAAATCAAACGGAGCCCAGCGGGTAAACCGGACTATCGATGGGCGCAAACGATCGCGCGAGAAGCGAGAACAGATTGACTGACCAGACAACCGACCGTGACGCTGTTCAGAAGCGGACCGTTCGGGTTCTGCAACAAGGTGTAGTTCCAGGTGGTCTAGCCATGGGAACTTCATACTCCGTAGCTGCGCTCTTAGGCAGTGAGATCACCGGAAGCGACACGTTGGGAGCCCTCGCCGCGGTTGGTTTGAGCATCGGCCAAAGTTTGGCGGGAATTCCAGTCGCTGCCGTAATGGCAAAGCGGGGAAGACGTGTCGGCATAGGCGCCGCCTATTTGGTCGGGTCTGTAGGAGCAAGTTGTGCCTTAGTGGCAGCGTTCACTGAGACCTACATCCTTCTTGTGGTCGGAATGACCCTCTGCGGTTGCGGACAAGCTGGAAACTTAGCTGCCCGCTACGCAGGGTCTGATCTTGCGACCGACGAAAATCGAGCGAAAAGCATCAGCTTGGTTGTCTGGGCAAACACAGTTGGGTCAGTGCTTGGACCGACAGTGGGCCTGGGGCTTAGGTCGCTAGCGGGCTCATCTGAAGGAGGAAGCGGATTCGTCTTCTCGTACCTGGTTTCTGTCACCCTCTTCGTTGTCGCTGCCGGGGCTATTTTGAAACGACTAAGACCAGATCCGCTGCTGCTAGTAGCTGACGCAAGCAAAGTTTCCATTCGAGGCCCGCGTTTCTCTGATTTGGGTTTGATCCTTGGGCACCCCGCAGCACGAATCGCTTTATTGGGAATGATGCTGTCACAAGGCGTGATGGTTGGGGTTATGACTGTAACGCCGCTGCATATGAGGGACGGGAACCAGGACCCGCTCATCATAGGTTTGATGATTTCGATGCATATCGTCGGGATGTACGCCTTCTCCCCCTGGATCGGAAGAATTGCCGACCGACTAAGCAAAGAGTTATTGATAGGGATTGGCGCTGTTGTCACAGCGCTCGGTTCTGAGATTGCATCGCATACTGATGCCATTGACGCAACAGGGCACTTCGTAGGGTTGTTCCTGATCGGAATTGGATGGTGCTCTTCACTCGTCGCCGGCAGCGCACTCATGACAGAGGCATTCCCACCCGAAGTTCGCGTCGCCACTCAATCAACAGCCGATGTCTTGATGACAGCGACTGGTGCAGCTGCGGGAATTTCATCGGGGTTAGCTGTAGAGCAACGCAGCTACCATGATCTAGCTCACTGGGCAGCCCTGGTATCAGTGTTTTTAGCGGTAGTTGCAGCAATCGCGGTCGTGCAGGGCGCTCGCGTCCGCGAAACTGGAGTGCAGGCCGACTGAACGGAGAACCGATGGCATTTCACCACGTTGCATACTCAACCAAAGATCTCGAGGCCACGCGACACTTCTATGAGGATCTTTTTGGATTCCCGCTAGTCAATACAGAGTTCCATGACCGGGAAGAGGGCTGGATCAAGCACGTGTTTTTCGACACAGGGAATGGCCAATGCATTGCGTTTTTTGCATTTGAGAACATAGGAGAGAAACCTGACTGGACAACGGATGTGAACGAAAGTCTCGGAGTGCCAGTGTTTGTAAACCATGCGGCGTTTGAGGCCACTGAAGAAATGCAAGAGGAGGTTCGCTCTCGCATGACATCAGAAGGTGTTGAACCCACGATGGAAATTGATCATGGCTGGTGTTACTCGCTGTATTACCTCGACCCCAACCAAGTTCTCGTAGAACTTTGCCGTGACACCACAGGAATGCCAGTAGACGAAAAGGAAGCGGCTCGTTTGCTAGCGGCACCCATTGGAGAACTCAGCTGAGCGGGTCAGTTGAACGGGAATTTGTCGGCCTTGCCTCTCCAGTTGTTGGGCGTGCGGGAGCTGGAGGTCACCCTTGCCAAGGGATCTACCATCGACCCCGAGGAAGCCGTCCCTCTGTTGCTGTAATAGCGACCCACTACAACATCGATTTCAGTGAGCATTATCTGGCTGACCTTTGTGCTCGTCGCGGAGTTGGATTTCTCGGATGGAACACGCGCTTTCGAGGTGCTGAACCCTATTTTCTGCTGGACCATGCAATTGCCGAAATAGCAGTGGGAGTTCGCTGGTTGCGGGACGAAGCGGGTGTGCAAACTGTCGTATTGCTGGGCAATTCAGGTGGTGGCTCGCTCATGGCTGCATACCAATCGCAATCGATGCAGCCGAACCTTGAACCAGAATATGGACGCAGTTCGATTGTCCCTTCTGCTCTAGAAGTACCCGGTGCAGACCTCTACATTTCTCTCGCCGCTCACCCCGGACGACCCGAAGTATTGACGAATTGGATGGATCCATCAGTTGAACGAGAAGACGACCCGTTGAGCGTCAACGACGATTTGAATCCGTATGCAGAGGGCAGAGAAATCCCATTCACTGAGAGCTTCATTGCCCAATATCGTCAAGCTCAGCGAGAGCGAAATGATCGAATCACCCAGTGGGCCCGCGACGAAATTGATCGCATTGTTTCTGCAGGCCACTACGACCGGTTATTTACAACGCCGCGCTTATGGGCTGACCTACGAATGATTGACGGCTCCATCGATCCAAGTAATCGTGAATTCCCGAATTGTTACCTCGGTGATCCACGAAGAGCCAATTATGGGATTTACGGTGTCGGGACTGTTAGCTCCCTGCGAACTTGGCTATCCATGTGGAGTCTTACCGATTCGCAATGCAACGCAGCACCGCATCTACAACGGATCACGATTCCGGCACTCGTTATTGATGCCAATGGAGACACGGGCGTCTTCCCCGGTGACACACAGGCCATTGTCGAAGCGCTTGGCTCAGATGATCTAACGACAAGCACTATTGAAGGCGATCACTACCTTCGTGATCGGGATGACGCCCGCGACGAAGCAGCTGACCTAATCGTCGAATGGATCAGTCAACGCGTATAGCCATAGAGCTATCCCTAGGCGACATTGTTTCACTTCGTGTCGAGAAGGCCACTCAAGGCTTTACCGAGAGTTGAAACTGGTGGGGGAGACAGTGCGACGATCCTTGAGAGATAGGAGACCGATATTTCGTCGTTCATCACCGCTCCTGCATCAACGTCGGGTGACTGAAAATTCTCGTCCCCCCACGACATTGACACCTGAAAGGTCCGTTCGTCGGGAGTTGGTTGCAATTCAATGTTTTCAATTGCTCGGGGAGGTTGGGCACCAAGCTCAGTGAATCGCCATCCTCGAATTTGATCGAGTTCGAGATTTGGAACATTCACATTCATCACTGGACTGTCGCCGACGTCGTCACGAAGCAAGCCCTCAACGATGGTGCTCGCCACCTCGGCAGCCACGTGCCACTTTTGACCGACGATTAGATCCTCCCAAACCTGACCCTCGATGCCCAGACCGGTCAAATGCTGGCTCACTGCAAGACTGGGGATGTTGGTGTGCCGAGCTGTGAGCGCCGCGCCCACTGTGCCTGAATGGTAAACGGAGCGACCGACATTGGCACCCGGGTTGATCCCAGACACAACTAAGTCCACCTCTCCGAACAGGCCAAGGCGAGCGAACATCACACACAACGCTGGGGGTCCGGAGACTGACCAGGCCGTGTCTATCCCGTCGACGTCAACTGACCTAACTTCGGGTTCGCTCAAATGAAGAGGCCCTATTGCCGCTCCCGCACCAGAATATTCACTATCAGGAGCTACGACGACTACTTCTCCGTGTCCTCTCATCGCTCGCGCGAGAACATGAAGGCCCTCGCTCTCTATCCCATCATCATTGGTTACCAAGATACGCACGGCTAGAAACTATTCGCTGAAACGGCTTCGACGTGTGAGGGAATGATCACTTCAATCAGGAAAGAGAAAATGTCAGTCAGCCAGGCGAGCAGGAAATCCACCCTGTGAGATTGGACTCCACGAGGCGATAGAAAGACGAAGTAACGATTTGCCTTGTTGAATCATTGCGTCGCGATATTCGTCCCAATCAGGATGTTCTCCGCTAACCGACCTGAAATAGTCGCAAAGCGGATCGAGCGCCTCCGGAAGGTCGAGAACTTCCAACTCCCCGTCCATTTGGACCCATTCGCTATTGAATTCCTCTCCCATAACGAGCAACGATGCGACCGGATTCTGGCGAGCATTCATAACTTTGACGCGTTCGGGATAAGTAGCGACCACAACTCGCCCTTCATTATCCAAACCCATAGTGATCAGCGACATTTGGGGTCTGCCGTTAGATCTAGTTGTTGAAAGGATCCCGCGATGACGTTGCCCAATAAAATTAAGCAATTCATCTCGCTTCACGGTTCTGTTAGTGGCAATCTTTCGGGCCATGGGGATGAGGCTAGGACGATGAAACAAATGGTGCGAATGCTTCACACCTCTGATGTGCACATAGGGCATGCCAGGGGAAGTGCAGGTGCGCATGGGGAAACATGTCAGTGCGCCGCTCACGCCCTTGCTGATGCGGTCATTCAATATCAAGCAGACATATTGATGATCTCTGGTGACTTGTTTGATCATGCACGTCTACCTGACAGTGCTGTGAGATCGACATTGGAAATATTGAGTGCCCCAGAGGTACCGGTTGTAGTGATTCCGGGAAATCACGATGTTCACGACGATAAGTCTTTGTGGCAAAGATGTCGTAAAGATGTTGAACGAACAGGGATACAACTGTTGGAGGATTTAGAGGGCTCTTCACTGACTTTGGAATCGAATCAGATGACCATTTGGGGGAGAGCTATGAATGATCATGAGCCGGGCTACAGGCCACTGTTGAATGTTCCACCTCGGCCCAGCACCGAATGGTATGTGGTGGCCGCCCACGGTCACCTCAATCTTTCAAGCGAAGATGCTCACCGGTCATCACCGATTACTTATGAGGAAATATCTTCCACTAACGCGGACTACGTGGCGTTGGGACATTGGCACGTCCCTACCGACGCTAGCCACGGATCTGTAACGGCTTGGTATCCAGGTGCCCCAATGGGTTCACCAGGAAATGGCACAGCAGCGCTGATCACATTTAACGAAGGGGTTCAAGTAGAACACGTACCGGTTGTAGAACCGGTGAATGGTTGCGCCTAACGTCAGTCGCTTTCTGCTTCTTTTCTAGCTATGCGGCGGAGCAAAGTTTCGTATTGATCCATTAACTCCGAGGCCCGATCCTTTAAGTGATCGTGTTGCTTGCTAAGTTTCGTCACTACTTCAGAATTTTCGTAGGTCGAACTGTCAACAAGCTGAGCCTGTATCTCTGCTAGTTCACCTTCGACTTGCTCCCAGGCTTGTTCGACTTGATCGCGTTCTTGTCGAAGCTCTCTTGTCGCATCGTTTGTTCGACTTCGCCGTCGCGCTTGGTCTCTGCGCGCTTCACGGAGCTGATTGTGTTGGTTTGTTGATGTCTTAGTGCTCTGATCAGATTCGCGGGGTTCGGGGGGAGCTTTCAACAGGTCTTCATCCACGCCTTCGTGCCAGGTTGCGGTCCCATTTCGCACGACGATAAGGGCATCAGCGACACTACGGATGAGGTGGCGATCGTGGGTGACCAAGATCAGAGTTCCTGGGTAAGCATTTAAGGCATCTTCTAAGTGGTCACAGCTTGGAAGGTCAAGATGGTTTGTTGGTTCGTCGAGGATCAGGAGATTCACGGGGTTCGCCATGGTGATAGCTAGAGCCAGTCGAGTTTGTTCTCCGCCAGATAAATCACCGACCTTTTGATCTACCTGATCACCTCTGAACCCAAATCCGCCGAGAACTGTTCGAAGATTTCTATCGCCCTGATCTCCGATCGATGACGTGAACTCTTGCAAGACTGATCGACCAAGATCCAAAACGTCTGTCAAATGTTGAGCAAAACGGGCGTAGTCCACCTTGTTGCCGATACGCGCTTTGCCTTGAGTGGGGTCTAATTCACCGAGCAGTAGCTTCAACAACGTTGTTTTTCCTGCCCCGTTGGGACCTACCAGCGCTACCTTTCTGCCTCGTTCTATGACAAATGAGATGTCGGTCAGAACAATTTGATCGCCGTAGGCGGCTGTGGCCTCATCAAATTCGACGACAACCCTCGCTGATCTTCTTGGTTCAGGAAAGTCAAACTTCGCTTTAAGGTCATTCGTTGCTGGAACTTCGATCCGGTCTACCCGGTCTAGGGACTTGACCCGACTCTGTACCTGCTTTGCTTTGCTCGCCTTGTAACGAAACCGTTCAATAAATCTTTCCGTTTGAGCAAGTTTGCGACTTTGTTGCGCAGCCGAAGCTTCCAATTGAGTCAACCGAAGCTCTCGAGAGGCTACAAAATCAGAAAATCCACCGACATATTCGTAGCTAGAACGCCCATCAAGCTCGATCACACGATTGGCGACACCATCAATGAAGTCTCTGTCGTGACTGACGAACAAAATGCAACCAGCCCATGTGGAGAACTGAGCCTCAAGCCACGAGACAGAATCCACATCTAGATGGTTTGTGGGTTCATCGAGAATCAGAACATCTGGTTCCGACAACAGCAGACGTGCAAGGACGACACGCATTTGCCATCCACCAGACAGTTCAAGAGCTTGTCGATGCATCATCTCGTGATCGAAACCCAAACCCGCCAACACTCTTTGAGCCTCGGCTTCGACTGCGTATCCGCCTAACTGTTCGAAACGGCTTTGCAGATCACCATATTCTTCCAATAGATGACCCTGATCTTCTCCCTCGTCGAGGCTGAGCTCTTCTCGTATTTCGACTAGGCGTTCCTCCATGCTGATGATGTGGGATGCGCCTTGGAGGGTGACCTCAAGAGCCGAACCCACCAATTCTTCTTCAAGGTCTTGAGGTAAATACCCGATTGACAGATTCGATGGCCGATGCACACTTCCGGAGTCGGGGTCCTGTATTCCGAGCAGGATCTCAATCAGAGTTGTTTTGCCGACGCCGTTACTTCCGACAAGTGCTATTCGTCGCCCAGAAGACAACTGAAGACTTACGTTTTGAAATAACTGTCTGGAGCCTTGCTCTTTGCTCAGAGCTGTAGCGGTCAGCACACCAAGAGACGCTATCTAAGATCTATGTCGTTGAGTGATGGTCACGGCTTGCCGTTCGCGGTGGCTGAACCAGAAGTGATGCCAACATCGCAACTGCGGGAACAATCGCCAAGAAATAATTAAGACTGACGTAATCTCCTGTAGCTCGAAATCCCAATGCAACTATCAACGGGCCAATAGCGGAAGCTCCAACTCCAAAAGCGGTCGCCACCCCGCGAATAGCTCCAATATTTTCGGTTCCGAACCACTTTGGATACAAGGCTGAAGCAAGCGCGCGGATTGAACCACCATTAGCTCCTAGTAGCAGCGAATAGAACGCGGCGCCTAGTCCAGGTCCCACCCAGGCATAACTCAAATGAGCACCCAGCAACGAGGCTTGACATGAGATCAACAAGAACCTCGCGGATGCCCGGTCAGTGAGCCATGCCCAGAAGAAACCCGCTATGACCGTCCCGACCATTTGGGGAACAAACACTGCTGCTGCCTGAGCCGTGGTGAGACCCGCTGCTTTCATGAGAGCGAAATGGTGAAAGGTCACGCCCGTAATCAAAGCGGAAGACACGACCATGACACCGGTCAATACCCAGAAGGCGTTCGTAGCAACAGCTTGTCTCACGGTGTAGTGAATTGTCCGTGGCGCAGCGTCATCGGGTGCAACAGAGCGGCCGTCAGGTTGTTGTCCGAGTGACTCGGGGCGGTCTTCCATCCAACGCCAAGTGGCGGGGACTAAGACAACGAAAATGCAAGCCGCGCTAATGACCCAAGCCCAACGCCAACCAAAACTCTCTATTAACAACGTCAACCCGAGGGGTCCCAAGGACATGAGACCAGCTGAGGCTGTCATCGAAAGACCAAAAGCCAATCCTCGCTTCTGGTCAAACCAGAGAGCAATGCTTGTCTGGCCCACCAAACTTAAAGCGCCCTGTCCCAACATTCGAATGCCTACAAATCCGATAATCAACATCCAGAAGTGCCGGACCGTACCCATATAGGCGACCGCAACAGAGAAGGCGCTTGCAATCAACATCATCGTTTTTCGGACTCCCGTCCGATCTATCCACCGTCCGATGGTCGGCATTGCCAAAGAACCGGAGATAGTGCCGATCAAATAGGCAGTCGATAACGAGGTCGTACTTATGGTGAGGTCTTCGGTTAGGTGATCAGCGAAAGAGGAGACACCTATTGTTTGACCGGGAAGAGTTAGAGAAATCGCCAAAGTTGAGAGACCAAGTAGACCCCAACCTCGGAACGGCTCCACTTTGGTGGCCTGAACCACCTAATTAACCGGCCAGATTCAAAGTTACCGAACCGAGGGTTCCGCCGTCCGTTGCGACTTCTTGACCCGTCCCGGTCACGTGTAGCCCCGTCGCCGCCCCAGTTGTAACGACGCTGCCGGAGGGGAGAGTCAGCCCCCGTTTGTTTAGATGGTTACACAGCCAAGCTAAAGATTCGTAGGGGTCTCCCAGCACTTCAGCCCCGGTCCCCGTGGCGACCTCATCGCCGTCAACCAAAGTGCGAAGCTGGTGGGAAACCAAATCAGGAACCGTCTCAGGTTCCGATCCCGGCCCCAACACCAGACCGGCGTGCAACGCGCCGTCAGCAACTAAGAGCGCAGGGTCGACCTCGAAGTTCTCCTCGAATCTTGAACAAACCAGTTCAATCGCGACATGAACGGTTGAAACCATCTCGCGTGCCATCATCGCGCTCATCGCGGGGCCGCCTGGTCGAACCGTCAAACCGATAGTGAACGCAAACTCAGATTCCAGACCTGGTTGATGATGAAAGGCAGAAAGGTCAACGCTGTCCCCAGAATCGAACATTGTTCGTTCGAAAACAGGTCCGCAAATTGGGGCCTTCACCCCTAACTTGTGCTGACTAGCAGGACTGGTCGCACCCACCTTCCATCCAGCAGACGGAGAATCTATGAGATCGCTCAATTGATCTTGTGCGTCGTAGGCAAGCGACGCGGACCCGGGAGTTTCGACTTCAGAGGATTGGACAGCGTCCATGACCAAACGAGCGTGCGCTAGGGCAACGGGTAAAGGAAGACTCACCGACGTCAAGGTACCGTCCTTCGACCTCTGATAGTTGCTAACCGCCTCTCAACCTGTCTATCCGTCTCCGATCCCGTTTCGTCGGACGGCCGGCACCACGTTCGCGTTTCGCGACTGGTGTCAACGAAATCGTTGACTCATCTTTTTCAGGTAATGGGCTGTGATCAATGTAGTAGTCACCAGCAAGCGCTGGACCTACACGCTTTTCGAGGATTTGAGTGACCTCTAACTCTTTGAAAGCACCACGTGCCTTCACCTTCACTCGATCTCCCAACCTCACGTTGGAAGAAGGTTTCGCTATTGACCCGTTGATTCTGACAGTTCCCCGAGCACAGGCCTGCTTAGCTAAGGAACGAGTCCTGAACATTCGCACTGCCCAAAGCCATCGGTCTGCTCGACACGAACTCTGGTTCATTGCTCGATTAACCGACCTGAGGGGCGATGTTGGTCATAAATTCACTGAGAGCCTCAAGTCGACCATCAACCCCTCCGCGGGCAACCGGATCAACCAAAATATGGGTGACACCAATGTCTTGGACTCGGCCAATAGTGTCAACCATTTGGTCCGCGGAGCCCCCTATAGATTTGATTGGTTCCATGACCTGGTCAGGATCCAAAAACATTCGAAGTGAAAGATCAAGACTCCCCGGGTCTCGCCCGATGGCTTCACATTCGTCATGGACCTGACGCCATTCATCTTCGACGGTGTCAAGAGGTTCAAATGCTGCATGAAACGCGTGACCGAACCGCGCAGTTCTGCGGAACGCGGCCCTGCTATTCCCACCGACCCACACTGGAACGGGTGATTGAACTGGTTTTGGTTCGAATCGGACCTTGGGAAAAGAATAAAACTCGCCGCTGTATGACGGTTGTTCGTCGCTAAAAAGTGTCTCGAAAATTTCGAGTTGCTCATCAGACCTTTTGCCGCGGTTATCCCACGGCATGCCAAGAACTTCGGCTTCTTCTCGCATCCATCCCACGCCCACACCCAAAATCAAACGGCCTTCCGATACAACGTCGATCGTCGTCAACTGCTTAGCGGTCACCACTGGTTGCCGATACGGAAGAATTAGAACTGTGAAGCCCAGTCGAAGATGTTCAGTGCAACCAGCAACAAACAACAGAGTGCCAATCGGATCTAACCACCCAAGACCAGATGGCGCAGGGAAAGACCCGTCGCTGCTATAGGGGTATTTGGAATCGAATTCAGCGGGCCAACAGACGTGATCACTTGCCCAGCCCGAATGAACCCCCAGATCTTCGGCCCTCTGAGCGAAACCTATTAATGAATCCCTACTTACGTCCCGCCCTAAATGCGGTAAATGCACTCCCCAATCCATTTCCCCAAAGTAGATGCTTCTGAACTCCTTTGCGATTATGTGACAAGTCCGACATATAGGGCATGAGAATTCGTGTTTGGCCGCTGATCCGCCTAGCGTGCTTCCAGTCAACTTTACGAGTGTTTAGTTGAGGTACCCATAGAAACCATAGAGGGGGCTCCAGATGGAGATACGACGCAATATATTGCGTCTGCTCGCAGTTCTGTTCGCTTTCGCACTTGTTGCGGCAGCTTGCGGTTCCAGCGACGACGATGACTCTTCAAGCAGTTCTAGCGAAAGTGCTACTGAAACTGCTGAAGACCATGGTGATGACTCAGCCGAAGAGGCTGAGGAAGACACTGGCGGAACTCTGAGCCAGGACGCAGTCGAAAAGGCTGTTGCCGGTGAAGATGACGGTGAGGCGGCTGAAGAAGAAGAAGTCAGCGACTGCCCGCAAGACCGTTCCACAGTTGAAGGAATTTTCGCGGAAGCTGATTGCAACCGTGATGCCATCATCGCCATGATCACCGCAAAAATGGATGCCGGCGAGTGGGGTGTCAATTCTGACAACCACCTGATTGGACCAGAAGGCATGGACGTTGATCTCAACGTTTGCCCTGCAGACTGGGATGATCACGCAGGCCTTACCGATGACCAGATGCGCTTCGGTCAAACGACCGTGCAGTCAGGCAACCTTGCTGCCTACGGCAACTTGAGTGTCGGTATGCAAATTTGGTTCGATTACATCAACTCACTCGACGTGTTGAGCGGTCGTGACATTGAATTCATCATCAAGGATGACGGCTATGTTGCAGCTCAAACCATTGAGTACGTTGACGAACTTATCGAATCCGCGAACATTCACTTGATCCAAGGCCTTGGTTCGCCAAATGGTCTTGCTGTCTACGACAAGATCAACGAAGAATGCATTCCTCACCCGTTCTACCTTTCAGGCCACCCAGCCTGGGGTGACCCTGAACTTCACCCATGGACCACCAGCTATCAGATGTCATATTCGACTGAAGCTGTGCTGTGGGGAACCTGGATCAAGGTCAACCTTGCTGATGAGCTTCCTGTAAAGGTTGCTGGTCTTGTCATGGACAACGACTTCGGTCTTGCCTATGAAATGGGCTTCGAGGCATACGCTGAAGGTAACCCTGATGTGGTTGCCGAATACCTGCCGGTTCGTCACGACCCAGCAGCACCGACGCTGACCAACGAGGTCACCACCATCGCAGCGTTCGACCC
>JASLTG010000002.1:0-33117 GCA_030743005.1 Acidimicrobiales bacterium | reverse complement strand
TAGCCGTTCTGTTCGCCTTCGCTATGGTTGCTGCCGCGTGCGGTGGGAGCGATAGCGATGATGACAGCTCGTCGAGTAGTAGCGACTCTGACACAGCAGCCGCGACTGCTGATGACAGTGAAGACGAAGCTGAGGAAGAGGAAGAAGAAGGAGGTGGACTTTCGCAAGATGCTGTCGAAAAAGCAGTTTCTGGTGAAGGCGACGACGAAGAAGAAGTCGACGACGATGCACCTACCTTTGACCGTTCAACGCTTGACGGAATCTGGGAAGAAGCTGCCTATAACCGGCAACTAATGATCGACGAGATCACAGCAAAGATGGATGCTGGTGACTGGGGCGTTGGTAGCGACAACGTGCTGCGCGGACCTGCCGGCTATGAGATCGATCTAAACGATTGTCCCGGAGACTGGTCGGACACACACGGCCTTCTCGACGATGAACTTCGTGTTGGTCAAACAACGGTGCAGTCAGGCAACCTTGCTGCTTACGGAAATATTTCGGTCGGCTGGGAAAATTATTGGGACTGGATCAACGACGAATTTGGTGGCATCGGGGGTCGACAGCTCAAGATGATCATCAAGGACGATGGTTATGTCGCAGCCCAGACAATCGAATTCGTTGACGAACTGATCGAGTCAGCAAACATTTTCGCTCTACACGGACTTGGTTCGCCGAATGGTCTAGCTGTTTACGACAAGATCAACGACGAATGCGTACCGCATCTGTTCTACGCCTCGGGCCACCCTGCATGGGGTGACCCTGTGAACCATCCATGGACGACAAGCCACCAGATGTCCTATCTGACTGAAGCCGTTCTTTGGGGCACATGGATTAAGGGCAATCTCGCCGATCAACTGCCAGTCAAAGTTGGTGGTCTCGTCATGGACAACGACTTCGGTCTTGCCTATGAGAAAGGCTTTGAGTATTACGCCGAGAACAACCCGGACGTAGTTTCGGAATACCTGCCAGTTCGTCACGACCCGGCAGCTCCGACTTTGACCAACGAAGTGACCACCTTGGCGGCCTTCGACCCTGATGTGTTCATTTCGATGACTGCCGGCAATCCGTGCCTCTTGGCGATTCAAGAGGTAGAGGCCTCAGGTCTTCTTGACCGGCTATCTGCCGCATTCACACCGTCTGTATGTAAAGCCATTGCTGCGTACATGGCTCCTGCCGGAATGGCAGCTGACGGTTGGTGGGTTGTTGGTGGAGGCGTCAAAGACTCAACTGACCCGCAGTACACCAGTGAACCATTCATCTCTTTCTTGAATGAGACCCTGGAAGCCGGTGGACTTGATCCATCGATTTCGCTTCTAGCGACTGGCTACTACTTCGCTTACCCATGGACCGAAACCCTCCGTGTTGCGAACGAGTTGCCTGGCGGGATGAGTCGTACCAACGTCATGTTGGCCGCCCGAAGCATCGACATCTACCACCCGTTGATGATGGATGGCGTGGCCTATGAGTTGAACGGAGCAGAAGACGCCTTCGCAATTGAAGGTTCAGACTTCAGCAAGTTCGATGCGACAGGTCAGACCTGGAATATCGTCGGCGATATCGTCGATGGCAACGGCGGATCCCCCAACTGTGCTTGGGATAAGGAGAACGGCGGCTGCTAATTAGTTAACGCAGACCAACATGGCCAACTGGCCATGAGACGTCGAATACCGCAAGGACCGCCGGGCACAAGCCCGGCGGTCCTTCGTTTTGTTGGAGCATTGCAGAAAGATTGCAATTTCTCATCTTGCCCAGTTCAGCGTGACGACCACCGAAGTTCCGCCTAAAGTCCGGACAACGAACTTTAAGAGCGTTCGTCTGGGCAGCCGTTAGGGGCGGTCTTGCATCAATTCAAACTCAAATTAAGAGGGGGAGTGCCAAATGGGCATCCGACGTAATCTTTTACGTCTCCTCGCTGTTCTCTTCGCTTTCGCAATGGTTGCGGCAGCGTGTGGAAGCAGTGATGACGGAGATTCATCAAGTAGTAGTTCCGAATCGGATACAACTGCTGCTCACAGCGACGATGGAGGTGAAGAAGAAGAAGAAGACACCTCTATTGGTGGCGGCCTATCTCAGGATGCTGCTGAGAAAGCGATAGAAGGTGACGGCGAAGAGGAAGCAGTCGATGAAGATGCTCCCACTTTTGATCGGAGCACACTTGAGGGCATCTGGGAAGAAGCTGCCTATAACCGGCAGAAGATGATTGACAAGATTACGGCGAAAATGGATGCCGGCGAATGGGGTGTCGGTGACGATGACATTCTCCGAGGTCCAGAAGGATTCGAAATCAACATAGGTGATTGCCCAGCAGACTGGAGTAACACTGGTGGCGTAACTGACAGCGAAATCCGTATCGGTCACACCACCGCACAGTCAGGGAACCTCGCTGCATACGGCAACATCGCCGTTGGCTGGGATAACTACCTACAGTGGATCAACGCGAATGGCGGTATCGCCGGACGAGACGTAACACTCCTCGTTAAGGATGATGGCTATGTAGCGGCTCAGACCATTGAATTCATCGACGAACTGATCGAATCAGAGAACGTGTTCACGCTCCTGACACTTGGGTCACCGAACACGCTGGCCGTGTACGACAAGATCAACGACGAATGCATCCCGCATCCGTTCGTTATGACCGGACACCCTGCTTGGGGTGATCCTGTTAACCACCCATGGACCACTGGACTTCAGTTGTCCTACTCGACAGAAGCCATCCTTTGGGGCACATGGATCAAGTCCAACCTCGCTGACCACCTTCCAGTGAAGGTCGCTGGCCTGGTCATGGACAACGACTTCGGTCTTGCCTACGAGTTGGGATTCGACGCCTACGCTGAGGGTAACCCGGATGTAGTAGCAGAATATCTGCCGGTTCGACATGACCCAGCAGCTCCGACACTGACCAACGAAGTCACCACCATCGCAGCATTTGAGCCTGACGTGTTCATCTCAATGACCGCAGGTAACCCATGCTTGTTGGCGATTCAGGAAGTCGAAGCAGCAGGCTTGCTGGAAGACCTCCTCGTCGCATTCACGCCATCTGTATGTAAAGGCATCGCCGCATATATGGCTCCTGCCGGAATGGCAGCTGACGAATGGTGGATTGTTGGTGGCGGCGGTAAAGACACCACTGACCCGAAGCACATCGACGAACCATTCATCAAGTTCGTCAATGAAAACCTTGCGGATGGTGGACTCGACCCTGCAATTTCGCTATATGGAATCGGTTATGCCTATGGGTACCCACACGCCGAAGCCATGCGAGTCGCAGCGGAACTGCCCGGCGGTTTGACCAGGACCAACTTCATCTTGGCTGTCCGAAACATCGACATTTATGCCCCGATGACGCTTGACGGAATCACGACTGCAATGAACGGTGCAGTCGACGGATACTTCGTTGAAGGTTCAGACTTCAGCCAGTTCGATGCAACCGAGCAAACCTGGAACATGGTCGGCGACGTTGTTGACGCAAATGGTGCCTCGCCTAACTGCGCTTGGGACAAAGACAACGGTGGTTGCCGATAAAGGTTCTAACCACCGTCAGCGTTTGAAATAATTGGACGCTTTTGAAAGGGCCGCCGGGGAACTTCCCGGCGGCCCTTCAGTTTTTGGGTTAATCGTCAGCTAACAAGGCTCGACTGATGACCAACTTTTGGATCTCACTGGTGCCTTCACCGATAATCATTAGCGGTGCATCTCGGTAATAACGCTCAACTGGGTATTCAGTGCTGTAACCGTTCCCACCATGAATTCTCATAGCATCTAGAGCCAACTCGCTGGCCGTCTCAGAGGCAAAGAGTTTGGCCATCCCGGCAGCCAAATCGACGCGTTCACCTGCGTCCGCCTTTCGTGCGGCCTCGTAGGTAAGGAGGCGAGCGGCTTCTAGTTTCGTTGCCATTTCTGCCAACTTGAAGGCGATCGCCTGGTGTTGACTGATAGGCCGGCCGAACGCCTCACGTTCTTTGGCATACGACAAGGCAGCGTCATATGAGGCTTGCGCGACCCCTACACCTCGCGCAGCAACATTTATCCTGCCGAGCTCCAAAGCAGACAAAGCCCACCGAAGTCCGTTCCCGATGCCGTCCTCTCCGCCTAATAGTTGATCATGACCCAAACGATGATCGTCGTAAGACATTTCGACTGTCTCAAGGCCTCGATAGCCGAGCTTGTCGATCTTGCGACTGATACTTATCCCACCACTTTGCTTCCCAGGAGACTTCTCGACAATGAAACACGTAATCCCACCAGCCTGGGTGCCATCCTCATCGGGAACACGGGCCAGGAGCGCCACAACTCCCGCCCTTTCGCCATTAGTAACCCACATCTTGGTGCCGTTAATGACCCACTCGCCGCCGTCACGTTCGGCTCGACAACGCAGCGCAGCAGCATCGGAACCGCTATCGGGTTCTGATAGCGAAAAGCAGCCACGCAACTTGCCGGTGGCCATTGATGGAAGCCATCGTTTCTTTTGTTCTTCGGAACCAAATTTGCTGATTAGCTTCGCACATATCAAATGGCTATTGATGATCCCAGCGAGAGACATCCAGCCTCTCGATAGTTCCTCAATCACGCGTGCATAGGTCATGTTGTCTAGATCGAGTCCCCCGTACTCAGAGGGGATTGTCGCTCCGAAAAGGCCGAAATCTTCCATCTGTAGCGCCATATCGGTCGGGTATTTATCTGGCAGTTCGAAGTCGGATGCATTCGGAATTACCTCCGCCTCGACCCAATTTTTCAGTGCTGAAATCATCTCGTTTGCAACATCAATATCGGTCATAACGATTCCCTTTCGCATTGGGGCCATCTATTTCCTACTATCCAAGGTGAGTTCATGCCCCATCGGGCAACTCAAACTCGATAATTAGGCTCAATCGACAGGATTATTTCTATGCAAATCTCAATGGTTATAGGTACCGGAGCAAGCCTCGACCCCAATGGCTTGGCCCGTCACGTCCAAAACCTCGAAAGCGCAGGTGTTGACCTCGTTTGGGGCGGTGAGATTTATGGTTACGATCTCGTGTCCACTCTTGCGTTTGTGGCTGGACAAACTAAAACCATCAAGCTTATGACCGGAATCTTGCCCGTCTATTCGCGAAGTCCTGCCCTAATCGCTCAAACTGCTATCACCATAGACACGCTGTCCGAAGGACGATTTGTGTTGGGGCTGGGAACATCAGGCCCTCAGGTCATAGAAGGCTGGCACGGGGTTGCGTTTAAGAAGCCGCTGGGAATGACTCGAGACGTGATCGAAATCTGTCGCAAAGTCTGGTCAGGTGACAAAGTTGAACACGAAGGGCGGGCTTTCAATCTCCCATTGGCTGACGGAGAAGGCACGGGCTTAGGAAAACCGCTGAAGCTCATGTGTAAGCCCTATCGCCAAGACATACCTATTGCGGTGGCGTCGATTGGACCCAAGAACGTTGAGATGACAGCAGAGCTCGCGAACATATGGCAACCGATCCATTTCCTACCGGAAAAATTTCACGACGTGTGGGGTGATGCTCTTCACGCTGGTAAGGAAAAGAGATCAGCTGATCTAGGTGACTTGGGCATCGTTGCAGGTGGAACTGTCGCCTTAGGTGACGGAGCACATGTTGACGCAGCCCGAAAAGCTGTGCGAGACAACACCGGATTTTATGTAGGAGGAATGGGCGCCCGTGACCAGAACTTCTATAACGACTTGTTCAAACGTTATGGCTATGAACAAGAGGCAGAAGAAATTCAGGACCTTTTCTTGAGTGGTAAGAGAGATGAAGCGTTTGCCAAGGTGCCCGATGATTACGTTGATCGGGCAAGCTTGACGGGCGACGAAGGCAGAGTTCGTGAACGCATCGAGGTATACAAAGAAGTTGGGGTCACGTACCTCAACATCGATATTCCTGCCGACACAGAGAATCCTCTCGAAGTGATCGAAAAAGTAAAAGCCTGGGCTGAGTAAGGCCGATGAGTCGGATCACAGCGAATGAACGATTCAGTTCAGCTGCCGCCCTCTTAGGCGTCGAACCAGAGATCGTTCGATTTCCGGAAGACACCCGAACGGCTATCCAGGCAGCGACTGCTTTGGACTGCGAATTGGGTCAGATCATCAAGTCACTGATCTTTGAATGTGATGGACAGCCAGTTTTAGCGTTAACGGCCGGTGATCAACAGGTGGATACCGAAGCATTGGGACTTCTGTGTGGCGGCAATATAGGGAAAGCAGACGCCGAATTAGTTCGTACAGCCACCGGGTTTTCCATAGGTGGAGTGCCGCCTTTCGGGCATTTGAAGCAGCTTTCATGCTTCGTCGATCAAAGCATTTATCGTTATGAAATCGCATGGGGAGCAGCGGGTACCCCAGATACAGTTTTTGCCCTCCAAACAGCGCAGCTTGAACGTCTTAGTGGAGGAGAAATCACCGAATTTGTTAAGTGAATAGATGACTGCTTATACGTCGCTGCCCTTCCCGTTCTAATGTCTGCATATGCCTGCGCATCGAACAACAATCATTCCTCGGTTCGGGGAACTTGACCCCTACAACCATGTCAATCATGCGGCCTACATCGCGTATTTCGAAGCGGCGCGTTGTGTAGCCCTCGACGACATAGAAATGTCGTTGTCGGATCTGAGTGAACGAGGTTTACAGATAGTGGTGACGAAGCTCGAAGTGAAGTTTCGCGAACCAGCCACAGCCCGCGATTCCCTCATCGTTGAAACTTATATCGACGAGATGAAACGAGTCAGCTCAACATGGAAACAACAAATTCTGAGAGCAAACGATAATCGAACCCTCGTTGAATCTGAAGTTACCCTCGGTGTTTGCGATGCCAGCGGGAAGCCAACGAGACCTCCCGCTGATCTCAATGAGTCTCTGGCCCGCCTTACAAATGACGAATCCTAACGACCAATATCAGCCGCGGACCAGATTGCGTGCGTCAAACAACAGGCGTTAGTCCGCCATCGATGTTTATCGAAGCTCCGGTCAGATAGGAAGCAGCGTCGCTCGCCAAGAAAAGTGCCAGATTCGCGAATTCCTGTGCTTCGCCCATCCGACCCATCGGAATTTTGGTGCCAATCATTTCAGTGAACTCTTCAAACGTCTTATCGGGATGTTCACTCTGCCAACGGGTCACCCACTGATGGCTCACTAGAAAGCCTGTGTTCAGCGCGTTTACCAAAACTCCGTCAGACGCGAATTCGGAGGCCAAGGCTTTTGTCATGGCCATCCCAGCAGCGCGAGCGACTGAAGTTGGGCAACTAGCGGCGCTCGGCGCTTTTGCAGCCGAATTCAAAGTATTGATAATTCTGCCCCAACCTTGTTCGCGCATATCAGGTATGCAGAGCCGGCATAGCTGAGCGGCGGAGAAAAATTTGAGATTGAAATCGTCGAGCCAGTCTTGAGCACTGACCTCGAGAAATGGTTTGGCGTTTGAGGTGCCCGCGTTGTTGACGAGGATGTCGACTGGACCCAAAAAGGAAACTGCCTCAGTATGGGCTCGTTCAACTTCTCCCACGTCACTGATGTCAGCGGAAATCCCCAAAAACTTCCCCGAGGGACGAATAGCTGCCAGTGATGAACAGGTCTCATCCAAAACGTCCGACTCTCGAGCGACGATCACGACGTCTGCCCCCGCAAGAGCGAACGATTCAGCCATGGCGCGACCCAAGCCTCTACTTCCACCAGTTATGAGCGCTCTATGGTCCTTGAGGTTTATCTCCATAGACCGAACCTACATCTGGTGCTCCACTGATGTCAGTTATCCCAACGGATCAAACCCTCTTGCATACAGGTGGCGACCAATTTTCCGGCTGAATCAAAAAAACGGCCGCTGCCTAACCCACGACTGCCGCCAGTGGTTTCCACTCGCTGCTCATACAAAAGCCAATCGTCAGCTCTTGCTTCATGATGAAACCACATTGAGTGATCCAAACTTGCGCCTGTTAGTCGATTGTCTTGCCAGCGATAACCGTGAGGCAATAAGACATGATCAATCAGCGTGGCATCGGCGATGTATGCCAGTGCCACCTCCTGTAAACAACGATCGTCACCTATTGGCTCGTTGACGCGAACCCACATGAGCTGCGGTTCTGTGACGGGAGATCCCTCAGGCAACTGTGGTGGATTGATGTACAAAATGTCCATTGGTCTGAACCTGCCGTGCCACGGCCCATCCAAACCCACTGACTGTGATTCCCAGAACTCGTAGTAGGACATAATCTCAGCTTCTGGCCCTGGGACGTCAAAGCGAACTTGAGGAGACCATTCCAAACCAACCTCAGGGACCTGGAAAGAGAGAGTGCTTCTAAACAGTTCGACGGCCCCTTGGTAAGCGACCACTTGCCGAACGCTGAAGCTCCTACCGTCTCGCACATCTTCAACCACTAGTTCTGTTGTCGCGTCAACGTCTCCTGGCCGCAAGAAGTAAGAGTGAGACGAATGAACTGATTTATCGGAGTCCACAGAGAACTGGGCCGCCCGCAAAGTATGTGCGAGGAGCTGACCTCCGAATGTTCTTTGCCCGCGTTCAGGCGACGCTGGAGCGATGAATCGTCCATCACCGAGGGCCTCGAGTTCCATAAGATCTCTAAAAACGTCAGACACAAGCACGAACTTAGCGAGCCAAAGGGGTGTCTGGCCCTCTAGGCTCGCCAAACCGCCTGAAGATTGGGAATCAAGCGTGAGTTGGGAATCTGAAATTGATGAGTTACGCCAACGAGAAGCCTTCGCTGATGAACTTGGCGGCGCTGACAAAATTGAGCGCCAACACCATTTCGGCAAGCTGACCATTCGAGAACGCATAGCAGCGATCGCTGATTCGGATTCGTTTCACGAGATAGGTAAAACAGCGGGCGTGGCAACCTACGACGAGGATGGAAATCTCATCTCCTTAACCCCCTCCAATTTCTTGTTTGGTTTAGCGCGTGTCGATGATCGCCCCATTTTGCTCTCAGGAGATGATTTCACTGTTAGAGGAGGATCAGCCGACGCAACGATCCCCGAGAAACGCAACACTGCAGAAGGAATGGCGCTGGAGTTAAGGCTCCCGCATTTACGACTGGTAGATGGCATGGGCGGTGGAGGGTCGGTTAAGACAATCGAAACAGCTGGTAGGACCTACATCCCCCAACTCAAGGGATGGGAAACAGTGGTGAACCATCTAGCTGTCGCTCCCTCAGTCTCACTTGCCTTGGGATCGGTAGCAGGCATCGGAGCGGCGCGCGTAGCAACATCCCACTATTCGCTTATCGTGCGAGAAAGCGCGCAAATGATGATCGCAGGACCGGCCCTCGTCGAGCAGGCCCAACTAGGTGATCACGGAAAAGAAGAGCTTGGTCACGCCAATATCCATACGGCTAACGGCGCGATAGATGACGCCGTCGACTCAGAAACTGAAGCGTTCGAACGGGCTAAGGCATTCCTTTCCTACTTGCCTTCAAATGTCGATGAACTCGCACCAAGGACCATCTCGCAAGATCCTGTTGATCGACGAGACGAGGACTTACTGTCACTGGTACCTCGAGAAGCGCGACGGGTCTACCAGATGAGAACAATCATCGACTCCGTATTCGACTCAGGCTCCTTTTTCGAGATCGGCTCAGCATGGGGTAAATCCATAATCACCGGGTTCGCGCGCTTGGATGGCTTCCCAGTGGCTGTATTTTCCGAAGATCCATACCAATACGGAGGCGCGTGGACTGCGGACGGCTGCCGCAAACTGATCCGGCTTTTGGATACCGCTTCAACGTTCCATCTACCGGTCGTTCATCTCGAGGACTGCCCCGGGTTTCTAATTGGCAAAGAATCAGAAGAGAATGCGACCATTAGGTATGGATCCCAAGCCTTAGCGGCACTGGGACAACTGACCACCCCATTTGCCTGTGTCGTGATCCGAAAAGCGTTCGGTGTGGCCGGCGCTGCGAACAACAAGCCGGGATATCACAGCCTTCGTTACGCGTGGCCATCCGGTGACTGGGGGTCACTCCCGATCGAAGGTGGAATAGAAGTTGCCTACAAGCAGGACCTCGCTGACGCGGAGGATCCTGAGGGCCTTCTCAACGAAATCAGAGAACGACTCAACCGTGTTAGATCCCCCCACCGAGCTGCCGAATTTTTCGAAATTGAAGAAATTATCGACCCACGAGACACCCGTCCGCTCCTGTGCGAGTGGATTGATCTAGCGCAACGCGCGTTGACGACTGGGCCCTCTTCGTTTAGTTACCGACCATGAAAGCCATAATTGCGATAGAAATTCGCCCATGACTGCCGCTGGCAACACTTGGCGACTGACTTCACTCTAGGAAACACATGCACCCGACCTATGACCAAGAAGCCGAAACGTACCGACAAAAGGTGCAGGCCTTTCTAAGTGAGCACTTACCAGCTAACTGGGCAGGGCTGGGTGCTCTTGACGAAACGGCGCGCACCGAATTCGTAGACGAATGGCGGTCGCTTCTGGCAGAAAATCGTCTGCTTGCCGTGTCATGGCCCGAAGAGTACGGAGGAGCCGGCCTCAGCGAAGTCGAACGTATTGTGCTTGCCGAAGAATTCGCCAAAGCGGGGGTTCCAGAAGGCAACGAAAACGACGGCTTTTCAATCACCATGGTGGGAAACGCGATCATTCAATGTGGAACTGAAGAGCAAAAGAGAACGTTCCTCCCGCGAATAATTAGCGGCGAAGATCGATGGTGTCAGGGCTATAGCGAACCCAACAGCGGCTCAGACTTAGCGAACCTCGGAACACGTGCTGTTCTTGATGGAGACGAGTGGGTTATCAATGGTCAGAAGGTATGGACTTCGAGTGGGCACACCGCCAACTGGATATTTGTCCTGTGTCGCACAACTCCAGATGCTCCCAAACATAAAGGCATCTCCTTTCTCCTGGTTCCGATGGACCAACAGGGAGTCGAATGTCGACCCATTATCAACATCAGCAACCGACATGATTTCAACGAAGTCTTTTTCTCCGATGCCAAAGCTCCTAAACCCAACGTCGTAGGTGACGTGAACGACGGATGGCGGGTAGCGAACGTGTTGCTTGGCTTTGAAAGAGGTCACGGCGCTACTACCGATGCGGTGCGATTCCGAGATGAATTTGAAAGAGTCTGCACGGTTGCCGAGGAACGAGGCGCCACAAAAGATCCCATGATGCGACAAGATCTTGCCCGCGCCCACAGCAAAGTCGAGATCATGAAATGGATGGGACAGCGTCAAGTCACCTCAGTGCTCGCTGGAAATCCACCAGGCCCCGAGTCGTCCTTACATAAATTGCTTTGGAGTGAATATCACACGTGGTTTACCGAGAAGACCATGCACATCCTCGGAGCGGACGCAATGACACCCACTGGCCGAGAAGCTGCCCATGGCATCCAGACAGACGCAATCGGTGCCTCGTTTTCCAGTCTGGCGTGGATCCAAACAATGCTTGGAGCGCGACCTGGGACTATTTACGCTGGTACATCAGAAGTACAACGAAACATCGTGGGGGACCGTGTACTAGGTCTGCCCCGCGAGCCACGGGCTGACAGTGGACCGTGGAACGAAATCGGAAAAAATTGACTCAAACGCCGAGGGGGAATGCAACATGGATTTACGACTTGACGGGAAAACAGCGCTTGTAACAGGGGGCTCTGCAGGGATAGGCAAAGGAATCGCCAAAGCGTTTGCCGATGCTGGTGCTCAAGTTATGATCACCAGCCGCAAAGCCGAAAAGTGCGAGGCTGCTCTGGTCGATATCGGAGGCGATAGCGATTACATAGCGTCCCACATAGGCCAACTTGAAGAAGCTGAACGAGTCATCGATGGAACTATCGAACGTTTCGGGGCAGTTGACATCTTGGTCAATAACGCAGCCACAAATCCTTGGGCTGGACCCATGATTGACTGCGACGTCCCCCGTTTAGACAAAACCTATGAAGTCAACCTCCGTGCACCTTTGCAGTGGACTCAAACGGCATGGCAAAAGTGGATGCAAGAAAACGGTGGTTCAGTGATCAACATCTCTTCTGTGGGTGGATTTACGACCAGCGAAGCCTTGGGTGTTTATTGCATGTTTAAAGACGCTCTCATGCATATGACCAGACAATTAGCGGCGGAGCTCGGACCAAAGGTGAGAGTGAATTGCATAGCACCGGGTCTCATCCGCACGGACTTCGCCAAAGTCTTATGGGATGGACCGCGGGGGAAAATGATCTCCGACATGTTGCCACTGCGACGTTTGGGAGAACCAGAAGATATTGGAGAAGCCGCTCTGTACCTCTCCGCAAGCGCCTCATGGATGACAGGCAACACTTTGACCATTGATGGAGGCGAACTAATTCGTATTGCCGGTGAGTTACCTCTCGAAGACGGTTGACCCCCTCCAAATGGCGGGTAGCTCCGCTATTGGCATGGACATACGTTGTATGGGTCTCTCGATCCAGAACGGTACTTCTCAATGATCAACTCAACGCCGTAGAGCTTGCCTGGCGGTTGTTAGCCGCAGCTATTTTCCTGACACTTGCATCAGTTGTGCTGTTTCACATGGTGCGTGGTACCAGAAGCTGGAGGTCGCTCCAGTTGTTAGCAATTTGGTCCGTAGGATTCTGGATCATCCGTGGTGGCGGGATCCTCATTGACTCTCAGTGGACCATCGGGTTCAAAATCGTGCACACCCTTCTGATGTTCGGCACCTTTGCACTGGTAGCCGTATCGATGAGCGGAAAGCGACGTTAAGTCAACGAAGCGACGTTAGAAAACCAACTCCACACAACCTCAGGATCCTCAACCATGACGTTGTGACCCAAACCTCCAAAAACATGGGGAATGCCGGTAGGCATCTCCGCATGGTCCTCAGGAGATACGAGTGAATCGTGTTCTCCTAGAGCCATGTGTACGGGTGCCAACAGCCCATTGAAAATTTGAGTAAATGGTGGCGAACCCTCAACCACCAAAATACTTTTTGGATCTTGACAGACCCGCCAACCACCCTGATCCTGCACAATGCCTGATTCGATTAGAGGGCTATCCGCCTCTGCTGCGCCTAAGAGTCCCGAAAGTTTCAAGAACCAATCTGCAGCCCCGGCACGGTCATCGAAAAATCTTGATGGTTTCGCCGCAATTTCAGGAAGTTTGTTTAGCTCCTCCTCAGTCCAAACCAACTTCACTCCGATAGTTCCCAATGCCAATGGTGTCGTACCGAAAAAGCCTGTCGACAAAGCCGCACCAACTCCGCCACCCATTGAATGTCCGAGAACCACGTAAGGCTCATCAACTTCAAGCAGCTCGCTTACATCGGATGCCATCGCTCCGAACGAATAGGAATCAGCCCAGTTGGCAGAACCATGACCACGTAAATCGGGGGCGATGACACGCCCAGACCAATTCGCAGTCTCTGTGAACGAGTCCCACACACGGCCGGTCGCGCCGAGCCCATGAAGCAAGACAAGAGTTGGATTCTCAAAGGTCATTAGATCCATAGTAATTGCCGAAGACGGCCGACTAGGAGTCGACAACGAGTGACCTATCGTTTAGTCGACCAACCGGTCGCCGCGAATCCTTTGCTTCTCAGCAGCAATATGTTCTGGTAAGACCCGTCCGAATAGTTGGGTTGTGCGTTCCACTCGGCCGATGACTCCAGGCTGCTCGGTGTAAGCAAAAATAGCGGCATGGCGAGCCACGCTGTCAGTTGCGACGCGTGTCACTTGATGAAGAGAATGCCGACCGCGAAAAATCTGCATGTCTCCGGGCCGTAAGTCCAACGTCGTCACTTCAGATCGGTCTCCCCGTAAGACATCTGCAACCCTCTCAAATCCTTCGTCGCCGACGGTTCTAATGCCCGGAACATATTCAAATAGGCCGCCTTCATCTGCAGGTTGAACCAAGACAGTTACAGCAAAATCATTGGTGTCAAAGTGCCAAGTAAACAGTTGCCCGGGTTCCAAAATATTTGATGTCAACCCAGCCAACGGATCTGCGTAACAATGAAGTTCACTCACTTGCAAACAAGAAGTAACAAAGTCAATCAACTCCCTCGAGCGAAATAGTTGATTCATTGGTCCGCCAGGAGTCCAACTGTCGCCAGGGATGAAGCCGCTAGACCGCTCAAGAAACGTGTTTATTGGATGGTCAGGAGGAAAGTCCGGATTTTCATCAAAATGAAAATACGGGTTCATCTTCTCGTTTGAGAAATGGGTAGTGTTTTTCTGCGAAGTGATTTCGTGGTTGAGTAATTCGATACCAGACGAACTAACCAAGTCTTTAACCACAGTGCAACCATCTGCTGCGAGTTGTTCTCGCGCAATTGACACAGCCGTTCGGTAGATCTCACTGGAGGGGTTATCCAGTGGATATTTCTCAAGATGGACAAGGTCACCTAACAGTTGAGATTCTCCGCGGGACATCAACTTTAACCCTCCCAAGGCGGTGTCCAGTCGCCGTCCATTCTAAATGACAGGTCATTATCGTCTTCTATTCGTTTAGCGACATGCAGTTCGCCGACCTCTCGCCCATAACGCTGCGCAGCCTCTTCAAATAGTTTGTTCGCCGCCGAAGTCAGCATTAAAGGCGAAGGTAACGAAGCCGATAAACCTTCAATTAAATCGAGATCCTTCAAGCACAAGTCAAGTGAAAAGCTGGGGTCGTAGTGTCCTGCAAAGATCGATGGGGCGTCATGGCGAGCGACAAAAGAATCACCCACCGACTCCTTGATTGCGTGCCAAAGTGTCTCAATCTTCACACCGTTGGCGAGTCCCAAAGCCAGACCTTCACCCAAAGCCGCGGCATGAATGAACCACAACTGATTGGTCACCAGTTTGACGACATTGCCCGAACCCAGCTCTCCGGTGGGGATCACAAGACCAAGATTGTTGAGCACTGGAATGACACGGGTCACAGGTTCAGAATCTCCACCAACAAACAACGTTAACGAGGCGTTTCTCGCGCCGTCAACGGCGCCCGTCACGGGAGAATCGACCACTTGAACATCGGCCGGCGCTTCACCCGCAAGCTTTCGAACTAAGTCGACCCGATTGGTTGTGAGATCAATCCAAATGCACCCTGCCCGCAACGATTGCAGAGCACCATGGGGGCCGGCCATGACTTCTTCGACGTGGTCTGGTCGAGGCAAGGAGGTAAAGAAAAGATCTGCGACCGATGCGCAAGCCGAAGCTGAATCAACTGCGACACCGCCAGCTTGGGTTGCGTTGCTCACCGCTTCTGGGTCAATGTCATAGACATAGACCGAGTAGCCAGCCCGGACTAGATGCTTACACATCGGGCCGCCCATGTTTCCTAAGCCCACGAAGCCTATGACTTCCTCATTGTTCGTCATGTTCCACACAACCAAAGCATTGATCTCATCTTTGGCCCCCCTTTTTTTCAGTAGCCCTAATGCCGCGAAACTAGCTGCGTAATGGCACCATATAGCGATGCCCGCTCACCGATCACCCTTCCGAGGTTGGAAGGTTGTTAATGCGGGCATCGTGATTCAGTTCATACAAAGCGCCTTGATCATGCAAGCCATGGGAAGTTATCTCGTGGTACTCGAACGACAATTCGGGTGGAGTAAGTCCGTTCTATCAGCAGCTTTCTCAGTAAATCGTTTTGAATCAGCGCTGCTGGGACCACTCCAAGGTTGGCTACTGGACCGGTATGGACCCAAGCGGATCGCCAGAATAGGTTCGTTCTTTCTAATCGCCGGATTTGTGTGGTTCGGCCGTATACAAAACTTGTGGGAATTCTTCGCTTCTTTCCTGTTCATAGCGATTGGGGCCGGGCTAAGCGGCTTTCTTACGGTCACAGTTGCAATAGTCCGCTGGTTCGAGCGGCGACGGGCCCGTGCCTTAGCGACCGGAAGCTTAGGTTTCGCGGCAGGCGGATTAGCAGTCCCCATAGTGGTGTGGTCGATGAACATATACGGTTGGCGGACTACGGCCTCCGTATCGGGCGTAGTAGCAGGCATAGCCGTCTATTTCTTCGCTCGGTACCTTGATGGTTACCCGACTGATTACGGACAAACAGTGGATGGGATGGCTCCCGAAGACACAGCGGAGACTCCAGCCGCCGAAGGACTCACCTCAGTCCACTTCACTGCCAAAGAAGCGATACGAACCCGTGCCTTTTGGATGATTTCGCTCGGCCACATGAGCGCTTTATTTGTCGTGGGTGCCGTCATGGCCCATCTAGCTCTGTTCCTCACTTCCGAACGTGGATATTCGTTGCAGCAAGCGAGTTACGTTGGTGCTGCGCTGCCAATCATGCAAATAGTCGGCATGACAATCGGCGGCGCTCTCGGAGACAAGGTCAACAAACGCCTAATAGCATCAGTCGCCATGTTCGGACATGCCGGTGGGATCCTCGTGCTTGCTTTCACCCAACGAGGATGGATGATCGGAGTCTTTGTCGTACTACACGGTTTAGCGTGGGGCGCCAGAGGCCCGCTTATGCAGGCGCTCCGAGCTGACTACTTCGGGGCCTCATCCTTCGGTTTCATAATGGGATTGAGTTCGCTAGTTGTCATGTTAGGAACCGTCTTAGGGCCGATCATTGCAGGAGTCTTAGCTGACATGACCGGAAGCTACCGGTTAGGTTTCATCGTCCTGGCTGTTCTCGCTGCGCTCGGCATGATTTTCTTCGTCCTGGCCACTCCGCCCGACCCCCCGAACCGGAACTTGACCCCAAGCATCCACTAAGACAGACTCCGCTTCAGCAGCAAGAAGCATCGACGACGCCGACAGATACAGCCAGATGAGCAGCACAGCGACTGCGCCCAATGAACCGAAAGTCGCCTGCAACTGGTCAGCCGAGGCGGCGGCAACACTCATCCCGAAGGTGCCCCCAATCCATATCAGACCACCGATAACAACAGCGACGACTCGCGCCCGAATCCGCGTCGAAGGACCAACAACCATTCGGTATATCCACCCCAGTGACATAGACGCAAGCACTAGTACGAGAGGCCAACGTGCAGCCTCCAACCACGGGCGAGCCCCGTCAGTAAACCCGACTGCTTCAAGTGTTCTCGGGAAGGCGATAACAGCCCAAATCACCACAGTGGTAACGATCATCGCGACGACGGAGAGCTTCAAAGCAAAAATGCGTCCCTGCACCCAGTTATGAGGGCTTCTCCTAGCGTGCGCGATTCGAATGGCCATAACAGAAGAGTTAAAGGCGTTTGACACAAGCCACAACAAACCGAACAGACCTATAGCAAGGCTGATGCCGACGCGTCCTTCTCCGATTGAAGTGACACCTCTCAGTTGAGTAACGACCAGTTTCCCGGCTTCGCTTGGAAGCGCATCGGTCAATGGCTCAAGTTGTTCAGCTACTTCATGAGGCTCGGCCACTAAACCATAAATAGAAACAATGGCCACCACAGCAGGGACTAAAGCAAGAGCAAAGAAATAAGCGACTCCAGCGGCCGCCAAGAGGGTGTGGTGGTCCGACACGTTTGATGTGAATTGACGAAATAGCCGCCAGAACCCGGGACGTCTGCGACCATTGCCGCCGCCAGGTTGGGAACTGTTCATCTCAACAGGGTGCCAGCCAAATAGCGCTCCACCAACTATCTCGAACTAACCCAAGTCAGAGGGAGTACCAGTCGTGGTAATAACAGACGTATGGAAAGCGTCCGATTGTTCGACCCAGCAACCTATGTGCATGGAGTCCCGTATGAGTTAATGGCGACGATGAGGGAAGTTGCTCCGATTCACTGGATCGAAGAACCATCGGTTATGGGGTGGGAAGAAGGTCCCGGATATTGGGCTGTTCTTACCCACGAATTAGTGAACCGAGTGCTTCGCGACCCAGCAATATTCTCATCCCACCAAGGTGCCACCCAAATTCGAGATCCAGGAACGTCAGACATGCTCGCCTTTGTGCAGCGGATGATGTTGAACCAAGACCCACCTAGCCATACCCGACTGCGACGGCTATTGACCAGGTCTTTCACTCCGAGTGCTGTAGCAAAACTCGAAGACGGCATTAGCGAACGAGCCAAATTGATAGTGGACAGAGTGGCATCAACCGGCCATACAGATTTCGCCAGAGAGGCGGCTGAATTGCCGCTGATGACCCTCGCGGAGATTATGGGAGTTCCCGAACAAGACCGAATGCTGCTGTTCGATTGGAGTAACCGGGTGATTGGGTATCAAGACACCGAATATTCCACCTCTGACCAGTTTGACCCAGAAACCGGTACTGAGATGGCACAAAAGGCCCGCGCTATCAGAGATCAAATCGGATCTGATGACAGCGGCCGCATGCCAGACCCGAGGTCTCGCGAAGGACTGGCCGACATGTATTTCTACGCAGGGGAACTTGCCCAATATCGGAGACAACATCCCGGCGACGATGTGGTGTCGATCTTGCTTGCGACTGCTGACGAACAAGGAGCCATCACTACCGAGGAGTTTGAAACCATGTTTTTCCTGTTTGCGGTAGCAGGAAACGAAACTTTAAGAAACGGAATTCCCGGAGGCATGCTTGCACTCCTAGAACATCCATCACAGATGGATAAGTTGATTGACCGGCAAGAACTACTCCCGTCCGCAATTGAAGAGATGCTGCGCTATTCGCCTCCCGTCATTCATTTTCGGAGAACCGCCACGGAAGATATTGACCTTGGAGGGACGAAGATCCGTAGGGGCGACAAAGTTGTCGTGTACCACGCAGCAGCGAATCGTGATCCACGGGTGTTCGAAGATCCTGACAGATTCGATATTGAGAGAACCCCGAATGACCATGTCACATTTGGAGCTGGCCCACATTTCTGTCTAGGAGCGCACCTGGCTCGCATCCAAATGACTGCGATGTTCGATCAAGCCCTGACTCGTTTGCCGAACCTCTCTTTAAACGGAGAGCCAGAACACTTAGTGTCTAATTTTCAAAACGGACTCAAACATTTGCCAGTGAAATGGGACCTGTAGTTGTGCCCGCATACGTCGATGTTCCATACCTGAAGAGACAAGACGAGATATTTGTCGCCCGAGTATGGACTCCCCCGCAGAGCGTTGACCGAAAAGCGGTGATAGTTGACGTGCACGGAGGTGCCTGGTGTGACGGTGACCGCAAGGCTGGCTACCACTATGACCAACAGCTCGCGTCACAGGGTTTTGTCGTTGTTGCTGTGGACTTCAGGTGTGGACCCCAGTATTGCCACCCAGACGCGTCAACAGACATAGTGGCTGCGGTTCACTGGGCTCGCCTCCAAGCCGAAGAACTAGTTGGAAACAGCGCTCAAGTCTTAACCATAGGAAGTTCAAGTGGAGGCCACTTGGGCCTCTTGGCTGCATTGAGGCCCCAGCTCCAAGACGAACAAGGAACTGAACTTTGGATTGATGGCGAATGGGTCACCCAAAGTTCCGTCGACGGTCGGGTAGACAACGTTGCAGCATTTTGGGCTCCTGTGGACCCCCTATTGCGATATCGCTACGCCAACTTGTTGGACACACGATTAGGGCGACGCTTGAGTACTAACACGGTGGCGTACTTCTGCGACGAAGACGCGATGCACGATGCTTCAATAACTCGAATAATGAGTGAAGAACCTCCGGCACACATTCCAAACGTCTGGTTTGCGAGAGCGGGTAACGATAAGAACGTTCCTTCCGAACTCGTCGACCAGCTTGCTCGAACATACCGGGCCGCCGGAGGATCGCTCTGGTTAGAGGACTATCCAAAATGTGAACATGGCTTTGGTCACGCGGAGAGCGAACACACACAACAGTTCGTCAAAGATCTGGTTTTCTGGATCGACAGCACTTTGTAAGAGTGAACTTCTGTCAAAGATCGCTCAGGACGCTACGGTGCGCTCATGGCATTGACCTTTGAACACTGGAATCCTAAAACAGCGGAACGCTTCAAACAGTTCGATCCCGAGAAAGGGATCGATGGATTTCTGGGAATTCGCATCGACGACGTCGAACCAGGCAAGCTCGTGGCTTCATTTGACGTAACCGACGAGATGATCACCATGATCGGCAACATGCATGGTGGTTGTCTTTCAGCTTTTTGTGACCACGTACTCGGAGTAGTGCTTTACCCCGTAATGCCCAAGGGCTCATGGGCCGCGACCACAGAATTCAAAATAAACCTGTTGAAACCAGTCAGTGAAGGCACTTGCACTGCAACCGCAGAAGTAATTTCGATGAGTCGCACCACCGCAGTTGTGAGAATCGACGTGGCGAATGGTGACCGGCTCGTGGCCGCGGCGCAAGGAACTTGCCTAATAATGGCTCCTAAATCGTGACGCCAGTGCGAGTGGGAGTAACCCCTGGTATCGACATATGGACTCGTCCATGGGATGAACGTCGCAAGGTCGTAGAGCTAGTGGCTGACGCCGGAATTGACCATGTCTTCTTTGCAGACCATGTCAGTTTTCGAATAGGACACGGCCACGATGGCATGGTCGTAGCAGCAGGTGTTGCGAACCTGCACCCGACGTTGGGCATATATATCGGCGTTTACCTGTTGCCTCTGCGGCACCCGATCCCCGTAGCTAGACAACTCGCAAATCTCGCAGAAATGGCGCCCGGCCGCATCAGCTTCGGAGTCGGAGTCGGTGGCGATGACCGTCACGAAGTAGAGATATGTGGCGTCGACCCGCGGACCCGGGGAAGGAGAACAGACGAGTCACTGGACATCGTTCAACGTTTACTAGCAGGCCAAACAGTTGATCACGACGGCGAATTTTTCAACTTTGAACAAGCACGAATAATTCCAACCCCAGACCCACCAATCCCTGTATACGTAGGCGGACGAGCCGATGCAGCGCTTCGCAGAGCAGGCAAATACGCTGATGGTTGGCTTGGTATTTGGTGCTCAAGTGATCGATATGCAGAATCAATAGCGATATATGACCAAGCTGCAGAAGAAGCAGAAAGAGACGTTCAAGCAGATCACGGAATCCAGCTTTGGGTTGGAGTTGGAAAGGATCGAACGGAAGCAGCGTCTTTTGTTGGGCCTGCCATGGAAGGCTTCTATCGTGTCCCCTTCGAAAAATTCTCGCGGTACACACCCCATGGGACAGTGGATGACATCGTGGATTTTTTGGCCCCTTACCTGGAAGCTGGTTGCCGTCACTTCAACCTCACACCAGTGGCATCAACAGCAGAAGCAGGTATCGAAGTAATAGGTGAAGTAGGGGAACGTCTGCGCGGGATGACTGACTAACCTAATGTTGGCGTTGTGACCATCGCTGCCGACTCGAATCTCCTTATAAAGCCCATAGCAGGTGCGTTAGGCGCTGAGATCAGTGGCGTGGACCTAGCAACAGCCTCAGAGGCTCAAATTACTGCGGTCAGGGAAGCATTCAACGCCTATCACGTCTTAGTTTTTAGAGAACAGTCGCTCTCTCCGGGGCAACAAAAACAGTTTGCTCAACAGTTTGGTTCGCTAGAAACTCACCCCTACATAACCGGTCTCGAAGGAGATCCCGAAGTCGTAGCGATCATCAAAGAGCGCGATGAAACAATCAATTTTGGCGGGGGCTGGCACACCGACATGTCGTTTCTCCCGAGGCCCCCACTGGGGTCCCTCCTCTACGCACTCGAAGTCCCCGAATATGGAGGAGACACCCTCTTTTCCAACCAACATGCTGCCTATACGGCGCTTTCGAAAACAATGAAAACCATCGTCGACGAACTTGTGGGAGTGCATTCAGCAGCAAGTCAATATGGAAGAGGTGGGGATTCCGAAAAACGTAATTATGGGTCGATGAGCCTTGAAGTATCAGACCAAGCTCATCAGCTAGTCGAACATCCAGTAGTGCGAACACACCCAGAATCAAATTTGAGAGCTTTATACGTCAACCGACCCTTCACCGAAAGCATTAGAGGAATGCGCAAGCCGGAAAGTGACGCTCTTTTGAAGTTCTTGTGTCGACACTGCGAACAAGAACGATTCACCTGTCGAGTTAGATGGGAAGTCGGAACCTTGACTATGTGGGACAACCGAATCGTTCAACATTACGCATTGAACGATTACCACGGACAGAGACGCCATATGAACCGAGTAACCGTTGAAGGCGACGTTCCTCGATAGGCACCCACAGATCGCTGAAACAACTGATCAATGAGTTGACCCGTTAGCTCTATGTAAATCCACGCGCGAGACTGCACTCCTGACTTAACTCCACACCGGGGTATCAAAAGGGGGTACAGGTGCGACCGCTTGAGGGAATCAAAGTGCTTGATCTCAGCCGGGTTTTGGCAGGCCCCTTCGCGGGACGCATCTTGCATGATCTAGGTGCAGAAGTCGTGAAAGTAGAACCGCCAGAGGGCGACGTAACGAGAAATTGGGGGAAGGTCCGGGCCGGTCTTGCTGGTTACTACACGCAACAGAATGTAGGGAAGCGCAATGTTTGCATCGATCTTCATGCCGAAGGAGGAGCCGAACTTATTCGTCGACTTGCCGCGGAAGCTGATGTACTTATAGAAAACTTCCGGCCCGGAATTATGAAAAAATTTGGGCTCGCCTACGAAGACCTGAGGTCCATCAACGAAAAGCTGGTCATGCTCTCAATCTCGGGGTTTGGTCAAGAAGGTCCCGAGTCTGGCCGCGCGGCTTACGCTCCGATACTGCACGCTGAATCCGGATGGCTTCAACGAAGCGCAGAGTGGAATCAACAACCTGTCACCGACCTAAATCTTTCAGCTGCAGACACCAATGCGTCGTTGCACGGCACGATCGGTCTTTTAGCCGCCTTGCGAGTAGCCGAACTTACCGGTGAGGGTCAACACATAGATATGTGCATGCTCGATGCGTTTTTAGCTACCGATGACACAAGCCATGTCGGCCTCGATGATGTCCGGTACACATCTGCTGGTGGGCTGGTATGGGAAGGCGTAGGCGGACCCGTGCTGACAGCGGGCGACTTTCGGTGGATATGGAAACAGCTACACCAAGTTCACGGTCTTGAAGACAAAGCTCCCGCCGATGCCGATATCCCGACTAAACGCTCATATAGAGAATCAGCGATCAACGAATTCCTCAGTTCTTTCGACTCTCGAGACGAGATGTACGAAGCGCTCGATCAATGCAATTTGGCGTGGGGAGACATCAAGACGACCGCTGAAGCCTATGACTCGCCGACTGCTGAGCATCGCGGCTCGTCTATCGCCATAGACGCACGAGACGGCTCGACCCGACGAGTCGCTCAAACTCCGTATCGATTTTCGAAAAGCTCCTCGGGGTTACAGCCCGACGCCGTCGCCCCATACCGGGGAGAACATAACTCAGAGGTTCTGCAAGGCTGGCTAGATACAAGCCAACACGAGATCGAAACGCTCTCCCAGGCAGGTGTTCTCCTGGAAGAAAGCAACCCTGAGGAGATTTGAGATGGACAGACTTGATGGAAAGGTAGCGGTCATAACGGGGGCTGCTAGCGGCATGGGAGCCGCAACTGCGCGCCTGTTTGTTTCCGAAGGGGCACGGGTACTAGTTACCGATATGGACGATGAGAAAGGTCAAAACATCGCTGAAGAGCTTGGAGATGACGGCGACTTTTTTCATGTAGACGTATCGCGAGAAGAGGACGTCGCTAGTGCCATAGTTCACGCCACTTCAACATGGGGACGCCTAGATGTCATGTTCAACAATGCCGGTTTCGGAGGCGCGAGAGGTCCGATTGAATCAATCAGTGAAGATGACTTTGATCTAACGGTTGATGTGCTGCTCAAAGGAGTGTTCTTTGGCATGAAACATGCGGCGCCAGTGATGAAGGAGCAAGGCTCAGGATCGATCATCTCAACTGCGTCGGTCGCGGGACTTCAGGCGGGTGAATCCCCCCATCTGTACACAGCCACAAAAGCAGCAGTGATACATCTGACTAAATCAGTCGCCCTTGAATTGGGACAGGAGGGCGTAAGAGTCAACGCGATATGCCCTGGGGTTGTTGCCACCCCGTTAGCTCATGGACCCTTAGATGAAGAGCGACGTGAGAAGTTTCGAGATCGATTTGGCCGCCACCAGCCCATAGGACGTGTGGGTGAGCCAGAGGACATAGCCCAAGCAGCGCTTTTTTTGGCCTCGGATGATTCGACCTTCATTACAGGAACTGCAATGGTCGTAGACGGCGGAGCCAATTCGGGCCGCGCTTGGCATCGCCAGAGTGAACTCATGACGGGACAAGGACCCATCAAGCTGTACAGACCCGAGGGTAGATGAGGACCCACTGCCGGTAACTTTGTGGAAAATGGAACCAGTCGATCCGCATGAGCGTCTCAAACTATGGAAGAACTAGCCGACTTGGATCAACAGGTTGTATCTATGGTCATGGAAGTCGGGGGAAGACGAGTGGCTGAAGACCCACAGCGGCCCAGCACTCTTCGGTCGAATGAAGCTCCGCTGCCCGCAGACAGGCACAGAGATTTCGACACCTTCTACGCCGCCAATCGCGACCAGATAGCAAGAGCTCTTAGCCTGAGTTTAAGAAACCCTGATCTCGGAGCTGAAGCAGCAGACGAAGCTTTCGTCAGAGCATGTCAACGTTGGGCTGAGGTCTCAACTTTCGCAAACCCACAGGGTTGGGTTTACCGAGTAGCTATGAACTGGGCACGTTCTTGGCTCCGTCGGGCGCGAAGGGAACGAGAGAAACGCCCCTTGCTGGTAAAAGCCGAGTTTGCTGAAGACAAAATGGTAGACGTTGACTTAGAGCGAGCCTTGGAGAGTCTGGCGCCGGCTCATAGAACCGTAGTAGTAGCCAGATTCTTCATGGAATGGTCAGTCGAAGAAACCGCAGAGGCACTTGGGATTCGACCTGGAACAGTGAAAAGCAGGCTCAGTAGGGCGCTTAATCAACTTGCCGGAGAATTGGGAGAAAGCCCAACGTTCGCTCCTGCATCAGACCGGGAGGACAAGCACCTTGAATCTTGATGATGAAGTGCGCCGCCATTTACGCGACACAGGCGAACAGGTAGCGCTAACCCCCGGGTTAGTAGACGCAGTACGTGTTCGTGCTGCCACTCGAGCGCGCCGTCGTCGCCTTTTGTTTAGCGGGCTGAGTTCCCTTGTAGCTGTTGCACTGGTTGGGGGGTTACTTGCGGTTCTGTTTGGAGGAAGTGATCAAGATCCCACTTCGCTTGAAGTCGCGGCACTGGCCGAAACAGCTAGCAAATCTGAAGATTCCCAAGGTGAGACAACACAAGATTCTGAGGCCCAGGCGTCGATTGCCTCTACCAATCCCACATATGAGACTGTTCCCCTCGCGACCGACAATGAATCACAGAGCTCTGCGCTCTTGTCCAAAAATTCCGCGCAGACGGATTGGATCGAAGTGACCGGCCCGGTCCCGGGAGCGAGCACGGAATATGTCTATTCAGGCGACACAGTCCTTGGTCATGTTGGCACCGAGTGGTTCGTGAGAGACGAATCGTCCTGGCGGCAACTTGACTTACCCGATTCGCTCGACGTAATCGCAGTAGATCTAGGAGTGGGAGAAGATTTCCTTCGAGTTGGGGGTTGGTTGGGGGACGATCTGTGCAGCAGAGAACTAGTGATTCAAGTTAAGAACGGGAATCAATGGGAACAATATGAAATTCCCGATCAACTGGCACCTGGAGTTGTTAGCTCAGTATCTGGAGCCCGACTTCGTGTCACCGACCACGAATTGGCCATGTCGCGCATCGAAGAAATTGCAGTTGACCCCGTTTGTCTTCTGCAGAGCCTAGGAATTGACGCGGTCGAAGCCGAAATTGTCGACGACCTGGTGTATGCAACCGACCCGAAAGCAGGGCGGGTCATATATTCGTTGAGTAAATTTGGACCATTAGAAGCACAAGAATTCATTTCGAGTGGTCCGAGCGAACGTTCTCTGCTTGTCCGATCCACCGGAGGAGGGAAGTGGACCACAACGCCTCTCCCGGATTACGAAGTTACCGAGCTAGGTGTCGTCGATGGGATCATCATGATGGAGGATGCCGAACACACGGTTCATGACGGGCAACGTTTGAAACGTACCGAAGTGATTCCAAGTGACGCCGAACAACTAATAGATGCACTCGTCACTTCGTCGGGGATGTCAATGTTGTTTGAACGAGATGAAAAAATTTGGCTGCGAGATACCGATGGAGAGCATCTCCTCAGCCAGGTAAGCGACCAACCCGTCTTGTGGGGCAGACTGGGACGGGTTTCCGCAGAAGTAACCATCGTTGTCGAAACTCAACAAGGCCAGGCCCTGTGGGTATCAGGTCAGTGACATAGGGGAGGGGTTTACTGTGACCGACGTAGCGCTGCTATCAACGGTAGAACAAGCCGGTTTAATTCGACGGGGAGAAATTTCTAGCAGAGAGTTGACTGAACACTTCATTGAACGAATCGAACGTTTGGACGGTGAGATCAATTCGGTGATTACACGAGATTTTGAGACTGCGGTAGCTGAATCAGACGCTGCTGACGCCGCTCAACAAAAAGGTGACCTCATGGGAGTTCTGCATGGGGTTCCCATAACTGTCAAAGACGCGCTACAGACCAAAAACCTCAAGTCGACCGGGGGAGCAACGGAGCTTCGAAACAACGTGCCCCTAAAAGATGCTGCAGTGGTTGCTTCTGTTCGTCGCGAAGGCGGGATTGTGATGGGTAAGACCAACCTTCCGCGTTGGTCAGGCGACATTCAGGCCTACAACGACATTTTTGGTACGACAAACAATCCCTGGGATATATCACGCGGCCCTGGAGGATCTTCAGGCGGAGCCGCAGCGGCAGTGGCAATGGGTTTCACTTCTTTCGAAATCGGAACAGACATCGGCGGCTCGATCCGGTTTCCAGCAGCGTTTAATGGCGTATGGGGACATAAGCCGAGTTTTGGAGTCATTCCAACTACGGGGTATCTAGACCATGTAAATGGAGGAGTGAACGAAGCTGATATCAACGTTTTCGGACCCATAACAAGAAGCGCACAAGACCTAGAGCTTTTATTGGGAGTGATGAAACGAGACTCGCCTCCTTGGGTTGCTGACTTAGGAAGCGCCCCCCAGAATTTGAACGATCTAAAAGTAGGAGCTTGGCTGGACGACGAATTCTGTCCCGTGGACAACGAGGTAGGTGAACACCTTGACAAGGTTGTCAACGAACTCGAAAAAGATGGCGTATCGGTTGACCGAACAGCGAGGCCTGAACTGGATCCAGACGAGGGAGCCATGTTGGGGTTGTGGCTGGTTCAACGGGCCGTCGCACAAAGCACTGACAGCGATGGCCCTGGCCACCGTATCTGGCTTGACCAGCATGCGAGGCGCGAAGAACTGAGATTGAAATGGGCTCAGTTCTTCAGCAACTATGACGCTGTGATCATGCCGGTGTGCTTCGTGCCACCATTTGAACACCAACAAGAAGGTGACTTCGAAAGCCGGACTCTCACGTGCAACGGAGAAGAACGCGGGTACATCGATGTTGTCAAATGGACGACCATGGTCGGAATGGCATATCTCCCGTCGACGGTCCCGCCCACAGGGCTGGGAGCGTCCGGCTTGCCGATTGGTTGTCAAGTAGTGGGTCCCTACGGGGGCGACAAGCTGACCACTGCGTTGGCTGGACGGATCGGTGATCTCATGGGCGGCTACCAACCGCCCCCTCGCGCTCTATAACTTTTCGAACATCAGCGATTGCTTCTCGAAGGTTGGGTAGCGAAACGCATATTGCTTTCGAATCAGTAGACAAGAATGCGAACACGACGCTGCTAACGGGTTGGCGGGTTGTTTCTTCGAGTGCAGCGGCGTATGTAGCGCCTTGAAGGCGATAACGATCAACCTTGGCGTCTATTTCGTTGAGTTCGACCTGATCGGTTTTGTAGTCGATGACAACCAACCCTTGTTCTGTTTCATATACAAGGTCCACGTAGCCTTCGACAATTTGTTCCCCTATAGGGCATGCGACGTGGAGCTCACGCCAGTACCGATTTTGGATAGCTAGTTGAATTTCTTCACTAGCAATTGCTGACGTGGCTAGGGAAGCAACTTCGTCGGAAAATTCTGCGACGCCTTCAGCTTCAGCATGAATTGTGGCCAGAGCTGTGAGACCTTCACCGTTTTCCAAATTGACTGTTTGAAGTACTCCATGGACGGCGCGTCCGATAGCGGTCCCGTAACGACCCCGACCTTGGATTGGCAACTCTAATTCGTCGCCCTCCTTTAGCAGCCCAGGTTCGTGAATTGCGCTGCTTATAGAAGCAGCGATCGAGCCTTCGGCGGACTGGGCTATTTGAGTAGCGCTCATAAATCGAGTGCGACCACTCAACTCGATAGCCTCGTTGTAGCGGTCACGCCATTCAGACAAGCCGGGACGAGAGACAGAAAGGTTCGGTTGGACACCGTCCCAGACCTCCCTGTGATCTGAGTAGTCGGCTTCCGTGTATTCAGTGCCTACCAAAGCTCCAGCGAGGAGGTGTACCGGGGTTTGAATTGGAGGTTCAGAATTTGATGTGAGTTCTTTACGGTGTAATGAAACGACCAAGTGGTCGCGTGCACGGGTGCAGGCCACGTACAAGGTTCGAATTGATTCGTCATGCGCAAAGAGTTTTTCTGACTGAGCCCAATCATCGAAACCAAGTGTTTCGAGCCCCTTGCGGATTTTCACATCAGGTATATCGGTGTTAGGCGCGTGCCCCACCCTCACTCCGGACTCGGTCCTTGGTTGAAGCGGGAGTCCCGCAACTATCGCAATCGGAAATTCGAGGCCTTTAGCGGCGTGAACAGTCATGATCTGGACGGAGTCATCGTCGTCTTCGGATAAAACCGTTTCTACTGGCCTGGCGTTTTCAGCCGTTTGCTGAGTAATCCAAAAAATAAATGATTGGAGATTTCCGTTGCCAGCATCGGACCACGCTCGAGCTTGGTCAACTACATACCGGAAGCGTCGCAGGGATTCACGTGGATCTTGCCGTGCGGCGCATTGTTCTGTGAGTTGACGATCTGTGATGATTCGTCCAATCAACTCTGAAGGAGTCAGGGTTGAACATTGTTCATGCAGTTCAGCAAGATGAGCTAACCCGGCGGCAACAGGGCCACCATCTTTTGTTCGTTTCACATGTTCTTCAATGGTGATCGTGGCCCAGTCCCACGCTTGGGAGTTCTTCGTTTTGAACTGGTACAAATCGTCGTCGCCGCATCCATAGACCGACGACCGCAATGCGGACACAGTTGCTAGGGAGTCGGATGGGTTGTTGATAGCGCGGAGACACATAACCAGGTCCCGTATCTCCTGACTTCGCCACACATTGTTGGTGGAAGCAACTCGATATGAAACTCCGGCCCGTTCGAAGTCTCTTTGAATGTTGATCATGGCTGACCGGGTGGGAACCAATACTGCAACGTCGCTGAATTTTGCTTCCCTCCACTCGTCGTCGTGGTTCACTGCCCAGCCTTCTTTGACCATACGAAGAACGGTTTGAGTGATGTCGTGAGCTTCAGACATTCGCACATCATCTGCAGTTGGCTCTTCGGTTTCCGATTTTTGGTGTGCAGCAACACCTAACAAAGTGACGGCAGCTCCGACTGGTGCACTATCTCGGATTGGAACCAAAGGTGTGTATGCGGGCTGACTGTTGTCGCGATGCTTAACTAATTCGCCGAAAACCTCGTTTATCCAAGAGATTATCTCGGGGGTACTGCGGAAATTTGTTGAGAGTAGAAATTGCCCGTCCTCATATTTGCCTTGGGCAGCTAGGTACAGACTGATGTCTGCTCGTCGGAACCTATATATCGATTGTTTGGGGTCCCCGACGAAGAACAGACGACCTGGAAGAGTTGGTGTGGTTTGCCATGAAGTCGATGATGCGATGTCGAGGGGGGATGCAATTAACGTAGCGATTTCGATTTGAATTGGATCCGTATCTTGGAACTCGTCAACGAGAAGGTACTTATATTTGTTGTGCACTTGTGATCTGATCAGTGGACCTCGGGTTGAGTCGTTAAGTATCTCTCGGGTTGAAACTAAAAGGTCGTGATAGTCGAGGCGCCCCAGGTTTCGTTGTTCCAGCACACCGTCCAATATGAATCCTGTAAGACAAGCGGTGAGTCGACGAAGAATAAGGTCAGTAAGTGATGCCTGGAAAAGAGCCACTTCTGCGGTGTAGCTCTCGTACTGAGACCTGAGGCTTTCGATATCAGTCCAGTTGTCTTTTCGTCCTTTTCTTTTCCCAGACAGCAACTTGGTGTTGACAAGCGTGTCTATCTGCTGGATCTCGTCAAACCCGGTTTCGAGTTCGTGCACAAATTGACGGATTGCTTCGAGGCATTTGGTCATGGAATCTGAATCAGCGGAACCTATGAAGGTGTTTTCCTGTAGAGCTAAGGCATGGCCCTTAGCAATAAGGTCTTCGAATTGAATGGCAACAGGTTCGGGATGACTTGTTGGTTTCAGTAAATCCCAATTCTTATGCAGCTCATTAGCCAATGGCAGTAGATCTTTGGCTGGATTGATGCCAAGTGCATCGCTGATCAATAGCGTTCGAGACCACGTTGGATCCAGTAGGAGCGAATCCAAGAATTTTTCAAATCTTTCTAGGAAGTCAACTTGGCTGGAGATTTCATCAAGGACCTCGAAATTCGGTGGAAGGCCCGCTTCTATAGAGTGTTCGGTGAGCAGTCGCCGAGCGAAGCCGTGCAGCGTTGAAATAGCTGCATCATCGAGTTTGGTCAGCGACAGATCCAATCTTTCTCGTGCCGCTGGTTCGGAGCAAGCGGCTAAGAGTTCTTCGAGGCGGGATCTCACGCGGTGTCGAAGTTCTGCAGCTGCTTTGTTTGTGAAGGTAATGACGGCCACGTCGTCAAGTGACACATCGTCAGAGGAGGTGACGAGGTTGATGACTCTGCCTACCAAGGCTTCCGTTTTTCCGCAGCCGGCACCCGCTTCTACAAACAAAGTCTCGTCATGATGAGACGCGATGGCGTCTCGCGCTCGTTGATCTGGGGGTATGACGTTGTTATTCATCGTCACCCTTTTCGTCGCTGGCAATGGCGCCTTCGCCTCGAAGTTGTATGTAAGGGTCAAGTGAATCCAGTAGTGACAGTGCCTTCCATTTCTCTTCTATTTCTCTGGTGCCGAGTTCGTCAGGGTCACAGAACACACATTTGCCAACGCCGGTCCATTTTGATGAAGAGGGCGTTGGTTTGGGAGGGAATAGACCACCTTCTATGCCATCAACGATGACGTCGATCGCTTCGTCGAAAGCATCGAGAACGTCCTGGCTTATCAGGTAACCCCTCGTCGCCCAACGTTGGGAGTCGCTGGTGAACCAATAGCTAGCGTGGACCTCGTCAGCGCCCTGGCTCAGATAGCTATTCGCTACGACAGCGTAGAGAGGGAGCTGAAGTTGGGAACCCCCCAACATGGGATCCTCGGGACTGAGTTTTTTGTAGCTATCGATTTTGCCGGTTTTGTAATCAACTACTACAAGAGTTCCAGCATCCGTCTTTTCGACACGATCAATACTGCCTCTGAAACTCACGGTTCGTCCAGATGGGAGCTCACGTTGAAGCGGCGGGAAATCGCCATCTGGTAAGCCGAATTTTAGTTCCGTGGCGACGACGGTTCCTCGTGGTTCTCTTTGGTGGTCGAATGTCAAGATCCCTACCAAATCGTTGAGTAGCTGCTCGCGATCTCGACTCCAGAACAGTGGTCTTCCGACAAGACCTTGAGTTTCCAGTTCTGCTGCGACTTCAATGCCGGTTTGTCTTAGCGACAAAATATCGTCTTCGGTATATTGCCGATCGGGACCGGGCGGGTTGCCCTTGGAAATTTGGTCGCGAAAGAAACGGTCAGCCGCCTCATGGATTAAAGAGCCGCGAACAAGAGGTGAAATGCGAAATTCGTGTCGAAAGGACTCCGGTTCGTCGACACCCAGGACGTAGCGCATGAAATAGCTGTGCGGGCAGTCAATCCACTGCTTCAGACGTGTTGGTGACAATACGTTGGTCCGAACCATTGCCGCGTCAACCAGGCCGCCGAGATTGCCGTCGAACCGCGTGAAAGTACTGCCACTTCGACTGTTGATCAACTGTCGACCGGCTTCAAACGACGAGGTGTTATTCAACGAGACCGTTGCGAGGTCCTTACCTTCATCTCGGCCATCCAACAACGACGCTAAGTCGAATTCCTGAGGTGATGTGGGAAAGTTTGAATTCCGAAGTCCAGAAATAAAAGATGGCTGATGCACCGCCCATGAGTGTTCTGGGTTGCTGAATGCTTCGTTGAGTGAAGGCGCTCCCATGAGCGAGGCCATTTGCTCCAGCCACCGTGCAGGGTAGTTCTCTTTGTGTTGACGTAGGTCGCCACGCGGAAATAGCAATGTGTTTGTGTTGGATGACGATAAGACAGCAAGGAACCGCCGGTGGTCATCATTTGTGACGTCGCGTGATATCGAGAGCGCGCCATTGAGGTGGGCACGATCTTCGTCTGAGATGACGCCATTCTTGCGGGGTGCCGACGGAAAAGTCCCTTCGGCTAATCCGAGAATGAACGTGTGTTCAAAATTGAGGCCCCAGGCTTGGCGTATATCACCGACAAAGACACCTTGACCCAGTTTCCCGATACGTTCGTTATGGTCTTGCAGTTGGGTTTCCAAGCTTCTGCGGAAAACGCTGAAAGTCGTATTCGGTTCAACCCGAGCCAGATTTTGTAACTGATCAAGAACCTGTTCGACTACCGCTAAGTCGCCTTTGTGGGGTCCAACCTGGTTATTTGGACCTAAATAGCGTTCGATGGCCTGCCTCAGCCAGGAGCAGAGACCCGCCCAATCGGTGGGCAAGCTTTCAGGGTTCACAATATGGTTGAGTTCAGTGACGAAAGTCACTAGCTCGTCAACTTCTTGTGCTCTTCTTTGATGACGACTTGCCTTCCAGTCGTCCCCGGTGCGAAGCCTTTCTTGCGCGGCGGTAGCTAGCAGTTGTTCTCTGTGCTGGGAGAGTTTTTCTGACCAGTCTTCTAATCCTGCACTCACTCCAGCAGCTACGGCTGCTTGGGACCAAGCAACCGAAGGAGTGGATAGGGGGTTGTTGACGTGCTGTCGTGTTCGAGAGCTGGAAAGAAAGTCGAGGACCGCGCTGACATTCATGTTCTTGTCTGGCAAGGCCAACAAACTCATGATGAAGCGGCCCAGCATCGAATCAGCCACTGTTCGCGACGAAACTCCGTTGAAGCAGACTGCTGATTCGTTGAGGTGCTCCTCGAGTAGC
>JASLTG010000029.1 GCA_030743005.1 Acidimicrobiales bacterium | reverse complement strand
GGTCGCCGTTGTAGGCACTGGCGTCTCTGATGTCGACCATTGTTTGGTCCATGCATACTCTGCCGACGACATTGTGGAGGTTGTCGTTGATGATCACCTGTGCTTTGTTCGACAGGGCACGTCGGTATCCATCGGCGTATCCAACTGGCAGGGTTACTACTCTGGTGGGATTCTCCGGTGCCCAAGTGCTCCCGTAACTGATGGGATTTCCCGCTTCTACCACTTTGAAGTAGATGACCTCGCTCCGCCATGACAGCACGGGTTGAAGTTCGATTTCGTGGGGTGTGTCTGTTGTGGGGACAACTCCGTACATCAGTAATCCGGGGCGAACAAGGTCTAGGTGAGCTTCTGGGAGAGCCATGATGGCCGCTGAGTTAGCTATGTGGCGTTTGGGAGTCGGCAAGCTATGTCGCGAGTAAAACTCGAGGGCTTCGAGGAACCGTTCGAGTTGTAATCGCGCGAATGCAAGGTCGGGATGATCAGCCGAGGCGAAGTGGGTGAAGATCCCTTCCACTTCCACTGATGGGCATTGAAGTGCTGCTTCGAAAAGGGTGTCGGCGTTGTAATGGTGAACACCGATGCGTTCCATTCCAGTGTCAATCTTGAGGTGGACTGTCGCTGTTGTGTTTGCGGCTTCTGCTGCTTCGTTTATTTGGTGGAGTTTGTCTACTGATGGAGCTGTGAAAGTGAGGTTGTGTTCGAGGAACAAAGGTATTTGTCGCGCTACTGCTCCTCCGAGTACATGGATTGGTGTCGTAATTCCGCCTTGCCGGAGGGCGATACCTTCTTCGACGTAGGCAACGCCTAGGCACGAGGTGTTGAGGTTTTCGAGTTTTTGGGCGATCTGGATGAGTCCGTGACCGTACGCGTCTGCTTTCACAATTGGCATTACTTGGGTATTCCCAACGTGTGCTTGTACGGCTTTGTAATTGTGTTCTAGGGCGGCGAGATTTATGTCGCACCATGTTGGGCGTTCGGTGTCGTTCATGTCGGGAACATCGCTGATCGCGCAGATTGGAGTAATGAAGGAAGGTCGCTGGCTGTCATATCGGGGTGAGCAAGTTGGGCTGCTTGCCCGTGCCAGTGGGCTGCTGCAGCGGCTGCTAGGTGGGCTGGTGTATTTCGGATCAGTGCTCCAATGATTCCCGTTAGTACGTCACCGGTACCTGCGGTGGCTAGTCGCTGGTTGGCGTTACGAACGAAGATTAGATCCCCTTGCTGGTCACTAACGAGTGTTGTTGGGCCTTTGAGTAGCACAACGCTGTTCTGAGCTGCGTTACGGACTGCGGCACACCGATCTGGGGTTGGTCGCGATCCTGTGAGCTTTTCGAATTCGCTGTCGTGAGGGGTGAGCACCGTGGGAAATGAGCGACGCTTTAGGGCAGAGGGGTGGGTGGCTACCGCTGCAAGGCCATCGGCGTCGACGATGGTTGGGATGGGCGCTCGTTCTATAAGTTCAGCTGTCATGGCGAGGGTGTGTGGCTCGGTTCCCAACCCAGGGCCGATGAGAAGCGCAGCGAAGCGTTCTAGGTCCTGTAAGACTTCTGGGAGCCAATCGTCATTAGTGAGTTGTCGCGTCACGGCTTCGGTCGGCATGGCGTTCGGCTGGATATCTGTCGTAGGTGAAGAGGCGACAACCATCCCGGCTCCTGCTCGTAACGCCCCGTTAGCCGCGAGTTGGGCGGCTCCGGTCATCCCGGGTGATCCTGCGATGAGACGCACCGCGTTTGTCCATTTGTGATCTGTGGGCGTTCGTTGGGAGAGAGGTGCTAATAGATCCTGGTCAGTTATGAGGTTGGATTGAGAGCTAGTGATCCCAAGACCTAGGTCCGCTATTTCTATATTGCCAGCTCGACTTGCTCCTGGTTCGAGGAGAAGCCCGGGCTTTAGGGCGCCGAAGGTAATGGTTTGTTGGGCTTGAAGTGATCCGCGATCTTCACCAGTGAGCCCATCGACACCCGAAGGGATATCTACTGCCAAGACCGGGCATTGAGGTTGGGGTGGTGGTTCCCAGCTATCTCGGAGTCCTGTGCCGTATGCAGCGTCGATCACGAGATCCGCGTCAGCGAGAACGTCGGGGCTAGGAGTACGGAGTTTGCATCGAACACCGCGTCGTTGGAGGAGTTGTGCGGCGACTCGCCCATCTCGGCCATTGTTTCCCTTACCCGCGATGATGGTCACTCGCCGTCCGTAGCTGCCACCCAACATTCGTAGTGCGGCAGTAGCTGTGGCGTAGCCGGCACGTTGGATGAGTATTTCTTCGGATTCTGTTGCTTGCGCGTCGATGACTTTCATTTCTGCGGGCGTCACGACGGGTAACACGGTGTTCTATTCCGCTATGACGAGCGCTTCAGCCGTCGAAGATGTGTGGCTGAGCGAGATGTGCCACTGACGAACCCCGGTATGGGCAGCGAGTTGTGCGGCTGAGCCGTGGAGTTGTAGGCCAGGTCGCCCGGTCATGTCTTTGGTGATTTCTATTTCGCGGAAGCGGATCTTTCCTAACCCGACTCCTAAGGCTTTCATTACTGCTTCTTTTGCGGCAAAGCGGACGGCGAGTCGTTCAGTGGGGTCGGTTGCGGTGTTGCAGTAGGACAACTCATTTTTTGTGAAAAGGCGTTCGCTAATTTTGTCTCGCCGGTGGAGCACAGTTCGAAATCGTTGCACGTCCACTAAATCGACACCGATTCCAATCATGATGTCCAGTGCTCCGCTAGCACATAGACGGGCCTGGTCAGAAGGTCGACGACGTTGATGGTGGAGAGGATGTCGTCGCGGAAGGAAGGGTGGGATTCAGTCACCGCGTCTTCAAGTGCGCCGTATCTTCCTCTGTACCCCTGCAGTACGGCCCTCATTGAGGGTGTCGGCAAGTAGTCGTGGAATCGACAGTGGAGAAGGGTGAGGCCGGTTGTTTCGTTGTCTTTTACTTCGGGTATATGGATGACGTTGCGCCCGTCGCTACCGACGCCAACCATGATTTCTTTTTCGAAAGCAGCTCGGTGTTTACCGCCTCTCAGGATTGGGTTGGTGTCGGTTCTGGAAGCAATGCCAGACGCGATACCTCCGCGATCGATGACTTGAATCGTTGCGTCTTCTGTGACGTCTCCTTCGATTCGGTACCGCGTCCAGCCGGTAACTTCCGCTACTGAAGCATCTAGGGCGACCAAAGTTCGTAGTTCTCGGTAGGAAAGGCGATCTCGTGGAGTGCCAGCCTCTAGAGCGGCTTTAGCGAGGGTTGATTGAAGCAGTGTTTCGTCAGATCGGGATATTCCTACAGTCACTGTTTTCGCTTGATGTTTAATCGCATCAACTGGTCGCGTGAGTTCGTCTATTGCTTTGGTGAGCGCCGCGTTGAGATCATCGATGACAACTCCTGGCCGGCCGACCTTGCCAACTTCTATCTGATAGCTGTCCAGGGATGCGATGCCCATTGCGTATCTGAGAATGGTGACGACCTTCGCAGCAGTGCTTGCTTCGAGGTGCCCGTCGTAACTGGAGCCCCGCAACCCGTCTAGGAATTGGCTGCCGGGAATCGCCAAGTCATCTTGTAGTCGTTCGAACGCGCCGTCTTCGAGTGTTCCGTCGGCGATGATGGTTTCAAGTGTTGATCGCATTTGGCGTAATGGCAGAGCTTGATGGTCGATCGCCAGCGCTGCTTCATACCCAAATAGGTGGCCAACGATGGTCGCCAGGATGAAGTCAAGTGAGGGATGAAGTTGGGGGACTGTGAGAAGTTCTGCAGCTGCTTCAAAACGCGATTCGTTTTCACTAGCGACGACAATGGGAATTGCTTTGTGAGCACGGTAAATAGCGACTTCTTTAGCGACGTCGTCAATGTTTGATCCACTCAGTCCGGCGGCGCAGACAAAGATAAGCGGTTCAGATGACAGGTCTATGTGTTTCTTGTCTTCAGTTCCGTCTTCTGGGATGGCCTTGTAGCAGAGTTCTGAAAGCTTGATTCTGATTTCGTTAGCTGCAATTCGGTTCGGACCGTTGCCTACAACCGCCCAATATCGTTTCTGGGGCGCGTGGCGTTGTGCAGCCATCGCTATCGACGGTCGTGTTGCTAGGACCTGTTCCATGGATTTCGGAAGTTGACGTAAGGCGCTGAGTATCGCAGTTTGATCTCGAGTTGTGTCGATCAGGTTCGCTAACGCGCTGCTGAGCAGGACACCGGCAACGACCTGTGCATAAAAAGCCTTGGTGGAGGCGACCGACATTTCAACATCTCGACCGTCTGATGTGTAGAGAACGCCGTGAGATTTGTCGGCGAGGTCGCTACCTCGTCGGTTAACTATGGCGATGATGTGGCCACCGCGTTGACGAATGAGGTCAACTGTTCGGTTGGTGTCGGTGGTAGTACCTGACTGGCTGACTGCTACAACCAACGTGTCTGACATGTCGGTTGCCATTGAAAATCCGCTGAGTTCAGTGGCAAGTTGAGCTTCCACTGTTAGTTCTTGCTCTTTTATTAGTGGCCTCAGAAATTGGGGGATTGTTCGTGCAGCTACTGCGGCGGTTCCTTGGCCAATTGCAATGATTTTTTTGATTTGTTTGTTCGTCAACGCATTGTGGATCGTCGCGGGGATCGTTTCGGGGCCAAGGTCGACCTGTAGCTTGTCAGCGGTTTCGATGATCCGCCCCCGAAGGGTTTTGTGAACTGATTGTGGTGCTTCTTGGATTTCCTTTAGGAGAAAGTGAGGTGCGTCGCCTCGGTCGATGTCTCGTGTGGTGATGTCGGCGGTTGCTATTTCGTCTGGTTGAACGGGTAATTCAGTTCCGTCGTAGGCCACGCGGGTTATGCCCTGGAGATCTCCGCCGTTCGTTGCGTCCAGTTGAATGATTTGACCTGCGCTGGATATCGGGTTTTGGGGGTCTGCCGGTTTTTCTCCGTCCATTCGGATCCACTGAGAGGCGTCTTCGACCACTCCGTATGGTTCGCTAGCGACGACGTAGGAGTTATCTGCGATCCCTACGTATATGGCTTGACCACTTCCTCTCAGTGCAAGTGACAATTTGTGAGGTTGATCTGCGTTGTGGCTAGCGATCGCCATTGACCCTTCGAAGGTTGAAACGGTGGTGCGGAATGCGTGCAGGTCATTCGAATTGGATACGAGTTGTTTGCTGATGAGGGTGGGCACGATTTTGGCGTCAGTCGTGATTTCTGGGGCGATGTCCAGATTTTGGAGTTCGGTCAAGTCCATGTAGTTGTCTATATCTCCGTTGACGACAGCTGACACATAGGGCTTGTTGCTGGTGCCTTCTTGTGAGTCGACAGGGTGAGCGTTTGCTTCGGATATGACACCCACGCTTGCCCATCGGGTGTGTCCTAAGACGGTGACTTCAGATTCCGGCCCAGCTATGGCCTCTTGAAGCAGTTCATCGCGGCGTATTGCGGCTCTGATGATGTTGGTGTTATCTCCGAGGTCGCCGATTTCTGCCGCGTTTTTGTACACAAAAGCTATGTGGTCTCCGCAGTCGCGAATTGCGCCTGATCGGAGAATTGCATCGTTGAAACGGGATCCTTCGAGTGCGCTGGGGGGGAGGTTGTGGTTCGTCACGAAAATTTCGATGCCTGCTGAGTCCCGTCCGCGAACTTCCAGTCGATCTAACGCTGAGAGAGCGGTCTGAACTGACATCAGCCCTGGGAGAGAGTTGGCTTCTGGTGTCCCTCCGGCGAGATCAAGAACTGCTTCAGCTGTTCGTAGCCGGTCTTGTTCTATCGCCCATAGCGAATCGCGCACTTCGAGCAGAGATGAGTTCAGATGTTCTAGGTCGATGGAAAGGTGGTCAAGGTGTTGGTCGATGGCCGTGAGGGCGTCGTTAGCTCTATGGATTTCCCCTTCGATCGCTAACGCCGAGGATCGGTCGAAGACAAGCATGCCGATCCCTGGAACCGTTCGCAGTTCTCGGTCCGTTACAGCTAGCAGTTCTGCTGCTTGTCCTATTTCCGCGGACCTATTTTCTGGATCTTCAACGGCGGACCGGAGGAAAGTGACTGCTGAGCTTAGGCGCGGGAGGATCGTGCCCGGGTTGAGTATTTCTCGATGTTCTGGTCCGCGAAGGACGGCGATGATGCCGCACATACTGTTGAGGGTAGCGGCGGTATGGGTACTGTTATTCGCGGTCTAGTCGATACTGGCTTGAACGATGGCCGCTAAATGCTGCGCCTCGCTTTGGGCCAGGGTCTCTTCCGTCGCTTCTACCATGACCCGGATCACAGCTTCGGTGCCGCTTGCTCGGACCAGCACTCGTCCTTTGTTCGCTAGTCGTGCTTCGGTCAACTCAATTTCTTCTTGTATCTGTGCTGTTATTTCGGTCGATTTTGAAGCGACAGGAATGTTGAGGAGAACTTGAGGGACTTGGTGCATCGCTTCGTTTGCGAGTTCTGCGCTGTTTTTCCCGCTCCGGAGAATGAGGTCTGTTAGTAGCGCTCCGCTGAGCAAACCATCACCGGTTGTGGCGTGGTCTCGAAATATGAGGTGCCCGGACTGTTCGCCTCCTAGGGCCGCATCTCCGGCGTCTAACCGGGTCAGAATGTTTCGGTCCCCTACTGGTACTTCGATGGTGGTTATGTCTGCCTGCTGCATGGCTTGTCGTAAACCGAAGTTCGACATCACTGTGATGACAACACTTCTATTGGCCAGCAGTTCGCGGTGATCAAGGTCGATTGCGAATAGGCACAGTTGTTTATCTCCATCAATGAGTGCACCGTTGGATGCCACAGCGATGAGGCGGTCTGCGTCACCATCTAAAGCGAGTCCCAAATCAGCCCCAGAGGATTTGACTATTTCGGCCAACATTTGAGGGCTAGTTGAACCACACCCCTGATTGATATTTCGTCCGTCGGGTTCATTGTTGATTGTGTCAATCCGGGCACCGAGTTGACGAAAGAGGGGCTCTGCGATGCCAGAAGCAGATCCGTTCGCACAATCAACAACAAGATGTGCTCCTTCGAGTGTCCTATTCCCCAACGCGTCGATGATCGAGTTGATCCACGCGTCGGTCGGGTCGGGATGTTGTATCGGGTCCACGTTTTGTTGGGTTACTGCCGATGTATCAGCGAGGAGTTCGTTCAACCGTTTTTCGATCATCGATTGTTCTTCGTCGCGAAGTTTTCGGCCTCCGGGAGCAAAGATCTTCACACCGTTGTCAGTCCAAGGGTTGTGGGACGCCGAAACTACGACGCCTCCAGAGTTTTCGATGTTCGATAAATACGCAACGACGGGTGTCGGGATTACGCCGGTGTCAACTGCGGTCGATCCGTTGCGTCTGATAGCTGACATGATTGCTTCGGACAACGCTGGCCCTGATTCTCGGGTGTCGCGTCCAATGATCCACCGATCAGCAGACAGTATTTCGCTCGCAGCTGTTGCGAGACATGTCACAAATCTTTGGTTGAGTATTTCGGGCGCGGGACCACGAACGCCATCGGTGCCGAATGACAGTGTCATGTCGACTCCTTCGAGTTTTACCGCTTGGAGTACTGCGGTGCCTTGCGAGCTTTCTTGAGGCCGTACTTTTTGCTCTCTTTAGCTCGAGCGTCTCTGGTTAGCAATCCAGCAGCTTTGAGTACAGGTCGTTGTTCTGGGTCTAGTTCGATGAGAGCTCGTGCGATTCCGAGCCTGAGAGCGCCTGCTTGACCTGCCGGACCGCCTCCGTCGAGGGTCGCGTCTATGTCATAGGCCTCAATCTGTTCTAAGAGACGGAGAGGCTCGGTAACCAACAGCCGGTGGACTGATGAAGTGAAATAGTCATCGAAGGACCGTTTATTGCAGGTAATCACGCCGGTACCTGGGCGAAGTCGAACTCGAGCGACAGCTTCTTTGCGTCTGCCTGTTGTCTGGGTTAGTGGAGCAGTCATTTATCTTTTGTTCTCAAGCTTTCGCTATGGCGTTTTCTAAGGTCAAGACTTCTGGTTGCTGCGCAGAATGTGGGTGTTCTGGGCCGGCATATACCTTCAACTTGGTAAGCATCTGAGCGCCGAGACGGTTGCTGGGGAGCATGCCTTTAATCGTTCTACGAATGGCGTCTTCGGGTTGCCGTTCAAGCAAGTCAGCGTATGTTTGTGTCTTAAGGCCACCTGGATACCCCGAGTGGCGGTGAACCAACTTCTTTTCGGCTTTTTCGTTAGTGAGGACTACCTTCGCGGCGTTAAGAATGATGACATGGTCTCCGCAGTCAAGATGGGGAACGAAGGTTGGCTTGTGCTTCCCACGGAGGATACGGGCTACCTCAGTCGCCATTCGACCAAGTACAAGGTTCTCGGCATCCACAACGAACCATTGGCGTTGGATTTCGCTCGCTTTGGGGGAATAGGTACGCACTCTGCGTCAACCTCTCAAGTTTTCGGAAACATCATTGTTTCCAGTTTGGCCCGCTACGGGTGTGAGGTGGCCGAGGGTTAAGGCTACGGGCGTATGGTTGAAACGGCAAACGTCAACTACCAGTGATTTCTTGTTTATTGATCTTGTTTATGAGTTTCTCCGTAGGTGACATGCTTCAAAGTCAGCCCGTGAGGAGGAGCTATCGGGGGTGCAGCAGCCCTATCTTTGGCTTCTATGACGGCTTCGAACGTTTCAGCTTCACGTTTTCCTAGGCCAACAGCTACACAAAAGCCGGTGAGCGACCGAACCATTTGGTGACAAAAGGCGTTCGCTGCTATTTCAAATTGAATTCGATGTTGTGTTTGGGGAACCCACTGTGACGAGCGGATGTTTCGAGTCAGCGGTTGTTCGGGTTGCCCTTTAGGGCGGCGGCAAAAAGACGTGAAGTCGTGTTCTCCCAGAAACAAACGCGCCGCGTGACTCATTGCAGCAACGTCGAGCGGCTCAGATATGTGCCATTCGATGTCAGCGTGAAGTGGGTCAGCTAGAGGGGCGTTCAAAACGTTGTAGTGGTACATGCGTTCAGTCGCAGAGAAACGCGCATTGAAATCATCACCTACTGGGGTCACTGCGTGTACCCGGATGTCAGAGCTACATAGGCCGTTAAGAGCGGTACCGAGACGCTCACAGTCAAGACGAGGACTGCTGCTGCGGAAGGAGACGACTTGCCCCATCGCGTGAACACCCGCATCTGTTCGGCCTGCAACCGTCAACTCAATCGGTTCGCCAAGTATTTGTTCAAGAGCTGTCCGTAGTTCTCCCCCAACGGTCCGAACGTCTGGGTTTTCGGCAAAACCCCGAAATTGGGTGCCCTTGTAGGCAAGATCGATTCGGACAGTTTGGGCGAAGGTCACCACTAGGACGGTAGTTTCATATTGGTGTGGGAGGGTAAAGATGTTTGATGTTGTTATCCGAAATGGACTCGTAGTTGACGGCACAGGAAGCCCTGGACGGCTAGCCGACGTCGCAATAAGTGACGGACGCATAGTTGCTGTAGGTGAGGTATCTGACAGTGGTGACCGTGAAATCGACGCAGAGGGCTTTGTTGTAGCTCCCGGTTTTGTTGATGTTCATACACACTTTGATGCGCAAGTCTTTTGGGACACAACGTTGTCGCCATCTCCGTTGCATGGTGTGACCACGGTCATAAGCGGCAATTGCGGGTTCACCATCGCCCCCTTGGAACCAGAACATGGCGATTACATGATGCAAATGTTGGCCAGGGTCGAAGGAATGCCTTTGACTTCGCTTCAAGAAGGGGTGCCTTGGAATTGGAGGACTTTCGGCGAATACCTCGACGCCATCGACGGCAGTTTGATGCCCAATGCTGGATTCTTGGTCGGCCACAGCGCGTTACGCCGAACAGTTATGGGTGAACGATCTGTGGGCGAATTCGCCTCTGACGATGAGCTAAGAGCCATGAAGGAACTGTTGGCTGAAAGTATCGCCGCTGGTGGATTGGGATTTAGTTCCTCTTGGGCGAAGACGCATAACGATGCAGATGGTGACGCGGTGCCCTCTCGTCACGCTTCAGAAACCGAACTCGTGGAACTGTGTTCGGTGCTGAGAGATACATCTGCGGTCGCTCTCGAATTCATACCGACTATCGAAAGATTCGACGAAGAGGTTTACCAGCTACTCACAGATATGTCAGTCGCCGCGGATAGGCCTCTTAACTGGAACGTGATTTTCGCCAACGCTCGACAAGCCGACATAATTGAAGAAAAGCTGCAAGCTTCAGATTTTGCTGCTGAACAAGGTGGCCGAGTCATAGCGTTGACGGCCCCCATGCCTGCTGAAAGCAGACTGTGTTTCGAAAGTGGTTTCTTGCTGGACACCTTGCATGGTTGGTCGGAACCTATGGCTCTGCCAAACGAGGAAAAGCTGGCGTTGTTATCTGATCCTGAGCGTCGCAATGAATTAAACGAAGATGCCCAAAAGCCAAGCGCCTTTCGTGGCGTTGCCCGTTGGGAACGTCTCACTGTTGGGGAAGTAACCAAAGAGGATTTAAAGCATCTTGAAGGTCGCACCATTGGCGACATCGCTGAGGAATGGGGGAAGACCCCGTGGGAAGTCTTATGCGAAATAGTGGTTGAAGATGACTTGAAAACCGGTCTCTACCCACCAGCAGCAGGCGACAACGAAGAGTCTTGGGCTCTCCGACAGGCGCTATGGAACGATGACCGTTGTCTGATCGGAGCGTCCGACGCCGGTGCTCACTTGGATTTCCTAGCGACATTCAACTATTCGACTTATCTGCTCGCAGCAGCTCGAGATAGGAACCTTCTGAGCCTTGAAAGTGCTGTGCAAAAGCTCACCGACGTTCCAGCACGTTTATACGGCCTGAAAGATCGTGGTCGGATTGAAGAGGGGTGGTGCGCCGATTTAGTCATCTTTGACGCAGACAATGTCGCTCCGGCTGAAATTGAAGTCCGCGAGGATCTCCCTGGGGGCGCCTGGCGTCTGTACAGCGAAGCTGTAGGCGTGCACCATGTGTTCATTAATGGTGAACAGGCGGTGCTCGATGGACAGTTCACTGATGCTCGACCTGGAACGTTGCTCCGTTCTGGTCGCGATACGGAGCCGGTGACCGCAGCTGGATAACGCTATTAGTGATCTCTACCTTCAGGATCGAGAATGGTGATGAGTTCCTCGATGTCGAACTCTGGTTGCTGAGCAGGACCTATCAGACGAGCTTCTGCCTTTTCGAGGCGATCTACAGTGCTCTTGATAGCTGAGACCGCCGAGTCGGGAATCACGACAGCACCATGACGGTCTGCGTGAATGATGTCACCAGGTGACACGACCATGCCATGGACTTCCACCGGGATCGCATATTCGACAACATGGACCCACCCATGGGAGGGACTTAGGGAACCAGCTAAAGCCCCGAATCCTTCAGCCCACATATCAGCGTCTCGTATTGAGCCGTTTGTTACCACTCCAACTGAGCCCAGACCTTTGTGGAGGTTGCTGTTTACTTCACCCCAATGGGCACCGAAGCCAACTGGTTCGTCAATGTCTTCTATTACCGTGACGGTGGGGCCGGGCCCTTCTGCTATGTGTTTGAAATAGTCGACGCGCATCGCCATGTCATCGACCTTGTTTCGGCCCGACGGTCTGGTGGCCCGGATTTTAGCTGTCCGCGCATATCCAACCATTGGGGGCAAGGACGGGTCATGGCAGAAAAATGGTTCTGTTGTGAAGCCTTCAACTCGACGCTCAGGAGCAATGAGTTCTATCGCGTTGCAAATGGTCGGCGTGTCGAACTCTCGAAGGGTTTCTAGTTCCGTTAATTCCGGCATAGCCGAATTCTATGTGCGGGTTTAAACCAATTCGATGAGGGCCATGGGAGCGTTGTCACCGTGGCGGGGACCTAACTTGAGAATTCGGGTGTACCCGCCCGGCCGATCTTCGTATCGGGGGCCAATTTCATCGACCAGCTTCTGTGCCATCTCTTGATCTCCATTAAGGCTGGATACAAGTTGGCGATGTCGATGAAGGCTGTTAGAACCAGCGCTGGCCTTTTTCGCCTTCGTGATTAGTTTTTCTGCATACGGGCGAAGTGCCTTAGCTTTAGCTTCAGTTGTTTCGATAGCTTCAGCTGCAAATAACGATGCGGCCAGGTTGGCCATCATTGAGCGCTGGTGACTTGAACTGCCACCGAGTCGGCGACCCTTTTTCGGAGTTGGCATCAGGGTGCTCCTATTGGACCGTAGGGGTCATGCCTTTGAGGGCTAGCCCGCGCTCATCAAGCTTTTGGACAACTTCGTCAAGCGATTTCTGGCCAAAGTTTGTGATCGCCATTAGGTCATCGATGCTCTTTTCGAGGAGCTCACCGATGCTGTTGACTTGGCCACGTTTGAGGCAATTCCGTGGCCTTTCACTCAAATCTAGATCTTCGATTGGCAGTTCGAGTTCGGGTGACGATGTCTCGACGATGGCGATTTCCTGGATTTCTAACCCAAGAGGTTCTTCGCTCATGTCAGCTATAAGTCCAACGAGGCTGCGCAGCGTATCTCCAGCGGAAGCAAGTGCGTCTCTTGGGCTCATGGCTCCATCAGTGTCAATGTCCAATATGAGTCGATCATAATTTGTTGATTGTTCAACTCTGGTTGGTTCTACTTCTAGTGAGACTCGTCGCACAGGACTGAATAGTGCATCGATGGGGATAACCCCAATAGTTGAAGTGCTGTCTTGATTTTCTGATGACAGGTAGCCGCGTCCTTCTTCGACAGTGATGTCCATTGCGAGACGTCCGCCCTTACTTAAGGTCGCTATGTGAAGGTCTGGGTTCACACACTCGACGTCGGTGCCCCAGTCGACCTCACCAGCAGTGAGATCACATGGGCCTGACACATCGAGTCGAACTGCTACAGGTTCATCGCTGTGGCAGATCAAGACAACGTCTTTCAGGTTAAGAATGAGGTCAGTGACGTCTTCGACGACACCATCGATGGTTGCGAACTCGTGCAGAGCTGCTTCTCCGTCGAATTTGACTTGAGTGATAGCCGCACCAGGCACCGACGACAGCAGAGTGCGTCGCAGGGAATTGCCAATTGTGTGGCCGAAACCTGGTTCAAGAGGACCGATAGCAAATCGCTGCCGGTTGTCTTGCTCGTCTCCGAGGGCTTCAACTGTCGGGCGCTGCATGGTCAGCATGCTCACAATATCTCCATTGGGCAGGGGTTGATTACTTGCTGTACAACTCAACGATGAGCTGTTCGCGAACTGGGATTTCAATTTGTTCACGGGTTGGGACCTCTCGAACAGTGACCTGTTGGCCATTGTCGCCAGCATCGAGCCACATCGGAGCAGCACGATCGAGGACGTCGAGATTCCATCGGATAGTGACCATTTCACGAGCCTTGGGCCGTAATTCGATCACATCACCTTTACGGGCACGGAAGCTGGCCACGTTGACCCGTCGACCGTTGACATTTATGTGTCCATGACTTACGAACTGACGTGCCTGCGGGCGGGTTGCTGCCCAGCCGGCTCGATAAACGACGTTGTCGAGCCTGAGCTCAAGAAGACGCAGAAGGATTTCTCCTGTAACGCCTCGTTGTTTTGCCGCTTCGTCATAGGTATTCCGGAACTGTTTTTCTGTGATGCCGTATGTAAAACGAGCCTTCTGTTTTTCTTGTAACTGAACAAGGAATTCAGAGTTCTGGCTGCGTCTACGTCCGCGGCCATGTTCGCCTGGGGGGTACGGTCGATTTTCGAGTGCTTTGGTCTCACCCGCGGTACCCCAGACGTTGATACCTAGCCGTCGAGAAACTCGTGCTTTTGGTCCTGTATAGCGTGACATGCGTCAGACCCTCCGGCGCTTAGGTGGGCGACACCCATTGTGCGGCACGGGAGTCATATCTTTGATGCCAGTGATTTCAATACCAGTGTTCTGAATTGAACGAATCGCTGTCTCCCGTCCCGATCCAGGGCCCTTGACTTGCACGTCGACTCGCCGAACACCGTGTTCCATGGCCTTACGTGCAGCTTCTTCTGCTGCCTGTTGTGCAGCGAATGGTGTTGACTTCCGTGAGCCTTTGAATCCGACATTGCCAGCAGAAGCCCAGGAGACCACATTTCCTTTTTGGTCACTGAAACTGATAATGGTGTTGTTGAACGAACTCTTAATGTGCGCGACGCCATGGCCGATATTTTTTCGTTCTTTGCGGCGTGAGCGCCGTGGTGCTGGTTGGGGATCCGACATGTTCTTCTTTCAGTCTTTTTCTTTGCCGGCGATCACTTGAGGACCTTCTTCTTACCAGCGACTGTCTTTCTTGGTCCCTTTCGGGTGCGAGCATTTGTGTGGGTCCGTTGCCCTCTGACCGGTAGGCCTCGTCGGTGACGAATTCCTTGGAAGCAACCAATTTCGATTTTGCGTTTAATGTCTTGCGCTACGTCTCGGCGGAGATCACCTTCGACGGTGTAGTTCTCATCTATAAAGTTCCGTACTTTGACAATTTCTTCATCAGTTAGGTCGCGGACGCGGGTGGCGCGACCAATGTTCAGCGCTTCACATATATCTGAGGATCGGGTGCGTCCAACTCCGTAGATGTAAGTGAGGGCAACCTCAACTCGTTTTTCTCTGGGTATATCAACACCTGCGATACGGGCCATATTGAGAAACTCCTATCCCTGTCGCTGCTTGTGGCGCGGGTTGGGACAAATCACGCGAATTCGACCATGACGCCGGATGACTCGGCACTTGTCACAAATCTTTTTAACGCTGGGGCGGACCTTCATTGGGATACCTGGTGCTGGGGTCGCGGGGTAAATACAACCCCGAAAATGCGACCGATTGCGGACGCGGCGTTATTGGATCGACCAACAAGCCGAAGAAAGAGCATACCGGGCGTGGCTTCTGGCACCAATCTCCATGGCATAGTCAGTCCCGACTTTCGATCGCGCTAATAATGCGACTTTGGACCTCTTGTTCAGTTCCCAAGCCGTCTACAGCGGCTAGAACCCCTCGCGAAGAGAAGAAATCTAACAGCGGGGCTGTTTCTTCTTGATATAGCTGTAGCCGACGTTGGATCGCTTCGGGGGTGTCATCGTCTCGACCGCGAGCAAGCATTCGCTGTGTGACCACGTCGTCTGGGACTTCAATATCGATAGCAATGTCAATACCTTGAGGCGCGAGCATTTCTACCAGGCCCTGTGCTTGTGCGTCGGTCCGAGGGAATCCATCAAGTAGGAATCCGTTTTCAGCATCTGGTTCAGCCAGCCGTTCTTCAACGATGCCGAGAATGAGATCATCGGAAACTAGATCACCTGCGTCCATTATGACTTTGGCTTTGAGGCCTAGTTCGGTGCCTTCTGACACTGCAGCGCGAAGCATGTCACCCGTGGAAATATGAGGTATTCCGAAGTGGTCAACTAGCAGCGCGCATTGGGTGCCTTTGCCGGCTCCTTGTTTCCCTAGGATCACAAGTCGAGTCATTAGATGTGCCTCAACTACTTAAGAAAGCCTTCGTAGTTGCGTTGAAGCAACTGGCTGTCTACTTGTTTCATCGTTTCGAGAGCAACGCCTGCAGCAATGAGGATCGACACGCCTCCAAACCCGATAGAGGCTCCGCCTCCACCCATAGATCCCAAGTCA